>DASWII010000042.1:0-103933 GCA_036397755.1 Gemmatimonadales bacterium | reverse complement strand
CACGGCGTCGGCGCGCCTCGCGGCCGGAGGCTTTCCGCCGTTCCGGTTCGGCGCGGTGAGCGCGTTCCGGCCGGCAAAAAACCCGGCTACCTCGCCGAGGGACGTCGCTCCCAACACGGCCACCCCACGAACGACCGACGCTTCCGCGATGTTCTGGTGCGGCAGCACCACCCCTTGCATGCCGGCGTCCCGGGCCGCCAGGGCGACCGACAGCGCGCCGCGCACCGGCCGCAGTTCACCCTCCAACCCCAACTCGCCGACGACGAGGTAGTCGTCCAAGTTCGGCAGCTGGGCCCGCGCGTCGTCCACCGTGGTCATGGCGTGAGGCACGCGCAGTTGCCCGGTGGCGGCGAGGATGCCCAGGGCGATCGGCAAGTCGAACGCCGATCCGTCCTTGCGGATATCGGCGGGGGCGAGATTGATCGTGATCCTGCGCAGCGGGAACTCGAACCCGGCGTTCACGATCGCCGCGCCGACGCGTTCTCTCCCTTCGCGCACCGCGCCGTGCGGCAGGCCGACCGTGGCAAAGGACGGCAGGCCGTGGGCGATGTCGGACTCGACGTCGACGATGTACGCATCGATGCCGAGGACGGCCGCGGAGCGGACGCGCGCAAGCATGCATGCACGGTGTCGCCCGGGCGGCGCGTGGCCTACCCACAATCACGCACGCCAGAGCACAACCACGCGGCACGTCTCCCCCCCGGATCAACCCAATCAGGGACAACAGGTCGTAGTACATGGCAACGACGATGCCGAAGAAACGACTGATCTCACACGCGAGGAACGGTCCGCTCAGCGTTAACAATCCGACCCGCCGCGCGTACTCCAGTCATGAGACGCATGATCGTCCGCCAATGGCTAAATGCGGCATTCGCCATCGCGGCCATCGGCCCCGGGGTTGTCCGAACGCTCCCAGCCCAGGTGGGGGTCACCACCGACATCATCACGGGCATCGTGGTGGACGCGAATGGCGCCCCCCTGGCCGGTGTCGCCATTCAGGCCAGGTCGCTGGAAACGGAGGTCGTCCGGACCGCCGTGACCGACGAGCGCGGGCGGTACATCATCCTGTTCCCCGACGGAGGCGGCCAGTACGAGGTCACCGCGCGACTCGTCGGCATGCTGCCGCAAACGGCCACCCTGGTGCGCTACGCGGATGAGGATCGCCTGCTGTGGGACGTGCGGTTGCAGGCCACCGCGTTCGCGCTCGACCCGGTGGTGGTGACGGGCGAGCGGCAACCCGTTCGCTCTCCACAGGGTCCGAACCCGGGAGACCAGCAGCGCACGCTCACACCCGACGCGCTGGCGCGCCTGCCGTTGGACGTGGACGACCTCGCGCTGCTCGCGGCGCTGGTGCCCGGCGCGATCGTGATCGACGCCACCGACAGCACGGCCGCCACCTACTCGGTCGCCGGACAGCGCCCGGACGCGAATGAAACCACGCTCGATGGAATGTCGTTCGGGTCGGGGCAACTTCCCCAGGAGGGCCTGCGGAGCACCCAGGTGGTCTCCAGCACCTACGACATCGCGCGCGGACGCTTCAGCGGTGGGTTGATGGCGTCCACCAGCCGGAGTGGATCGAACAACGCTCAAGGCTCCCTGAACTACTCCCTGCGCGATCAGAGTCTCGCATTCGGCGGTGGAGAGGACACGCCGTTCACCTCCGGCTTCTCCCAACACGTCGTGGGTGGCGGCGTGGGCGGCCCGCTCATTCGCAATCGGCTCCTGGTCTACGTGTCGGGGAACGCGCGGCTGCGGGGTGACCCGCTGACGGCGTTGACCACCGCCACGCCCGCGGACCTGGACCGCGTCGGTGTCGCGCACGATTCCGTGGATCGGTTCCTCGACATCGTCGACGGATTCGGACTGACCACCGGCACCCCGGCGCCGGACGGACGAGACAACACCACGCTCTCCACGCTTGCGCGACTCGACTATCTGGTCTCGAACGCGCACACGCTCACGTTGCGGGGCGACTGGCGTGGGACGGTGCAGGAGCCAACCAGGCTCCCCACCACCGCGCTCCCCGAGACGAGTGGTGAGTCCACCAATCGTGGCGGAGGCTTGATGATGAATCTGGCCTCCCGCTTCGGGATGCGCGTCGTGAACGAGTTCAAGGCGTACGGGTCAACCTCCACCCAGGCTGGCGAGCCGTACTTGTCGGTGCCACAGGGACGAGTCGTGGTGGCCTCGAGCCTGGAGGACGGAAGCACGGGGTTCACGACGTTGATCCTCGGCGGCAACGCGAGCTTGCCGAGCAGTTCGCGCGTGCGCGCGCTGGATCTGTCCGACGAGGTATCGCTGCTGCCCGGCGCGCTGCGGCATCGCATCAAGCTGGGCGGCGCGTTCCGCGTCCAGGGCATCCGGCAATCCGACCCCGCCAATCAGTTCGGGATCTTCACTTACAACTCGCTGAGAGACCTGGAGACGGGGACGCCGGCATCCTTCACGCGCACGCTGGAGGCCCCCGCGCGCAACACCACGGTGTACGACTGGGCTGTGTACGCGGGCGACGTGTGGATCCCGAGCCGGTGGCTGCAGCTCACCATCGGTCTCCGCGCCGAGGGATCGACGTTCGGGTCTCCGCCCCCGGCCAATCCCGCCCTCGCATCGGCGCTCGGCGTGCGGACCGATCGCCTGCCGTCGGAGGTAGACCTCAGCCCGCGCGTCGGGTTCACCTGGACCGTGGGCGGCGGCCTCGGCGCGCCACCCACGGTCGTGTTCCGCGGGGGCGCCGGGCGGTTCCGCAGCCCCATCCCGACCGGGCTGGTGGGCGAGGTCCAGCGCGCCACCGGGCTCGACGACTCGGAGCGCATTCTCAACTGCATCGGTGCGGCCGTGCCGGTCCCGGATTGGACCGCGTACCTGGACGATCCCGCCTCGATCCCGAGCGCGTGCGCGGGGGCCGGCACGCCGCTCCGTACGCGCGCACCCAGCGCCACGGTGTTCGCGTCCGACTTCGGCGCGCCGAAGACCTGGCGCGCGTCGCTCGGAGCGCAGCGGTTCTTGACGTCGCTGCTCCGACTCTCGGTGGACGCCAACTACGCCCGCGGCGTCAGCCAGTACGGTGTCCGCGACCTCAATCTCGACACGTCCGGCGGATTCACGATGGCGAGCGAAGCCGGGAGGCCGGTCTACGTCGGTGCCTCGACGATCGTGCCCGCCACCGGCGCGGTGAGCTTCATCGAGTCGCGCCTGGATACGACCTTCGGACAGGTGCGCGCGCTCGGGTCCGACCTCCAGTCCGAGACGCTCCAGTTCACGGTGTCGCTCGGCGGGGTGACGCGGACCGGCGTCGTCCTGCAAACCGCCTACACCTGGTCGCGGGTCAGGGATCAGTCGTCGCAGAGCGGGCGCGGCGGGGGATTCAACAGCCTCGGGGGAAACACGACGGCCGGAGACCCCAACGTCATGACGTGGGCCCGGAGCGGTTTCGAACGCCGCCATTCGTTGCTCGCCACCGTGTCCTATCCGTTCGGCACGTCGCTCGACGTCACGGGCATCGCCCGCCTGAGTTCGGGCACGCCGTTCACGCCGCTGGTGGGCAACGACATCAACGGGGACGGCTCGGCCAACGACCAGGCGTTCGTCTTCGATCCCGTCGCGGCGCCGGCGATGGGGACCTTGCTGAATGGCACGCCCGGAGCGGTCCGGCGATGCCTCGAGCAACAGGTCGGGCAGATCGCCTTGCGCAACAGCTGTACGGGACCGTGGCAGGGCTCGTTCGACGTGCAGATCAACTATCGCCCGAGCTTCCTCGGTCTGAACCGCCGAGTGAGCATTTCGCTCACCACCGTGAATCTGCTTCACGGGATCGACGAGCTGCTGCACGCGTCGGACAACCTCAAGGGCTGGGGTGTGGGCAGCCGGCCGGACGCGACACTGTTGTATGTGACCGGATTCGATCCCGTCGCGCAGACGTTCGACTACCGCGTCAACGAGCGTTTCGGTGTCAGCAACCCGGGCGCGATTGCCGTGCGTCAACCGTTCCAGATCGGGATTCAGGTCCGGGCGACGTTCGGACCCGACCGCGGGCGTGCCGCGCTCGACGCGCTGCGCGGGGGCGGCGGGCGCGGGTTGGGCGGCGGCGGGGGACTGGGAGGCGCGCGACCCGGCGGAGCGTTTGGCGGCGGCCCTGGTGGTCGGCTGGGCGCGGGCGGCGGCTTCACGCCCGACAACTTCGTGCAGCGATTCCGCGAGCTCCTGGTGAATCCGGCCCGCGCCGTGCTGGACCTCGCCGACTCACTGGCGCTGAGCGCGGAGCAAGTCGCCAGCCTGACGGCGCTCAGCGACTCGCTCGCTGCGCTCACCGACTCGATCGCGCAGGCCTTGCAGACCGGGTTGGACGAGGCGGGTACGCAAGGCGACCCACGCGCGCTGCTTCAGTTGATCCGCCCACGGCTTCAGCAGGCGCAGGAACACGCGCGCGCCAGCGTGGGCGCCGTGCGCGCGTTGCTCGGCGACGACCAATGGAACGCCGTGCCCGACCGCATCAAGAACCTCGGACAGGGGCCGCAACGGAGACAGCCGTAGCGACGTCGGGCGCGGTGCCCGGTACGCCGGGCGCTGAGTGGGAAGGGGGAAAGGGGGACGCCGCGTGCGCAACGCGCGGCGTGCGGCGTGCGGCGTGCGGCGTGCAAAGCTCCGGGGGGGTCATTGCGATTTCCGGGCTCGGCCTGCATAAGTTGGGGCCGTCATGGCCGATCATCGCTGCCCTTCTTGTGGAGCAGAACTCTCGAACGAGGCCGCCTTCTGTGTGAAGTGCGGCGCCCGGGTGTCGCATCTCCCGTCCCCAGGGCCGACCGACCCGCTGGTCGGCGTGTTGAACCGCGCCTTGGGAGCGTCGTACGAGATCGTCCGGCTGCTGGGTCGTGGCGGGATGGGAGCGGTCTATCTCGCGCGCGAGCGGGCGCTCGACCGGTTGGTCGCCATCAAGGTGCTCCCGCCGGAGGCGACCGACGTCGAGAGTATCCAGCGGTTTCGGCGCGAGGCGCGGACCACCGCCAAGCTCAGTCACCCCAATATCGTGCCGCTCTACACCTTCGGAGAGGCCGAAGGCACCATGTATTTCGTGATGGGGTTCGTGCAGGGGGAGCCGTTGAGCGCCAAGCTCCGGCGGCGGGGGCGAATGGAGCCGGACGAGGCGCGGGAGCTGCTGGGCCAACTCGCCGGGGCGCTGCATTACGCCCACACCCAGGGCGTGGTTCATCGGGACATCAAGCCGGACAACATCCTGGTGGAGGATGAGTCCGGACGGCCCATGCTCACCGACTTCGGAGTGGCGAAGTCGGTGAATATGGAGCGGACGCTCACCGAGCTGGGCACCACGCTCGGCACCCCGCACTACATGTCGCCCGAACAGGCCGCCGGCGAGCGGGAGATTGACGGCCGCAGCGACATCTACTCGCTGGGGGTCGTGGCCTACGAGATGCTGACAGGGCGCCGCCCGTTCGAGGGAGCCAGCGCGCGCGAGGTCATGACGCAGCACATCGTGAAGGAACCCGCGCCGGTCGGGGCCGCGACGCCCTCCGTGCCCGACGATCTGGCTGAGGTGGTCTCTCGGCTCCTGGCCAAGGACCCTGACCGGCGGATGCCCGACGGCCGCTCGCTCGAGAGCGCGCTCCGAGCCGGCGCCGAAGGCGACGCTTGGCTCCCGCAGGAGCTGGAAGACCTGGTGGACGAGGTGAAGCCGATCCCCTGGTTGGCCGGCGGCGCGCTCTACGTCTCGTACGGCATGGCGCTCTGGGGCAATTGGGAGGGGGCGGTGGCGTCAGCAGCGGTCGGCGGGCTCCTGGCGCTCTTGCCCTGGGCGCAGCGTCGGGGGCGCAAGCTGGAGCAGTACAGTTGGCGGACCATTCTCTCCCGAGTGCTCACCAAGCCACGGTGGTGGATGTCGTGGTGGCCGAACCGATTTCGCCGGAAGGACGATTTGTGGGATCGCCTGCCGGAGCCCTTGCGCCAATTCCGCGCGGCGTACGGACCAGCGATCGGGGGGTTCCTGCTGGCCCTGCCGGTGTTCCTGCGGGCGGGCTGGGGATCCGCCTCGATCTGGTGGCTCCAAACCGCAATGCCGCTCGCCATGGTGCCCGGCCTCGGCGCGGCGGGAGTGCTTGCCTGGCGCGGCTACCGGCTGTACCGCTGGGGCAGGAAACAGGGACTGACGGCGGGCGAGATCTCGAAGTTGGCGGAAGCCGATGATGCCGCGCTGATCTGGAAGCGAGAACATATCCGGAAGCTCCTGCTGGCGGCCGGGGGGGCTCTTCCCGAGCCGTTGGCTCCGGCGCCTTCGACCCCCGCCGAGCAGGTGGAGGCACTGATCCAGGCGGCACGGACGCTGGACGGCCCCGCGCAGAGCGTCGCGCGGGACGCGGCGGCAGCGGGGCGGGAGGTGCTGAGTGCGATTCAGGTCCTGGACCGCCAGATCGAGGCCCTGGCGCGCGACGCCGACTCGGCCGAGCAGGCGCGCCTGGAGCAGAAGCTCGCGGCGCTGGCCGCGTCGGGGGGCGAACAAACCGAAGCCCGGCAACGCATGCGCCGCCTGGTGGAGGAGCAGCTGGACCTGGCGCGCAGCCTGACGCGCCAGCTTGACGGCGCTCAGGAACAACGCAGCTATCTGGCCGATCTCTTGAAGACGCTGTGGCTCCAGATGGCCAACCTCCGGGCTCACCACCAAGAGTCTTCCTTCGACGCCGGCGACATCAGCGGCCGGATCCGGGCGGTGGCGGAAGATGCCAGGCGCTACCTCGAGGCGTCCGAACAGGTCAGGGGCCTGCTGGAGGATCCCTCGGCGATCGGGCGTGCACACTCGACGTAGCTCGCTGCGGACGCCGGATTCCGGCTCGTGGTCGGAGGGTGGGATGCCGAGGGGCGAGAGACGGTTTCCATGGAAATCCGGTCGCGGTCCGGCGACACGCTCGTAGCGGAGGTCGACGGCTCCGGTCCCGCCGTCCCGCCTTCGCTAGACCGGAACCCCGCCCCGGTCCGCTGCGTAACGCCGCAGGGCCGTCATGCCACCGCGAAACGAGTACGCCTCGTACCCCGCGCGCTGCATGGCCTCGGCCATGTGCGCCGACAGCAACCCGAACTGACAACACAGCACGTACGTGCGCGTCTTGTCCAATTCGCGGAAGCCCACCGCCAACCGATCCAGGTCCCATCGCTGCGCCCCCGGGTAATGCCACGCATCGTGGTGATGCGCGTCCCGGCAATCCAGCACCGTCGCACCGTCGGGCACGTCGTCGACGAACAGATACGGCTGCACGAGGTCCACCGCGCGCAGCGCACGGAGGTCGACCACCCTCCGCGCGGCCACCGCCTCAGCGAGCGGCGCGAGATCCAGCTTGCCCTCCTCGCGGCGTGCGGCCCCCGGGCTGCACTTCGTCACCGGCCGATCGGGCAGGATGGCGCAGTATTCGCGTACGGTCGCGCTGATGGGCGCGGTGCCGATGCGCTGCGCATGCCGGATGATCTCGTTCTTGTCCATCCCGATCAGCGGCCGGAACACGGGTAGCATCGCGACGTCATCGATCGCCCGGAGGTTCTGGAGCGTCTGCGACGAGACCTGCCCGATCGATTCCCCGGTAATCACGGCGTCCGCGTCCAGTTCCTGGGCCACCTGCTCCGCCGCCCGGTACATCAGCCGCTTGAGGATGACCTGCCAGTAGCGCGGCGTCACGCGGGCCTTGAGCCGATCCACGACAGGACCAAACTCCACCACGTGCATGCGCGGCCGGTCGCCAAAACTCCAGCGGTCGGCCAACACCTTCGCAACCGAGACGACGGAACGCTCGTAGGCATCCCCGCTGAGGTTGCAGAACACGTAGTCGAGCGCGACGCCGCGCTTGAGCATCAGCCACGCCGCTACCGCGGAATCGAACCCGCCCGAGATGAGACACACGGCCCTGCCCTCCACCCCCAGCGGCAATCCCCCGACACCTCCGATGCGCGTGCTCGAGAACCAGGCTTCGCCCTCGCGCAGCTCCACCCACACGGTCACCTCGGGGTTCGTGAGGTCGACCGTCGCGCCGGGGTTGAGCGCCGCACCCAGTTGCACGCACACGTCATGCGTACCGAACGAGAGCTTTCCCGACCGCCGCGCGCGCACGGCAAAACGCCTGCCGCGCACCCGCTCCGCGTAGAGCGCGCGGCCCGCTGCCACGATCGCGTCGAGCGCCGCCTCCGTCCGCCCCTCGATCAGCGACACGCCGCTCACCCCAAAGACGTCCGCCGCCCGCTCCCCGGCGGTCGGGTCGTCCGATTCCACGACGATGCGGTCCCACCGCGGGCGGATCCTGGCGGGGACGTCGGCCCCTTCCAACGCATCCTTGAGGTTGCGTACGAGACGTTCCTGAAACCGACGCCGCGTGCGGCGGGCCTTGGTCGTGAGCTCAGGAGCGAGCCGGACGATGACGGTGGCCATACGGTCGAACCTATGCCTCGACCAGAGTGATTCCAACCCCACCCTGGTGCGCTTGGTGGGACGCAACCGGGGACTCGCGATTCAGGCAACGAACTCCTGGGACACGACACTAACTTCCGGCCGTGCGTCACCCTCGTCCCACCCTCGTCCTCAGCAAATGCCTCGAGTTGGAGGCCTGCCGCTACAACGGGCAGCGGGTCCAGGCGCCCTTCGTCAAGGCGATCCTGCCGTTCGTCGAGCCGATCGCGGTGTGTCCCGAGGTCGAGATCGGGTTGGGCGTGCCCCGCGACCCGATTCGGCTCGTCATCCTGCACGACGGGGTGCGCCTCGTGCAGCCGAGCACGCGGCGTGACCTCACGAAAGCAATGCGGCAGTTCAGCGACCGCTTTCTGGACTCGCTGGGCGCGGTCGACGGGTTCATTCTGAAGGGCCGCTCGCCCTCCTGCGGTATCGCGGACACGAAGGTCTTCGACTCGGTCGATGCGGACGAGCCCACGGCCGCCGGCGCGGGGGTGTTCGCGCGTGCGGTGCTGCAGCGATACCCGCGTGCGGCGATCATCGACGAAGCGCAGCTCACCGCCGACGATGCCGGGCACCGCTTTCTCGTGCAGCTCTTCGCCAACGCCCGCGCGCGCACGCGCGCCGGCACGCCTGACGAACCCTACCCGAGGGAGCTGCGCCAACTCGGCTGACCAGGCGGGCCGGTTTGCAGCACCACGCATCACTCCGCCCTCTGCACTCTGCACTCTGCACTCTGCACTCTGCACTCTGCACTCTGCACTCTGCCCTCTGCATTCTGCCCTCTCCAATCTGCCCTCCTTCCCGCCCCCCGTTTTCACCCGTACCTTCTCGCATGACCTTCGCTCTCATGACCAGCGGCGGGAAGGACTCCGTGCTGGCGCTTGACCGGGCTCGACGCGACGGAGTCGAGGTGCACTATGCCGCCACCCTGTACGACCGGAACTCGGATCGCGTGCGGTTCCACGGGGTGCGGCGCTCGTTGCTCGAGATCCAGGCCGCCGCGCTCGGGCTCGAGTTGGTTGCGGTGCCCACCACCCAGCAGGATTTTGAGCGTGACTTCTCGACGACGCTCGACCAACTCCGCGCGCGTGGCGTGGAGGGCGTCGTGTTCGGCAACGTGCATCTGGCCGACGTCCGCAAATGGTACGAGGATCGCACCGCCGCGCGCGGACTCGCGCATCTCGAGCCGCTCTGGGGAACCCCCGCGATCGAAGTCGCGTGGGAGGTCGTGGAGCGCGGCTATCGACCCATCATCACGAGTGTCGACCCGCAGCGTGGCGCGGCGCCGTATCTCGGACGCGAGTTCGACGCGGACGTCGTGACCGCCCTCGGCACCATGGACGACATCGATCCCTGCGGTGAGTCCGGAGAGTTTCACACCTTCGTGTTCGAGGGACCGGAACTGCGCGACGCCGTGGTGTACTCGCGCGGCGAAACGCTCGATGTCGACGACCACCGCGTCATCGACCTGGTGCCATCCGGCAGCGGGAGCGCGCTTCGCTAGCGCGCGTGTCGCCGCAGCACAAGGGTTTCCGCCGCGTCGAGTTCGCGCACGAACGCATTGCCGAAGTAGTGCTCGAGTTCGTGGCGCAGCCCGCGATAAACCGTGGGCCCGGTATCGAGACACACGAGCGACCCGTCGAGCACCTCGTCGGCCACCAACAACACCCCGTCGGCGTACGTGATCGGAAACAGGCAGTCCACCATCGACCTGAGCTCGTGGTAGTCCAGCGCCTGGTCGACGCAGAACGCATGGAGGCGGCAGCCGCGGCCCGCACGGTTCAGAAACACGCAGGCCCCCTTCACCACCGCCGTCCGATACGACCCTCCACCAGGGACTTCATCATCCTCCTCGTACGCCGACGTGAACCACGACGACCGCGGGACGCCCAGAAACGCTTCGAGCGCGTCCGCGGCGGCCATGATGGCCGCATGATGCACCCGATCCACGTCAACGCCTTCCGTGCAGCACCAATCGTGGCAGAAGGTGCAGGCAAGACAGTGGGTATAGTAGCGGACGCGAAACACGCGGGGGTCCACCGCCTTGATCTGCGGGACACCATACCGCGAGGGGTAGGAACGGCACAACGGAATCGGCTTGGGCATCGTGCGTGGCCGCGGAGCAATGTAACGAGGTCGCGCAAGCGCCGGATGACGATCCGCCCGCCGACGACCTCGGTCACCCGGCCATGAGCGCTCCGCGCACGTGGACGGTCCTCGCGGCGCTGGCGCTCGCCGAGCTGTTGGGGATGGGGCTGTGGTTCTCGGCGACCGCGGTGGCGCCGGCGCTGCAAACGCACTGGCAGGTGACGCCTGCGCAGGCCGCATGGCTCACGATGTCCGTGCAGCTCGGGTTCGTGGCGGGCGCGCTCGGGAGCGCTCTGCTCAACGTCCCCGATCGGTGGGCCCCGCGCAAGGTGGTCGCCGCGGGCGCATGGGTCGGAGCCGCGCTCAACGCCATGATCCCGCTCCTCGACGCATCGTTCGGCCCAGCGGTCGCGCTCAGGTTCGGGACGGGCATGGCGCTCGCACTCGTCTACCCCGTCGGCATGAAGATCATGGCCACCTGGACCGTGCAGGACCGCGGTCTGGGTCTCGGGATGCTGGTCGGTGCGCTCACCATCGGAACCGCGTCGCCTCATCTCGTGCGCGCCTTCGGCGGCATCGCGGCGTGGCAGCCGGTGATGCTGGCGATGTCGGTGCTGGCGGTGGCCGGTGGCGCGATCGCCTGGCGGTTCGGCCATCTGGGACCCCACCGCAGCCCGGTCCCGCCGTTCCAGTGGCGTCAGGTGACCGAAGCGATGCGGCAGCGTTCCCTGCGCCTCGCCAATACCGGATACCTGGGACACATGTGGGAACTCTACGCCATGTGGACCTGGATCCCGGCGTATCTCCTCGATGTGTACGGCGCCCATCCCAACACCCGCGGCAGCGCGCCGTTCCTCGCATCCCTCGTCACCTTCATGGTCATCGCGGCCGGCGGCATCGGCAGCCTGCTCGCCGGCGGCCTCGCGGATCGCTGGGGCCGCTGCAACACGACCATGCTGAGCATGATCGTCAGTGGAGGGTGTGCCGTCCTCATCGGTACGGCGGGCTTGGGGCGTCCGGGGCTGGCCAGCGCGATCGCGCTCGTGTGGGGTTTCGCCATCGTCGCCGATTCGGCCCAATTCAGCACCAGCGTCAGCGAGCTCGCCGCCCCGGGGTACATGGGCACGCAACTCACCACGCAGACGTCCATGGGGTTCCTGCTCACCCTGGGATCCATTCAGTTGGTGCCCGTCCTGCGTGAGTCATTCGGCTGGTCGGTGGCTTTCGGGATGCTGGCGCTGGGCCCGCTGGTGGGCTCGTGGTCGATGTTCCTCCTGCGCCGTTCGCCGGACGCATCCCGGCTCGCCGGCGGACGGGGGTAGCACTATTGTCCGTAGCGCACACCCGCGTCCCGTAACCCGGAGCAGTCATGGAACCGTCACAGGCCGTGCTCACGAACGACGCAGCCGTCCTCGGCCTTCTCGCCGTAACGCTGGGCGCCATCTTCTACACGGCGCACAGCGGGCACCCGACGCTCAAGCGGTTCTACAAGTACGTCCCGGCACTGCTCCTGTGTTACTTCATCCCCTCCCTCTACAACAGCTTCGGACTCATCGACGGCGAACAGTCGCGGCTCTATTTCGTCGCGTCCCGGTACCTCCTGCCGGCGACGCTCGTCCTCCTGACGCTGTCCATCGACCTCAAGGGTATCCTGCGACTCGGCCCCAAGGCCATCGTCATGTTCGCGACGGGCACCGTCGGGATCATGCTCGGCGGCCCGCTTGCCATCTTCCTCGTGTCGCTCGTGAGTCCGGACACCGTCGGCGGCGCGGGGCCGGACGCCGTGTGGCGCGGGCTCACGACCGTCGCCGGCAGCTGGATCGGCGGGAGCGCGAACCAGGCCGCCATGAAAGAAGTGTTCGAGGTCGGCGACGAGATGTTCTCGGCAATGGTCGCGGTGGACGTGCTCGTCGCGAACGTCTGGATGGCGGTGCTGCTCTACCTTGCCGGCGAGTCCGAGCAGATCGACGCCAAACTCGGCGCGGACACGTCGGCCCTCGAAGACCTGAAGCGGCGTATCATCGAGTTTCAGGAACGGCACGGCCGCATTCCGTCACTCGCCGATCTGATGCTGATCGCCGCCGTCGGGTTCGGGCTCATGGGGGCGAGCCATGTGCTCGCCGACGCGATCGCGCCGTGGATCGCCGCGCACGCGCCGGCTCTCGAGCGACTCTCGCTTACGAGCACGTTCTTCTGGATCGTGGTCATCGCCACGACCGGGGGGCTGATCCTGTCCTTCACGCGAGCGCGCGAACTCGAGGGCGCAGGAGCCTCGAAGGTGGGATCGGCCATGCTCTACATTCTCGTGGCAACCATCGGGATGAACATGGATATCGGCGCGGTCGTCGAGCGCCCGGGGCTGTTTGCCGTCGGTGCCGTCTGGATGGCGATTCACGCCGTCCTGCTGCTCGCCGTCGGACGCGCCATCAAGGCCCCGACGTTCTATCTGGCCGTGGGAAGCCAGGCCAACGTCGGCGGCGCGGCGTCGGCGCCTGTTGTCGCGTCAGCGTTCCATCCTTCGCTCGCGCCGGTGGGTGTACTCTTGGCCGTGCTCGGATACGCCATCGGGACCTACGGTGCGTGGCTGAGCGGCTTGCTGATGCGGGCCGTCGCGCCCTAGACTGTAGCATCCTCCCGGAGAGGCCATGTAGACCGAACGCGATGACATCAAGACGAGGGGGTGCGGTAACCTGAGCGGACCGACCGCGCTTCGGCACCCTGCGGCAGGCCATCTCACGGCCCAACAAATTCGGAGAGCATCGATGCGCACCGCCAACCCGGCACTCAACGATTCCACCTTCACGCGCGTCATGGTGGCGCCCGACGCCGCGCGCATGACGCTCACGGGCACCGTACATCGCACGGGTATTCTGTTGCTCGTGCTGACGTTCTCCGCGACGTGGACGTGGAACCGCGTGGCCGCGGGTGAGATCGTTCAGTTTGGCCTGTGGATCGGGGGAGCGGCGATGATCGGGCTCGTGATCGCGTTGATCACGGTGTTCCGCCCCACGGTAGCGCCGTGGTCCACGCCGCTGTACGCGCTGGCCGAGGGCGTCCTCCTGGGCGGGATTTCCGCGGTCCTCGAGCGCCAGTTTCCCGGCATCGTCATGCAGGCGGTCGGCATCACGTTCGGGACCCTGTTCGCCCTGCTCGCCGCGTATCGCTCAGGACTGATCCGCGCCACGGAGAATTTCAAGCTGGGAGTCGTCGCCGCCACGGGCGGGATCTTCGTGCTCTACCTGTTCTCGTGGATCCTCGGCATGTTCGGGGTGTCCATGCCCTTCCTCCACGATTCCGGACCCATCGGGATTCTCGTCAGCCTGTTCATCGTCGTTGTCGCCGCGCTCAACCTCGTGCTCGATTTCGACTTCATTGAACGCGGCGCGGAATCCGGCGCACCGAAGTACATGGAGTGGTACGCCGCGTTCGGTCTTCTGGTCACCTTGATATGGCTGTACCTCGAGGTGCTGCGACTCTTGACCAAGGTCAATAGCCGCCGGTGAGCGGAATGAAGCTCCCGCCGCCTCGCTGGCTCATCATCCTCGGTCTGCGCGCGCTCCTCCTGTGGTTGGGTGTGCGTGGGCTGCTCCTCATGGTCCGGATCTCGTTTGGAGGACCGGAGGCCGTGGCCGTGGCCGGGCTCGTCGCGCTGCTGGCGTACCACGACACGCGCATACTGCGCGAGCGACTGCTGCTGGCCGACCTGGGGTACGCAGTCCAGCTGCCCGCCGCAGTTGCCGGACTCACGGCCCTCGCGGTCGAATCGGCGATCGCCGCCCTCGTGTGACTCCAGTCCTGTCGGCCGAATCCATCGGGAAGCGGTTTCGTGGGCGCAAGGTTCTGACCTCCGCCGGCCTGTGGGCGCACGCCGGCCGCCTGTCGGCCCTGTTGGGTCGAAACGGCTCCGGAAAGTCGACGCTCATGCGCGTTGCGGCGGGCGTGCTTCGACCCGATCACGGCGTGATCATTTACCAGGACCAGCGGTACGCATCGGTTCGGCTCGCACGGTTGGCCAGGGCAGGGCTGTTCTTCATCCCAGAGCGCGGGCTTCTCGCGGTGTGGTTTTCCGTCGCCGACCATTTCGCCCTCCTGGCGCGTGCCTTTACAGGCGTCCGAGTCGACCACGCGATCGAGCGCCTGCATCTCGCGCCGCTGCTGCGGCGCCGCGCAGGTCAGCTCTCCACCGGCGAGCGACGTCGGGTCGAGCTGGCACTCGCCATCGCGCGCGTGCCGACCTGCCTGATCGCCGACGAGCCCCTTCAGGGACTGGCGCCGCGGGATCGCGAGCTGATGAAGGAGGCCCTGCGCGGCCTCGCCGCCGATGGATGCGCCGTCGTTGCCTCGGGGCATGAGGTGGAGGAGCTGCTGGAATGCGCCGACGAGGTCATGTGGCTGACGGGAGGCACGACCCGGTCGCTCGGGCCGCCGGCGTCGGCCCGAGCGGACGCGGTGTTTCGCCGGCAATACCTCGGTTTGGATGCCTGAGGGACGCCGGAGGGAAGCCGCGGCGACGGAGACGGCCTGGACTGGCACGAGCCATGTCTTTCGTCTATCCTCATGCGAGGAACCTCGCATCGAGGACAACATGCGCCGACTGAATCGCCTCGCGGTCCTTGCGCTGGCGTTGGCTCCGACAAGCATATGGGCGCAGGAACGACCGGCGGGTTGGGAGTTCCGGTTCGACCAGCCGGGCACACCGGACTCCGCGGTGTCGTTCGTCACCATGGAACCGGGTTGGCATCTCACGACCGGCCCCCGGCTCATCCTCTACGATCCCTCGATGCGGGCGGAGGGCACGTATCAGGTGCAGGGCACGATCCACCTGTTTCCCGGACCGCCCCAGGAGGCGTTCGGCGTGTTCATCGGCGGAGCGAATCTGCAAGGTACCGATCAGACGTACACCTACTTCGTGATCCGCGGGGATGGGCACTTTCTGATCAAACAGCGACGGGGCACCTCCACCCCCACGATCCATCCGTGGACGAAGCACGGGGCGATCGTTCTGGTGGCGACGGGGACGCAATCCGTGAGAAACGTGCTGGCCGTCGATGTGGGTGCCGACAGCATCGCGTTCTACATCAACGGCGCCTTGGCGGCGCGGATCCCGAAGGACGGGGTGCAAACCTCCGGAATCGTCGGCCTGCGGGTGAACCACCGGTTGAACCTGCACATCGAGGAGCTCACGGTTACCCGCACCTCGAACAACTAGCCCTCCGCGGCCGTGCGCATCCCGCTGGATGCCCTCTGCCGAACGCTTGAGGAGGTCAACCACCTGAGGAGAAGTGCCGATCCCGCTCGCCGGCGGGATTGGGACCGGTTGGAGCGTGTCTGCGACAGCCTGTTCGACGCGGGCTCCTTCCTCGCCACGTATGGCAGCCTCGCACCCGGCGCAGCTCACCACGATCTCCTGGATACCGTGGCGGGCAGCTGGAGCCACGGGTATGTTCGCGGCGAGCTTTGCGCCGAAGGGTGGGGCGCGACGCTCGGGTACCCCGCCCTTCGTTGGGTGCCGGACGGCCCGCGGGTTCCCGTCCACGTGCTGCATGCTCCGAAGCTGGCGGAGCACTGGGCGCGACTGGATCGCTTCGAAGGTGAGGACTACTGTCGCATCCTCGTGCCGGTGGAGTCCGACAGCGAGGTGGTGACGGTGGCCAACCTCTACGAACGACGCTGAGAAGAGGAGGACGCGATGGAGTGCGTTTCAGGCAGGCTGCTGAAGGGCGAGGCGGTCGTCGCCGACAACGTGGAGTTCTGGATTGCCCGAGGAAACGAAGGTCCGGCCGATTGGAATGGGACGGTGGAGCTTCCACCCGGCGCACATGTCGACGCGGACGCGACTTATCGGGTGGTCCTCGAAGACGGACGGCAGGGCTCCGTGCGCGTGACCAACGTCGGAGCGTCGGACGAGACGCCGCACACCGTTGGATTCCGCGGCGCCGGGCCGCTCGGGTGACCACGCCGCCTCCGGAGCTCATCTCCGCCGAGCGCATCGCCGTGCGTGTCGGCGAGCTGGCCGGCGCCATCGACCGCGATTACGCCGGCCGCGGCGACGTGGTGTTCATCGGCGTCCTCAAGGGCGCATTCGTGTTCCTGGCCGATCTCGCCCGCAAGCTCACGATCCCCCATCGCATCGAGTTCATGGCGTCGTCCAGCTACGGCGCGAACGGGGCGGTAAGCGGGGGCGTACGATTGCTGGTCGACCTCCGCGACCCCATCGAAGGACAGCACGTCGTCCTGGTCGAGGACATCGTCGATTCCGGCGACACGCTGACCTACCTCACGACGCTGCTGGCCTCCAGGCACCCGGCGTCGGTTCGCACTTGCGCCCTCGTACGGAAGCCGGGCGCCCTCGCCGCCGGAGTGAAGGTGGACTACCTCGGATTCGACGTGCCGGACTCGTGGATCGTGGGGTATGGGCTCGACTACGCCGAGCGATTCCGCACCCTGCCATACCTCGGCACGGTCGAGCCCGGCTAGGTCACCCCGGTCACGCCGGTCGGGGAACGGACCCGCGGCGCCGCTCCGGCTTGATGAGTCGGGAACCCAGCAGCACCACGAGCACCATGCCGAACGTGGCCGGCCGCAGAATGTCGGACTTCACAAGCCACAGGAAGTGCAGCACCCCGCCCATGCCCGCGACGTACACGAGACGGTGCAATCGCTGCCACCGCCGGCCACCGAGCCGCCGAACCCAACCGTTGGTGGACGTGGCCGCCAGGGAGCACAGGATCAGGAACACGGAGAACCCAACCGTGATGTACGGTCGCTTGGCCACGTCCTCGACGATCGCGGACATTCCCCATCCCTCGCCGGACCAGATGCTGCGGTCGAGAGCATAGACCGTGAAATGCAACACGGCGTAGAAGAACGCGAAGAGGCCCAACATGCGCCGCAGGCGAACCAACACGCCCAAACCGGTCACGCGACGCACGGGAGTGACTGCCAGCGTGATCATGAGCAGCGTCAGCGTCCAGAATCCCGTTCGGTGGGTGAGCGCCTCCACCGGGTTGGCGCCCAACTCGCCGCGGAACGTGTCACTCACGAGGAGGGCGGCTGGCACGAGCGCCAACAGAAAAACGGCGGGTTTGGCCACCCGCCGCATCCACTGCACCGAGGTCACGCCAAACCCACCTTAGTAGTTCCGCCTTAGATCGAGGCCGCTATACAGGCTGGCAACCGCTTCGGCGTACCCGTTGAATAGCAGTGTCGGACGCTTGAAGAGCTCACCGAGCCGCCGCTCTCGTGCCTGGCTCCACCGTGGGTGATCCACATCCGGGTTGACGTTTGCGTAGAACCCATACTCATGCGGCGCCTGGATATTCCAGGCTGTCTGCGGCTGCTCGCGGCTGAGCCGGATCCGCACGATCGACTTGACGCTCTTGAAACCGTACTTCCACGGCACCACGAGCCGGATCGGTGCGCCGTTCTGGTTGGGCAGCGCGCGTCCGTACACGCCGAGCGCCATCAGCGTGAGGGGATGCATCGCCTCGTCCAGCCGCAGTCCCTCGGTGTACGGCCATGACAAGACCCACGACCGCCGCTGGCCGGGCATTTGATTCGGATCGTACAGCGTGGTGAACTCGACGAAGCGGGCGTGGGACGTAGGCTCGACGGCCGCCAGGAGGTCCCGCAGCGGAAACCCGAGCCAGGGAATCACCATCGACCATGCTTCGACACATCGCAGGCGGTACACGCGTTCTTCGGGCGGAAACCTCGTCCAGAGATCGTCGATGTCGAATTCCGCCGGACGGTGCACTTCGCCGTCAACCCGAACGGTCCACGGCCGCGTGCGCAGGGTGTGCGCATTCCGCACCGGATCGTCCTTGCCCGTTCCAAACTCGTAGAAGTTGTTATATCCCGTGACATCCTCATACGGCGTCAGCTCGTCACGGGCCTGGGGGCGCCAAAGTGGGAACGCCGCCGCGGCGAGCACCCCGCCGCCAACCGCGAGGAAGTCTCTGCGCTTCACGTAGAGGCGTTCGTCGGTGATCTCAGACGCTGGGATGTCGGGCGCACGGCGCAGGAACACGGTTCATTTCTCCCTTGGGGTATCGGTAGTGAAACACATCAACCTCGCGTCGAGTTCCGCCGAACGGAAGCGGTTCGCGCGTCGTCTCCGGGAACGCCGGCTCCGCTAGCCGCTGCTCCCACCCGACCCCGACCCCCGAGCCGTCTCGATCACCACTCGCGTTCCTTCACCCACGCGGCTCTCGACCGCTATCGTACCACCCCAACCTTCGACCAACCGCTTGCAGATGGCGAGCCCCAATCCCGTTCCGCTGCTGGTGGTCGAGAATTGCGGCTCGAACACCCGAGCCATGTGGTCGGCCGTGATGCCGCGACCGTTGTCGGTGACCGTGATCCGGGCGCAAGCGCCGGTGTGCCGGACCAGCAGGGTGATGTCGGTGGCCCCGGCGTCGCGCGCGTTCTCGATGAGGTTGATCAACACTTCTTTCACCTCGTCGCGGCGAGCGAGGCCCTCGACCTCGCTGTCACCTTCCATCCGCACGCCGGCACCCTCCTCGAACCGATAGAGATCCGCGGTCTCGCGCGCGATTTTGGCCAGGTCCGTGGCAGCCAGCGCCGCCGCTTCGGCGGGCGGCGCGCCAAACCGCGCGAAGGCCCGAGCGATGGCATCCAATCGCTCGATTTCCGCCAGAATCTGCTGGCCCGTGCGCTCGAGCGTGTAATCGAAGTCCGCGCGGCCGTCGCGGCGTGCTCGCTGCAGATGCTGGATTCCCAGCCGGATCGGGGTAAGCGGGTTCTTGATCTCGTGCGCGATTTGCTGGGCCAGCTCGCCCCAGGCCAACACCCGCACGGCGCGAGCGAGGTCGGTAATGTCGTCCAGCGCCAGGACGCACCCTCCGTCCCCGGAGTGGAGTGCCGCAACCTGGGCCCGGATGCGGCGCCGACCGACCGTGAATTCCTCGCTGGCCAGTTCGGTGCCGTGGTCCATCATGCCGGCAGTCCACTCCCACACACGGGACCAGCCCGTGAATCCCACGTCGGATATCCGCTCGCCGGCGGGAATGGCCCGCCCCACCAACTCCGCGGCTCGGGGGTTGGCGATCGTTACGCGCGCCTCGCCGTCCAACGCCACGACCCCCGTGGCGACGTTGGCGAGTACTGTCGCCATGCGTTGACGTGCGTTCTCGAGCGCCGTTTGCGTCCGTTCGATATCGGCGACCATCCGCTCGAAGGCATCGACGACCGGCACGAACTCCGCCGGGACGTGTTCCAAGTTTGGAGGCAGTCGATCCCCGCGCCCGACGGCCTGGGCCGCCGTACGAAGCGCTTGCACCGGCCGCGCGAGCGACTGCGAGGCGATCGCCGCCAACGCAGCCGCGGCCGCCAGTCCCAGCAGGGCCGAGAGCAAGACACCCAGCACCAGGTCCTCCTGTTCGCGCACGATCGCGCTCGCATCGACCAGCCGCGGCGCCGCGAGGACCGGGGACTCGAGCCCCGCGTCTCCGAGCGCGCGGTATCCGACGCGCGTCCCCTGCCCCCCAATCACGGCGTCGGCGCTGAGCTCGAGCACGTCGTCCCCGAGCAGCCGCAGGAACACGTCGGGGTCGAGGTACAGCGGGATCAACCCAAGTTGCTCCAACACCGGCGTGCTCGTCCCTTCAAGCATCCCATCACGATAGCGAAACAGGTCCGCTCCGAGTTCCTGCGACAGCATCTCCAGATCACGCGGCACCAGGGTGGCAAAGCCCCCGAACCGCCGTGCCGTACCCGCGGCGTCACGCAGGGTCTGCTGAATCAGGAGATCCCGCGATCGATCCGCGTTGGCACGGATCCGACCGACCGACCACACCGCAAACCCCAAGGTGGGGAGCACGAAAAACGTGGCCAGCGCGATCGCCAGCCGCGTGCGGTAGGAACGCAACCGAGCGAAATCGCGCAGGCCGTCCGGAATGCCGAACCCTTTGCGCGCGCCGGCTGCCACCATGACGATCAACGCAACCGCCGCCACGTTGAGCAGCACGATCAGGATCCCGCGAATCACGAGCGGGGTGGGACCGCGCAGCGGCACCGAGATATGGAGGTGGCGCGCACCGCCCGCGAGGTCGATCACACGGCTTCCGTGCACCTGGGTTCCATCACGCATCCACTCCACCCGGTTCGCCGCGTCCGCCTCTTCCGGCACAGGCTCACCTAGTGACATCTCGTACGGATCTTCCAGCCGACGCTCGCCCCGGAGAAACCGCGCCTCCAATACTGGCGCGATCAGGCGAGTGCGCGGTCCCACGAGGACCGAGACCACGGACCCATCGGCAAACGGCGCGGCCAGTAGGTAGCGAATCCCGTCCTCGGCATCCTGACGAACCAGCACCGACCGATCGGCCTCCCGCGCGGCGCCCGCTGCCAGCCGCACCGGACCGAGCGGTACTTCGAGCAACGCCAATTCCACCGCCGCCACGGCGTCGCCGGCCGGCGACCAGGCCGCGAGCGCCGCGGGGTAGTCTGCTCTGCTGAGCGGCGACCTGCGCCACCGGGCGTAGAGTTCCGCCTCCGTTTCCGGGAATGGTCCCTCCCGGATCTCGTCCCCGAAACGATCGAGCAGCCCGATAGCCACCGGGTCGCCGTCCACCAGTCGATCCGTGTCCCGCTGTGCCAGCAACAACCGGCCGCGCACGTCAGCGTTCCACGTCAGGAGCGAAGCGGCGACGCCGGTCACAACCGTAATCTCGAGCAAACCGCGCATCGGCGACGCAGCCTGGGAACCGAGGATGAGCGGCACACTCCACACGAGGGCATACCACCACGGCCACACCGCCGCCGGCTCCCACATCGCGTACCCGAGTGCAGCGGCGGCCACTGTCGTGAGCGCACCCGCCGCCACGCGCCACCGCCCCAGTCGGCCCGGCGGCCGGGTCAGCATGATCACAAGGCCAAGGGCGACGCCACTTAGGGCAAGGGGCAACTGCCAACTCAACCACAACCCGACGCCGGCGCCGGAAACCTGTGGGGTGATGCCATCGGTCAGTCGCCACAGGGCGAACGGCACGGCGACGGCGCCTGCCGTCCCGATCCAGCCAACGGCGACATACGTCCCCGGCCGGCGGCGCGGCGCCAACGCGAACACGGTAACGGTCAGCACCGCGGTGAGCAGCACCGCCCCGGCGGAAGCGGTGAGCGGGCCGAGAAACCCGAGATAGAAATTCGCCGGTGAGAACAGCGCCCCCAGCCCAATGAGCCCTCCCGCCGGGGTCAGCAGCAGCATCGCGGCGCCTCCGATGATGCCGGTCCACCGCGCCACCCCCGAGCCGGCAACGAGCAACAGGGCGAAGGCGAGCAAGGTGAACACCACACTCCACGCACCACCCACCCGTTCCAGCCGCAGCAGCGCCCCACCTTGGGACGGCGGCATCAGACGAACGCTCAGCAGCGTGTCCGGGACGTCGCCCTCCACGACCGAGGAACAAGACGGCCGGCAGTAGTCGAACAGCGCTCCCTGGCCGGCTTCGGATCCGGGCCGCAGAAATTCCACCGTGACACCGGTGCGCCGACGGAACTGCTCCGCCACCGCGCCATCACGATCCGGCACCGCGCTGTCCGCCTGGAGCAGTACCTGCCCCACCGCCCACCCGTCCGGTGTCTGGCGTGACGCCTCCAGCACCACGTAGAATGGAGTGATGCGCGCCACGAAATCAGGTTCGCCCGGCCACGCTGGGCGCGGAGCGATCCGCGTCTTGCCGGACCACGCCCACGGCGAACCCGCGCGGTCGAATCCGACGACGCTGAACTCGAAGCGCGCATCGGGTTCCAATCGCGCGAGCGTTCGGAACGCGGCGACACGGTCCTCGGAGAGGACCGCCGATCCCCGGTCGGCAAGGAGCACGGCGAGCGAGACGGCTTCGGCGAGATCCGCTGCCAGGCGGTCGCCCCCGCGTTGGAGCAAGCCTCTCGTGATCTCGGGCCAGTCGCGCTCCACCGTACGCGCGCGGATCGAGGCGGTGAGCAGGGCGAGGGCCGCGAGCGTCGCCGCGGCCACCGCGGCCAAGGGAAGCGCCACGCGCATCCTGATCGCCAGCGCGAGCCCCACGCCGGCCAAGAGAAACGCCAGGGCGGCCCAGACCACAGAGGGCTGCCGCAACCACGCCGCTGCGCTGAGCCCGACCGCCATCACCGCGACTTCCCAGTGAGCCAACCGCACGCGTTGCAAACTCATCCGCTCCTGCTCAAGCTGCTGACTCCAGGCGCTATCTCAGCCCATCTCGCGCGTGACCCGCGTCTCATCGTGCCAGTGGGGACCACGGAGCAACATGGGCCGCATCTTCCCCTTGGCTGTGACACGCTCATCGTCGAACACCTCGCTGACGACCTCTCGGCGGCGTTTCAGGTACTCCGGGCACCGACCATTGAATATGGCGTCAATGCGGCAAGCCGGCTCGATTTCCCAGGGGCGGCCACGGTTCGGCGCAAGACGCTACACCGGTTCCTCAACGACCTCGTGGGATGTTGGGAGCGCGGGGGCGTACGGGAATTCATCATTCTCACGGCGCACGGGCAAGACCCACACCAAGAGGCGCTCAGTTCCGTCCGCACCCGAGCCGCGCGCGTCCAAACGGTGGACATCTTCAGCATGCCGCTCGAGCATATCGCGAGCAGCGCTGGCGCACCCATTCACGGTGGCGAGGTTGACACCTCGCTGTTGATGTTTCTGAATCAGGAGCTCGTGGCCATCGATCAAGCTCAGGATTTCGTACCGGCCCGCAAGGACTTGCGGCGGTATGCCCGCGGGGGGCAGAGGGCCATCCCCGACGCCAGCCCCGGGTCATTGGGGAGCCCAACTCTGTCGTCCCAAGAGACGGGGGCCGCGCTGTACCGCGCCATTCGCGATCGGATCGCCGAGCGCGTTTTCGGATCACGTCCCGCGAGGGGGGGCACATGAAACGGGCGTATGTGGTCGTCGTCACGATGAGTCTCGCGGTCGGCGCGCCCGCGCGGGCCCAGCAGATCACCGTCGACGAGGCCACGTTCGATCATTACCGGGGATCGACGCTCGTCGGTCGAGAGCGAATCACGCTGTCCACCAGCCGGGACCGCTCGGGCGCCGTTGGCTACACCGTCTCGTTTCGCGCGACGTTTCCGCCCGACCGTCCGGGCGTCACGATCGCCGGGTACGCCGAGTTCGGACCGGACTCGCTGATGACGGGAGCCCAGCTCAGCGCGCAGGGCGACGAGGAGTTCCGGACGTTCGTCAGTGCGGGTCCGCGGCGCGTTACCGTGCGACTCGTTTCCCCGACGGGCGAGACCACCCGGGAGTACCCTTCGGGAGGGTTCGTGCGCCTCGTGGAATCACGCACCGTATCGACGTTCGCGATCCGGCTGCCTGGCGCCGCGTCCGCGATCGACCTGATCGAGGCCGACGGCACACGGACCGCCGGGGCGTCTGCGCGCAGGGTCACCGATCGCGACGGTTTGGTGACGGTCACGCTGGGATCGGGACCGGCGCAGCGGACGCTCGTGTACGACCCGGCGGGGCGACTGCTGCGGGTCGATCTCCCGGCGCTCGAACTCTCCGCCAGACGTGTCACGCCTTCACCAGAGTAGGTAACCACCACGCGCACAACACGTTACACGACTGTCCAAGCGTGTCGTGGTTGGTCCGCCAACACCGATGTCGCTCCCTGAAACTTCCGCCGGTTGGCCTACGTAGCTCAGACAGGCTGACCACTCACCGTCAAACACCAAGGGCACCAATGGCTTACCGGACTATCTGGACCCTCGCGGCTCTGCTGGCGATTCCGGCCGCGCTCGAAGCCCAGCAGGGGCTTCCCTCCGTTCCGCAGGCACTCAGCCTGCGCGACGCCATCGAACTCGCGGTCGACTACAATCCGAGCCTGCGACAGATCCAGAACGATCGCTCTCCCGCCGCCTGGGGAGTGCGCAGCGCCTATGGAGCGTTCGTTCCTCGCTTCACCGTCTCGGGATCGCTCGGATACCAGGGAGCAGGCCGGCAACGGTTCCTCACGGCCGAGTTCAATCAGGGCTCATCCACCATCGGATCGTCATATAGCCTCGGCCTGTCCATGTCGTTGTCCGGGCGGACGTTGATGCAACCGGGTGTCGCGTCCGCACAGCTTCGCGCGGCGGACGCCGCCATCGAGGGCGCGGCGGTCAACCTGGAGAGCAGCATCCGACAACAGTACCTGGCGGTCCTGCAGGCGGAAGCGCGCGAGGAGCTGGCTGCACGCCAGCTGGAACGCAACGAGGAGTTTCTGCGACTTGCCGATGCGCGGTTTAACGTCGGACAGAACACGCTCCTCGACGTGCGACAGGCGCAGGTTGCCCGCGGGCAGTCCGAGGTGGCCCTGCTCCAGGCCCAGCAAGCGGTGACGGTGGAGAAGCTGAGGCTGTTCCAGTCGATTGGGCTGCCCGCGCCCGACGATCCGTCCGTCGTGGTGCTGACGGACTCGTTCCCGATCGCCGAACCGCTGTGGCAGCTGTCTGATCTGCTCGGCGACGCCGACGACGGGAATCCCGATCTCGCCGCGCTTCGGGCTCAGGCCTCATCGGCTCGCGTAAGCGAGCGAGCCTCGAAATCGTCGTGGCTGCCTTCGTTGTCGTTCTCGGCAGGGTGGTCGGGCTTCACACAGCAGTTCACCAGCTCCAGTTTCGCGGTTGATCAGGCGAGAGCCAGTGCCGACGCCTCCGCCGACCAATGCGAGTTCGTGAATCAGAACTACCTGAATCCCGGTCTTACCCCCGCGGACTGTTCAGCGTTCGCGCTCACGCCTGACGCGGAGCAGGCCATCCGGGACGCCAACGCCGTGTTCCCGTTCAGCTTCACGGCCCAACCGTTTCAGGCCTCCATGAGCGTGTCGCTGCCCATCTTCACGCAGTTCAGTCGGCCGGCGGAGATCGCGCAGGCCTCGGCCCGTACGGACGACGCGCTCGAGGCCGTGCGTGCGCGCGAGTTGCAGGTGCGCACCGAGGTCAGCCAAGCGTTCTATGCGCTTCGGGCCGCCCACCAGGCAATCGGCATTCAGGAGTCGAATCGGGTGGCGGCTCAGGAGCAGTTGCGGCTGGCGACGGAGCGATACCGTGTCGGTTCCGGTACATTCTTCGAGCTGCTGGACGCCCAGCTTGCGGCCCAGCAGGCTGAGGCGGACTACATCAACGCCGTCTACGGCTATCACCGATCCATCGCGATGCTCGAGTCGGCGGTCGGTCGGCCACTACGATAGGGGAAAGACGTCTGTCCATGACCCGCGCAAAGAAGATCTTGGTATTTGGTGGCATCGGAGTGGCTCTGGTCGCCATCGTCGGGCTCAACGCCGCGAAGGGCGGCGATCGAAAGCAGGAGGTGCGGATCGAGACCGCCGAGTTGCGACCGCTCGTCTCTACCGTCACCGCCAGCGGCCAGATTCAACCGCAGACCTCGGTGGACGTCAGTTCGGACATCACGGGACGGATCATCTCCATTCCGGTCAAGGAGGGCGACTGGGTGCGGCGCGGTGATCTGGTGCTGCTGATCGAACCATCCGAGTTCGAGGCGAACGTGGCTCGGGCGCAGGCGGCATTGGCATCGGCCGAGGCGTCCGCATTACAGGCTCGCGCCAATCGCGATCAGGCGCGACGGGCGTTGGAGCGCGCCACCGCGCTGAAAGAGCAGAACGCCAATCTCGTGTCGGACGAGCAGCTGGAGCAGGCGCAAACGCAGTTCGAGGTGTCCGAGGCGATCGCCACGTCCGCGTCGTTTCAGGTCGAACAGGCCCGAGCGTCCCTGACGCAGGCGAGGGAACAGCTCGCGAAGACCGTGCTGCGTGCACCGATGTCTGGAGAGATCACGCGGCTCGCGGTGGAGGAGGGGGAGGTCGCCGTGCCGGGAACGTTCTCGCGCGAGACCGGGCTCCTGATGACCATCAGCGACCTCTCGGTGATTCAGGTCAACGTCAGGGTCGACGAGACCGACGTGGTGCGACTGCACCTCGGCGATTCGACCGAGATCATCATCGACGCCTTCGTGGACTCGACGTTCGCCGGCCGGGTGACGAAGATCTCCAAGAGCGCCGTGCGCGCGGCGGCGGCCTCGGCGGGTACCAACCAGGCCGTGGACTACGAGGTCGAAGTAACGCTCGACAATCCGCCGGCCGAGGTACGGCCGGACCTGTCGGCGACGGCGCGCATCGTGACGGCGACGCGCGACAGCGCTCTGAGTATTCCCATCATCGCCCTGACCGTCCGGGAGCACACTGCGCTGTCAACCGAGGCCAATCCGCAGGACACGACGGCCGGCAAGAAAGAAGTGGAGGGCGTGTTTGTGATTCGCGAGGGGCGAGCGGAGTTTCGGCCAGTGCACGTGGGCATCGCGGGTGAGGAATACTTCGAAGTCCTCGAAGGACTGAGCGTCGGCGATTCGATTGCCGCCGGGCCCTACCAGACGATCCGTGACTTGAAGGACGGGACGGCCGTGCGGCCGTCCGCTACCAGCACGACGTCCCAGGGCTCGTCATGACCGCTGCACCGATCATCCGCGTCAGCGGCCTCAAGCGCGAGTACCGTATGGGCGCCGAAACCGTGCATGCACTTCGGGGCGTCGACCTGACCATCGAGCGCAACGAGTATGTCGCCATCATGGGACCGTCGGGATCGGGCAAGTCCACGTTGATGAACCTGATCGGATGCCTCGATACGCCCTCGCACGGCGAGTACTGGCTGAACGGGCTGGAGGTGTCGCGCATGGGCGACGACGAGCTGGCACGCGTGCGCAATGGTGAGATCGGCTTCGTCTTCCAGACCTTCAACCTGCTCCCGCGGGCCAGCGCCCTGCACAACGTGGAACTGCCGCTGATCTACGCCGGCGTGTCGGCACGCGCGCGGCGCGCGCGCGCCGAGCGGGCGCTTGAGCGCGTCGGGCTCGCCGATCGGATTGGGCACCGCCCCAACGAACTGTCCGGCGGGCAACGGCAGCGCGTCGCCATCGCGCGGGCCCTGGTCAACGATCCGAGCATTCTGCTGGCGGACGAGCCCACAGGCAACCTGGACTCGACGACCAGCGCCGAGATCATGAACGTCTTCGCCGATCTCCATGGCGCGGGGCAGACAATCATCATGGTGACGCACGAAGCCGACATTGCGGCTCACGCGCATCGCGTCGTCACCCTACACGACGGTAGCATCGACAGCGACACACTGCGGGACGTCGCCTAGCCATGCCGTTTCGGGAGGCCATTCGGTTGGCGCTCCAGGTCATCTGGAACAGCAAGATGAAGAGTGCCTTTGCCGTGATCGGCGTGTTCATCGGCGTCACGTTCCTGATCGCGGTCGTGTCGATCGTCGAGGGAATGAACACGTACATGACCGATCGGTTCGCCGGTCAACTCCTCGGGGTCAACACGTTCCACCTGCGTCGCTATCCGGGATTCAATCCCGGCGATCTCCCGGACGAAACGTGGCGCGAGTGGCGCAGGCGACCACGGATCACGTACGAGGATGCCCGCGCCGTCACGGCCGCGATCTCCGTGCCGTTTGTGGCCGCATGGGAATCCACCGCGGGGGGGGCGCTGGAGTACGAGGGGTCCGAGGTGCGCGACGTGCAGATCATCGGTGCCACCGAGGACTACTTCCGCGTACGGGAGTGGGAATTCGCGCAAGGCAGACCGTTCAGCCAGCAAGAAGCGCGAGCAGGCCAACTCGTCGTCGTGCTCGGCCACGACCTGGCTGAGGGCCTGTTCAGAGGGCTGGATCCCATCGGCCGGTCGGTGAAGATCCGAAGCCTCCCGTATCGGGTCGTGGGGATCGTCGAGTCACAAGGCAACATATTCGGAATGTCGCTCGACAAGTTCGCCGTGGCGCCCGCGGTTTCACCCGTCAAGCGCTTCGTCAATCCGCCGCGCGTCCTTGACGAGCTGATGGTCAAGACACAATCGCTGGAGGACCTCGAGGTTGCCATGGCGGAGGCGGAGGCCGTCATGCGCACCCGACGGCACACGCGACCGGGAGAGGAGGGGCCATTCGCCCTCGAAACCGCCGACGCCCTTCTCGATTTCTGGGGCAACATCAGTCGTGTCTTGATGATCGCCCTTCCCGGTCTCGTGAGCATCTCGCTGGTGGTCGGCGGCATCGTCATCATGAACATCATGCTGATGTCCGTTTCGGAACGCACGCGCGAGATCGGGATTCGGAAGTCGTTGGGAGCTCGGCGCTCCGACATCCTGCGGCAGTTTCTCGTCGAATCCGCCACCTTGGCGACCGTCGGGGCCGCGATGGGCGTCGGGACGGGGCTCGGCGCCGCGGCCATCGTGCAGGCCACGACGTTCCTGCCAGCAACCGTGGCGCCATGGTCCATCGTGGTCGGTGTGCTCCTGGGGGCCGGCGTGGGGATCACGGCCGGCCTGTACCCCGCAAGCCGTGCGGCCAAGCTCGATCCGGTCGTGGCCATGCGGGCGGAGTAGACCATGGCCCTCACGTCGCTCGGTGAAGGCGTCGGCATCGCGCTGTCGTCCATCAATGCCAACAAGGCGCGGGCGGCACTCACGATTCTCGGGGTTGCGATCGGCGTCATGGTGGTGATGGTGATCGGCTCGATGATCACGGGCATCAACCGGGGAGTGGAGGACATTTTCAACCAGTTGGGCCCCCGGACGTTCTTCGTGTTCCGCCATTTCCAGGGCGGCATTCAGATCTCGGACGGGTCGGACGAGCGCAGCCCGTGGCGACGCAAGCCCCCCCTCACGACCGAGGAGGGCGAGCGATTGCGTGAACTCTCGACGGTGTCGATCGTGGTGGAAGACGAGGGAACGCGCGGACCGGTGGAATATGGGTCCCGCGAGCTGTCGAGCACGAGCATTCGCGGAAACGGGGTGCAGTGGCCACTGGTTGGCGGCGGGGACATCCATCCCGGGCGCTCGTTTACCAACCTGGAATACCACGCCAACTCCCGGGTGGCGGTCATTAATGCCAAGATGTCCGAGGAACTCTTCACGAACCTCGATCCGATTGGCAAACGCATCAAGGTCAACGGGGTCCCCTTCGAGGTGATCGGGGTGTTCAATCCACCGCCGGACATCTTCGGCGAAGGCAACCAGCCACAAGTCGTCATCCCCCATACGACGTTCACCAAGCATATGGACTACTTCCGGGGCTGGCTGGCCTATCTGGTGCTGCCGCGCGAGGACGTGCTCGTGGCGGACGCCATCGACGAGGTCACCGCGGCCATGCGGTCGATTCGCGGCCTCCGGCCAGTGGAGGAGAACACCTTCGACGTCGTGACCCAGGATCGCATGCTCGACACGTGGAATCAGGTGACGGGGATGTTCTTCCTGGTGATGATCGCACTCTCCAGCGTGGGACTGATGGTCGGCGGTGTCGGCGTGGTCGCGATCATGATGATCTCCGTCACGGAGCGAACACGGGAGATCGGCGTCCGCAAGGCGCTGGGAGCCAAACGTCGTGAGATTCTCTGGCAGTTCCTGGTCGAAGCCGCCACCCTGACGCTGGTCGGCGGCGCAATCGGCATGCTGTTGGGCGCGGGGATCAGTGCGGTCATCAACTTCGCGACGCCGCTTCCGGCCAAGGTCCCCCTGATGTCGGTCCTGGCCGCTCTGGGCATGTCGATCCTCACGGGGGTGGCGTTCGGCCTATATCCCGCAGCGCGCGCCGCTCGCCTGGATCCCGTCGAGGCCCTCCGTTACGAATAGCGCGCCGCGAGGAGCCGGCTAGGTTTGTCGCATGCCACTGCTCGAAGCGCTCCGCATCGCCCTCCGCGAGATTTCCGCCCATAAACTCCGGTCGTTCTTCACGCTCCTCGGCATCATCGTTTCAGTAGGGTTCCTCGTCGCGGTCGTGGCTATCATCCAGGGGATGAACGCGTACGTGAGCGAGAACCTCGCGGGCGCGATTGTCGGACGGAACGCCTTTCAGATTCGCCGCATTCCCATCACGGTGGCCTTCGTCGACGACGAAGAGTACCGAGTTCTGCAGCGGCGCCCCATGATCAGCGACGACGACGTGCCCTTCGTCGAGCGGGCGCTTCCCGATGCCATCGCCATCGCACGACAGTCGGGTTGGCCCACGCCACAGGCGGACGTACGGTGGCGCAACCGCACCGTCGGCGACGTGTTGGTTTTCGGCATCACTCCACCCTTTCAGACGGTGCAGGACTACGAGATCGTCGCCGGGCGCGGGCTCACCGACATCGACGTGCGCGAGCGCCGCCTCACCGCCGTCATGGGATGGGACGTAGCCGAGAAGCTCTTCGGCAACCCGGCCACGGGCCCGAACCAGAGGATCCGCGTACGCGGAACGGAAGTTACCGTGGCCGGCGTGGTCGCGAAGAAGGGGACGGTGCTCGGCCAATCCCAGGACGGCTTCCTCATGCTGCCGATCACCGTGTTCGAGGCGATGTACGGCCGTCGCCAAACCGCAGCGATTTCCGTCAAGATGGCCGAGGCCTCTCAGGTCGCCGACGCGATGCAGCGCGCCGAGGAGGCCATGCGGATCGCACGAAGGCTCCGACCCGGACAGGACAACAACTTCACGATCGACACTGCCGAAGGGCTCATCGCGTTCTGGGAAAACCTCACACGCGTCATCTTCACGGTCGTGCCAGCCGTCGTGGCCATTGGGGTGGTGGTCGGCGGCATCGTGATCATGAACATCATGCTGATGTCCGTGCAAGAACGGACCCACGAGATCGGTATACGCAAGGCCGTGGGCGCCCGGCGCCGCGACGTGTTGCGCCAGTTTCTCGCGGAGACCGTGACACTCTCCGTACTGGGCGGCGTGGCGGGCGTCCTGGCCGGATCCGGCCTGGCACAACTGGTGACGTTGGTCTCGCCCTTGCCCGCGCGCGTGACGTGGTGGTCGGTGTCCCTCGCCCTCACGTTGGGCGGCGTGACCGGCGTGGTGTTCGGCGTGTATCCCGCGGGTCGCGCCGCGCGGCTGGACCCCGTCACGGCCATCCGGGCCGAGTAGTCATGACCGGTCTGCACGCCCTCATCGAGGGAACGACCATGGCAACGGACGCCATTCGCGCGCAAAAGTTGCGATCCGGCCTCACGATCCTCGGGATCGTGATCGGCGTCGCCACGGTGATGGCGATGGCGTCGATCGTCCAGGGCATCCGCGGGCAAATCCTGAACACCATCGAAGTCGTCGGTCCGACGACGTTCAGGATCCTCCGGTTCTTCTCAACGACACCGCTCAACCCCGATGCCCTACCGCGTGAGGTTCGCATTCGACCGGTGCTCCAGCCGCGCGAGGCCGACGCGATCGAAACCTTGCCCGAAATCCGATACTCGGCACTGTGGCTCGGACTGTTCGAGCGGCTGGAGCACGAAGGCGTCCGCACGCAACTCACGGTCATATACGGCGCCGATGAGCGCTTCATGGAAATCCTCGGCGGCCAGATCGCCCGCGGCCGCCCGTTCACGGCCACCGAGGTCCGGGCCGGGGCCGCGGTCGTGATTCTCGAGCGTGAGGTGGTCGAGAAGCTGTTTGGCCGCCTGGACCCGATAGGCGCAACGATCCGGGTTGGCGGCCGGCCGGTCCGGGTCGTGGGCGTCTACCAAAAACCCGAGAACATCTTTCAGCCGCCGGGGCAGGAGATCTCCGCCATCCTACCGTTCCTGTTCACCGAGCGCGCCTACCGGTACGACGAAACCAACTCGCTCGTCATTCTGGTCAAGCCGCGCGACGGTGTCTCCGTCGATGAGGCCATGGACGCCGCCACCGTGCAGCTGCGGCGCATGCGCGGCTTGCGCCCGGCCGACCCCAACACGTTCGATCTCCTCACGTCGGATCAGGTGTTGAGCATCTTCAACCAGTTGACGGGCGTCTTCTTCCTCGTGATGATCGTGCTGTCCAGCGTGGCGCTGATGGTCGGGGGGATCGGTGTGATGGCGATCATGATGGTGTCGGTCACCAGCCGAACGCGGGAGATCGGCGTGCGCAAAGCGTTGGGGGCCACGCGCCGGGAGATTCTCTGGCAGTTCCTCGTGGAGGCGGCGACGCTGACCTTCATCGGAGGCGCGCTGGGCATTGCCGTCGGACTCGGCGCCGGTGAGGTACTCAAGCGGCTCCTCGGATTCGAAACGGGGGTACCGGTATGGAGCGCAGTCGTCGCCACCGGCGTGTCCATTGCGATTGGCCTCGCCTTTGGCTTGCTGCCCGCGAGCCGCGCGTCACAACTCGATCCGGTGGAGGCCCTTCGTCATGAGTGAACGGTGTGACCTGGTCGCGATTGGTGCTCATCCCGATGACGTTGAGTTGACGTGTGGGGGCACCCTCGCCCGCGCCGCGAACGTCGGTTATCGCGTTGGGATCATCGATCTCACGGGAGGGGAAGCCGGCACGCACGGTACGGCGGCGATCCGCGCCCGGGAGGCCGAGAACGCCGCCCGCATCCTCGGCGCCCACGTGCGGGTGAATGCCGGCCTGCCGGACGCGGGCCTGCACAACACGGATGACACTCGTCGCGCGGTGGTGGCGTTGCTTCGGCGCCTCGCGCCGCGGGTGGTCATTCTTCCCTTCCCGATCGGCCGCCATCCCGATCACCGGATCGGATCCGAGGTGGCACGCGATGCGTCCTATCTCGCGGGCCTGGCCCGCTACCCGGCCGACGGAGATCCGCATCGTCCCGAAAAAGTGTTGTACACCTTGTCCTATCGCGAGGACCCGGTGAAGCCGACCTTTGTGGTGGACATCTCGGAGACCTTCGAGACCAAGATGGCGGCCATCCGCTGCTACGCGTCCCAGTTCGACGGGAAGAACGCCGCCGGCGAGATCTTCCCGGCCGGCGGTGATGTGTACGAGAACGTGCACATCCACTGTGCCCGCTACGGCAGCCTCATCCGGCAGCCGTATGGGGAGCCGTACTTCACCGCTGAGACGGTTCGCATCGACGATGTCGTGACGATGGGTGTGCGATCCATGTAGCGACGGTCCTACCGTCTCGGCCACCGTCGTCCTAGGTTTCGTTCTCCATGCCCCACCAACGTGCTGCCGGCGCACCGCCGGTCTATCTGGATTACGCCGCCACGACCCCGGTTCGAGCCGAGGTGCGGGAGGCGATCGAGCCCCTGCTCCGCCAAGAGCTGACAGGCAACGCGGCTTCCGCCCACCGCTTCGGAAGGGCGGCCAGGAGCTTGATCGAGCACGCGCGGCGGCGGGTCGCCGACGCGCTCGACGCGGACCCGAGGCACGTGGTGTTCACCTCGGGGGGAACCGAAGCCGACAACATGGCAATCGTGGGCGCGGCCTTGGCGGCGCGCAGAGCGGGCCGGCCCGTGCGCGTTGCCGTCGGCAGTACCGAGCACAAGGCCGTGCTCGCAGCCGCACAGGCGATCACGGCGTTCGGTGGCCAGATGGTCGCCCTGCCGGTCGACGAGGCGGGCCGGATCGATCTCGAGGCCGTCGAACGCGAGCTGGCCGGCGGCCTCGCCGTGCTCAGCGTGATGTGGGTGAACAACGAAACCGGCACGATTCAGGACATCGCCGCGATCGCCGCGCGCGCGACCGACGCGGGCGTGCCCTTTCACACGGATGCGGTGCAGGCCATCGGCAAGGTGCCGTGTTCGTTCGCCAACCCCAACATCACGATGCTCGCGGCGTCGGGCCACAAGATCTGGGCGCCCCAGGGGACCGGCGTGTTGTTGGTGCGCGACCGGGCGGCGATCGATCCGCTGTTCCACGGTGGCGGACAACAGGCGGGCATGCGGCCCGGGACGGAGAACGTGGTTGGCTCGGTGGCGATGGCGACGGCGGTCGAGCTGGCGGTGCGCGAGGTGGGCGCGACGGCGGCAGCCACCCAGTCGTTGCGTGACGACCTCGAGCGCCGGCTTGCCGAGCGGCTGCCCGGTCTCGTGGTGCACAGTGCGACCACCGATCGCGCGCCGCACATCTCGAATGTGTCCGTCCCCGGGGCGGAGAGCGACGCACTCCTCCTACACCTGGATCTGGCCGGCATCGCCTGTTCCTCCGGATCGGCCTGTCTGACGGGGACCTTCGTCCCGTCCCACGTGCTCAGCGCGATGGGGGTGGCTCCCGACGTCGCCGGTGGGTCGTTGCGGTTTTCCCTCTCCAAGGCCAGTCGACCGTCGGACGTCGATCGCGTGGTGACGGTGCTGCCGGACGTCGCCGCTACGGTGCGGGAACTCGGTTCCCGACTCGCCTCATGAGCACGCGCGGCCGGGTGTTGGTTGCCATGTCCGGCGGGGTGGACTCCTCGGTCGCCGCCGCACTGCTGGTGGACGAGGGGTACGACGTCATCGGAGCCACGCTGCGGTTGTTTTGCTACGGTGGCGCGGTGCCCGATCGCCCCTGTTGCTCGCTGGATTCGATCACGGACGCGCAACTGGTTGCCGAGCGGCTGGGCATTCCGCACTACGTGCTCAATCTCGTTGACCGGTTCAAGCATGACGTGATTGACGATTTCGTGGGGGAGTATCTGCGTGGGCGCACCCCCATCCCGTGCGTGCGCTGCAACACGTTCACGAAGTTCCGCGACCTGCTCGCGCACGCCGACGCCATGGAATGCGACTACGTGGCGACCGGCCACTACGCCATCGCGCGCGACGGGGCGTTATTTCGAGGGAGCGATCGCTCGAAAGACCAGAGCTACTTCCTCTGGGGGATCGATCGGTCCGTGGTGCGCAGGATGCTCACGCCCGTTGGGATGCTGTCCAAGGTCGAGACTCGTGCCGCCGCCCGCGGTCTCGGGCTCGTCACGGCGGATAAGAAGGAATCCGTGGAGATCTGTTTCGTGCCCGACGGCGACTACGCCGCCGTGCTCGCGCAGCATCTCCCGGAGGACACCCCCGCGTTGGCGCCCGGACCGGTACGCACCACGACGGGGGAACTCGTCGGCGAGCATGGCGGATACGCCCGGTTCACGATTGGCCAGCGGCGGGGTCTTCCTGGGGGCTTCACCCAGCCGATGTTCGTCGTCGCCATCGAGCCGCGGCGACGGACGGTGGTGATCGGGACGGAGGAAGATCTATACGGCGATCGGGTCATCCTGCAGGAGCTCAACTGGATCGCCCCGAGGCCGCCCGTTGGGGCGTCGTGTCAGATCCAGGTGCGCTATCGGTCTGCCGCTGCGCCGGCGACCATTGCGGCGGTCACGACCGACGGTGGGGTGCGGGTGGATCTCGTTGCACCGCTCCGCGCCATCACGCCGGGGCAGTCGGGGGTGCTGTACGAAGGCGACCGGCTCTTGGGCGGGGGAATCATTTCGTAAGGAGCGACGATGGATCTTGTCGGGGTGATCGCCGAAGCGTGCAACGTCGACCGCAACCTCGCGTCGAAGGCCCTTGGAGCCATCTTTACGTCGATCCGCATGGGGGTCGACACCAAGTCGTTCGCGCAAGTGGTTTCCGCGTTCCCAGATTGCAGTGACTGGATGCGCGAAGCGCCGACGAGCAGCGCTCGCACGGGAGCCCTCCTGGCCCTGGCGACGCCCGCGACGCTCGAGCGGGGGTTGCGTCAACTGGGATTGGGAGACGAGCAGATCGCCGCGAGCGGCAAGCTGGTGGGGGCGGCGCTCAACGCCGCGCTTCCGGCGGGCGTGACCGCCAAGATCGTCGGGAGGCTCCCGCTACTCAGAACGTAGCCACCTACGGTCCGCCGCGGGTGCGCGCCCTCACTGCGGGTCGAGCTGCGTTGAGACCGCCCAGGGCTCACACCGGCCGGAACGCGCTCACTCCCCCACCACCACCGCCACCACTTCTCGGGTACGTGCGCGATTGTCGAGGTTGAGCAGGAGAATCTCCTGCCAGGTACCGAGCTGGAGCTCGCCCTCGATAATCGGCACGGTGATGCCGGTCTTCAGCAAGGCGGACCGTACGTGCGAGAACCCGTTGCCGTCACCGTAGGCCTCGTTGTGCGCGTACACCTCGGCGACCGGTGCAATCGCCTCGAGCGCGCGGCGCAGATCCTGGAGCGCCCCCCGCTCGTACTCGATCGTCGTGATCGCCCCGGTGGACCCCGTGAGGTGGATAACCACGGCGCCGGTCTGCACGCCGGACTCGGCCACGAGTTGCCGGACTTCGGGGGAGATGTTGCGCTCCCCAAACTCCGCATCCAGCGCAAACGTCCAGCGACGAGCTACAGGCATGGCCTGCCCCCAGTGGCATGCGTCAATTGCGGCGCGCGCGCTCCGGCATGCGACCCGGGACGTGCGCAGGCAAGCTCCGACGGAAGAGGATACGCGCTCGACTGCAGCGGGGCAAACGGCGCACTTGACCGGGTACCAAACCCGTTGGACGTTTCGCACTCATGCAAACCGGGCGCCACGTTGCCACGCTCATCGCGCTCTGCGGAGCCGCCGCGTGCGGCACCGCGGGCCTGAACGAGGACCTGATCTTCCTTGACGGCCGAGGGGTCGCTGCCGCCGGTGACTCGCTCCTGGTGGTGACGCGGCCTGACACGGGAGGCGTCGTGGTGATCGACCGGCGCTCCGGCGCGGTGTACCGCCGGGCGTCGAACGGGCTCACAGGGCCTCAGCACGTGCAGTTGCTCGACGATCGATGGTACGTGTCGGACATCCGCGACGGCGTCGCGGAGATCGCGGTATTCACGAGCACATGGCAGCCCGCCGAACGGATCTCCCTCAACACGCGATCCGGCGCCGCGCACCAGTTCGCGGTGCTCCCGGACGGACGCATCATCGTCGAAGCTCCGGACGGTCGGTTGGTCGCGATCGACGGAGACACGGTGGTCACCTTCGCGCTCGTCGAGCAGAGCGCGCGAACGGGGTTGCTCATCGCCGCGCAGGGGGGAGTCGTGCACGCGGTTCCGGACCGTTCGCTCACCCTCTACAACGGTCTGGGGAAGGTCCGTTGGCGACTCCCTTGGCCGTGGCAGCCCACCGCGTATGTCGCCGATCTCGCGGTGGACCCGCGCGGGCGGATCCATATTCTCGCGGGTGAGGGCGAGCGGCAGCCCACCTTCGTGGCGTTCACGATCTCGTCGATCACCGGTGAAGTGGTGCGTTGGTCGGCACCCGGCACCGCCGCGACGTTCTCGGTCGATCGCGTGGGGACCCTTCAGGTCGCCGATCCGGTTCGTTGGCTCCGCGACCACTGAATCCGAGCACGAACGCAGCTGCCGGTCGACCGCTCTAGTAGCGCAACCCAACCTTGTCGGCAAACTCCTTCAACAACGCGGCATCCTCTGCAGAGAGCGATTCGGGAATTCGCACGTCGATTTCCACGTACTGATCCCCTTTCTTGCCACCCTTCTCGATCCCCCGACCCGAAATCCGGAACTTCCTTCCCGGCTGGGTGCCGGCGGGAATCGTCAGCACTACCCGCCCTCCCTGGATCGTACGCACTTTGACCTTCGCGCCGAGCATTGCCTGGGCGACGTTGATCGGTATCGTGCAGTGCACGTCCTGCCCGTCACGCCGGAAGAACCGATCGGGTAGGACCTGGAACGTCACCGCCAGATCTCCAGTCGCCCCTCCACCGGTGGCCCGCTGCCCTTGCCCCTTGAGCCGCACCCGGTGCCCGTCCTCAGTACCGGCCGGCACCGTCACGAGCAGGCGCCTGGACTTCGCCACCTCGCCGTCGCCGCGGCATGTCGGGCAGGGCGACGACGGGACTTTGCCCCTTCCGCGACAGGCCGGGCACGGTCGCGTGACCGCAAACCCGCCCTGGCCGAAAGTGACCGTGCCGCGCCCCTGACACTCGCGGCACACATTGACGCTCGCCCCAGGCGCCGCACCGGATCCGCCACAGGTGGCACATGCCTCGGTAACGGACACCATCACCGGCACTTGGCCTCCCAGCGCCGCAGTCTTGAACGGCACTTCCGCGACGATCTCGATCGGTTCGGGCGTCTGGTCATGCTTCCCCTTGCCGAAGATGGAGGAGAAAAGGTCTCCGAGCCCACCAAATCCCGGGAATCCGCCAAACTCCACATCCTCGGCGCGCGGCCCGCCGCCCGGCCTCCCAGGCCGACCGGCCCATGCTCCCGCGCCTCCGCGCGAGAACGCGCCCAACCGACGCATCATGTCGTACTGCTTGCGCTTCTCGGCGTCGCTCAAGACCGCGTATGCCTCGGCGATCTCCTTGAAGCGCTCAGCCGCCTGCCCGCTATTCGGATTGGCGTCGGGGTGGTGCTGCTTCGCGAGGCGCCGGTAGGACTTCTTGATCTCCTCGGGCGACGCCTTCTCCGCGACCCCGAGAACCTGATAGTAGTCCTTGGCCGCGGCCATGGCTTACGCAGAGGCTCCCTGGTGAATCGCCACACGCACGCGGGCAGGCCGCAGCAACGTGGACCCAAAGCGGTATCCCGGCTGGAAGACGTCCGCCACGGTCCCGTCGTCTTCAGGGCGCTCCGCCACCACCGTACCCACGGCCTCATGGTGGTTCGGATCGAATCGCTCGCCCACCTCTCCAAGCCGCTCCAGCCCGGCGTTCTCGAGCTCCCGGACGAGCTTGCGTTCGACCATCCGCACCCCGTCGAGAATCGCTTCCGCACCGCCGGGACCCACCTCGAGCTCCAACACCCGATTGAGATCATCGAGAGCCTCGATCACACGCCCCGCCAAGGCGGCCTGCGCCTTGGTCCACATGTCCGCGCGCTCGCGCGCCGTCCGCTTTCGGAAGTTGTCCATCTCGGCGGCGGTCCGGAGCAGCTGGTCCCGAGCCTCGTCGCGTTCACTCTCGAGACGCTGGATGATCTCCCCCGCGGGACCTTCCACAGCGAACGCACGATCCTCCGCTACGTCGGGAACATCGGCCGCGCCGTTGGCACCCTCGAAGGCAGCGTCGCCATCGGCGACATCGAAGGCGGCGCCACCGTCGCCGAGGTCCTCCGGGGCCGGTGATTCTGGGGCCGGCGTCTCAGGGGCCTTGGGGCGATGCTTTTTCCTCATGAGTCTCCTTGCACGGTCATCGCATACGCACAGAAACGTTAAGATAGCTACCCGCCGACCTCTTCGAGCAGCAGGCGGCGCCCCAGGTCGAGCGCCGCCTGCGCCGCGCGTTGCCGGATCTCCTCCCGGTCTCCGGGAAATCGTCGGGTCAGAACCCGTTCATGGGAGCCCACTACGGCGGCAAGGCACACGGTCCCGACCGGCTTGTCAGCGGTCCCTCCGTCCGGACCAGCCACCCCACTCACCGCCAGAGCAGCGTCTGTTGCAAAGCGGCCCGCCACCCCCCGCGCCATGGCCAGGGCCACTTCTTGGCTCACCGCTCCGTGCCTCACGATCGCGACAGTCGGCACTCCGAGCTCGCGCTCCTTGGAACGGTTCCCGTAGCTCACGACTCCACCCTCGAAAACCCTCGAGGCACCAGGCACCGCCGTCAGGCGCGCGCCCACCATACCGCCGGTGCAGGACTCGGCGACGGCCAACCGCATCGCCCGCTTCTCCAGGGCGTCGAGGAGCACCTTGGCAAGATCCTCGCTCTCCTCTCCATACCAGTGCAGACCCACGAGATTCCGCACGCGCCGGGCGATCACCGCGACGACGTCGCGACCCGTGTCGGCGTGTCCGGGTCCCCATGTCAGCCGGAGGTCCACCCCTTCCACCCCAGGGAGGAACGCCAATCGTACGTCGCCCAGGTCGCGCGCAATCTCTTCCAGTTGGGTCGCCAGGGTCGACTCGGAGACACCGGTGGTCCGCAGCGTGTGGGAGTGCACGGTTCGTGGGTCTGCCGCACCGGGGGTGGTTCGCTGTGTCAGGCGGGGGACCACCTGGTCGGCCAGCATCGCGCGCATCTCCCGTGGCACCCCCGGCATGAGCACCAACACGCCCTGGAGAGTCTCCAACCACAGTCCCGGGGCCGTGCCGTGAGGATTCGGCAGGACCATCGCTCCGCGGGGGACGAGCGCCTGGACGCGGTTGGACTCGGCCATGGCCGGTCGTCCGAGCGCACTGAACCGGTCGCGAACGGTGGCCAACACGGCCTCGTCCAGTTCCAGCGGCACGCCGGCCACCGTCGCGGCGGCCTCGCGCGTCACATCGTCTGGCGTCGGGCCCAAACCGCCCGTCGTAAGCACGACACCCGTGCGCGCGAGTCCGTCGCGCATGGCTCGGGCGATCTCCGCCGGGACATCGGCCACTGTTACATGTCGTGTGAGCCGCAGGCCGTGCCGGGCCAGCGTCTGGGCGATGTGCACTGCGTTGGTGTCGACGGTGAATCCGAGCAGGAGCTCGGAACCGACGGTCAGGAGCTCAACGTCCATTCCCCAATCCCTGGGAGCTGGCGTCCCGCCCCGCGATCACGTCACGGTACCGGTACATGTAGACCCCGAGCGAGTAGATCGTGAGCACGAGGGCCCCGGCGAGCGCGATCGCCGTCACGGTTCCGTGGAGCGTTTCCCAAACCGCGCCGAACCCGGACGACTGCACGCTGAAGGCACTCCGCAGATCCTTCCACGCGAGCCACAGGATCGCCGCGCCGATGAAGACGTTCTGCAGGATCGTCTTGGCCTTGCCCGCCCCTGCGGCGGCGATCACCACTCCGCGGCGTTTCGCAAACTGCCGCACCAATGTCATGGCCACCTCACGACCCACCAACACCGCCGCCACCCACACGGGCAGCCCACCCCACCACGGCATGGCGTACACGCCATCGGGAGCGCGGGTGAGCCAATAGATGGGAACCAACGCGGCAACCAACAGGAGTTTGTCGGCCAGGGGGTCCAGCAGTTTCCCTAGGTCGGTGATCTCCCCGCGCTCCCGCGCGATCCTCCCGTCATAGATGTCGCTGATGGCCGCCGTGAGAAAGACAACGAAGGCGATCACCTTCGGGAGGTACCCGTGCACGAACGGGAGTACCGCCACCGCCGGTGCCAGCGCGATGCGAGCAACGGTGAGGAGGTTGGGCAGTGTCCAAACCATTGCCCCGCTCAGCTGAGCGTCTTCAACACCAGCTTGGCAACGGCCCGTAGCGTCTCGAACACCCCATCACCCGTGACGGCAACGGATTCGAAATAGGGAGCCCGCTCGATCCAGGTTCCGTCGACCTGGTCGATGAGCATGCGTCCCTTGTTGTACGGGTCCGGAGTCGGCGCCTGGCGCGCCGGGTCCTCGATCGACCACCCTGGATTCAGCTGCTCCTCCAGGTCGTTGACGGGCGCGGCGTTGGGAAGATCGCGCTTGTTGTACTGCACCACGAACGGGATCTTGGTGAGGTCGTAGCCGTACTCCGCCATGTTGTCGTAGAGGTTCTGCATGGCTTCCACGTTGGCTTCCATGCGCTCCACCTGACTGTCGGCCACGAAGACGACGCCGTCGACCCCCTTGAGGATGAGCTTGCGCGATGCGTTGTAGTACACCTGCCCGGGCACCGTGTAGAGATGGAACCGCGTCTTGAACCCCCGGATCGTGCCCAAGTCGACCGGCAAGAAGTCGAAGAACAGCGTGCGCTCGGTTTCGGTGGCGAGCGAGACCATCTTGCCGCGCGTTCCCGGGGCCACCTTGCCGTACACGTGCTCGAGGTTCGTCGTCTTTCCGCCCAACCCCGGTCCATAGTAGACCAACTTGCAGTTGATCTCCCGGGAAGCGTAGTTGATCATCGACATCGGTCGCGGCGCCTCCCTTAATCCGCAAACAATTGGTCAATCTCGTCGTCCGCACCAGCCAACAACCCGCCGTGCTTGGGCTGGCCGGGCTGTTCCCGCGCGCGCGAGAACATCTCCTCGAAGAGGCGCGACAGATCCGCTACCGTCTGCTTCACACGGAGTCGGACCATGCCCACCGTCGTCCGCTGATCGAATAGCACGACGAGAATGACTCGACGGGCCACGTCGGCGAGATACATCGACTCTTTTTCACCTTGATGGAACAACGACGCAAACTCCGGTTCGCCGATCATCTTAGCCAGCTGATCGTTCGCACTGAAGTCCGCGGCGGTGAGCGAGGCGAAGGAGGTGGGGTCGAAGGACAGTTGGTCACCCACGTTGGCAAGCAACTGGCCGGTGCGATCCACCAGCAGTGCACACCGCGCGTTGGACTCGACCAGCAGCCCGTTGAGGTGCTCGGTGATCTTGTGATAGTCACTCTCGTTCAGTGACCACGTACCAGCGCCTGTCTCCATCAGCCTTCCTCGGCTCAGCCTAGTTTCGCCTCCATCCGGCGCACAATCCCCTCCGCGCGGCGACGCAGCATCGCGTGCCGCTCCCATTCCAGATAGTCACGCAACAAGCGCACCGCCTCGACGGTCGGGTGCCCGTTGAGATAGCCCAGCGCCGACAGTCGGCGCAAGGGGTGCGCGCTGAACAGGTCCCGACGATACTTCCCGATCGAGTGCTGGGCCAGCACCGCCCCGAGCACCGTCCCCACACCGAACGCCGCCAGGAGCGCCCGTATCCGCCCACCCATCACACCATCTCCTGCCGTGCGGTCAGCGCCCGTGCCACCGTCACGCTGTCGGCGTACTCGAGGTCACCCCCCACGGGCAGGCCCAACGCCAGCCGCGAGATGCGAATCCCCCGCCCAAGCAGCACGTCACGCACCAGCGTTGCCGTCACCTCACCCTCCATGCTGGGATTCGTGGCGACGATTACCTCACGCACCGGCGAACCGTTGCCGACGCGCGATCCGAGCGCCTCCAGCCTGAGATCGTCGGGGCCCACGCCATCCAGCGGCGACACGTGGCCACCCAACACGTGATACACCCCACGGAACTCCCCCGACCGCTCGATAGCATCGATGTCGGAGGCTTCCTCAACCACGCAGAGCACCGTGCCGTCCCGCCGCGGGTCCGCGCAGATCGCACACGCCTCCGCATCCGTCATGCTCCCACATGTGGCGCACGGGCGCACGTGATCGCTCACTTGCACCAACGCATCGGCAAGCCGTCGTGCCTGCTCTTTCGGCTGCTTCAAGAGGTGGTAGGTGAGGCGCGTGGCGGTCTTTCGCCCAATGCCTGGGAGGCGTGCCAGTTCGCCAATCAAAACGTCGATCGCCGACACGCTCGCCTGCGTCAGAGCGGGAGTTGGAACGGAAGTGGCAGCCCTCCGGTGATCTTCTTCAGCTCGGTCCGATACACCTCGTCCGCTTTGCGCTGCGCATCGGCCACCGCCGCGGCCACGAGATCCTCCAGCATCTCGATATCGGGATCACGCACGAGGGACGGGTCAATGCGAACCGACCGCACGCGCCCCCGGCCATCGGCGGCAACTGTGACCATGCCCCCGCCCGCCGTCCCCGTGACCGACTGCTGGGCCAGGGCGGTCTGCATTTGTGTGAGGCGTCCCTGGACTTGCTGTCCGAGTTGGAGAAGCTGTGAAAAATCGGCCATGCATGCTCGATCGAACGAGGTGGACGTACCTGGAATGCGGAAGCTAATCCGCCCCAGCGGAACGAAGCAAGTTACTCCAGGAGCTCAAGATCCAGCGCGTCCGCCACTGCGTCCAGTGCCGGGTCCTTCTTGCGGTAGGCCCGCAGCCGTTCCTCGCGATCGCCCTCTCGATCGAGGCGCTGCGGCGCCGCGGTGGGCGGCGTCTGCTCGGCGTCCCGGCCGGTCGACCGAAAGGTCACCCATACTCGGCGTCCGAAGAGGGCGCCAGCCGCGGCCTCGATGATGTCACGGCCCCGTTCAAGCCCTTCGAGATGTACCGCGGAGTCGGCCACCTCGAGGATGAGCTGGTCTCCGTCGACTCCGATTGGCGACGCGTGAGACAACGCCTCCCGCAGCATCCGACGCCGACTCGCCACGGATTGGAGCAATTGTGACCATTTCCCGCGCGCGGCGTCCACCGTCCACGCCGCCGCGTCACGCGCGGCGGCGGCCGGCGTCTGGGGTGCCGCGGCCGACGGGGACGCCGACACCGTTGGCTGCGGCTCCGCCCAGGGCGGCTCCGACGGGGAGCCGGTTCCACGCTCCAGTGCGCGCAGGACCTGCTCCAGCTCCACCGTGCGATCGAGCAAGGCCCACTCGAGCAGCAGCGTCTCCACATACATGCGAGCGTTCGGGCTGCGTCGGACCGCCGTCTCGGCCTCCGCGAGCAGCTTCAACATCCGCACGACATCACCGCTGCCGTACGACGCCGCATGGTGGTGAACGGCAACGCGCAGCGACTCCGTCAGCCCCTCCGGCTCGTTGCCCAGGATCGCCAGCAGAAGGCTCCGCAATACCTCGCCCGCCCCGGTCACAAACTCGGCGAGATCGGCGCCCGACTCGGCGATCCGCGCCACAAACGGGAAGACGTCCGCCGAGCGGTGCTGTCCGACAATGGCGAGCATTTCTGCATAGAGCTCGTCGTCGATCAACCCGAGCGACTCGCGCACCTTCGCGGCCGACACGCCTCCGTCGCCGAACGCCGTCGCCTGATCCAGCAATGATAGGGCGTCGCGTACGCCGCCCCCGGCCACTCGGGCGATGAGCGTCATCGCATCGGCGTCGACGGAGAGCCCCTCAGCCTCCGCCACCTCACTCAATCGTCCGGCAATGGCCTGCGGACCGACTCGGCGAAAATCAAAACGCTGCAGGCGGCTGAGAACCGGCGCGGCCGTGTTGGCGATCTTCTGCGGCTCCGTGGTCGCGAAGACGAATACGACCTGCGGAGGTGGCTCCTCGAGAATCTTCAGCAGCGCATTCCATGCCTCGCGGGTGAGCATGTGCGCCTCGTCGATAATGTAGATCTTGTGCCGCTCTGGTCCGCTCGCCGCGTACATCGCGCGCTCGCGGAGCTCGCGCGCGTCGTCCACGCCACGATTGCTCGCCGCGTCGATTTCGACGACGTCCAGGTTGGCGTTACCCGACCAGATGCGGTGACAGGAGTCGCAGCGCCCACAGGGTTCTCCGTCGACCGTACGCTCCTCGCAATTCAACGCCATCGCGAGAATCCGCGCCGCGCTGGTCTTGCCCACGCCCCTTGGGCCGGCAAGCAGGTAGGCGTGCGCCACCCGATTGCGGGCCACGGCCCCGGCCAGTCCCGCCGTGACATGGGGCTGGCCAATGAGGTCCCCGAACCGGCGGGGACGGTACTTGCGAGCAAGCGCGGTATGAATCATGGAGTGAAGTGCCCCAGGCACCCCGAAACGACACCCGACATCGCTTAGCGCTGCTACCTTCACGGTCCTGACGCGGTTCGCGCACGCGCGCCCTCCGGACCTGGGGCACCTGTAAGCTACGCCGAAGAGCTCGTCCGCAGTACCCCGACCACCAGGTCATCGGATCTGACGGCGCGGGCCCGACCGCGAGGGAGTGGCCTTCGAGCCGGCGGCCCTCACGACAGCGTCGCTGCCAGCCGCTCCGTCGCCCACTCCACGTCGTCCCGCGAGACATCCAAATGGGTCACGATCCTCAGACGCCGCGGCCCCATGGGCACCACCAGGACACCCTCGCCCGCCAGCCGGGATGCGGCAGCGACCGCGTCCGCGGCGGAATCCATCAGATCGACCATGAGGATATTGGTTTCGGGAGCCACGACCTTGATGGTGTCGAGTCCCGCCAACCCCATCGCGATCCTGGCGGCATTGGCGTGATCCTCCGCGAGGCGGGACAGATGGTGATCGAGCGCGTACAGCCCGGCAGCGGCCAGGAGGCCGCTCTGCCTCATGCCCCCACCCAGGCGCTTGCGGATCGTCCGGGCCCGCCGCGTGAGCGTCGTGTCCCCCGCCAGGCAGCTGCCCACGGGACATCCGAGACCCTTGCTCAGCGACACCATGACCGTCGTTGCTCCACGGGCGAGCCTGCCGGGCGGCACGCCGGCGGCCGTCGCCGCGTTCCACAACCGGGCGCCATCGAGGTGAATCGGGACCCCCAACTCGCCCGCGACGCCCACGATCGCGTCCCACCCGAGGGGGCTGAGCACTCGGCCCCCGGAACCGTTATGGGTGTTCTCCACCGTGATCGCCGAAACGCGCGGCAGGTGGGGCGAAGCGGGACGCCATGCGGCGCGAATCGTGTCAGGCGTCAGGTGCCCGTCCGGAGTCGCCACGGGTCGCACTTGCACACCCGACAGCGCGGCCACGCCGGCCATCTCGTAGTGAATCACGTGCGCCCCGGCATCCGCGATCAGCTCCGTGCCCGGTTCCGTCACCAGGGAGATTCCCGCCTGGTTGGCCTGGGTGCCCGACGGGAAAAACAGCGCCGCTTCCATCCCCAAGAGTTCGGCAACCCGCTCCTCCAGCCGACGCGTGGTCGGATCGCCGTCCAACACGTCGTCCCCCACTTCGGCATCCATCATCGCCTGGCGCATCGCACGACCCGGCTGGGTCACCGTATCGCTGCGCAGATCCACGACGCGTGGTTTCGTCACCCTAACACCGTGCGTTGGGCGCGCTGCCGGCGCCTGAGATCGTAGGTTTCCGCCACTTCCCCACCGAGCAAGAGAATGCACGCCGTGCAGTACATCCACAGAATCCCGAGGAGAATCGCAAGGGCATTGGCGTTGGACAGAACGCGGTCGAACGTCGCGAACTTGGTAAGGTAGATCGCGAACAGCTTCTTTGATACGCCGAAACCCAACGAGGCCACTGTCGCCGCCACCAAGGCCGTATCCCATGCCACCGTCCGACTGGGGAGGACGACGTAGACCGTGACGAAGAGCAGCAGCCCCAAGACGAACGTCGTGAGCTCCGTCGCGAATCTCCCGATCCAGGGAGCATTGGGCAGCACCACGCTCAGCACGGTGTTCGCGATCACGAGCAGGAGTACAAGAATCACCATGCCGAGATCCACCGCCTTCCCCACCGCGAACCCTCGCGTCTCCTCGGTATCGAACACTTCGTTGAGGGCCGCCCTCGCGCTCGCGAACAAGCGCGTGGCCAGCCACAGAAACAACGGGAGGCCCCAAATGGACAGTTGACTCCGACTGTCGACGACTACTCGCACGAGGTCTTCAAACCGCAGGATGGACACATCACCGCGCTGCGCCGGCAATACGCGGTCCACCAACTTCATGAAGTCCGTCACGGCGCCGTCGCCGGGCCCGACGGCGTATCCCAGGGCGGCGAGCAGGAGGATGAGGAACGGCAGCGCGGCGAGAATGGCGTCGAACGTGAGCGCGCTTCCGAGAAACAAGATGTTGTCCTCGTACGCCGCCTTGGCGACGCGGCGCACGAATCCTGCGGGCGAAAAGGCCCACCCGCGACGCCAGAGCGGTCTCAAAGCGCCGCGGCGGTGATTACTCGGCGGTTTCGTCGGCCGTGGCTTTGCGTCGGCTGCGGGACTCGGCCAGTCGGCGCTCGAGCTCCGATCGTGCTGACGTCACGGCAGCCTTGCCGGCATCCAGCGCATCGCCGGCGCCCTCGCGCGTTTCGCGCAGGTTACGCCGCACGGAATCGAGCCCCTCCTCCAACCGTTCCTTGGCCCGCTCGTATCCGTCCTCCACGCGTTCCGACCACTCGTCGGCGGTCTCGCGGGTCCGCTCCCGTAATCGCTGCCCCCCCTCACGCAGTGCCCGACGGGCCTGCTCGCCGCTCATCGGCGCCAACAGGAGCGCCGCGGCGGCACCAAGCAGGCCACCGAGCAGAAACGCGCCGATCCCCGCCGATCGCTCGACGATGACGACCGGCCGGTCATCACTGATGTGCGACATCGCTCCTCCTCCTCAAACCGCCCGCTACCACGTGAGCAGCCATAGGCCGCTGAGCGGACTCATGGTGAACGTCTTCCCACGCCCTGAAGACTAGCGCGCGTCCGTGGGGCCGTCAAAGTTCGACCGACAGACCGTCGAACGCCGGGGCGATCCCGTCCGGGAGCCGCTCCGCAAGCGCTTGGTGCGCATGGTGATGCGTGAGGTGCGTGAGGAACGTTTGCCGCGCACCGATCTCCTGGGCGAGTGCGGTTGCCTCGTTAATCGACAGGTGCGTGGGATGGGGCGCGTCGAACAACGCGTTCAATACGAGCACCTCGATTCCGCGCAGTGCGTCGATCGTCGCCGGTGGAAGCCGCTTGGCGTCGGTGAGGTAGGCCATACGCCCCACTCGATACCCCAGCACCGGGGTCCCGCCATGGTCCACCTGCACCGGCAGTATCGTCGCACCGGCGAGCGGAAGCGCCTGGTACGGTTCGACGACGTGGAGCAAGAGCCGAGGCTTGCTCGTTCCCGGTGGTGGCTGCACCGCCGGGTCGAAGATGTAGTCGAAGCGTACGCGCAGCCGGTCCGCCGTGTGCTGACCGGCGTAGACGGGCAGCTCACCCTGCCGCACCGAGAGCGCCCGAAGGTCGTCGATCCCGTGCACGTGATCGGCATGCTCGTGGGTGTACAGCACCGCGTCCACGTGATCGATCCGTTCGCGCAGCAGTTGCATGCGTAGATCGGGTGGGCTGTCGATCAGGATCCGGTCACCCCCATCCAACTCGATGATCGCCGCGGTGCGCGTGCGCGTGTCCCGCGGGTCCGGGGACGTGCACACCACACAGCCACACCCAACGACCGGCACGCCGAAGGACGTACCCGATCCGAGGATCAGGAGCCGCACGGCACGTTCAAACGGATTCGATCCTGAGGAGGTTGGTCGTGCCGGGTACTTCGAATGGGACCCCCGCCGTTACCGCGATACGGTCTCCGGGCTTGACCATCCCGCGCGCCACCAGGAGATCTCGGGCGTTGGCCAGCATCGCCTCGTACGTCGGAGCGTCCTGCACGAGAAGCGGGACTACGCCCCAGACGATGGAGAGATACCGGCAGGTTTCCGGATCGGTGGACAGCCCGACAATCGGTGGGACCGGGCGGTGGGCGGAAATCTTGCGGGCGGTGAACCCACTCTTGGTGAGACAGACGATCACGGGCACCCGCAGCTGCTCCGCGGCCACGCTTGTGGCATGAGCGATCGCATCGTCGACGGAGACGGTGTCCGCCTGCGCCGCGGGACGACGCCGCGCCAATGGAAGATCCCCCAACGAACGCTCGATTTGCCGGATGATGCGCGCCATCGCCTGCACCGCTTTGAGCGGATACTGTCCCATCGCGGTCTCCGCCGACAGCATGACGGCGTCGGTGCCGTCCAAGATCGCATTGGCGACGTCCGACGCCTCCGCTCGGGTCGGCCGGGGATTCTGCACCATCGACTCCAACATCTGCGTTGCCGTGATCACGGGGCGGGCGTGGCGATTCGCCAATCTGATGAGGCGTTTCTGTGCAAGCGGCACTTCCTCGAACGGCAGCTCCACACCCAGGTCTCCCCGGGCGACCATCAGCACGTCACAGGCCTCCAGGATTCGCTGGATATCTGTCATCGCCGCCGCCTTCTCGATCTTGGCCACCAGCCGCACGTCCCGCGGCACCATCGCCCGCACGGCATGCACATCCTCGGCGCGTCGGACGAAGGAGATCCCGAGGAAGTCGACGCCGTGCCGTACTGCGATTTCGATCATCTCCCGATCACGGTCCGTCACGGTGGACGCGCTCACCTGCACCCCGGGGAGGTTGATTCCCTTCTGACTCCGCAACACCCCCCCGTGGCGCACAATCGTATGCACGCGGCGCCCGTCAACCTGCTCGACCTCGGCCACAATGATCCCGTCATCGATCAGGATCCGTGAACCCGGAGCGACGTCGCTCGGCAATTCGTCGTAGGTCACGGGCACGTCGCCGGAAGCGGCCGCGGCCTCGGGGACCAGCGTCACGCGTTCACCTGCGTTCAGCGTGCGCGGCGCGGACAGCGTACCGACGCGAATCCGTGGGCCTTGCAGATCCACGAGCAATCCCACGTGACGTTCGTTCGCCGCCGCCTGCTCGCGCACCCACCCCATCCACTGGGTCCACTCATTCGGATCCCCATGGGAGCTGTTGATGCGCAGGACGTCCACGCCCGCCTCGATCAGCTCACGAATCATCGCGGGATTTGCCGAACTCGGACCGAGTGTGGCAACGATCTTCGCACGCCGAATCGACAGGTCAGACATGGGAGGGTCCGTGTTCCAACCTCTCCACAATTGCCGCAAGCGCGCTGCCCGCCGGTTCCCGCAGCACCGCGTCCGCCAGCGGGGTGATCGGCGTCGGCTCCGGATTGACTTCCACCACGACCGCGCCCGCCCTGCGGGCGACGAGCGGGAGGCCGGCAGCCGGGTACACGAGTCCCGACGTTCCGATCACGAGCAGGAGATCGCACTCGGCCAGCAGCCGCTCCGCGCGCCGCATCGCCTCCACCGGCAGCATCTCCCCGAACCACACGACGCCGGGTCGCACGACGCTGCCGCACACCGAGCAATGGGGTGGATCCACCGGGGCATCGCCGTCGCGCGCCGCCAGGGCAGTCACGTCGAACGGATGTCCGCGTTCCCAACACCGAAAGGCTTCGAGCGCGCCGTGCAGCTCAATCACATCGGCGATCCCAGCCCGTTGATGCAACCGGTCAATATTCTGCGTGATCACGACAAAGCTCGCGGCCCACCGTTGCAAGGAGGCGAGCGCCAGATGCCCCGCATGGGGTTGCACGTCGCGCACCGCGCGCCAGCGCTGCAGATACCAGCCGAACACGCGCGGCGGGTCCGCGAGAAACGCCTGCGGCGTGGCCAACTCGTCCGGACTGTATTGCGCCCAAAGGCCGGTCAGCGCATCGCGAAACGTCGGAATACCTGATTCCGCGGACATCCCTGCCCCGGTCAGCACCACGATCCGGTCAGCCCGGGCCACCTCCACCGCGGCTCGGGCCGCTCCCGCGACCTGCGTGGCCCCGGTCGCCGCGGTCATGCAGTCGGCGTCGATGCGGCCGCGTTGGCGTAGGTGCGGGCCACGTAGGCGTTCAGGATCTCGATGAACTCCCCCACGATATGCTGACCCTTGAGCGTGACGAATAGGTGACCATCCACGTACACGGGCGCCTTGGGTTCCTCGAACGTTCCCGGCAAGGAGATCCCGATGTCGGCATGCTTGGACTCTCCGGGACCGTTGACCACACACCCCATCACTGCCACTCGCAGTTCGGCCACCCCGGGGTACACGTCACGCCACCGGGGCATCTGGTCGTGGAGGTACTGTTGGATTTGCTCCGCCATCTCCTGGAAGAACGTACTGGTCGTGCGTCCACACCCCGGGCAGGCGGTCACCTGAGGCGTGAAACTCCGCAGTTCCATCGACTGCAGGATCTGCTGCGCCACCCGCACTTCCTCCGCGCGATCCCCTCCCGGTCGCGGCGTGAGCGAGACGCGGATCGTATCGCCGATGCCGTCCAGCAGGAGGATCGCGAGGCCCGCCGCGCTGGCCACGACCCCCTTGGCGCCCATGCCCGCCTCCGTGAGCCCCACATGCAACGGATAGTCCGATCGGGGAGCCAGCCGCCGATAGACCTCCACGAGGTCGCGCACCTGTGACATCTTCACGGACAGGATGATGCGGTCGTGCGAGAGTCCCGTTTCCTCGGCCAGCTCGGCCGACCGCATGGCGCTCTCGACCATCGCGTGGAACGTCACCTCCCGCGCATCGAGCGGGTCCGACCGCCGCGCGTTCGCGTCCATCAACTCCGTCAGCAGCGCACGATCGAGCGAGCCCCAATTCACCCCAATACGCACCGGCCGATCCTGGTCGACCGCGACGCGGACGATCGTTTGGAAGTTCTCGTCCCGGCGCTTGGCGCCGACGTTCCCCGGGTTGATCCGGTACTTGGCGAGGGCCGCCGCGCACCCGGGATACCGCGCCAACAGCTGATGACCGTTGTAGTGGAAATCGCCGATGAGGGGCACCGTGACACCGCGGTCCGTGAGGCGCACGGCGATCTCTGATACCGCGCGGGCCGCATCGTCGTTGTTGACGGTGACGCGCACCAGTTCGCTGCCCGCCTCGCGCAGGGCCGCGATCTGCTCGACGGTCGCCGATACGTCCGCCGTGTCGGTGTTGGTCATCGACTGCACGACGATCGGATGGGCGGAACCGACCGGCACTCCACCGACCCAGGTAGTGACCGTCGGCCGGCGGGTGGGATGCGAAGACGTCACGGAAGCAACAGGAACGCGCTTAACCGAAGCTTTCCCAGTCCACTTGAGCGGTGGCGCCGCACCCCGGGCACGTGAGATCTGATGCGCCGGGGGGCTCGATCTGGGCGCGGTTGCCGCAGGTGGGGCAGACCCCGTACATCATGCCTAATCCCGCCTCACTGGCACGCTGTGCTCCCCGCTGCGTGATCTCCCACTTGACGATCGTCCATGCGGCGGGGCGTTCGTTGGACAAGATCAGCATCGACCGGGGGACCGGAACGTTGTTCTTGTAGACGTTCAGCACGACGATTTCCGATCCTCCGTCGTTCACCACCGGATACCACGCGCCGCGGCGTAAGTTGTGCGACCCTGCCCCTCGGGCACGCGCCCACTGCATCGGTGCCATAGGACCTCCCGTGGTTGCCACGCTTGCAGATTACCAGAATCTAGCACCTTGGCGTCGCTTGGGGGGCGCCGAGCGGGACAAGTACACACAAGAAACGGGGGGCCATGAGCCCCCCGCTTCACCGCTTGCGATGGCGCGCTACGTCACCGACCCTACCCGCATTCACTGTAGCCGCACACGTGGCATTTCATGCACCCTTCGGCAAACTCCAACTGCGAGCCGCAATCGGGACAGGCGCCCGCGTGCTGCATCGAGTCCAACTCCAACGCCCGCTGGAGGCCGTCGCTCCCCGCCTCGATTCTCCGGACGATCACGGGCTCCGCCTCCCGCGCCGGTGCCTCGAGCAGGTCCTGTTGAATCCCCTGCTTGTCCTGCATCCACCGTTCGATCGCGATCCCGATGGCGTCAGGCACCGACAACACCTTGTTGGGACCGAGCCCCGTGACCCGGTCGGACGAAATCCCGCGCAGCTGCCGATAGATCTCGGTGAGGGGAATACCGGACCGCAACGCGAGGGAAATGAGGCGGCCGATGGCCTCCACGTCAGCCATGAGCGCTCCGCCGGCCTTGCCGAGGCTCATGAACACTTCGAACGGTTGGCTCTGATCGTCTTCCGTCACCGTCACGTACATGGTACCCAACGGCGACTCCACCCTTCGCGTCGTTCCACGCAACAGTTCGGGTCGCGAGCGCTTCCGGCGACGCTGCAGGTTCTCGGATTCGACCTCGTGAAGGCGCGCCCGCGTGCGCGTGAGCTCCGCCTCGACTTCGGCGATCGTAGACTTCAGCTCGGCCACCTGATCCCGATGCCCCACCGCCGCGCCGACGTCCGCCTGGACCTGCACCGTCTTCGCCGTCTTCCCGGTCGACAATACCTGCATGTCCCGGCTGCCGTCGCGATATACCGTGACACCCTTGCACCCGAGTCGGAATGCGAGTTCGTAGATCTCGCGCACGTACTCTTCCGACGCCTCGTGGGGGAAGTTGCAGGTCTTCGAGATCGCGCTATCGGTGTACTCCTGGAACGCTCCCTGCATCCGAATGTGCCACTCGGGCGACACGTCGTGCGCCGTCACGAAGACATCCTGCCACTGCCGTGGCACCTCGTCGAAGTGGATGTGGCCCTCCGCGGCAATCCGCGTCATCAACGCGTCGGAGTACCAGCCTTCACGGCGCGCGATCTCCACGAAGTGCGGGTTCACATCGGGCATGAGAACGCCGGCCTGATTTCGCATGAACGCGACCGCAAACAGCGGCTCGATGCCCGATGAGCAGCCAGCCAGAATCGAGATCGTGCCCGTGGGCGCCACCGTGGTGAGGTTGCAGTTGCGCAGCCGTCGCATGGGTCGGATACGTTGCCCGGCGCTACCGCGCGCACAGGTCGCGTCCGGCCCCCAAATGCTCTGCTCCCACTCGGGGAACACCCCCCGCTCGACCGCCAGCCGTTCGCTCTCGACCTTGGTCTCCTCGTCGATGAACTGCATCACCCGCCGGGCGAGATCGATGGCCTCGGCCGAGTTGTAGGGCACGTCGAGGCTCACGAGGAAGTCTGCCCATCCCATGACGCCGAGACCCACCCGGCGAATGCGCTGCGCGAGTTCGGCGATCTCCGGCAGCGGATACCGGTTCGCGTCGATCACGTTATCCAGAAAGTGCGTGCATAGATGCACCGCGCGCCCCAGGCCGTCCCAGTCCACCTCACCGTCGCGGACGAACCGTCCCAGGTTGATCGATCCTAGGTTGCAGACGTCGTACGGCAGGAGGGGCTGCTCGCCGCACGGGTTGGTCGCCTCATAGGCGCCCAAGTGTGGCACCGGGTTGTATTCATTGGCGCGATCGATGAAGAACACGCCCGGCTCACCGGTGCGCCACGCACCGTGCACGATCTTGTCGAACACGTCGCGTGCATCGAGCGGCGCCACGACCTCACCGGTGCGGGGATGCACGAGGTCGTAGCTCTTGCCCTCCTCCACGGCGTGCATGAACGCGTCCGTCACTCCGACCGAGATGTTGAAATTCGTGATCTTGGTCGTGTCGTTCTTGCAGTCGATGAACTCCAGGATATCGGGATGATCGACCCGAAGGATCCCCATGTTGGCCCCACGACGGGTGCCGCCCTGCTTGACGACCTCCGTGGAGGCATCGTACAGCGACATGAACGAAACCGGCCCGGAGGCCACGCCCATGGTCGAGCGCACGACGTCGTTCTGGGGACGGAGTCGAGAAAACGAGAATCCGGTTCCGCCGCCCGACTGGTGTACCAAAGCCATGTTGCGCAGCGTGTCGTATATGCCGGATGTGCCATTCGAGAGCGCATCATCGACGGGGAGCACGAAACACGCGGACAACTGCCCCAAGGGACGCCCAGCATTCATCAGCGTCGGGCTGTTGGGCATCCAGATCCTCGTGGCCATCAGCTCGTAGAACGTCTCCGCGAGCGCCTCGACCCCACGCGCGCTCGCGCCGTACGCCGCGTCGGCCTCGGCAATGGTGCGGGCGACACGCCAGAAGAGATCGCCGGCTTGCTCAACCGGGCGACCCTGCTCGTCCTTGATGAGATACCGCCGCTCCAGGACGGTGATAGCGTTCTCGCTCAACTCCGGCGGTTTCCGATCCACGTCACCCATGGCCATGCTGCTCCCCTACCCGCTCAAGGGTTCCAGAGGTAGTCTCAATGAAAGATGGCGTCCTGAGGGATCCAACTCCGTCGCGATGCAGCGCAACGCGGGGGAGCAAGGTAGGATCCGCCACGTGACCACGCAAGTGGCCACCAATCGCCTCACGATCCCTTACGCCTGACATATCAACATCACAAACATGTCGTCGTCTCCACACCGTCCATCCGCGGGTCCCAGAGGTGCCGCAGTCCCCCGCCAGTTGGCTCTGCCAACGCAACGGAGTTGACGCCCGTCGCGGAGCACCGTGGCGCCGGATCCGCACCGCCTACCGGGAAACGCAGCTCAACAGGAGCCACGCCGGGACGGGGCGGCCGCCCTTGCGGGCTGGCTGAAACGACACCTCTTGCAGAAAGCGGCGGACCGTCAAGCGGAACCGGAGGTTGTCGGCCTGGACTTGCTGCTGGGTTTCCATGGTCCCATCCGCGGCGATCTTCACCCAAACGGTCCCGGTCACTCGCTGAGTCGCCCCGTCCGGGCGGTCGAGCACGCACGCGCGCGCGGGAGTGGGCGGGTCGTCGAAACAACTCCCGTCGCTGTTGTAGGGCGCGCCTGGCTCGACACAGACATTCGGTCGCGGCTGCGGCTCGGGTGCGCGCACCGGAGCCGAGGGATTGCTCGGGGGCACCTGCGGCCTGGACTGCGCGGTCACCGGCGCCGCACCCGCCGCGCGGTGCAGTTCTCCCACCGAAATCGCCACCGTCTCGCCCCGGCCGACCACGACCGACGTGTCAAACGGTTCGAACGACGTCTTCGTGACCTCGATGCGCATGGACCCCGGTGAAACTTCGATCGAATCACCCGCGTGCACTTGACCGTTGATCGTGAGCCGGGCCAGCGATGGCATATCCCGAACCAGAATCGTCCCCGTCTCCCGCGGGGCGGCGGCCTCGCCCGTTCCACCAAGCTCCACCTCGACCGAATCACCGTCGAGGCGAGTGAGCGAATCCGCCATGGCCAAGTCGGTTCCGGGTGTGGCGGGATCCAGTTGGGAACCCACCGCCGAAGGCGCACCGTCCTGCGCCGGCGGCCAGCGGGGCGGCCACTGCGCGTCCATGCCGAAATACCAGAACGCGCCGGCGCCCCCACCACCAATCACAAAGAACAGGAGCAACCCGACGAGCACACCGCTGCGTTTCCGCCCCGACTCGGGTCCGACGCGCGGCTGACCGGATTTCGGCATCGGCGTCGTCGGCGTCGCGGAGCGCTCCGAGCCCGCCCGCGGGGCCGCCGTGAGTCCGAGTGCCGACATGTCGGGCGCATGGAGGATCGTGGTCGGCAGATCGGAAACGGACTCGGTCACGGGTCGCGCCGTCGTTGCAATCGGTGCCCCGCCCTCGAGCGCCGCGAGCAACTCGTCCGCATTCTGGAACCGATCGTCGGCGGACTTGGCCATCATCCGACGCACGATCTCGAACATTCGCCGCTCCTCGGCGGTGTGCAATTCCGGAGGCGGGACCGGCTCCATGATGTGCTTGTAGCCGATCGAGAAGGCGTCCTCCGCGTCGAACGGAACGTGGCCGGCGAGACACTGGTAGGCCAACACGCCGAGCGAGTACAAGTCACTGCGACCGTCGAGCGTCTGCGCGCGCGCCTGCTCCGGGCTCATGTAGTGGGGCGTGCCGATCGCCATGCCGGTCCCGGTCAGCCGCGTGCCCGTGGCCGCCTTCGCGATCCCGAAGTCCGTCACGATCGCGTTGCCCATCTCGTCGAACATGATGTTGTCTGGCTTGATGTCGCGGTGCACGATTCCGTGCTTGTGCGCGTACCCCAACGCGCCGGCCGTCTGCACCAGCAGCTTCTTGATCTCGTGCGGAGGCATCCGCCCCCGCCTCTCCAGGATGTCCGACAGCGAGGTGCCGCGCAGGAACTTCATCACGAAGTAGATGACCCGCCCGGACTTCCCGACACGGTAGATCGAAATGATGTTGGGGTGTTCGAGGCGCGCCGCCGTCCGCGCTTCGCGCTGGAAGCGCTCGACGAACTCCTTGTCGAACGAAAGCGAGAAGGGGAGCACCTTGAGAGCGACGTCCCGCTCGAGGTGCTTTTCCCGCGCCTGAAAGACGATCGCCATCCCGCCACGCCCGAGTTCGCGCAGAACCTCGTATTCGTCCTTCAGGGCGTCCCGGACGACCTCGATTTCGGCAAGCTCGCTTGGCTCCCCGGACTGGGCCACTGGGGTCGCCGTCGTGAGATCGAGCCCACAAGATGGACAGAACTTGCTGTTGGCGTCGACTTCGGTGCCGCAGCGCGAGCAGAACATCTCTTCCCTTTGGCGAACCGTGTACGCGACCGAGCTGACAGATTAGTACTGTGGGAATCCCCGATAATCGTGTCAACTGTAACCCGCAAGATACGTGCAACGGATTCCGCCGGCCACCCCCGACGCATTCACTCAAGCCGTTCAACTACAATAATTTACACCTCCGCTGGAAAGTGAAACCCCTGCGCCCACGGCAAGGAGAGGCTTCCGAGCGCCCGGGGGTGTTCCCGCCGGCCCGCGTCCCACTGGAATTCTCGCGTCACGCGCGCGGGCCGCGAAGGTGCACACACACACGTCACCCGACCAAAACCCAAGAATGAGAGCAACTTGCGCTGGTTGACCCTCCATTTTTCGGGGAGTAGATTGGCAAGCCGTCCGGCGTGTGTCCTCCCCAACGACCCCAACTGGATGGGATGAATTCAGAACTTGGTCTTGATTGACGTGCCGACCTGGATGTGCAGTCGTAGCCGGCAGGAGTGCGCGGCGGAAGGCCGCTGCCGTCGGGACCGACCGTGACCGGTCCGATGCGCCGATCCGAACCAGCCGGCCCGCCGGCCGGTACCTGTTCGGCTTGCGGTGCCGCCGTGGTCGAAGGGCTTCCGTTCTGCCCGGCGTGCGGCACGCGCCTTCACGAGCCTGCCACACAGTTCGCCTGCCCGCGATGCGGAACGGGAACCGGCGACGGCACGAGCTTCTGCCCCGCTTGCGGATTCGATCTCCATGGACGGCCCTCGGCCGCGCAGCGGGGGCCGGTCTCCAAGTACGTCTTGGCACTCGTCGACGAGGCCGGGGACGTGACGCACCGGCATCCGCTCGCAATCGGGGACACCACCGTCGGACGGCTCGGAGCAACCTTGGAGTGGCGGGACGATCCCTTCCTCTCGCCGGTGCATGCCAAGTTCAGCGCGTCGGATACCGGGCTGAGCGTCCGCGATCTGGGCAGCCGCAACGGAACCTGGTGCTTTACCGCCGTGCCGCACCGGTTGCTGGACGGAGACCTCATGCTCATCGGGTCGCAGATTCTCCTGTATCGACGCCTTGGCTATCCGGGGCCGCACCCGCCCGAGCGCGATGCCACGCGCCGCCTCGGCAGCCTGGTGCCGTCCGCCGACATCGCACGGGCGAGCCAGCTGCGCAGCGATGGCTCGGAACGTGACACGCTGCATCTGTCCCCGGGGCGCGACGTCGTGATCGGTCGCGAGCAGGGTGACTGGGTCTTCCCCTACGACCCGTCGATGAGCGGTCGCCACGCGGTGATTCGCTCCGAGGATGCGGACTTCATCCTGGAGGACCTCGGAAGCCGCAACGGCGTGGCGCTGGCGGCGCGTGGCGCCGTGGAGTTGGAGCCCGGACGGAACGTGCTTGTCGGCGACAAGCTGCTGAGGATCGAAGCAGCATGAAGACGTGCACGGTCTGCGGCGCCGAGTGGCCGGACGACACCAAGTTCTGTCCGAACGACGGCTCTACCCTCCGATCGGCGGGCGGGATCGGGGACATGGTCGGGTCCGTCGTGGCCGATCGCTACCACATCCAGAAAAAGCTCGGCGAAGGCGGCATGGGCGCCGTCTACCTTGGCGAGCACGTCAAGATGGGTCGCAAGAGCGCGATCAAGGTCATGTCCCAGTCGATGGCGAACGACCCCGAGGCCATCGCCCGCTTCAACCGCGAGGCGGCCAACGCCGCGCGCATCAATCACGCGAACGTCTGCGCCATTTACGACTTCGGTGAAACGCCTGATGGGACGATTTATCTCGCGATGGAGTACATCGAAGGCCAGTCGCTGGACGACCTACTCCACGCCGAAGGCGCGCTCTCGCCCGACCGCGCGATCAAGATCCTCCGCCAGACCGCCGACGCGCTGCAGGCCGCACATGACCTGGGCATCGTCCATCGGGACTTGAAGCCGGACAACATCATGTTGGCGGAGGGTCGCGGGGGCGCCGACGTGGTGAAGGTGGTGGACTTCGGCATCGCCAAGGCCATGGGTGGTGAAGAAGGGCAGAACGTGACCAAGACCGGATTGGTCGTCGGCACGCCAGAGTACATGAGTCCCGAACAGCTGTCGGGCGACAAGCTCGATGGGCGCAGCGATATCTACTCGCTGGCGCTGGTGTTCTACCGCATGGTGACGGGCGGGCTGCCCTTCAAGGCGGACACCGCGCAGGAGACCATGATCAAGCGGCTGACCGACGACCCGCTCCCCATGAAGGCCGTGCTCCCGTCGGGTGATTTCCCCGACGCGCTGCAGGGGGCGGTCGATCGCGGTCTCGCGCGCATGCCCGGCGACCGGTACGCGAGCGCGGTCGAGTTCGCTTCGGACGCGGCGCGCGCGGTCGAGCAAATGCCCGCGGCCAGACGGAGAGAGAGCGCGACGCAGTTGATCGACTCCAAGGCGCTCATCGACAGCGAAGGCGCCACGGCGCTGCTGCCCAAGACGGAAGTGGCGGGCGCGAGGAGCAAGGGGGGACCGCCGGCACCGGCCACGCCAGACACGGCCGCGCCTGCGGCGACTCCGCCGGCACCGAAGAGAAAGCCGGTTCTGGCCATCGCGGCCACCGTCGTCATCGTTGCGGCCGCGGGAGGCACAGCCGCGATCATGCTGAAGGGCCCCACACCCGAAGAGACCGGCTTGAACGGGACTCAGCTCGGCCAGGACACCGGGAATGTGACGGGGAACACAGCGCCCGCCCCCTCGCCAACTGAAGGTTCCCAGGCTGCTTCAGGGCGTGACGGTCGGCAGAGCCCTCCGGTGGGCGGTGGCGATCCCATAACCACCCCGCGGGGAGGTCAGGAGACCGGCGGCGGCACCGAACCGGCCGGGGGGGGCGATCCCGTCTCGGTTGCCAATCCGCCGGCCATCGACAGCGTGGCACTCGACAATGAGGTGTTCGACTTCTTTGACGCCATCGAGGAATCGCCCGCGCAGCGTATGGCCGTCCGCCAGCGCGGTCAGGAGATCGCGAACGACGAGCGCGTGCCGTTGAATATCAGGCTGACGGCCGCGGTGGCGGTTGGCAACGCGCACGAGGGGGACCGCAACACCGCCGAGGCTTGCCGTTGGTATCGTCGTGCGCTCTCTTTGGACCCGGGCTATCGACCAGCGCAATTAGGACTGACCACAGCGGGGTGCCAGTGAGCTTGTTCGGCGGGAAGAAATCCGGCGTCCGCGTCACGGTTTTCGGTAAGACCGATGTCGGTCGAACGCGTGATCACAACGAGGACTGTTTCCTCGTTGCTGACCTTACGCGCCAATTGGCATCCCTCAAACCGGAGGTGCGCGAGCACGAACTGGGTGAGCGCGGTTCCCTCTTCGTCGTGGCCGACGGCATGGGAGGGGCCGCAGCGGGCGAGGTGGCGAGCGAGATGGCCACGCAGGTCATCTACGAGCACATGCTCCAGACCTGGTGCAAGGACGAGGACCGCACACCGCAGCAGTTCGCTTCCCGCATGAAGGAGGCGGTCGAGTCCGCCAATGGACAGATCCATCGGTACGCGAAGGACCACCCTGAAATGAAGGGGATGGGAACCACGACCACGAGCGTCGGCATTCTCGACGATCAGCTGTACTTGGCGCAGGTTGGGGACTCGCGAGCCTATCTCGTGCGCGGAACGGAGTGCGTCCAGCTCACGAAGGACCAGTCGCTGATGCAGCGGTTGGTGGATGCCGGGGAGTTGACCGAGGAAGAGGCCGAGCGCAGCGAGCGACGCAACATCATTCTCCAGGCGCTGGGGCCGGACGAACGCGTGCGGGTCGATCTCACCAACCAGCAGATCCGGCGTGGCGACACGATCATGATCTGCTCCGACGGGTTGTCCGGTCAAGTGACCCGCGAGGAGATCGGCACCATCGTTGGCCAGCAGGATGTCGAGTTGGTCAAGATCTGTTCGGAACTCATCGAGCTCGCGAACGAGCGCGGAGGACCGGACAACATCACGGTCATCGTGGTCCGGTTCTCGGGCAACAACCTCCAGCTACCCGAGAGCGATGAAGCGGTCGGACACCAGGTGTATCCCCTCACGGATCCTGAATCGACGACCGAGCCGGTTCCGGTCTACAAGGGCAGTCCCCCTCCGCAGCCAGAGGGCCGAGCACAGATGATCGTGACCGGCGCGGTTGCGGCCGCCGTCACGGCGATCGCGCTGTTCCTCGCCACGGTGGTCGTCTGATCTCCCCACCGTGAAACCCCAAGTACGCGTCGTCTCGGGCGCCCGGGCCGGGCACACCGAGGTCTTCTCTAAGGATGCCATCACCATCGGGAGGCATCCAGCCTCCGACGTCGTGCTGGACGCCGAGCGGGACCTCCGCTCGTCGGCTCGCCACGCCACGATCTTCCAGCGGGGCACAGGTTGGTACGTACGTGACGAGCAGAGCCGAAACGGGACGTTCGTCAACGGTCACCGCATCACCGGCGAAACCAAGCTGGAGGACACCGACCAGATTTGCATCGGTGGCGAAGACGGTCCGGTGCTCGAGATTCGCATGGTGCCGGACGGAACCCCGGACGGGGTGCTCGCCCGGGCGTCGGCCGGCCCACCACCAACCCGAGCGGCCGCCTCCCCGCAGGACCGGAGTGCTCCCCAACGGTCCACGGCCGCTGATGAGCGCCCGCGCGGGAGCACCACCGAGCGGATTCGCGTCGAGGTTGGCAGGCAGACGCGGACACTGCGGCGAGCCCTCGTGGTGCTCGTCGTCGTGGTGGTTGGGGTCGCGGGCGTCGCGTTACTGATCAATCGGCGCCAGGCGGCCGAACGGGCCCGTGAGATGGCGGCGATCCAGGCCCGAACCGACAGCATTCTCCGCAGTGCCGAGTCGACCATGCAGGCGTTGCAGGGTCAAGTCGAAGGACTGGCGACGCACCTGCGCGAGTCACAGAGTCAGGTTGCGTCACTCCAGCAGCGGTTATCCTCCGCAGAACGCGCTGGGCGCACCGATGAGGCCGAGGCCCTCAAGGCGCAGCTGGCGGTCGCGACCACCAGTCTTTCGTATCAGCAGACCGCCGCCCAAGTGGATTACCGCAGTATCGTCGATGCCAACCGCTACGCCGTGGCGCTGGTGTGGGTGCGGTTCGGTCCCGGACAAGTCTTCAACGGCACGGCGTTCGCCGTCCGTGACGACGGCACCCTCATCACGAACCGCCACGTCGTCTACGGCGAGGACGACACCAAGCGGCCGGTCAGCATTGCCGTAAAGTTCGAGGAATCTTCACAGGTGTGGGATGCGCGGCTTCTCGGCGTAAGCACCGAGGTCGATCTGGCGGTGCTGAGGGTGAACATCCGAGGTGGAGTGCCGACCGTCCGCGGACTCAATACCAACGGCAGTCAAATCCACCAGGGTGACCCCGTGGCCGTGATCGGATTCCCGCTTGGGGCCGAGCTACCCCGAAGCGGCGGTACAACCGGTGAAGTGGCGCGCACGTCCTTCAGCGCGGGTTCGGTAAGTCGCATCCTCCCGGATCTCATTCAGATCGACGGTTACGGTGCGCAGGGCCTGTCGGGCAGTCCCATCTTCGATCGGAACGGGCAGGTCATCGCGGTGCTCTACGGCGGGCAAGCCGGCACGGCGGGACGAATCGTGTACGGCGTACCGGCGTCCTACGTGGAGCGGCTGCTGGCGTCGCTCAACTAGCGGAGCCTCACCGATCAATACACACCGATCGCGCGGCTCGGCGCCGGCGTGATCGACCCCAATACTCGGGCGCTCCGGGCCCCGGTCACGACCGCCAGACTGCCAGGCTGGCTCCGCACGGTGCGCCATCCGAGATAGGCAAAGCTCGCAGCTTCTTTCGCGGCGCCTGAAAAGAACAGGTCGTCGAATCTGACAACCGCCCTCGGCGCCACCGCGCGTCGGAGCATGTCCAGGAGGGTCGCGTTGTGCGCTCCACCGCCTGAGAGCACGACGTCGACGTTCGCCGATTCCTCGGGCAGCCAGCGAGCTACCTGATCCGCCACGCTCTGCGCGGTGACCGCTACAGCAGTGGCCAAGGCGTCAGCGTCGCTCCCTCCGCTCCCACGAACCACGTCGAGAAGTCGGGTCGCTGCGCGGGCGCCGAAGTACTCGCGCCCCGTACTCTTTGGCGGTTTCCGATCGAAATAGGGGTCCGCGAGCACCCGCTGCAACACCTCTCGAACCACCTTTCCGTGGGAGGCTCGTACCCCGTCCAGGTCGTAGGGTTTTGCTGGATCCGTTGCGCGGGCGACGGCATCCACCAGCACCATGCCGGGGCCCGTGTCGAAGGCCATGACGGTCTCCAGCTCTGCCAGCCGTCGCACCCAGGTGAGGTTGGCCATCCCACCGATGTTCAGGAGAATGCGCCCCTGGTCGCGGTGCCCGAACAGCATGGCGTCAGCCATCGGAACCAGCGGCGCCCCCTCCCCACCCGCCGCGACGTCGGCGCTGCGGAAGTCGCTGATCACCGGAATCGTCGTGCGCTCGGCAATGACCGACGGACTGCCAAGCTGCAACGAGACTCTCCTCGGCTGATGCCACACCGTCTGCCCGTGCGACGCCACGTAGGCGACCGCGGACGGCACCACTTGCGCGAGGTCCAGCACCTCTAGGACGCCGCCGGCGAAGAACTCCCCGAGCGCGACATGCAGGTCCGCGATTTCCGGTGTCCTCCCAGCGTCAAGGACTGCTTCGATCCGCCCCCGGAGTCCCGGGGAGTACGGTACCGTCCGGAACGCCACGAGCTCGATCTCGCGGTCGCCCACCCGCACGAGCGCCGCATCGACACCGTCGAGCGACGTGCCCGCCATGAGGCCGACGGCCAGCACACTCATTCGACCACCGGCGGGGGCGGTCCGGCCGCCCGGCGCACCGAACCGCCGCACTCGGCCAGCCGGCGGCGCGCCGCGTCCGCATCGAGTGACGCCCGCGCCATCACCACGGCGAGCTTCACGCTCCCACCAGCCTCGGCAATCACGCGCCGCGCAGCCTCGCGCGACACGTTACAGGCCTCCATCACGATGCGCTCGCCGCGATCGCGCAGCTTATCGGATAGCGCCACGAGATCCACCATGAGATTACCGTACGCCTTCCCGCAGAGGATCATCGCACCGGTCGTGATCGTGTTCAGTGCCAGCTTGGTTGCCGTGCCTGCTTTGAGTCGCGTGGAGCCGGTCAACGCTTCAGGCCCCACCCGGAGCTCAACGGATTCGTCGACGAACGCGCGCAGATCCTCCGGCGGGTCCGCGCTGGTGATCAGCACCGTCACCGCCCCGGAACCAGCGGCTGCTCGCAGGGCCGCCCCGACGTAGGGCGTCGTCCCGCTCGCCGCGATGCCGATGACCACATCCTTCGCATCGACGTTGAGCGCCTCCAGATCCCGGACTGCTTGCCCGGTGTCGTCCTCCGCACCTTCTTGGCTGCGCCGCAACGCGGCGTCGCCGCCCGCGATGATCCCGATCACCATCGAAGGATCCGTCCCGAATGTCGGCGGGCACTCCGCGGCATCCAGCGCACCCAGCCGACCGCTCGTCCCCGCACCGACATAGACAAGACGCCCGCCATGGCCAAACGCGTGCGCCACCCGTTCCATGACCCGTGCCAGCGCGCCCCGCGCGGCGAATACCGCGTCGGGAACCGTGCGGTCCTCGACGTTCAGCATCTTCACCAACTGCTCGGCCGTCGCCGTATCGATGTCCACTGTTCGCGGGTTGCGACGCTCCGTGAGCCGAGGATCGAGGAAGTCGTGCATGGATGCTGCGGGCCCGTGGTTGGGGTAGATTTGTAGCAATGATTGCCTCTCGGGGTCCTCGGGGTCAACGCGCTCGCCCGCGGTGGCGTCCGACCGTGCTTGCCGTGTCCACCGCCCTCCTGGTCGGATGTGTGGCGCAGCCCGGTCGGATGGCAACCGCGCCGTCGGTGGACTCGAGTGCGACCACTTGGCAGCTCGCCGGCCGGGCGAGGACCGTCGAGACCCCCCACGCCATGGTCGCGTCCGTGCACCCCATCGCGAGCGAGATCGGCGCCGCCATCATGCGGCAGGGCGGCAACGCCGTCGACGCCGCGGTCGCGGTCGGCTTTGCCCTCGCGGTCGTACATCCCGCCGCGGGAAATCTGGGAGGCGGCGGTTTCATGCTGGTTCACCTCGCGGACGGCACGGCGTTGGCGCTCGACTTTCGGGAGCGGGCGCCAGAACTCGCGTCCCGCGAGATGTACCTCGACAGCACCGGTCTCCCCACCCGCGCGAGTATCACGGGTCACCGCGCTTCAGGCGTACCGGGGAGCGTGCATGGATTGGTAACGGCCCACGAGCGGCTTGGGGCGTTGCCGCTGGCGAAGGTGATGGCCCCGGCCATCCGGCTCGCCCGAGAGGGGTTCGCACTGGACGCATCCCGCGCGCGGTCGCTGCAGCGCGCCGCGTCGTATCTGGCGCCCTTTCCCGCGTCGAGACGACAGTTTCTCACGGCGGAGGGCTCCGGCCTGCCGGAAGGTCTGCTCCTCGTCCAGTCCGATCTCGCACGCACGCTCAGTGCGATTGCGGAGCACGGTGCGGCCGGGTTCTACGAGGGGTGGGTGGCGGAGTCGATCGTGGCCGAGATGACACGGGGTGGTGGGCTGATCACGCATCGCGACCTGGCGTCATACAACGCGGTGTGGCGCGAGCCGGTGATTTTCACTTACCGATCACGTACGGTGCTCACCATGCCACCACCCAGCTCCGGGATCACACTGGCGCAGATTCTAAGCATGCTCGAGCTGGCGGATACGATTTCACCGTTCGGCAGCAGCGCCAGCGTGCATCTCTGGGCGGAAGTGCTGCGTCGCGCGTTCGCCGACCGCAACCAGTTGATGGGCGATCCGGTCTTCACGACGATCCCGGTCGATGCCTTGCTGTCGAGAGACTATGCGGCGACGCGCTTCTCCGAAATCTCGCCCGACCGGGCCACCCCATCGGCAGCCGCGTCCCCCGGACCCGGAGAGCGCGAGGAAACCACGCACTATTCGGTGGTCGACGAAGACGGCAACGCGGTCGCGGTGACGACGACGATTAATGGGGGATACGGCAGTGGCGTCACGGTCTCCGGGGCGGGATTCCTGTTGAACAACGAGATGGACGACTTCACCGTGAGGCCCGGCGTCCCCAACATTTACGGGCTGGTGCAGGGCGAGGCCAACGCCATCGCGCCGGGGAAGCGGATGCTCTCGTCGATGGTCCCGACAATTCTGCTGGACGAGCGCGGTGAAGCGGTCTTGATCCTCGGCTCACCGGGTGGCCCGACGATCATCTCGACGGTCGCGCAGGTGCTCAGCAACGTCCTGGACCATGGCATGACGCTCGCAGACGCGATTGCCGCCCCGCGGGTGCACCACCAGGCCCTTCCCGACACGCTGTTCTATGAACGCGGCGGGCTGGCGCCGGGCGTGGTGACACAACTGCGCGCGATGGGCCACATCCCCGTGGAACGGAGCGGCTACAGCGGTGAAGTCGCCGCTGTCGGGCGTGTGCTCGGAGGATGGATCGGGGTGATCGATCCACGGTCCGGAGGCGGCGCGGTCGGGTACTAGCGTCGCGTCCGAAGCGTTCGCGGTCGGGCTCGCGGCCCCCCGCGGCGCCGCCTCCACACCGCGGATTTGTACCATGATCGGCGAGCTACGGGCGGCGTTCGAAAGGCGCCTGCAACACGATACGCACCAGGGCCCCGGCCGGAAGCACGATGTCACTGTCCTTGGTGATCGCTGCCACGCCTGCTCCCGTCGCCGCCCCGATCACGCCACCCACGACCGTGCCGGTCGCGTCTCCACCGATCACACGGCCCGCGATAGCCCCTGCCGCCGCCCCAACCCCAACCTTGGCGGCGTCACCGCCCGTGACACCGCGACCCTGCCGCTCCGTACCCAGCGAATCCACGGCCGCGTCGATCGGGAACCGGTCATCTCCGATTCGCACTACGGTGAACGCCAGGGAAAGCGTGCCAACCGCCTGGGGGTTGGGAGCCGGTTTGATTTCGGTGATCGTGCCCTCCAGCACGGCACCTGCCGGAAGCACGACACGGCCGTTCTCGTCGGTAACATCCTCACCGACGACCGCGGTGATCGATTCACCCGCCTTGTTCGTGCGTGAGGTGATCGTGTCGGTCGCCTGAATCACGATCGCCGTTCCCTCCGCCAAGCGGAGGGACGCCGGAGCGGCTGGGCGCGTCGGAGCCCGCCGGGCTGCCGGGGCCGCCGGCTGCGCGTTGGGCGTCGCCGTGGGGTCCTGCGGTTGGTCGTCGAGCGCGGCAACCGACTCTGCGGGCGCGAGGGTGATGTCGCGATCGACGTCGGCGTTTTCGCCAGCACCACCACAGGCGGCGACCGCCACCATCAGCGCCGCCACTGGCCACTTGGCGTTGCGAAGCATGACTATCCTCTCCTGCGCGAGAATTGTACGCTCAAGATGACGGCATCCCTCTTCGCGCGCCAGCAGCCGCGGGTCGTCAGGGCGCCGCACATGGCGCGCGCCGGTGCCGGTTTTCAGCGCCCCCGTGAGGGTGGCGCCTCTCCGCACCGCGGTCTACCTTTCTCACGGTCACATATGTTGTTTGCTCCGAGCGGGTTACAGCGCTCGCGCAACTTTGTCCGGGATAGGGGCTTGGAGGAGCGAGGAAACCGATGACCGACGATTCGCTGCAGTCCACGGCACGCGCACTGGTAGCAAAGGGAAAGGGGATCCTGGCGGCGGACGAGAGCTTCCCCACCATCGAGAAGCGGTTCAAGAAGATCGACATCCCATCGACCGAGGACAACCGGCGAGCCTACCGCGAAATGCTGTTCACGACCGGCGGACTCGGTGACTTCGTGAGCGGCGTCATTCTGTTCGACGAAACGATTCGGCAGCAAGCGAGCACCGGCACGCCGTTCGCCACGCTGCTCGCCGGTGCCGGCATCATCCCCGGCATCAAGGTCGACAAGGGCGCGAAGGCGCTCGCCGGCCATTCGGGAGAGAAGATCACCGAGGGCCTCGACGGTCTGCGGGACCGGCTCACCGAGTACCGGGACCTGGGCGCCCGATTCACCAAGTGGCGCGCCGTCATCACGATCGGCGACGGCCTGCCGTCCCGCTACTGCATCGACGCCAACGCGCATGCCTTGGCCCGCTATGCCGCCCTCTCGCAGGAGGCGGGGCTGGTTCCCATCGTAGAGCCCGAAGTGCTCATGGACGGCAGCCACACGATTGAACAGTGCGAGCACGTGACAAGCGACGCGCTTGCTGCGCTCTTCTTCCAACTGCACAAGCACGGCGTGGTGCTCGAGGGCACGTTACTGAAACCCAACATGGTGGTGGCCGGAAAGGACTGTGCGACGCAGGCGGACGTTGAGGACGTCGCTCGGGCCACGGTCCGCACCTTGCGCCGAAGGGTTCCGGCCGCGGTCCCCGGCATCGTGTTCCTGTCCGGCGGGCAGAGTGCGCAGGAGGCCACCGCGCACCTGAACGCCATGAACGCCCTGGGTACGCATCCGTGGGAGCTCAGCTTCAGCTATGGCCGCGCCCTGCAGGATCCCGCCCTGAATGCCTGGGGCGGAAAAAGCGACAATGTCACCGCGGCGCAGAAGGTCTTCCATCATCGCGCCAAGTGCAACGGTGCCGCGCGATTCGGGAAGTACACGCCACAGATGGAACTGACGGCCGCCTAGGTCAATCCCGACGCAATCCGGCGCCCCGAGCCGCGTCCTCCGGCTCGGGGCGCCGCGTGTTTTGGGCTAGATACGCTCCCGCAGGAAGTCGGGGGTCAGGCTCTGGAGCCAGCTGGCGAGCAGCGTGAACGTGCCGGTCAGGAGCATCACGCCGAATACGATCAGGAGCGCGCCGGAGACCTTCATCATGACCCCGAGATGCCGCCGGTACTGTTTGAACCACTCGATGAAGCGATCGACCGCCAGCGCCGCGATGAGGAACGGCACCGCTAGTCCGAGGGAATACGCGAGCAGCAGCACCATGCCTTCACTCAAGCTCGCCTTGGCGGCGGTGAACGTGAGAATGGCACCCAGGATCGGCCCGATACACGGTGTCCAGCCCGCGCCGAAGGCCAGACCGACGAGCACGCTGCCGAGATATCCAACCGGCTTGTCGCGGAGGTGTACGCGCCGATCGCGATCGAGCACCCCGAGTCGGAGTGCGCCCATCATGTATAGTCCAAAAAAGACGACGAGGAGTCCGCCGACGCGCTCCAACCACACCTGCTGATTCTTGAGGAACACGCCCAGCTGCGTGGCGCCGGCCCCCAACCCCAGGAAGATCAGCGTGAACCCGGTGACGAACAGCAACGCGTGCGTCACGGCCGTCCACCGTTTGGCACCCATCTCATCGAGCGACAACCCCGTAATGAACGAGACGTAGCTCGGGACGAGGGGGAGCACGCAGGGCGAGAGGAAACTCAGCACGCCCGCCCCAAATGCCACGGCCAAACCTACCGACTCATTCATGACGCAGCTCGGGGCGACGACCCTCGGTCGAGTTCGGGCCTCTGATAGGTGAGCCAGAATGCTGCGAGCTTGTAGACGAGTTCCGCAGCCAAGACATCCGGTGCGACCAACCCTGGCAGTGGGGCGAGCTCCACGACGTCGCACCCGACGACCCGACGCTCCTTGAACACCCGCTCGAGGAGGTCGAGCGCGGGATACCACTGTCCTCCTCCGGGCTCCGGTGTCCCGGTTGACGGCATGATCGCCGGGTCGAAATAGTCAACGTCGACCGTGACGTACACCGGGTCTCCCAGTGCATCGAGCACGCGATCCTGCCAGCCCGACCGCGCGAGTTCATGCCCGAAGACCGCCGGAATCTTCCGGTCCCGCATCATCATGCGCTCCTCGCGCGTGAGCGATCGAATGCCGACGGGGACGAGATCAACGTGGTCGAGGACGCGGTGCATGACGCAGGCGTGGGAGAATGCGGTGCCCTCGTATTCGGGTCGCAGGTCCGCGTGCGCGTCCAACTGCAGCACCGCTAATCCGTTGCGCGCCGCGGCCGCGTGGGCCAGAATCGGTTCGCCGGAAATACTGTGCTCACCGCCGACCATGACGACGAACTTGCCTTCAGCAAGGAGCGCATCGGCAGCGGCGCGCAACGTGGGTAGCGCCCGCTCCGGGCCTGTGCCGGGAAGGACCAACTCGGGGAGCGTCGCGATGCCGTGCTCCCACGGTTCCGCATCGAGCGCCGGGTCGTACAGCTCCACGAAGCGCGAGGCGTGCAACAATCCACGCGGTCCGAACCGCGTGCCTCCCATGTAGGACACGGTGGCTTCGTAGGGCACCGGCAGCACGACCACGGGGGATCGGCCGAAAGACGCGTCCTCGGCGGGGATTCCCAGAAACAATTCGTGCCGCCCCCAGGGAAGCCCGCGCAAGGACGCGGGCAGGTCCAGCGATCCGCTGCGCTCGCGAAACTCGTTCATCCGCAGAAGATCACGGCACTCACGACGGTTACCCAGCGTCCGTCGTCTTGCGCTTCGGCGGTACAGCTGATGTTTCTCGTCTCGACGATTTCACCGGAGAGCAGCCACTGCTCGCGACGTTGGTCCCACGCCTGTTCCGGGTCGAACGGCACGCCAAGCACAGTTGCCAACATGCTGGCTGCCAAGTCCTCGGCATAGTCGCCTGCCGGCTCGCGCCGCTGGCCGAACGCATGGTGCTCCGAGATGTAGCCGTGGTGGCTGGGGTCCGCCGGGATCGCCAACCCAATCGCCGCCGTCGCGAGCCGAGACGGCTCGTTCGTCGACGCTTCCGCCACCACGGCAAACACGACCTGACCAGGTCGCAGACCGCTCACCCCGCGCTCCCAAGACACCTGCTCGCAGTGCGGCGGCCAGATGGAGCTGACCCGTACGAGGTTGTACTGTGCCACATGGGCGTCGCGCAACGCCAGCTCGAAACTGGTGAGTTTCTCCTTGTGCCGTCCAACCCCCTTGGTGAGGAAGGCACGAGACGGCATGAACGTGGTTGCATCAATCATCACTCACCACCTTGGTCGAGACGTTCATAGGTCGGAGCGCCGCCGCGTCGCGGTGCTGGCATTGCTGGCACAGCCCATAGATCTCCAGGCGATGATGGCGGGGACGGAAGCCATGCTCCTCCGCGATCAACGCTTTCATCCGCTCAATGCGTTCGCTTGCGAACTCGATCACCGCTCCGCACTCGGTGCAGATCAAGTGCTCATGATGACTGTACGCGAGCATGGGCTCGTATCGTCGCAACCGCTCACCGAAATCGTGCTCCTCCACCAACGCGGCCGCCCGGAGCAACTCGAGCGTGCGATACACGGTGGCCGTCCCCACCCGCTCCCCCTTGCCACGCAGCTGAAGCACGATATCCCCAACCGACAGGTGCCGGTCCGAGAAGAACACGGTTTCGGCGATCTGGAGTCGCTGGTGCGTGACAGGCAGGTTCTGCGCGGTCAGATAGCGCCTGAATCGCTCCAGGAGCATGCCGCCGTCAGGCTTCTGCGGCGGGCTCGTCACCGTAGTACTCCTCCCACGCGCTCGGCGCGAGCTCTTCGGGCGGCCGTTCATCCGCCATGCGAGCCTGCACACCGGCGATCACGTCCTGCACGATCACGCCGGGACTCTCGCCCACCTCCTCGACGGTCACCCGACCCTGCCCCTGCGTGCGACCCCGGGCCACGACCAGGTAGGTCGCCGTATAGATTCGGCGACGGTTCCCCTGAAGTCGTCGGGCGATGACGGCCGTACCCCACTCGTGATCGTCCTGTCGCACGGGGGGGAACAACCACACGCGATCGAGTTCGCCGCGCGGGATCTCGGCGGCAATCGCCGCCGCCAGCCGGCGCCACCCAATCCGTGGGCCGGTGGTGACCCTCACCAACGGCTCACGGGCGGAGCCGCCGGGGCGCTGCGCCAATTGGGAATTTCGTTGAATTCACGCGCATCCCACAGATGCGATGGCTCCACCGAGAGGGGTACCGCAAAGCGCCCGCAACTTACCGGGGCGGCAGAGGGGATTCAAGCGAAGCACCCGCCGCGCGCCTCCTAGAGCATCGAGTAGGGATCGCGGTCGAAGGTGACCCGAATCGCACCCCGATCGACGAATGGTGCGCGTGCTTGGGCGTACCGGAGAACCCGCCCGAGCAGCGCGCGGTTCCGAGCCCGAAGCACCACGTGCCATCGCCAGCGTCGTTTGAGCCGGGCGAGCGGAGCCGGCGCCGGTCCGATTGTCTCCACCTCATCGGGGGCCTGTTCGCGGCACAGCCCGCGAAGCCAGGCCGCAAGCTCGTCGGCCGCGCGCGCGACGCCCTGCTCGTATACGCCGCTCACGACGACGTTGACGAGCCCGACGTGGGGAACGTATGGCGGGTCACGCCGTACCTCGAGCTCGCGCTCGGCAAACCCTTCGTAGTCGTGCCGCGACGCGTGCTCCAACGCATAGTGTCCCGGCGAGCGCGTCTGCACCAATACTCTCCCACCGCGCGGCCCCCTCCCTGCCCGGCCAGCGACCTGCGCGATCAACTGGAACGTGCGCTCCGCCGAACGAAAATCGGGCAGGTGGAGCCCCGTGTCGGCGTCGACGACGCCGACCAACGTGACGTTCGGGAAGTCCAGCCCCTTGGCGATCATCTGGGTCCCCAGCAGCACATCCACGTCACCCCTGCCAAACGCATCGAGGATTTGCTGGTGCGACCATCGGCGCGACGTCGTGTCGGCGTCCATCCGCGCCACGCGAGCGCTGGCATACCGCTCGGTCACCCAGTGTTCCAGTCGCTGGGTGCCGACGCCCCGTGTGCGACTCGTGGCGGCCCCACAGTCACCGCACACCTCCGGTATGCGCTCCTCGTGACCACAATAGTGACACCGCAGGCGCCCTGGGGTGCGATGCACCGTGAGCGAAATGCTACAAGCTGGGCAAACCCACACCGCACCGCACCCATGACACTGGAGGAAGTTGGCGTACCCGCGGCGATTGAGCAGCAGCAGCACTTGGTCGCCGCTTCCCAGCGCCTCGTCCACGGCGGTGTCGAGGGCGAGCGACCACGGAATCGGCCCGGACTCTTTGACGCGCTCCGTCACGCGGAGATCCACGAGTTCCACCGGCGGCAGGCGTTGGGCCGACACCCGGTCCGGTAACGTCAGCACGGCGATGCGATCCCGCACTCCCCAGGTTTCCAGCGCCGGCGTGGCGCTGCCGAGGATCACGCGCGCGCCCGCCACACGCGCGCGTCGCAAGGCGATATCGCGCGCGTGATACCGCGGGCGCTCACCATGCTTGTAGCTCCCATCGTGCTCCTCGTCCACCACGATGGCGCGCAGGCGCGGTACCGGCGCAAAGACCGCCGACCGCGCGCCCACAGCCACGCGCTTGCTCCCGTCCGCCAAGCAGCGCCAGGTGTCCGCCCGCTCCCCGTCCGACAACCCGGAATGGAGTACCGCGACGGATTCCCCGAACGCGCCGCGCACGCGCGCGATCGTCTGCGGCGTGAGCGCGATCTCCGGCACGAGGATGATGGCTCCGCCGCCGGACTCGACCTCGCGTCGGATGGCTTCGAGGTAGACCACCGTCTTGCCGCTGCCCGTGACCCCGAACAGCAACGCCACCCCTCCCTCGGGTAGCGCCGTGATGCCGCGCACGGCCGCCGACTGCGGTGGCGAGAGCGGCGGGGGGGCCTCCCCCACCACACCCTCCAGGGGATCGCGCGGTCGCTCGACGCGCTCGAGCGTGGCAAGGTCGCGATCCACCAGCCCGCGCAGCAATGCCGTCGAGAATCCGAGCTCGCTCGTCAGGTGCCGAAGCGGCGCCACCCCTCCCAGCGCATCCAAAGCCTCGTAGGCCTCGCGCTGGCGCCGCGCCCTCCCGAAGGTACGTTCCCGTTCCAACAAGGTGGGCAGAGCACGAGTGATCCGGAGCACACGCTCCGTGTGCGGCGCGGGACCGGTCGATGGTGGAATCGCCGCCAGCGTCACCACGCCGGCACGCTCCAGACGCTGCAACACGTCCCACACCGGCCGACCACGGCGTCGCGCCAGTGACTTGGCGGTCGCTCGACCGCCGGCACGCTGGAGAGCCTGCGCGATCTCGCCGCTCGCTCCTCCGCTCGGCGCAGGCGCACCGGTGAGGGACGCCTCGAGGGTGGAAGCGCCCCACAACGTCCCGGGAAGTATCGCCCGCAGCACGAGCCCCAACGGTGCGGCGTAGTACCGGCTCATCCAGCGGGCGACCTCGAGCAGGTCGCCCGTGAGGAGAGGGTGGGGATCGGGCACCAGCAACACAGGCCGCAGGTTCTCCGCATCCTGCTCCTCGATGTCCACGACGACCCCGATCATCGTCCGCGTCCGCACCGGCACGAGCACCCGCACCCCAGGCACCACCCGGTCAAGCAACGTCGTGGGGACGATGTATCGGTAGGGATCGGGCGTCGGGAGTGGAAGCGCGACCGTACAGGTCGAGAGCATCATGCTTCGTGCGGCCAGCGAGTGCCTTTGACGATGGAAACCCCCAGCACACGACGGCGGGCAACGGTGCGCAAGGTCCGCACCTCGCGCCGGAACACGGCCCGGACCCCTGCCCAGCGCGCCACCCGCCACGCGCGAACCAGCATGCCGACCTTCCCATAGGCAAGCCACGCACCGTCGGCGGCCGCGCTCTCGGCCACCAGGTCCACCACGCCCGCCTCGCGAAACCACTGCTTCCACTCCATGAGCACCCGTGGCTGGATTCCGAGCGACACGAGCACACGCGCGGGCTCCGGGTCCGGGGTCGCCAACCAGATCGGCACCAGCGCGGCGACCGTCGCCATGGGCCGCGCCACACGCCCGAGTTCTTTCACCACCTCACGGTTATCCAACCCCGACAGATGGAGGAAGTCCGCCACCACGATGTCGAACACCTGGGCCTCGAAGGGGAGGTCCGCCGGGCTGCCCACATGGAACGCCGTCAGGGCTGCAAGCTCACTCGCGCGCGCGGACCGCTCGGCTTGCTCGACCGCCTCCGGATCCGGATCCAGGCCCAACGTGTGCAGCTGGAACCGTTGTGCCCACCACAGCACGGCGCGACCAGCTCCCGATCCGACCCACAGCACTTCGTGCCCCTGCTCCGGGCCGATCAGCGTCGCGAGACGCTGATGAATTGCTACCGCCACATCCGTCCACGGTTGCATGACCGCCAGGAGGTGGTTCAGCGAGAGCATCTGAGCCATGAGGGTGAAGTTACGGCCCCACTGCGGGGGCCACTAGCACGGGCCTATCCGAGCGCCCGAATATGGGCGGCGACCGCCTGGGCCAGCCGATGCGGCACGTAACCGCCTTCCAGCACCGAAGCCATGGGCGCCAAGTCCCTCCAAGCCACGGTCCACCGAGCGTAGTCTTCCGGCTCGAGCGTGAACCCGGCGAGCGGGTCACCGGCCATGGCGTCGAACCCGGCCGACACCAGGAGCAGTTGCGGCACCCAGCCGTCCGTTGCCCGCGCCACGGCCTCGGCGAGATCGCGCACGTATTGCGCGGCCGGCAGGCCGGGTGGTCGCGGGACATTGAAGACGTTGCCCACACCCCGCTCGGTCTCCCGTCCCGTTCCTGGATACAGGGGCCACTGATGCAGGGAGACGTATCGGATGCGTGGGTCGCGTTCCACGATGGCCTGGGTGCCATTGCCATGGTGGACATCCCAATCGACGACGAGCACGCGATCCAGCTGGTGCTCCGCGATGACCGCGTGTGCGGCGATGGCCACATTGTTGAGCAAGCAGAACCCCATCGCGCGTGTCCTGGTCGCATGGTGCCCGGGTGGACGAACTGCCGCGAACGCTGGGGTCCCTTCCAGCGAGGCGCGGGCCGCCGCGATGGCCGCACCCGCCGCATCGAGCGCCGCCCCGAAACTGCCGGCACTCATCACCGTGTCCGCATCGAGGCGACCACCACCGGCCAGGTGAACCGTTCTCAGCCGCTCGAGATGCTCGCGGGAATGCGCCCGGAGGACGGCATCCTCGGGGGCGGGCTCCGCCTCCCGCGGCGCCACGCCGGCATCGGCTGGCCACATGCGCAACTCAGCCAGGATGGCCTCGACCCGCGCCGGCGATTCCGGATGTCCGTCCCCCGCATCGTGGTTACGGAAACTCGCGTGTGTGTAGACGGTGACCGGCACAATCGGCCGCGCCGCGCCGATCAGCGAACCGGTCGCCGGTGCGCTCGAATGACGACGAGGGCCGCTCCCGCGGGCACGCCCAACGCCGACAGCGTCGCCCCCTCGTCGAGCATCAGCGCGCCGCGGTACTTGACCACGTATCGGTCGGGAGACGCCGAGCCGCTCAGCGCCGCGGCGAGCGCCTCCTGCTTGACACGCTCGATCGTCCAGTCGCCGGCGGCCGCGAGGTGCACCGTGTCCCACACCTCCGGCACCGACACGCGGAGATCCAGCGCGATCGAGACGGTCACCCCGCGCCTGCCGCCGTCGGGAGCGTCGAGAAGAACCGGCCGATCGCCTGATCGAAGAACAACGTCGACGCACGAATGCGGGTGCCGCCTTCCCCGACCGTCATTCCCATCGCGAGCTCTTCGCCGCCTTGCCCGCGAAACGTGGCGTAGGTCGGGCCCTCTTGCTCGACGAACGCGCTCTGGTGCGGCACGCGTTCGGCGAAGAACAGCTTGGCCCGAGCGATGATCTCGGCCGGTTCGAGCGATGTGGTCGTTTCGTGTGTCATGGTCTCATCCCGCAAGTGCGCACCAAAGATACTCGTTCACGAAGCTGCCAGCATCTGGCCGAGACGAGCGTGCACTTCCGCGTTCGTCACGACCGTGGCACCGGCAGCCCGAGCCGCGCGAAGACGCCGTGCCTCAACGTGAGGACCGAACGCGAGCACGCGCGCCCCCCGACTGACGAGGTCAGCGCACACCTGCACGCGGTCGTCGTTGATCAACTCTACGACCACGAGTTCCGCCGATACGTCAGCGGGAACGGGCGTCGCGCCACTCGAGCGTACTACGGCCTCCAACCGCGCGCGAAACACGAGATCCCCACACCGCACGGACACCGTACGGTCAGGCAAGGCGTTGCACCTTCTGCACGATGTGCGTGGGTGGTGGACGCCGCCGAAAGAGGTCGGTGAACCTGGGGGCGCGCCGCAGCACGAGCACGAACTCGCCCGGAGGCTGTGCATCCATCCCCGATACGGCGGCGTACACGGGGAGAGGCGCATCGGGCATCGGAATAGCGTAGCGCGCCCCACTCCACGTCCACTCGGCCGTCGGCGCACCGCGCTTCACGAGAATCTCCAAGAACGTATCGTCACCCACACGGAAACACCCTTCGCCGATCCGCTCACCCCAGCGATAGAACGCCGGATCAAAAGTCCCGCCCGACGCCCGGGCCTCGTTCTGCGCGGCCGCCCAGTCGTAGTCCTCGAGGCTGCGTTCTCCGGCCCGCCATTCCAGATGGTGACGCACCTCGTGCCAAAGTGTTTCCCACGCTTCCTCGCGCCAGTCAAAGCTCGGGTCGTCCTCGGCGACCGCGCGGAATGACCCGTGGTACAGCTCGATGCGTGACAGCGGCGGGCCGTCCCCGGATTCCAGAGGAACACACTCTCCCATGACGTAGACGCCGTCCCGGGCCGGGTCGGATCGCGCGGCGGGGCTCACCTCGATCGCGGCAATCCCGTCGTAGTATTCGTTCGGGATCTCCTCCGCCAAGCGCGCCACCATCGTGCGGAATCGAGTCAGATCCACGAGGGCGCCCTCCGATCACCCCGGCGACCCGCCATGCGAGTGCCTCGCGAGCCATCGGTTCGCGGCGATCAGCCCCACCAGCACCAATCCCCACTGGAGCAGGATCGTGCCAACGCTGTCTTCACCGAGTGGATTCAACCACCCCGTGGGATTCCATCCACGTGCCTGCCACAACCACCACACGAGGAGAATCCCCGCCTGTAGCGGCACCAGCACGACCACGACGACGTCCCACCACTTGCCGACACGGATGTCAGAGTGCTCGTGGTTCAGCTGTTCCCGACGGAACCGCTCCACCCCGTTCACGATCACCGCGATCGCAAAGAACAGCCCTGACACCATGAGGGCCACACCCCACACCCAGTCCTGATTGTGCAGCACTCGAAGCGAAACCGCCGAGGGCAGCCCGAGCGCGAAACCGACCGTGCCGACGAGCTTGATCGCCCGGCTGCGCTCGACTCCAGCATCGAGCAGCACCCGCGTCGCCAACTCGATCATCGCGATGAGGCTGGTGAACGCCGCGAACGCGAGAGCCAGGAAGAAGAGCACCATGAAGGCCTGGCCGAACGGGATACGCGCGAACAACTGGGGCATCCAGATGAAGGTCAGCCCCTCGTTGTTGGCGCTGAAGATCGTTCCCTGGATGAGATCCGGCGTGAGCTCCGCGCCATCTCGCACCGCGTCCGCAAGGCCCGGATATGCGGCAAGCGCGGCGGGGTCCGTCCCCAAGTTCGCCACCAGTTGCGGGACCACCGAGAACACGGTGCACATCACCATGATTCCGGCGAGCAGCGAGACCATATTGTTGGCCGTTGGGAGGAGGAACGCGTTCAACGCGGTGTCCTCGTTGACGCGAAGATAGGCCGCGTACGAGAGCACCAATCCCCAGCCAGCTCCGGTGTCCCACGCGTTCTGCGTCAACGCATGGAGCCAGATGTTCGCGTTCCCGAGTTCGGCCCAATCGATGGAGAAGAGGTACTGCAGCCCCCCACCGGCCCCCGGAAGCGTTACCGCCCGCGCGGCGAGCACGACCACCAACACGAGCAGGGCCGGCATGAGGACCTTCGCCACTTTCTCAATCGCTCGTACGCCCCGCGATACCACCAGGGTCCCGAGTCCGATGGCCGCGCCGTGGGTCAGCACCGGCCACCACGACGTCGTATAGCGCTCCCAGAACGCTCCCGGTTCGCTCCCCGGCAGTTCGCCCGCGACCGACGCGATCACATAGCGAATCGTCCATCCGGCCACGACCGAGTAGTAGAACATGATGGCGGTGGCGACGAAGGCGATGAACGCCCCCATCCATGCCCAGCGGGGTCCCATGAGCTGGATGAACGCACGCACCGGTCCAGCCCGGGTCTTCCTCCCGGCTCCGAACTCGACGAGGATCAGCGGAATGGACCAGAGGACCAAAAAAACGATCCACGCGACGATGAACTCACCCCCGCCGTTCTGGGCAGCGATCCGCGGAAACCGCCAGATGTTGCCGGTGCCGACGGCCATGCCCAGCATCACGAGGAGCATGAGCCAGCGAGAGGAAAAGGCGTCGCGTCCGTTCGTCACGTGACCTCCTCGCGAGGGAACAGCAGACCGCTGCGGTGTGATCAGTCGAGCACGTGCTCCATCCGCGTCACCACCGGCGCGAATGATAGCGACTGGCCCGTGGCGGTGTCGGCGAGCTCGTCGGCGGCACTTGCCTGACCGCGTCGCATCAGGTCGAGCACGACGGCGCCCGCCTCCGCACGCCGAAACCACTGTACGTCGAACCGCGAGACGAGCATGTTGGCGAGCGCCGCTTCCAGCTGCCAGGCACGTAGGTACCGTGCCGCATAGAAGCCGAAATCGAGATCCAGGAGCGCGTCGGCTCCGTCATAACGAAACCGCGTCGCCTCGCTCAGCCACTCGTCGTAGCGATCCTCAGCGCCCTCCACTCCGCTCCGGTGCAATTCGAGCTCATAGTTGAGCTTGGCCGCGTAGCGCCGCGCCATGAACAGCTCGCTCACGGCAAGCTCGAATACGAGGTCGGCACGATCCGCCGGACTCAACTCCGTATATCGCTGGAGCCAATGGGAAGAGATCGTCAGGTGATCCCACAGCATGGCGAAACCTTCGGTGACCGAATTGTCCCCCAGCCACCGAGCCGAGAAGGGCAGCGTCGGATCCACCGCCGCAAAGTGCATCGCATGCCCCAACTCGTGCCAGAACGTGCGATAGTCACCGTGTCCACCGCTGGGACGCAACACGAGGTACACTTCGTCCGGCACACGCACGGGCACGCAGAACGCCCGAGGTTGCTTCCGCTCGCGTTCCGCCGTGTCGATCACCACCCGTCCGCCTTGGGTCGCGTCCAAGCCCATCTCGGCCATCTGCGCTGACGCCACCGCCACCATGTGCGCCGGAGGGAATCCGGCGTCGTATCGGTCGACGCGAAACAGCCACAAGGCGTCCGATCGCTCGAGCTGGCCGAGCGACACGCCCAGGCGGCGGCGGGCGAGCCGCGCCAAGCTGTCGTCATACATCGCACTGGTGCCCTCGAGAAACGCCCTCGCCTCCCTCCCCAGCGCGTCGAGATCGATGCCGGAGATCGTGGAGAACGCGCTGACGTAGTCGTCGGCGCTGACAAGCGAAAGCAGCAACTCGTGCTCCTGCTCGAGGCGCTCACGCCGCAAGGGGACGAGCTCCGCCGCCACCCGCACGCGCGCCCGATCGAGTTGTAGCCTCGCCGAGCGATCGGTCGTATTCGCGATCACGATTGGCACGCGGAGGTACGGCACCGCCGTGGATGGCCCGTCGACCATCGCCTGCTGCTCCCAGCGCATCTGCCGCTCTTCGAACGGCGCGACGCGCCTGCCAATGCGGACATCGACGATCCACTCCAGCAGCGCGCGATCATCACTGTCTCGCGCCAGTGCCAGCGCCTCGTCACTCTGAAGATCAGCGTTCCGATCGTAGATTGCCGCAAACTCGGGGTTCTCGGTGAGTCCAGCTCCGGCCCGATACCACTCCCGCCCCAGCTCCTCGTGCATCGCCTCGCCGCGGCGGAGCATCTCGCTCAGAATCACGCGTGCACCCGCTCCCGCAAGTAGGGCAGCACGCCCTCGGCAGCAACGCGCGTCTGCGCCAGCGTATCCCGATCGCGGATCGTAACCGTCTGATCCTCCAGCGACTGACCGTCGACCGTGATGCCGAACGGCGTGCCAGCCTCGTCCTGGCGTCGATACCGCCTGCCGATCGACCCGCCATCATCGAAAAACACCGGGAGATGCTTCCGCAGGTCGTCGTAGATCCGGCGGGCCAACTCCGGCATCCCGTCCTTCTTCACCAACGGGAACACGCCGGCCTTCACCGGGGCGATGGCTGGTGCGAGCCGCAGAACGACCCGCTGCTCGCCGTGAACCTCCTCCTCGCGGTACGCATCCGCCAGCACCACGAGTGTGAGCCGGTCGGCACCCAACGACGTCTCGATGATGTAGGGGAGGTAGCGGTCGCCGGCAACCGGATCGACGTACTCCAGCCTCTTCCCGGAATACGTCTGGTGGCGGCGCAAGTCGAAGTCGGTCCGGTTGTGGATGCCCTCGAACTCCTGCCAACCGAACTCGAACTCGTACTCGATGTCGAAGGCGGCCTTGGCATAGTGCGCGAGCTCGTCGGCACCATGCGCATGGAAGCGGAGCTTGTTTGCGTCGACCCCCAGATCACGGTGCCACTGCAGGCGACGCCCCTTCCACTCCTCGAACGCCGCCTCGTCCTCTCCGGGGCGCACGAAGTACTGCATCTCCATCTGCTCGAACTCGCGCGTACGGAAGATGAAGTTCCCCGGAGTAATCTCGTTGCGGAATGCCTTGCCGACCTGCGCAATACCGAACGGGATGCGTTGGCGGGACGCCTGCATGACGTTCAAGTAGTTGACGTAGATGCCCTGCGCCGTTTCGGGTCGCAGATATACCACCGCCGCCTCTTCCTCGACCGGACCCATGAAAGTCTTGAACATCAGGTTGAACATGCGCGGCGCGGTCAACACCCCCTTGTTGCCGCAACTCGGGCACTGTGCGTCCGGACTACCTGGGGTGCCCTTGATGCGCGCGTCGTCCGCGCGAAACCGATTCTTGCAGGTCCTGCAGTCGACAAGGGGATCGGTGAAGCCGGCCACATGCCCCGAGGCTTCCCACACCTTGGGGTGCATCAGGATCGCGGCGTCCAACCCCTCGATGTCGTCGCGCTCGTGAACCATCGAGCGCCACCAGCGCTCCTTCAGGTTCCTCTTGAGTTCGACACCTAGCGGCCCGTAGTCCCACACGGATCCGAGCCCGCCGTAGATCTCCGACGACTGGAAAACGAACCCCCGCCGCTTGCACAGCGATACGAGTTTCTCCATCGCTTCGGTGCGTCCCATGTCTTCCCGTTCTCCGCTTGCCTGTCGAGTCGGAGGAAACTACTCGGCTCTCGTCGATGCAGCCACCTAGCGCAGGGCGCGGCGCAACCCGGCACAGGCGCGGGCGGCGAGTGTCGACGCATCCCACGTACCACCGCCGGTTTCGACAACGGCGCCGGCCGGCACGGCGCCGACGACCACCGGCGCGAGCAGCACGACGGGGACACCCGCGCGCGCCGCGCGCGAGATTCCCTCCCCCACAAGCTTCCCGCCGAGTGACGTACCGTCGAAGCCCCCCTCGCATACCACAAGACAGGAGGCATCCGCCAACGCGACATCGAAGGACACGCGATCCAACACCCAGCGCGCTCCGGGCTCCAGCCGGCCACCGCCGAAATGCACGAGACCGAACCCCAATCCTCCTGCGGCCCCGGCGCCCTCGAGTTCGGCATGCCCTGCGCCGTCAACACCAAGGACGGCCACCATCCGCTCGAGGCCACCGGCCAGCCGTGTCTCCTCCTCGGCGGTCGCACCCTTCTGTGCCGCAAACACGCGCGCGCCGGCGGCGCCGAGCAACCGGTTGCCCACATCGCACAGGCCGACAAGGTGCGCGCCCGGCGGCGCCGCCGGGCGCGCGGACACCAACTGCTCGAGACCCGCTCCGCCGAGCGACACAGGCTTCCCCCGCTCATCGAGGAACTGCCACCCCAGCGCCCGACCAAACCCCAGGCCTCCATCCATCGTCGCGCTGCCACCGAGGCCGACGTACACCCTACGGGCACCCTGCTGCACCGCGCGGAGCGTCGCCACTCCCACGCCTTCGGTGGTGGCGCGCAGTGGGTTCCGCTGGTCGTGAGGGAGCAGCGACAAGCCACAAATCAGCCGTGACTCGAGCACGGCTGTCGTGGGATTCAGCCACCCGACAGGCCCACGGACGGGAAGGCCGAGTGGCCCGGGCACGCGAGCGGTCGTGACATTCGTCAGGGTCCCGTGCAGGGCCTCAAGCAACCCGTCTCCACCGTCGCTCCCCAGGAGGACGCGCGGTTCATGCCCGGCCTCCCGAACGCCGCGCGTGATCGCCTCGCCCACCTCTCCCGCACTCAGCGTTTCTTTGAACGCCTGCGCAAGCACGAGGACGTCCGGAGCGCTCACGCGCGGTCAGCCACCTCGATGATTTGGCTGCGGCGCGTTCCCACACTGACATAGGCGATGGGGGTCTCCAACAGCTCTTCCAAGCGGTCGAGGTACGCGCGGGCGGCGAACGGCAGATCTTCCAATCGCTTGGCGTCCGCAGTCGGCAACCGCCATCCGTCGAGCACCTCGTACACGGGCTCGACCTGCCCCAGGCGGACGGAGTCGCCCGGCATCACGGTGCATTCCTCTCCTCCCACGCGATAACCGACACACACCGGGAGCGCGGAAATCGTATCGAGAACGTCCAGCTTGGTGACGGCCAAGTGCGTGAGGCCGTTGACGCGTGCCGCATACCGCACGACCACCGCGTCGAACCAGCCGCACCGCCGCGGGCGGCCCGTGGTGGCGCCATACTCCCCACCCAGCTCCCGCAACTGCTGTGACGCACCCGGTTCTGCCTCCGACGGCAGAGGACCGTTGCCGACGCGCGTCGTGTAGGCCTTCACCACGCCCAACACACTGTCGATCGCCGTCGGCCCGATCCCGGCGCCCACCACCGCGCCACCGGCGGTCGTATGCGATGAGGTGACATAGGGGTACGTGCCGTGATCCACGTCCAACATCGCACCCTGCGCACCCTCCAGCAAAACGCACCGGCCGTCTCGCACCCCCTGCCAGGCAACCGCGCCCGTGTCCGTGGTCATGGGGAGGAGCCGCGGAGCGAGTCGCTCGAGGAACCGACAATGCTCTTCCGCATCCGCTCGCTCCGCGGCGCCCATGGCGCCAAGCAGCGTGTTCGCCCACTCGACCCGCGCCAGAAGCGTGGTACGCACGACACCAAGGTCGTGCAAGTCGCCGAGCCGAATACCCCGCCGGCCGTACTTGTCCTCGTACGCTGGTCCGATCCCTCGTCCCGTCGTCCCAAGCTGCTGGCGCTGCTCGGCCGCCCGATCCAGCATCTTGTGATACGGCAGCACCAGGTGAGCCCGGTCCGATATCAACAGGCGTCCGTCTACCGCCACGCCTCGCGCATCGAGTTGGGCCATCTCTTCGCACAACGTCTCGGGATCGAGCACGACGCCGTTCCCGATCAGGCACTGCGTACCTGGATGGAGAATCCCCGACGGGATCTGGTGGAGAATAAACTCATCCTCCCCGATGACCACCGTATGACCCGCGTTGGCCCCACCTTGGTAGCGGATAACGAGATCCGCCCGCTCGGCCAGGACGTCGACGATCTTTCCCTTCCCTTCATCCCCCCACTGCGCCCCCACCACAACGACACAGCGGTGCGCACGATCGAACATCGAGAGCGACTCCTGGCAGGTGCTGGACAACAAAAAAGCTCCGGGGAAATCCCGCCGGAGCATCCTTTGAGACAAGCTACGCCGCCATCGGTCACCCGTCAACCAAGGCGCTGGACCATACCCGGGCGGCCGCCCTCCCCACGTCGATGGCCGTGGCCAAGCTCACCCGCGCAGCCGAGTCGTGTCGCGTGTGGATGATCCGCGCGGTGCCGACGTCGCCGCGGCTCAGGGTCACTCCCGCATGGCCCGCCCGTCCCAGCACCACCCCATCTACCGGGATCGCGAACGGCAGGGGGCGCGCGGCGCCGTACCCTGCCGCATCCAGTTCCCGGGTCAGTGCCTCCCTAAGCGGCCGTCCATGAGCACCATGCGCCGTCACCCACACCCTCCCCCGATCGTCCAGACCATCGAAATTGATGAACGCATCAACGGCACCCCGGGTTGCCACCCACGCTCGGGCACCCTCCATGCCCAGTTCTTCCGCGTCCGTGATGAGCACCCCGACCCGATCGTCGTGTCGCAACGACTCCGCCGCCGCGAGCGCGGCCACCACTCCGGTGGCGTTGTCGACCGCGCCCGGCGACTCGTCCGTGAGCGATCCCCGCGATAGCATTCCCCCTCCGGCGACGGCCGCCGCCACCCCGCCGAGGACCACCCCCCATGGGAGGGGACCCAACACCCGCAGGAGCCCCATTACGACCAGCCCACCCCCCCCTGTGATGGCCAACGCGGTGCCCAGCACCCGTGCGGCCAGGGATAACGACTGCGCCTTGCTGTCGCAGTGCGCCACCAGCCACCGCGTGGGGGCCGGGCCTCGGGTCGCCTCGATGTTGGCACACGGGATCCGGGGGGCCGGGAACGGCAGGGCGCCTCGAGCAATCCCGAGCGCCACCAGACTGGGGAGAATGGGCAACAGTGTCGCGAGGAGCGCCGCGGGAACGGCCGGCACCGCAAGCGCGAGCAGCGGCGCGGCGGCGAGCGCACTCCACCCGAGGCCCGCTCCGGCGATGGCCACCGCCATCAAGCGCCGAGGAGATGTCATGAAGGGTTGCTCGGATACCAGGAATCCCCACTCGCCGAGCTGCTTCCCGATGCGGGCCCGCACGCTGCGGTTCTGTGGCGACCCCGCGAGCCGGGGGATGGCGATCTCCCGAAAGAGTTCCGACGCCCAGCTCGGAGGATTCGGCAGCGTCAGACGAGCTGGATGGCCGCGGCGCGAAGCACCCCACGAATGTGCCCGCGTTCTCGGTCGGAAACGTCGGAGAGCGGGGGCCGGACCGGCCCCCCCGTGAGTCCCACCAGGTCCATGGCCGCCTTGACACCTGGCACGCCGAGCGACGAGACGATGCCGTGGTGCAACGGAGTCAGCCGCTCTTGGAGCGCGCCGGCGCGTTCCCGATCTCCGGCGGCGAACGCCTGCCCAATCTCCGCCACCGGCCCGGCGGCAAAACAGCCCGTCGCCGCCACGGCCCCGGCCGCACCCAGTTCGAGCGCGGCGTAGTACAACGCGCCGGATCCGACGAACAGCGACCACGAGGGAACCGCATCGCGATAAACGGCGAAGTTCTTCAGTTCTCCGGACGAGTCTTTCGCACCCCACACGTTGTCGTGGTCGGCGAGGTCGCCGAGCAGCGTGTCGGACAAGGCGATGTGCGTGTACTTGGGCATGTTGTACAGCATTACCGGGATCGGCGATGCATCCGCCACCCAGCGAAAGTGTCCGACGAGGTCCTGCGCAGTCAAATTGGGCGCATAGTAGGATGGGGGGACCACCAGCGCCACATCCGCGCCCGCTTCCGCTGCAATCCGGCAGGCCGCGATGGTCGCGCGTGTGGATTCCCTCCCCGTACCGGCAAGGAGCCATCGGTCGTCGGGCGTGACGTCCCGCAGCCATTCGATGATGGACGCGAACTCGCGGTCGTCCAACAGGACCGCTTCCCCCGTGGAGCCTGCCGCGAGCAATCCGGCTGCGCCTGCTTTGAGCACCGCGCGCGCGTTGTCTCGCAGGCTCACGGGGGCCACGTCGCCCGTAGCCAGGTCGAACGGGGTCGTGACCGGGACGAACAGCCCAGTCGGTCTCTCCGGCACTATTCGAGCATCGACCCGAAGTCTCCGGCCGTAAAGCCGTCGGGTAGGTCATCCTCTTTCACCGCCGGCGGCGGAGGGACCGGCTGCGCAGCTTGCACCGGTGCCTTGCCCTTCCCTCCGGTCGTTCCGAAGGTCCGCAACTTCAGCTCGAAGTCCGACGGATTGCTTGCGGCCGCCTTCGCCGTTTCGAACGTCACGGCGCCCGTGTTCACCAACTCCATCAAGTGCTGGTCAAAAGTTTGCATGCCGTACTGATCGCGCCCTTCCGCGACGTAGTCCGGAATCTCACCAGTGCGTGCCGGGTCGCGGATGAGATCGCGGATCGCCTCGGTCGCGATCAGGACCTCCACCGCGGCTGCCCGACCAACGCCGTCGGCCTTGGGCAACAGCCGCTGCGAAATCACCGCCGTGATCGAGTCGGCGAGCCGAACACGAACCACGTCCTGCTCCTCCGGCGGGAACATCGCGATGATGCGCGCAACCGTGGTGGCGGCATCCGCCGTATGCAGGGTCGAGATGAGCAAATGGCCGGTTTCCGCGGCCTTCATCGAAATGTCCACCGTCTCCGCGTCACGCATTTCACCGATGAGAATCACGTCGGGGTCCTGGCGCAGTGCGGCCCGCAACCCCATCCGGAAGCTCTCGGTGTCGGGTCCGATTTCGCGCTGCGTGACTGCCGAGTTGAGGTCGCGATGCAGAAACTCGAGCGGATTCTCCAACGTCACGATGTGTTTGTTCATCGTTTGGTTAATGTGATTGATCACAGCCGCCATCGTGGAACTCTTGCCGCTCCCCGTTACTCCCGTGACCAGAACCATGCCGCGCTCGCGCTCGGCGATCTTCGCCAGGACCGGCGGCAAGGAAAGCGTCTCGAACGTGGGCACCTCGAACGGGATCACGCGCATCACGATCATGAACGACGAGCGCTGCCGCAGGATGTTGACGCGGAACCGCCCGATGCCGGGCGCACCCCACGAACAGTCGTAGTCCTTGATTTCGTCGATCCGTTGTCGATCCTTCTCGATAGGGATCAGCTTCAGGGCAATCGCCTGGGTCTGCTCGGGCGTGAGCCGTTGTTTGGTCAGCGGAACGAGCTTCCCATCCACCCGGGCGCGAAAGACGTCTCCCGCCTTGATGTGGAGGTCGGAGGCACCCCTCTCGACGGCAGCCTTGATGATATTCTCCATTCCGTTCCTAGTACCCTCGCTGAAGGTTCACCCGATTGCGGAGACGGCGCCCGGTAAGATACCTGTGGACGTTGTCCACGACGAGCGCCGCCTCGCGCTCCCAGAACCGGTCGGTCACGGCGCTCACATGTGGCGTCACGAGAACGCAGGGGTGCCGCCACAGGGGATGTTGCCTCGGAAGCGGCTCCACCGCGAAGACGTCCAGGACGGCACCGGCCAGATGGCCGCTATCCAGCACGGCGATCAGCGCCTGCTCATCCACCAGGGAACCTCGCGCCACGTTCACGAGGAACGAGCCCCTGCGCAGCCTTCCGAGCACGGACGCCCCTATCAGCTGGGCTGTGGCCGGCGTGGCTGGTGCCGAGACCACCAGGACATCGCACCAACACGCCAGGTCCGGCAGCGCCTCCGGCCCACCAACCCACTCCACGCCCCGCGGGAGGCGCCCCGGGCGCGCCCGCACACCCCGCGCGACCATGCCGAGCGCCGCACACCGCCGCGCGATCGTCCGGCCCACGCCGCCCAAACCCACTATCCCCACACGCAAGCCACGCAGCTCACGAACCGGAACGGTGCCGTCGGTGAAATCGTCCTTGGCCCAGCGCCGCGCGTGTCGGGCCGCGACGGCGGCATGAAAGCCCCGCGCGCAGCACCCGATGGCGGTGAGCACCCAATCGGCCATCGGCTCCGCATGGACCCCACGCGAGTTGGTCAGCACGGCGCCACTGCGCCTAAGCTCCTGACTGATCGACCCGGCCACCCCGGCGGCCGCCGTATGCACCCATCGCAGGCTCCCGAACGCGGCGGTCACGATCTCCGGCGCCACGCCCCATCCCACATAAACCTCGGCGCCACGAACGCGACGTCGAGCCGCGGCAGACGCTCGCGCGCCATCACCGTCGCTCGACGTGGGGTGCCGCACCACCGCCACGTCCCAGTCTCCGGGGAACGCCGCCCGCATGCGCAACAGCACCTCACGGGTCGGCTGCCACACAGGTCTCGACGAGAACAGATCGAAGACCGCCCGACGCACCCCTAGTCCTCGACCGATACCCGGACTGAGCGCGCCGCCCGCATGAGCCGGACTTTGGCCTTGTCGAGACGCTGCTCAGGACCGCGCGCCACGATTTCCATCAGGATGTGCTCCGGTTCCTCACGCGTGTGCAACTCGTCGATGCGCAATCCGCTCGACCGGACGATGTCTTCAATCTCCTTCACCCGCTCCGGGTCCCGGGCCACCTCGAGGGCAATGTGCCGGACGGTGGCGACTCCGCGGACCCTGCGCTCCAGCGCCCCCAACACCGCGAGTATCAGGACGACCAGCAACGTGGTTCCGGCCGCTTCGATCGTCGCCCCGGCTCCAATGGCGACGCCGATGGCCGCAACCAGCCAGATCGTGGCCGCACTGGTGAGCCCAACCACCGTCCCACGGCTCTGCAAGATCGTCCCCGCGCCAAGAAACCCCACACCGGTCACCACCTGCGCCGCGATGCGCGCGGGGTCTCCGGTGGGCCCGGCCATGCCAATGGAGAGTTCGGTGAAGAGCACGGCACCAAGGCAGATGAGGATGTTGGTGCGCAGTCCCGCCGCTTTGCCACGCACCTCCCGTTCCAGGCCGACCGCCCCACCCAACACAACCGCAAGCGCGAGCTTGCCCAACAATCCGAGGCGGAGGAGCTCGGGTATGGCGTCCAACAGCTCAGTCACGGTGGACCTCCGCGGCGAGCAGCCCCATCAGGTCGCGCACTTCGCGCATGGTCTCCCGCGCGATCACCCGCGCCTTGCTTGCACCTGCGGCCAGGATGTCCCGCACCCGCTCGGGATGTGCCTTGAGCTCTTGGGCGCGCTCACGAACGGCGGCCAGCCCATCCGCGATACTGTCGGCAAGCACGCGCTTGCAATCGAGGCATCCCCACTCGGCCCCGCGGCAGCGCTTGGCCACGTCCTCGACGACCTCCGCACCACTGAAGTGCTGATGCAGCGTGTAGAGATTGCATCGGGTCGGTTCCCCTGGGTCGCGCCTGGTGACCCGCGCCGGATCGGTCATCGCGGGGCGCAGCAGCTGCCAGATGCCTTCGGGAGACTCGAGGATCCCAATCGTGTTGCCAAGGCTCTTCGACATCTTCGCCTGACCGTCGAGACCCACGATCCGTCTTGCCGCCCCAACCTGCGCCTGCGGCTCGGGAAAGAAGCCCGGCGCGTGCCGCGCGTTCCACTTGCGCGCGACCTCGCGGATCAGCTCGATATGCTGCACCTGGTCTTCACCCACCGGCACCAGATCGGCCTTATACAACAGCACGTCCGCTGCTTGCAGGACGGGGTAGTTCATGAGCCCGGCAAGCACGCTCTCCTGACGTTGGGACTTGTCCTTGAACTGCGTCATCCGTTCGAGTTCTCCGATCGGTGTCACCGTTGTGAGCACCCATCCGAGCTCGGTATGCTCCGCCACGTGCGACTGTACGAACAGGACCGCGCGGTCGGGATCGATGCCCGACGCGAGCAGACTCACGGCCATGTCGTACGTGCGCTGCGTCAGTTGAGCGCTATCGTAGTCCTGCGTGACTGCGTGATAATCCACTATACAGAAGAAGCATTCGTGTTCCTTCTGCAAGGTGACCCAATGACGCACGGCGCCGAGATAGTTGCCAAGATGCAATTCGCCGGACGGCTGGATACCCGAGAAGACGGTTGACATGGCGAGAACCTACGGACCCGACGGAGGCCCCGCAAGGTAATGCAGGATCAAGACTTACTCGACGTCGCCATCACGGCGGCCGAGCGGGCGGCGGACCACATCCGCGGCTGCGTGCGACCGGCGCGCCCCACCCAATGGCAGCGCAAAGGTGTGAGCGATTTTGTGACCGAGGTCGACCGGGAGACGGAGCGCCTCATCACCACGAAGCTGCTGCACGCCACGCCGGACGCCGTTGTGCTCGGCGAGGAGTTGACTCCCGAGGCCTCGGCCCAATCGCTCACCTGGATCGTGGATCCGCTCGACGGCACGACCAACTACCTTCACGGCTACCCGGCGTACGCGGTCAGCATCGCGGCGGCGGTGGAAGGTGATCTCCGTGTGGGCGTGGTTGCCGACGTGCACGCCCGGTGCACGTACCACGCGGTGCACGGATGCGGGGCCTGGTGTGGACAGCAGCGCCTGCGTGTCTCGGCCATCACCGCCCCCGAAGACGCACTCATCGGAACCGGGTTTCCGTTCAAGCGACCGCATCTGCTGGCCAACTACTTCCAGGCCTTCGAGGCGATCCTCACCGGCACCAGTGGCATCCGACGTCGCGGAGCCGCGTCACTGGATTTCGTCGACATTGCACTCGGACGGTTCGACGGATTCTGGGAACCGTACCTCGCCCCGTGGGATGTCGCCGCGGGAACGGTGATCGTGCGTGAGGCCGGGGGGGTCGTGACCGATGCGTCGGGCGGCGGCGACATCCTGCGCCACGGCGCCTTTGTGGCGGGGAACCCCGTCATCCACCGCTGGTTGCTCGGGATCCTCGCCCGTTTCAACGGGCGTTGACGTCAGGTCGGGCTTCCGACCGGGGCGGGGGTGAGAACGCGGGGTCCGCCTGGCTCGATCACCACGGTGTGCTCAAAGTGCGCCGACAGCGATCCATCGGCCGTGACCACCGTCCACTTGTCGGCCAACGTGCGAATCTCCGGGCGTCCGACATTCACCATTGGTTCGATGGCGAGCGTCATGCCAGCCATGAGGCTCGGACCGCGGCGCGGGGTCCGGTAGTTGGGCACCTGCGGTTCTTCGTGAAAGCTGGTGCCGATACCGTGGCCGACGAGTTCTCTCACGACGGAGTATCCCTGCGCCTCGACGAGCCGCTGCACGGCTTCCCCAACGTCGCCCACGTGATGGCCGACGCGAGCGGCCGCGATCCCCGCTTCGAGCGCGTCTCGTGTGGTGGCCAGGAGCCTGGCAACCTCGGGGCTGGGCTCACCGACCGCCACGGTCACCGCGGAGTCCGCGTGTAGGCCATCGAGGTACACTCCGCAGTCCACCGATAGCAGATCCCCGTTTTCGAGTACGCGTTTTCTCGAGGGAATCCCATGCACGATTTCCTGATTGATCGACGTGCACAATGAGGCCGGGAAATCGTACAGCCCCTTGAAGCTCGGCTTCGCCCCCGGGTGACTCCGAATAAAGTCCTCCGCCGCCGCATCGAGTTCACCGGTGCTCACACCGGGGTGCACCAAGCTCGCAACCGTGGCGAGGGTGTCGGCAAGGATCTTCCCCGCCGCCGCCATCGTCTCGATTTCTCGCACCGACTTGATCGTGATCATGAGCCCACCGCCTCCCAGAGACGCGCGGCGATGTCTTCCACCGCTCCCATTCCATCGATCGGCCGCAGCACACCCAACGCTTGAAAATATGCAATCAGCGGCGCCGTCTGTTCGGCATACACCGCGAGGCGCTTCTGGATCGCCTCCGGCGTGTCGTCGCTGCGTCCCTGTTCCCCCGCCCGCCCGAGCAGTCGCCGCACTAACTCGTCCTGCGGCACTTCGATACTCACGACGTGCGACACGGCGCTCCCTTGGTCCGCCAGCCGATCGGCGACGGCCTCCGCCTGCGTGACGGTCCGCGGAAAGCCATCCATGATCACGCCACCGGACGCGGCTGGCGACTCCAGTACCTCGACGATGAGATCGAGAACGACCTCGTCCGGCACGAGCAGACCTTGGTCCATGAATCGCTTGGCTTCGATCCCCAGGGGCGTGCGATCGCGCACCGCGGCGCGCAGCAGATCGCCCGTCGCGACGCGGGGGAGACCGACCCGCTCGCTCAGCAAGGCGCCCTGCGTACCCTTGCCGGCTCCAGGTGGTCCGAGAAGTATGATGTACATCGCGCCGGCGAGGCGCCGTCTACATGTAGCGTCCGCGGCGTCCGCGGAACTTGACACGGCCCGACTTGATCAGATCGTCGTAGTGGCGCAGTTGCAGGTGTTGCTGGATCTGGATCCACGTGTCGAGCCCCACTCCCACGACGATCAGCAGCGCGGTACCGCCGAAGAAGAACGGCACTTCGAACATGCTGAAGATCCAGAACGGCAGCAGCGCGATGAGCGTGAGGAACACCGAGCCCGGCAGCGTGACCCGGGTGAGGACTTCGTCGATGTAATCGGCGGTTGCGGCCCCAGGCTTGACCCCCGGGATGAACCCACCCTGCTTCTTCAAATTTTCCGCGATATCGAGCGGATTAAAGATGATCGACGTGTAGAAATACGTGAAGAAGATGATGAGCAACGCGTAGCTGATGTAATAGGCGGCGGTGCCCGGCCTGAACGTGTCTGAGAAGGCCTGCAGCATCGGCACGTTGCTGAAGGCCGCGATCGTGCCCGGCACGATGATGATGGATTGCGCGAAGATGATGGGCATCACCCCGGCCGAGTTGATGCGGATCGGGATGAACGTCTTCTGCCCCTCGCGAATCCGCCCCCGGCCCATCACCTTGCGCGGGATCTGAATCGGGACACGTCGCGCGGCGACCGTGACCGCGATCACCCCGGCGATGACGGCGATCATCACGGCCACCAGCACCACCAGCTCCTGCGGCGACAGCGCCCCGGCCCCCACCAGCGAGAACGTCCGGAACGTGCCCGGCACGAAGCCCTCGATGATGGAAAAGAAGATCATGAGGCTCATGCCGTTGCCGACACCGCGCTCCGTGATGCGCTCGCCAAGCCACATAATGAACACGGCGCCGGTGGTGAGCGTCATCATCGTGGTGGCACGAAACAGCATGCCCGCGTTGGGGACCGCGCCCTGGCCCTCGGCGAAGATCGCGAATCCATAGGCTGAAAACACGGCGAGCACGACGGTCATATACCGCGTCCACTGCGTGATCTTGCGGCGGCCCTCTTCTTCCTTCTGCAGCTTGTCGATGTACGGGAAGACCGCACCAGCCAGTTGGAACATGATCGAGGCGGAGATATACGGCATGATTCCCAGGGCCAGCACGGTGGCCCGCGACAACCCGCCGCCGACGAACATGTCGTAGAAGCCGAAGAACGTCCCCTGGCCCTGCTGGCTGATGAACGCCGCGAGCACCTGCACGTCGACTCCGGGCGTGGCGATGTGCGCACCCGCGCGATAGATCGCCAAACACATGAGCGTGAAGAGCAGCTTCTCCTTCAGCTCAGGAACGGCAAAGAGATTGGGAAACCGGGGAGCGGTCATCGACTATTCCTCGATCCGCCCACCCATCTTCTCGATCTTCTCACGGGCGGACCGGGACACGGCGCACCCCGTGACCACGAAGGCCCGAGTCGGCTCTCCCCGACCCAGGACCTTGACGGGATCACCTGGCTTACCCACCAGGCCAGCGGCCGCAAGCGCAATGGGGGTGATCTCCTCGCCAGCCACGCCGTCGAGGTCGCCCACGTTGACCACCTGGTTCGCAACGCGGAATGGGTTCGTGAATCCGCGCTTCGGAACTCGCCGAATGAGCGGCATCTGTCCGCCCTCGAAGCCCGGACGCACGTTCCCACTGGCCCGAGCACGCTGACCCTTATGGCCCCGCCCAGCGGTCTTGCCCAAACCCGATCCCGGACCCCGCCCCTTTCGCTTGGGCGCCTTGTGCGCTCCGGCGGGAGCCGGCAGCGTATGTAGAGTGAGTGGCTCGCGCTCCGTCATGTCAACCCTCCTCGGGCGTCACCTGAACCAGATGACGGACCTTGTGTAGCATGCCGCGCGTGGACGGAGTGTCCGTCACTGTTGTGACTGCCTGATGGTGCCTGAGACCCAGCGCCCGAAGGGTGCGTCGATACGTTTCGGCCCGTCCGATCCCCGAACGCACCTGGCGCACCCGGAGGCGCGCACCCGTCGCCACGGCGGTCACCCTTCGAGGTCTCGACTTCGCGCCGACAACCTTCGTGCTGGCCGCCTTCTTCACGCGCTTCCTCTTCACGGCCTTGGCCGCCTTCTTCTTGGTGGCCTTGCTCGCGCCCTTCGATTCGCCCTTCTTAGGCACTCGTGACCTCCTCCGGAGCTCGCTGCCGCGCGCGATACTGGATCGTCGCGGGGTCAACACCCCGCTGTTTCGCGACCGCTTCGACCGTCAGGAGATTCGTCAGTCCATCGAGCGTCGCCCAGACCATGTTGTGCGGATTGGCCGACCCGAGGGACTTCGTGAGGATGTCCTTGATTCCCGCGCATTCGAGCACCGCCCGCACGGGTCCACCTGCGATGATGCCCGTCCCCGACGATGCCGGCTTGAGCAGCACGCGACCCGCGCCATGGCGACCCACCGTCTCGTGCGGGATCGTCGTGCCCACCCGGGGGACCGCCTGCATCGAGCGACGCGCGACCTCGACGGCCTTGCGGACGGCCTCCGCGACCTCGTGGGCCTTGCCCGTCCCGACACCGACCGAACCGTTCCCGTCGCCCACCGCGGCGAGGGCGGTGAACGAGAACCGTCGCCCACCTTTCACGACCTTCGCGACGCGATTGATCGCCACGACATTCTCGATCAAGTCCGTCTCCCGCTCCCGTCGCTCGCGACGATCGCGGCGCTGTCCGCGTTCCCGTTCCTGCGCCATCCTTAGAGCTCCAATCCGCCGTCGCGCGCGCCCTCGGCCACCGCCCGGACGCGGCCGTGATAGACGTATCCCGCGCGATCGAACACCACTCGAGTGATTCCCTTCTCCCGTGCCCGCTCGGCCAGTCGCTTCCCGACCGCGAACGCCGCCCCAACCTTCGCCGACCGCTTCGCATCGCGCTCGATATCTCGCTCGCGATCACTGGCAGCCGTCACCGTCACCCCGTTGGCGTCATCGACCAACTGGGCATACATGTATCGCAGCGTGCGGCGCACGACGAGTCGCGGACGCTCCGCCGTCCCCGCGACCTTCCTACGGACGCGGAGGTGCCGCCGGTACCGTCGTTCTTCGGTCGACCGTGGCTTGCGTTTCAGAGCCCTCATGCCTTGCCTCCCGTCTTGCCTGCCTTGCGCCGCACGTGTTCACCGACGTACCTGATCCCCTTCCCCTTGTAGGGTTCGGGTCCTCGGACACCGCGGAGATCCGCCGCTACCTGGCCCACCAACTCCTTGTCGACGCCGGAGACGACCACACTCGTCGGAGTCTCCACCGCGATCTGGATTCCCGCGGGCGCCTGGTACTCCACCGGGTGCGAGTATCCAACCAGGAGCCGTACCCCGGTCGGCCGCGACTCGGCGCGGTATCCCACGCCTTGGATCTCGAGCGCCTTCGAGAACCCGGTCGTCACCCCTTCGACCATGTTGGCCACCAGCGATCGGGTGAGGCCGTGTAGCGCCCGGTGGCGTGTGGTGTCGGTGGGCCGCGTCACGGTGATCGTTCCGTCGCCGATGGCGACGTCGATCTCCGGCGGGAGCACCCGCTCCAACCGCCCTTTCGGCCCGTGGACCGTAATGGTGCGTTCGTGCAGCGTCACCTTCACACCCGTGGGCACCGTGATCGGTCGCTTTCCGATTCGTGACATGACGTCCCCCTACCACAACACCGCGACGAGTTCGCCACCGATCCGGGCGCGACGGGCATCACGGTCGCTCATGACACCGCGCGGCGTCGAGAGGATGGCCATGCCGAGCCCGTTCTTCACACGCGGGATGTCACCAACCCGCACGTACCGACGCAGTCCCGGTCGCGAGACCCGCTGCACCTCATGGATCACGGGGGCATTCTCGTGGTACCGCAGGTACAGCCGGAGTATGCCGTGCTTGCCGTCATCCAACACCTTGAAATCCTGGATGAAGTGATTGTCCCGCAGGAGTCGTGCGATCTCGGTCTTGAACCGCGATACCGGGAGGTCCACACGCCGATGCCCCGCCTGACACGCATTGCGGATGCGCGTGAGCATGTCCGCGACTGGATCCGTCATCGCCATTACCAACTCGCCTTTCGGACGCCGGGGATCTCCCCGCGCAGCGCCATTTCGCGGAAACAGATACGACAGACACCGAAGCGGCGGATGAACGCACGCGCCCGCCCGCAGCGACTACAACGGTGATACCGGCGTACACCGAACTTCGGCTTCCGCTTCGACTTCTCGATCAGGCACTTCTTGGCCATATGCTGAGCTGCCCCCTTCTATCCGATCTGAACGGGCGTCTGGCCGCGGAAGGGCATGCCCATCTCGCGCAGCAACGCTAGCCCGACATCGTCACGACCGGCCGTCGTGACGAACGTGATATCCATGCCGTGAATCTTCTCGACCTTGTCATAGTCCACCTCGGGAAACACCATCTGCTCCTTGATCCCGAGCGAGTAATTCCCTCTTCCGTCGAACGCCTTGGTGGGGAACCCGCGAAAGTCGCGGATACGCGGCACCGTCACGCCGATGAACCGGTCCAAGAACTCGTACATCCGGTGCCCCCGCAGCGTGACGCGTGCGCCCACCGCCATGCCCTCGCGCAGTGAGAAGTTGGAGATTGCCTTGCGCGCGCGCGTGACAACCGCCCGCTGTCCAGTGATCGACGTCAGCTCTTCGACCACCGTGTCCAGTGTCTTCGGATTCCTGGACGCGTCGCCGAGACCGACGTTCAGGACGATCTTCTCGAGCTGCGGGACCTGATGCGGGTTCCCGAAGCCGAATTCCTTCATCAATCGCGGTCGCACCGTGTTCCGGTAGAAGATCTGGAGCCTCGGGAACGGCGGCGTCCCGCTGCCACTCTTGTCAGCCATCGCCTAGCGACTCCTCGGAATGGGTTGACCCGATCGCACACTCAACCGCTCGACCGTGCCATCCTTGTCCTTCTGTCTGCGTACCCGGGTCGGCGCGCCGCTCTTCGGATCCAGGAGCATCACATTGGACGCGTCGATCGGAGCCGCGAGTTTCACAATTCCCCCCTGGTCGTCGGCGGTCGGCCGCCGATGCTTGGAGACGATTCGCACGCCCTCGACGACCACCTGGTGCTTGCGCGGGAACACCTCGAGCACCGCCCCTTCGGTCCCCTTCTGCGCTCCGCGGATCACCTTGACCCGGTCACCCTTGCTGATGTGCATCTTCAGCGCTTTCGCGGGCCCCTGGGCGCGCTTCCGCCGAGCCTTGCGGTGGACGAGCGGCTTCATTAGAGCACCTCCGGCGCCAACGATACGATCTTCATGAAGCGCTTCTCCCGCAGCTCGCGACCCACCGGTCCGAAGATGCGGGTCGCTCGTGGCTCTCCCGCATCGTTGATGAGCACCGCGGCGTTCTCGTCAAACCGGATATAGCTGCCGTCCCGTCGACGTGATTCCTTGACCGTACGGACCACGACGGCCTTGGCCACGTCACCCTTCTTCACCTGTCCGGTGGGCAGCGCGTCCTTGATCGCGACGACCACCACGTCCCCGACCCGCGCGTAGCGCCGTTTGCTCCCACCCAGCACTCGGATGACGAGGGCGCGGCGCGCGCCGGAATTGTCGGCGATCCGGACGATCGTTTCCTGCTGAATCACGTGTGCCTCGCTTACTTCGCCCGGGTGACGATCTCAACGACCCGCCACCGCTTGGTCTTCGACAGTGGGCGCGTCTCCACGATCTTGACCGTGTCGCCCACATGAGCTCCCTGCTCGTCGTGTGCCCTCACGCGTCGAGTGCGGGTGATCTGCTTGCCATACAGCGGATGCGCCAACCGCCGCTCCAACTGCACCACCACCGTCTTCGTCATTCGGTCGCTGGTGACCACGCCCACGCGCACCTTGCGGCCCGCCCGCGTCCCACTCGCTTCGGTCATGTCTCGCTCCTCTCCCGCAACACCGTGTGGATGCGTGCGATGTTGCGCCGGAGAATCCGGAACCGCCGCGGGTTGTCGATCGGCTCGGTTGCCGACCGGAACTTCAGTCGGAACCGCTCCTCGACGAGCCTGCGTAACTCCAGCTCGAGCTCGTCCAACGGCACTTCGCGCAACATGGTCGTGTCGAGCGGCCTGCGCTCAGCATCCTTCAACGCCATATCCCTAGAGCTCCTCCCGCTGCACAAACCGCGTCCGGACGGGCAGCTTCGCCGCTGCCAACGCCAGCGCTTCTCTGGCGATCTGCTCCGAAACGCCCTCGATCTCAAACATGATGCGTCCAGGCCGCACCACGGCCACCCAACCCTCCGGATTGCCCTTCCCCTTCCCCATCCGCGTCTCGGCGGGCTTCTTCGTAATCGGCTTGTCGGGGAAAATCCGGATCCATACCTTGCCGCCGCGCTTCATGGCGCGCGTGATCGCGACGCGCGAGGCTTCGATCTGCCGGCTGCTGATCCAGCCGGGATCGAGCGTCATGAGCCCGTAGTGGCCGAACGCGACCGTGTTGCCGCGCGTGGCGTGACCGGCCGATCGCCCCTTCATTTGCTTGCGGTACTTGACCCGCTTCGGCGCCAACATGCCTACGCCCCCGTGCTGTACGTACGGCCGCGGCTGTCTTCCACGACCTCGCCTTTGAAGATCCAGACCTTCACTCCAATGGTCCCATAGGTGGTCTTTGCGGTCGCGGTGCCGTAGTCCACATCCGCGCGGAGCGTGTGGAGCGGCACGCGACCCTCGTGGTACCCCTCCGTGCGCGCGATCTCGGCCCCGCCAAGACGACCCGCCGTCTTGATCTTGATGCCCTGGGCGCCCATGCGCATGGCCGATTGGAGTACGCGCTTCATCGCCCGCCGGAACGACACGCGCTGCCGCAGCTGGTGCGCGACGCTGTCCGCCACCAACTGGGCGTCGAGCTCGGGCCGTTTGATCTCCTCGACGTTCACACCCACATCCCTGCCCGTCAGTTGCGCCAACTCATCCCGCAGCTTGTCCACCTCCGCCCCCCGCTTGCCGATGACCACGCCGGGTCGTCCGGTGAACACCGTCACCGTGACTTTGCCCGGTTTTCGATCGATATGCACGTCCGACACCGCCGCGTGCGCGAGGCGCGCGTGCAGATACCGCCGAATCAGGTGGTCCTCCTGGAGGAGGGCCGGAAAGTCGGCGCCGGCGTACCACCGCGACCGCCACGGCTTGACGATCCCAAGCCGGAATCCATAGGGATGGGTTTTCTGCCCCACTACGCATGCTCCTCGTTCATCGCCACGTGGATCTCCACATGGCTCGTGCGCTTCCGGATCGGCGCCGCGCGACCCATCGCCGCGGCGCGGAACCGCGACAGCGTCGGTCCCTCACCCACCACGGCATACGACACGACGAGGCGGTCAACGTCGAACGCGTCGTTCGCTCGCAGGGCGTCCTGCTCCGCATTGGCAACCGCCGATCGGAGCACCTTTTCCACCTGCTTCGCCGCACGCTTCTTGGAGAACCGCAGCAGCGCGTACGCCTCGTTCACGTTCTTCCCGCGAATCGTATCCACCACCAAACGCATCTTGCGTGGCGACTGCCGTACCCAACGCTGGATTGCCCGTGCTGCCATCGTGCCCTCTCCTCAATCAGCTCGTCGTGGCCGCGGCCTTCTTGTCCGCCGCCAGCTTGCCACTGTGGCCTCGGAACAGCCGCGTGGGGGCAAATTCGCCCAGCTTGTGGCCGACCATGTTCTCGGTCACGTACACCGGGATGAACTTGTTGCCGTTGTGTACCGCGATCGTGTGACCCACGAAGTCGGGCGTAATCGTCGATGCCCGAGACCACGTCTTGATCACCCGCTTGTCGTTCGCGACGTTCAGTGCGTCGACCTTTCTTCGCAACGCCTCCTGAACGAACGGCCCTTTCTTCACGCTCCGACTCATACCTCGATCCGCCTTCCGTTACTTCGTCGCTTTGCCGCGTTTTCGACCGCGGAGAATGAGCTTGTTGCTCGCCTTCTTGCGGCGGCGCGTCTTCCGCCCTTCCGGCTTGCCCCAGGGCGTCACCGGGGGACGTCCCCCGGACGCTTTCCCTTCGCCCCCACCCAGCGGGTGATCGACCGGGTTCATCGCGACCCCGCGCACCTTGGGGCGGCGACCCAGCCACCGCATCTTGCCCGCTTTCCCGATCGAGAGCAGCTCGTGCTCGGGGTTCCCCACTTCACCGATCGTGGCCCAACACGTCGCCAGCACCAGCCGGACTTCACCGCTCCGGAGCTTGAGGGCGACATGCTTGCCCTCCTTGGCCATGACCTGGGCACCGGTCCCGGCCGAGCGGCACACCTGCGCCCCGCGCCCCGGCTTGAGTTCGATGCAGTGCACCGTGCTTCCCAACGGGATGTCGCTCAACGGCATCGCATTGCCGATGCGAATGTCGCTGCCGCTTCCCGCCGTTACCGAATCGCCAACCCGCAGCCCGCGCGGGTGGATGATGTATCGTTTCTCGCCGTCTGCGTACGTCAGCAGCGCAATGCGCGCTGAACGGTTCGGATCGTACTCGATCGACGTGACGGTCGCCGGCACGCCGACCTTGTTGCGTCGGAAATCGATCCGCCGGTACCGCCGTTTATGTCCGCCGCCGCGATGCCGCATCGTCAGGTGACCGCGCGCGTTGCGGCCGCCGCTCTTCTTCAACGGTTCAAGCAACGACTTCTCCGGCTCCGATCGCGTCACCTCGGCGAAGTCGGATACCGAACGGAAGCGCGTGCCCGCCGTCATCGGTCGAAACTGTCGAATACCCATTAGGACTTAACCCTCGAAGATCTCGATCGTGTCGCCCTCGGCGAGCCGCACGTAGGCCTTCTTCCAACGCGGGCGCCGGCCGGCCGACCGGCCCCGGGTACGGCGCTTCGCCGGCTGCTGCAACGTGCGCACCCGCACGACGGTCACACCAAACAGTTGCTCGATGGCTGCCCGAATCTCCGGTTTGGAGGCGCTCGGGTGGGCCTCGAACGCGTACTCCTGTAGCTGGCCGTACCGCGCCGAGGACTTCTCCGTCACCACCGGACGGACGATCGCTCGATACGTCTCAAGCATCTCCGCTCTCCTTCTCCGCCGCGAGCGCCGGCTCCTCGACAAGAACCGCATCGGCCCACAGCACCGCGTACGCGGAGGCGTCGCTATAACGCATGACCTCGACGTTGGGCAAGTTCCGCCCCGATAAATAGACCGCCGGCTGGTTGTCGTGCGTGAGCACGAGCACCTTGCGCCCGGCGAGGCCCACCCGATCGAGCAGCTCGATCAGCTGTTTCGTCTTGGGTGTCTCGAACGCCAGCGACTCGATGACGATGAACGCGTCCTCGCTCACCCGCGCATTGAAGGCCGACTGCCGAGCCAACTGGCGCACCTTGCGCGGGAGATCGGTCCGATAGCTGCGCGGCTTGGGGCCGAACACCACCCCCCCTCCACGCCAATGGGGCGCCCGCGTGGTCCCCTGCCGCGCGCGGCCGGTACCCTTCTGCCGCCATGGCTTGCGGCCGCCACCCGAGACCTCGGCGCGCGTCTTGGTCGAGTGCGTGCCCTGCCGCTGGTTGCCGCGAAAGGCTCGCACGGCCTGCCACAACACTGGCGCGTTGACGGTACCGTCGTAGCTCGCGGGAAGGGTATACCGACCCTTCGGCTCGGCGGCAGCCGAGAAGTGCTTGACCTCAAGCATAGCGACCCCGTCCTCCCTGCTTCCGAACGATGACGATGCTCTGCATCGGCCCCGGGACCGCCCCACGGACGTACAGGAGGTGCCGCTCGGGATCCACCTTGATGACCCGCAGGTTGAGTTCCGTGTGCCGCACGTTGCCGTACTGACCAGGGAGCTTCTTGCCCTTGATCACGCGAGACGGATCCGTCCCCGGTCCCATGCTGCCAGGCTTGCGATGGCGTGTGTTGCCGTGCGATGCGGGCCCACCGTGGAAGCCATAGCGCTTCACCACACCCTGGAACCCTCGTCCCTTCGTCGTCCCGCTGATCTTCACGCGATCGCCGGCTGCGAAGATCTCGACGGTCACCGCCGCACCCGGCTCCGGCGCCGCCGTACCCTCTGGAACCGCAAAGTCCCGCACCACTCGAGGCACGGTGTCGAGCCCCGCGCGTTGCGCATGCCCCGCGAGTGCTTTCGTCGCGCGCGTCGCCTTGCGGGCACCGAACCCGAGCTGCGCCACGTGACCACCCGCGCTCCCCGACTTCACCTGCACCACTGGACACGGCCCGGCCTCGATGACCGTCACGGGCACCGCTGCTCCGAGTTCATCGAAGACCTGCGTCATGCCGAGCTTTCGCCCGATCAATCCGTTCATCGTCAATCGACCTTGATCTCGACGTCGACGCCCGACGGCAAGTCGAGCTTGGTCAACGCATCCACCGTTTGCGCCCGCGACTCGACGATTTCGATGAGGCGCTTGTGCGTGCGCAGTTCGAACTGCTCCCGGCTCTTCTTGTCGACATGCGGACTCCGCAACACCGTCCACCGCTGCATCTTGGTGGGCAAGGGAATCGGCCCCGACACCGTCGCCCCGGTCTTCTCCACGGTCCGCACGATGTCCGCGGCGGCCTGGTCCACGACTACATGGTCAAACCCCTTGAGCCTGATTCGTATCTGTCCGGCCATAGCTGCCCTCGCGAGAACGGTCGGCGGTCGACCGCTATTCCAGGATCTTGGTGACGACGCCGGCGCCGACGGTGCGGCCCCCTTCACGAATCGCGAAGCGCAGCCCCTCTTCCATCGCGATCGGCGTGATCAACGTGATCGTCATCTTCGTGTTGTCCCC
>DASWII010000041.1:0-17050 GCA_036397755.1 Gemmatimonadales bacterium | reverse complement strand
GCACTTGAGAATCAAGGCCGGAGGTTTGCGGGCCCACCGCTTCGCCCTTGCCGCTCTCCGGCGCAGCGCGTTTCTTCGTGGCACCATTGTCACGAATCCCGACCCGCACAACAGAGCACGACCATGCGACTTCGGTACGCGTCCGTTCCCGTCCTCCTCGTGGCGTTTGCCTCCGCACTGCCCGCGCAGGACACCATCCCGATCCGCGGGGGGCAGGCCATCTCCGGGACCCTCGCGTCGGATTCCAAGCACCGCTACACCATTGAGCTGGACGACAGCACTTTCGTATACGGTCACGTGAATCAGCTCACGGTGGATGTCGAGGTGACGGTATTCGACTCCAAGAACGAGCAGATCGAGACATTCGACGCGCCCGCGCGCGGACCCGAGACGTTCACCTTCGAGTCTGGGCCGCGCGGCCGCTACGCGATCGAGGTCACCCCATTCGAGCAGGCGGAGGGCGACTACGTGATCGAGATCGTGCGCGTCGAGCCGATCGCCAGGCGGCCCGAAACACGTGTGGACCAGCTACTCCTGCCGTTCGCGGGACGGGACACGCCGGGCGCCGTCGTCGCGGTCGTGGACCGCGGCCGGATGCGGTTCCTGCGCGCCTACGGCATGGCGGAGCTGACCTATGGGATTCCGTTTGAGGCCAACACGGTCTCCAACATCGGCTCGGTGACCAAGCAGTTCACCGCCATGGGGATCCTGCTGCTCCAAGCCGAGGGCAAGCTTTCCCTCGAGGACGACATCCGAACGTACGTACCGGAGCTGCCGGATTTCGGGGCACGCATTTCGATCCGGAATCTGCTCACGCACACCGGCGGATACCGTGAGATCTATAATCTCCTTCCGATGGCGGGGTACGACGGTGAGGACGTATTCCCGCGCGAGAAGGCCATCCAGATCGTGCAGCGCCAGCCCGACCTTCAGGCCCAACCGGGCACCGAGTTCAACTACAACAACACAGGGTACATCCTGCTCGCGATGGCGATCGAGCGGATCACCGGCACGTCGTTTCCTGCATACATGAAGGCGAAGGTATTCACACCGCTCGACATGAACGACACGAGGGTCATGGCGGAACAGGGTGAGATCATTCCGCGCAGCGCGCACGGCTACGTGAGCGCGGATTCCGGAGGCTACCGCGCCGCGCGCGACCTGGCGGGATCGTACGGTGCCGGTGGGATTTACACGACCGCGAGCGACCTGGCGAAGTGGATGATGAACTACCGCGACCACACATTGGGGGGCGCGGCCGCGGTCGCCGCGATCACGACGAACACCATTCTCGAAAACGGCGATTCGACGGGGTATGGACTGGGGCTCGGACTGGGCACGTTCCGCGGTCGCAGGCGGTACCAGCACACCGGCGGCGACGTCGCGCACCGTGCCTACTTCGGGTATTACCCCGAGTTGGAGAGCGGCGTCATCATCCTGAGCAGCAACGGCTCGTTCCGCCTGAACATCGCGACCCCCATCGCGCTGGCGTTCTTCGGTGATCGCTTCGATCCGGTCCCGCCCGACACGGCCGCGGCCGGCGGTGGCATGTCGGAGGAACGCATGCGGGTGATCGCGGGTGACTGGCGGATCGTCGGGCCCAGCACCAGTCTCGACATGGTCTACACCGTCGCCGACGGCCAGCTTCACGCGCAGGCCACCGGACAACCACGCTTCAAACTCGTGGCGACGTCGGACACGACCGCCGCATTTGACGGTGTGGAGGCCACGGTCACGTTCCACTTCCGGGCTGACGGCACGGTCGACAGCGCGACCCATCATCAGGGGGGCGCGATGCCGATGATCCGAGTCGAGAAGGTCGAGCTCACCGCCGAGGCCCTCGCCGAGTTCGCCGGAGGCTACTACTCGGCGGAGCTGGAGACGGCGATCGAGCTACGTGTCGCCGACGAGAAGCTCAAGGCATACGGCGTGCGCATGGAGGAGCGCACGCTCAGCTATCGGGGCGCGGACGAATTCAGCGGTCGGTTCCCGTTCGCCACCCTTGCGTTCAAGCGATCCGGTAGTGGGCGCATTACCGGCTTCATGGCTTCCAACGGGCGTACCAAGAACGTGTGGTTCCGCAGGGAGTAACGGAATAGGGAATTTCAACCGGCTGTCCCAATAGACCCCCGGTGGTCACGGACCGGCCGCGAGTTCTTCAGCCGGAAGCGTCCGGTAGCTTCGCGGGCGAGGACGCCATCGTCCTCCAAGCCCTTCAACACCCGGCTGACTTGCGGACGGACATGCGACCTCCGCCTACAGGAAGCGGTGCAGCACGTCGGGTCCGGGGACGAAGCACGCGGCTTGGCGCACGGTGAGGTGGTGCCTGTGCCGTGCTACCAGGTCGTAGAGCCGGTCCCTGAGCGGCCCCGGCACGATCGCCCACGCGGCGGCGAGACGCCATGCCCCTCCGAGGTACCGCGCGATCTGTAGTGCCGCCGCGGATCGGACGAATACGCGCCGCATTCCCTCATCCACCCACACCATCGAGTCCACGCCGTGGAGCTGAGGGAACGCGCGCCGCACGCGGACGGCGAAGTCGCCGTCGAGCGCCGCGAACTTGAGCGTTGCCTTCCGGTCTCGTCGGAGGACGAATTGGACGATCCCGCTACAGAATCCGCAGGTCCCGTCGTACAGGAGGACCGGTTCCGAGAGCATGCCATAAGTTGGCGAAGCGTGTCCGCTCCGCAACTTCAGGCACCAAAGGTGTAACTCCGGTGGGCTGCTTCAGGATGTGGCTGGTTACCGCACCATTCACTGGCAGTTTCCAGCTTCCATCGGGTTGCCTGAGGAGGGCGATCTTTTCCTGGACACCGGGGAGGGACAGACGCCCTCGCGCAATCGCGTTCCCCAAGCGAGGCCGACCGGACGCGGTAAACAGTGCGCCCAGATTCTCCTCACTCAGGGACTGATACTCGTGGACGATCGGAGGTGTCTTGTCGTATGGCCAGATCGACACGGCGCCAGGGCATTCAGCACCGACCACCCCCAGCAACGCCGCGCTGTCGCCGGGAGTCGTGCCCGCAGCAACTGCTACCAACCCTCGGTAGGCCTGCTCGGGAAGCAAATTTTTAAAGTAAGGGCTGGCGTAGCGGTCTGAGTAGGGCTCAGGTCTCTTCGGCAGGGAAATCGAGAGCGCGGGGGTCGCGGGATCCTCGACGGCAGCCTCAGCGTATGTGAAACGTATGCCCGCACCCCGCTTCTCGACGCTTCCTACGGGCCTGTCATGCAGGTACACGGACAGCACTAACGTGGTCCAGCATGGGTACCGGGAAGGCCGCGTGGAGTAACGTCCAAGCGCAGGCCAAGCACTTCCAGGACGCGAAGCACGTTGGCAAACCCGGCATTCGGTCGCTTCCCTTGTTCAACCTCCAGTAGGAGTCGCCTGCTGACGCGCGCGAGCTGGGCGACCTCGGCCGCTGTGAGGTCGACCTCCCGCCGTCGAGCGCGAATCTGCCTGCCTAGCTCCCTCATGCTCTGGACCTGCATTTGCTCAGCCTCGAGGTGCACGTAAAAGGAACAAGTTGCCTGGGATGGTGGAGTAGGTACCCTTTTTGTTACAAGAGTAACGCTTTGTCATAGTGATCTTTACGTCTTCAATCAGCCTAGTTGGAGCCTGGCTTGATCCACCAGATGTTACATATAGGGTACTAAGCTTCCGATATCTGTCAAGAGAACCCTATACGTAACTTGTCTATACTGCTTCGTAGCAATGGCTTACAGTCACGAGGGATGCGTTGGGCCTTGCGGACTGGTGACGGATCGGCGCGGTGAGGAGGAAGGTGTACGTACCAGGAGTGCGGCCATGCCACCAGTGTAGTGTCGCAGAAGTTCGTTTCCGCATTGACGGCGGGCCAAACGCGGCCAGGGGAGGGCGCGCGTAGCCCGGCGGCCACGGCGTCAGCGCTGCGGAACGCCCGGACGCCGGGGATGACCGGCGTCGAGTTCGCCCGGCGGCAACCACTTGCCAGAATGACGTTCTGGGCTGCCACGGGTCCGCTTACAACCGCCGTTTGTCCGTGGACAACAGCCCATTGTCGTCGAGAGTAGCGGGCAGTCTATGCACTAACGTGTAGGCCGGTGAGCCGCGACGGCAAGCGCAGTCGCGGGCCGAGTGGACGGCGCCCGCGCAAGCGGCATATTTGCCATCGAACCGAGATGCCCCGTGAGGAGGTCCGTCCATGCATCCGTTCAGCCGAGCCGGCGCCGTTGCCTCGGTGACCTGCGCCACTCTCGCCTGTGCCCAAGCCGCGCCGACGGTGCCGAGTCCCACCGAGGGCCACCTGCCGTATCTGAATCCCGATCTGCCGCTCGATACAAGGGTGCAGGACCTCCTGTCCCGCCTCACGCTCGAGGAGAAAGTCGGTCAGATGCTGTACGACGCCGATGCCGTACCGCGCCTCGGGATCCCCGAGTACAACTGGTGGAACGAGGCACTCCACGGTGTGGCCCGGGCCGGTCGTGCCACGGTGTTTCCGCAGGCGATCGGACTCGCCGCGACGTTTGATACCGACTTGATGTTACGGGTCGCCACGGTGATCTCGGACGAGGCTCGCGCCAAGTACCACGAGTCGGTGCGACAGGGGAGACGGGGCATTTACGAGGGCCTCACCTTCTGGTCGCCCAATATCAACATCTTCCGCGACCCCCGGTGGGGGCGGGGGATGGAGACGTTCGGTGAGGACCCGTACCTGACGGGACAGCTGGGGATCCAGTTCGTCCGCGGGATGCAGGGTGACGATCCACGCTATCTCAAGACGGTGGCCACGCCGAAGCATTACGCCGTTCATAGCGGACCGGAGCCGGACCGCCACACGTTCGACGCGGTCGTGAGCGAGCGCGACCTGCGGGAGACCTACTTGCCGGCCTTCCGGGCGACCGTCGTCGAGGCCGGTGCGCAGTCCGTGATGTGCGCCTACAACCGGTTCCGCGGCGACGCATGCTGTGCCAGCGACGAGCTCCTGGGGCAGATCTTGCGAGGCGAGTGGGGATTCACGGGATACGTGGTGTCCGACTGCTGGGCGGTCATGGACATCTACAACACGCACGAGATCGTCGAGACGCCGCAGGAGGCCGCCGCGGTGAGTGTGATCGCGGGGACCGATCTCAACTGCGGTGTGACGTTCGACAGTCTGGTGACGGCCGTTCATCAGGGGCTGATCACCGAACCGCAGATCGATGTGGCTCTCGCGCGCCTCCTCCGTGTTCGCTTCAGGCTTGGGATGTTCGATCCACCGGAACGGGTGCCGTACGCGGCGATTCCCTACGGCGTGAACGATTCGCGGGCGCACCGGGAGCTGGCTCTCGAGGCGACGCGCAAGTCCATCGTGTTGCTCAAGAACGACGGCGTGTTGCCGCTTGGCAAGGATCTCGGGACCGTCGCGGTCATTGGGCCGAACGCCACCGACGTGGACGTGCTGCTGGGGAACTACAACGGCGTGCCATCCGACCCCATCACCCCGCTTGAAGGCATCAGGCGAGCGGTCTCACCCGATACGAGGGTGCTGTTCGCCAGAGGCAGCGACGTCGTCGAGGACATGCCCTCGTTCGAGGTGATCCCCTCGACGGCCCTCGTGCCGGCCGGGCCCGAAGCCGCTGAACGGGGACTCACGGCCACCTACTTCGGAAACCATCGATTCGAGGGCGAGCCCGTGGCCACGAGGGTCGACCCGGTCGTGGACTTCGCCTGGTGGGACGAAGCCCCGGTGGCAGGCATGCCCCGCGACAGCTTCTCGGTGCGATGGTCGGGCACGCTGGTGCCGCCGACATCCGGGCGCTACGCCCTTGGCGTCAGGATTTTCGGCGGAGCCCGCCTGTTCCTCGACGACTCCTTGTTCGTCGAGTATTCGGACCGACACGTGATCATGACCCAGTGGGAATACGTGAATCTCCGGGCCGGCGTGCCGCGGGACATCCGCGTCGAATACTTCGATCGGCGCGCGGATGCGATCATCCAGCTGGTGTGGGCGAAGCCCGATCCAGGTCTGCGTCAGGCCGCGCTCGAGGCGGCGCGGCAGGCCGACGCGGTGATCATGTTCATGGGCCTCTCCCCGCGGCTGGAAGGCGAGGAGATGCGTGTCGAGGTACCGGGGTTTACGGGCGGCGACCGTATCGACATCGGACTGCCCGAACCGCAGGAGACGTTGATTCGCGACATCGTGGCGCTCGACAAGCCGGTCGTACTGGTCCTGCTGAACGGTAGTGCGTTGTCCGTCAACTGGGCGGCCGAGCACGTACCCGCGATCGTTGAGGCGTGGTACCCTGGGCAGGCGGCCGGAACCGCGATCGCCGACATCCTCTTTGGTGACGTCAACCCGGCCGGCCGGCTACCGGTGACGTTCTACCGGTCGGTGGAACAGCTGCCGCCGTTCACGAACTATGACATGGCGGGCCGCACCTACCGGTACTTCGACGGCGATCCGTTGTTCCCGTTCGGCCATGGACTGAGCTACACAACGTTTGCGTACGGCCATCTCGATCTTCCCGCCAGCGTGCCGGCGGGCGAAGACGTGACGCTGTCCGTGGTGGTGGGCAACGTTGGAGCGCTGGCGGGAGAAGAGGTCGTCCAACTCTACGTGACTGACGTCGAGGCCTCCGTTCCCGTGCCCATCCGATCGCTGGCGGGGGTGCGGCGCGTGTTCTTGGAACCTGGCGAGATCCAGCACGTCGAATTCCGGATCACCCCGCGGCAGCTCTCGGTGATCGAGGATGCGGGGAATCGTGTCGTCGAGCCCGGCCTGTTCGAGGTCAGCGTGGGCGGGAAGCAGCCCGGTTTCACGGGTCTGGCGGACGCGGTGACCACATCGGTCGTGACCGGACAGTTCGAGATCGTCGGCCGCCGCATCGAGTTGCCACGGTAGCGGCTGCGTGTTGAGACAGCAACGCCCAGTCACGGACCTGTGAAGAAGCACTTCAGCGCATACAAACGCGCCGCGAGTCGAGCGAAGATCCGGAGGTTGACGAAAGCATCGTCCTTGAAGTTGTGGCGCTGCGGCGATTGTCCCCACCACCCGAGTTGATACGAAGACATTCTGTGGACAGGTGGCCGGGACCGACCGGCCTAAGCGACGGACCGATCGGCACCGGCGCCTCTGGGTCCGAGCGCCGGGAAGGACGTTTGACGGCCCGCACGCGGCGCGCTCATTGTGAGCCGGAGAGCGGGTCCACCTCACCCACACCAGGTTGTGTGCGGTGGGCCAGTGAGGCCAACTTCGGTGACGGCAATGTTCATGATTGCCACGAATGCACGGATCCTTTGTGAACCGATGACCACGCTCCTCCGCCGCTGGCGGCCGACACCCGTCGTCGCCGTAGGCATCATCGTGTGCAGCGGCCTCGGCGTGGGTGCGGCGACGGGTGGAATCACGTTCGCGCTCAGGAGCGTGGCACCGCTGCTGCCCTACCCCGTTGCCGAGCGCTTGGTGCAGTTCCGGCAGAGCGGCGTGTTTCCGGACGAGGTCGATTTGGGGAGGTTCCTGCATTACGTATCGCGCCGCGCGCTGGAAGATCTGCAAACCCACACCGACGTGTTCGAAGCGGTGCTCCCGTACCGGGACAACGCGGCCCTCTCGTTGGGCGACGGTCGGTATTCGACCCTAGGCGTCGCGGCACCGCACGACTTTCTGACACGACTGGGCATGCGGTTGGAGATCGGCCGCAGTTTCACGCCCGAGGAAGACGAGGCGGGCAAGGGTCTCGTCATGGTCCTCAGTCACCGCTTCTGGCGCAACGAGTTTGGCCGCGACCCCACGGTAGTAGGACGGAAGGTCGAGACCCGATTCAACGGCACCTTTACGGTGATCGGCGTGCTGGACTCGGCCGCGATCTTCCCGGTGCGACGCGGAACCCGGTATTTCATTCCGCTCGGTAACGGCATCGGAGAGCAGCTTCGAAATACGGACTTCCCGCAGGCGCTCGCCCTGCTGCGCCCCGGCGTGACGCGCGACCGTGCCCAATCTCTCGCCACGACCATCGCGGGACGCCATGCGGAAGGGGATCGCGCATCCGCGCGTCTGTTGATGGATCCCGAAGTCGACTATATCCCGCCACCGCGGCCCGTGCGCATCGAGGTGTCGCCGTATCGGGGACCTCCGTTGTTCGGGCCCGAACGGGCGCTCGTCTACGCAATGCTCGCGCTGTCGGTGGCGTTGCTGAGCGTGGCAGCCCTCAACGTCGCGAGCCTCACGCTGGTGCGGTCGAGGGTGCGTCAGACAGAGTCTGCCGTCCGCGTGGCGCTGGGGGCGAAGCCGTTGTCGCTGGCGGCGGCGAATATCGGCGAGGTCGCGGCCCTCGTCCTAATCGGTGGGGCACTGGGTGCACTCGCGTGCACCGGCGCTCTCGCGATCGTGCGTGGTAGGTTGGACCCTGACCTCGCCTTCGTCATTCCGGGTCCAGACATGCGAGCGCTCCCGCTCGCCGCCGCGGTGGCACTCCTGAGCGGCATCGTCGCGGCGGCCGTGCCGGCCGTGCGGCTGCTGCGGCAAGACCTGCATCAAGTGCTACAAACCGGTCGCGAGTTGTGGAGTTCCCCGACGAGCCGTGGGGGCCTTCGCCGGATCGTCGCTCTCGAGGTCACGTTCACGACCGTGCTTCTCGTCGGAGCGGCATTGGTCTCCGCGACGGTCGCGCACAGCGCCCGGCTTGACCGGGGCTTCGAGCCGGAGGGGGTGGTGGCGGTCAGGGTGACCGTGTCCGACAGCGTGCCGCGTGTCGATGGCGTTCGCCGTGCGCTCCGGCTTCTGGAAACGCTGCCCGGCGTGCAGCAAGTGACCGCGGGAGGCGCCCCGGTGTCTCCTATGTTTGCCGTCTCGGCCCGTGATATCACGTCGGCGTCGGGCGACGAGCTTCCCGGATTCCACTGGGTGAATCGCGTGTGGGGTGGGTACTTCCGCACCATGGGGATCTCCCTCCTGGCCGGTCGGGCGATCACGGACGCCGAAGCCGGCGACGGGAGCCACGTGGCGGTGGTGAGCCATTCGGTCGCGGAGGCACTGTGGCCCTCTGGGACGGCGTTGGGGCAGGCGGTGCGGTGGCTTACGGATTCCGGTGAGGTCTCGCTAGAAGTCATCGGTGTCGCTGCGGACATGATCCTGGCACTCAACGAGGACGGACCCCTCCCGTGGGGGCAAGTGCACGTGCCCTACGGTCTGACTCCTGATCGCCAGACCTACCTTCTGGCCCGCGTCGCAGGTGACCCCACAAGCGTCCTGCGTGACCTGTCCCCGAGCATCACACGAGGGGATGGGGGGGTCACCGTCGCGGACGCCATGTCCCTTGCCACGGCGCTGCGGCGGTCGGTCCGCCTTCAGGTCGCCCTGGCAACCCTATTCTCACTACTCGCCGGGGTGGGACTGGTGCTCGCGGTCGGGGGCATGTTCGGCGTGCTGGCGTACACCATGCACTGTAGGGCGCGCGAGTTCGGCGTCCGACTGGCGCTCGGGGCGTCACCGACCCGTCTGATGATCGGCACCCTGCGCGACGCAGGGCGATTGCTGCTGGGCGGGATCGCTGTCGGCTTGCTTGTGGGCGTGCTCATGGGGAAGGCCATGCGCGCGCTGTTGTTCGGCCTCAACCCGGCCGACCCACGGCTACTCGCCGTCGTGGCGGGCATCGTGCTGATCGCCGGGATCGGCGCCAGCTTGCAGCCAGCACTCGGTGCGGCGCGCGCGGATCCAACGACACCACTGCGTGCCGAGTGAGTCCACCGTGCGTTTCCGGAGCAACATGTCATTGCCTGCCAGATCGGTGAGCACCATTCTACTTGCGAGTACCTTCGTTGTGCTCGCGTATGGACCGCCAACCTGGCCGCCCGTGCGCGGTCACAGGAACCTCGCTGGGCGGCGATGAGGACGGATACCTCGCAGGCGACTTGCCCGACAGCGGTGCGGCCCGTAAGGACCATGAACGCGCCTGGCCGGGCTCGCCGTCGGCGACGGGGATCGTGCTCGCGCGGCGCCCGTAGCCCAACTCCGCGACCGCGAACCGATGCAGGGTGGGATAGCGGATGTGGACGCCCTGGCGCCGCAGCAGGCGCCGCACTTTGGAGAGCTTGACGTGCTCGAGCTTCTGCTTGATGAAGGCCCGGTGCTGGACGCACCGCTCCCAGGCCTCGCCGTGCGGCCGGCCCGTGCCGGTCTTGAGCCGAACCAGGATGGCCTCCAGCTGCGCGTCGGTGAGCGCGTCGCTGCCCTGACCCGGCCCGAGCCCCTGCTCGCTGGCCAGCTCGATGTAGCGCCCCACCGTCTTGCGGTCAACGCGGAGGGTCTGGGCGATCCGCTGCTTCGGGACCCCGGCCAACCACAGCCGCAGGATTTCCTTGACCTCGATCATCGTGACCTCGCGATACGCCATTGCTCCCTCCCGCCCGCCCGCCATGGGCGTGGTCTCGGGGAGCTACGGTGTCACGCAACCGCAGGTGGGGATAGTTTTGAGAAACTCAGCTACGGGTGGGGAAAGGTTTTGAGAAAACCCCGTTCAGGGTGTCCCTACCTTTTGAAAACCGCCTCGACACCCACAGGATGATGGCTGAAAGCCTCCGAGTCGTCGGTGTCCCCACGTTTTTGTCACGATCCGGGGTGTTGCGAGGTCCCGTGAACGCGGAGAGGCTGGCGTCACTCTCCCGTCGCAAGTGAGCGATGGGAAAGACCTCTGTCCATGTGCGTTTGCGCGGCGCAAGACGAGCCATGAAACTACTTTCTTGGGCCGTTTGCTTCGCCCTCGTTGCAGCCTCGTGCGTAGCCGACGATACAGACGCCAACTCGCGATCGAGCTGGAGTATTTCGCGGGAAGCGACAGTCGAGATAGGACTTGGCGGTGGACCATCGTACGAGTTTCATCGCGTAGTGGGAATCGGAATCCTCCCAAACAGTAACATCGTCGTCGCCGACGCCGGATCGCAAGAACTCCGGATCTTTAGTGACATGGGGCAGATCGTCCGCTCCTTCGGGGGGCCGGGGGATGGTCCTGGAGAGTTTCGCAACATTAGTGGGATCCGTATTGTGGACGATTCCATATTCGTATCGGAGTCCTTTCCGGCCGCGCCAAAGATCCATGTGTTCGATGCTCAACGTGGATTCCTGGCCCAGCAACCTCTTCGTCCCCAGGATCAACCTTCGGGAGTAGCACCTTACGATATCCTTTCCTCGACGACGGTCGTGGTGGTTCCCGGCCGTGGCCTCCGTATTGTCGCAACCCCACCCCGTGAGGGCATCGTGCGGCGAGATTCGCTGAAGCTCGGAGTGTTGGAGGTCGGCAAGGAGCAGCACGTGACCTGGCTGGGATTGTTTCCGAACAATTCCTGGTACTCTTACCCATTGCCCCCCGGGTCATCTGTTTCTCGAAGCATGGCACGCTACTCTCTGGGGCCTTCCCTCGTCGTGAGGACGTCTGGACACAAGATCTGGATTGGTGATTCGGGTACCGGTGACATTGGGCTGTGGGATCCCGCGCGCGGGGCGCAGGATACGACGGTGTCGTTTCCGCAAGGACCACGCGGGTTCGACCAGCCTATGCTTCGACGTGCGATGAACGAGGCGCGCACGAACACATCGCTCTCCGATCCAGCTGCGCCAGCCCGTATCGAGGAGCTGTATTCCGATCGTCTGCTGCCGGCCACAGCTCCCCGGTTCACACGTTTTACACCGGGCCCCGACGGCGAAATGTGGATCGAGTGTTTTTCGGAAATCCCGACGGAAGAGCACTGTGTATTCGCTTTCGACGAGCGCGGCAGGGTAAGCGGAGATGCGATGGTTCCGGCCGGCGTGCAGATCGAAGCCGTGGACGCAGATCGGATCATCGGGGTACGTCGACGTTCGTATGGTATGGAGACGGTTGTGGTCCACCGACTCATCCGCCATTGAGTGCTAAAGGATGTCTATCCTCGCAGATACTCTGACAAACGCCCGGCTCGTCGTTGCCGCGTCTGCCCTCGTGTTCGCGGCTTGCGGGGAGCCGGACACTCACCCGGTACGCGATCATTTCCCCGATTCGCTCATTGGTACTTGGGTGAGGGTATATCCGGCGGCGGACGGACTCGACTCCATCGTCCTCCGTCCTGGTGGCGACGCGGACGGAGCACCGTCGTCCGTTGCCGCCGAACCGCTTGGGAGGATCACGAGTTGGCGCGTGGGTACTTGGCTGGGGCCCCTCGATCTTTGCTTCGGCGATTCCCGGGGCACGCTCTCCTGCCAGGGCTACGTGCTCCGAACGGATACTCTCGCACTCGCGAACATAGCACAGATAGTCCTGGTCCGAGCAACGACGCGCAACGCAGCGGTCCAACCGGGCGACACCGTGAAGCTGACCAGAGACCGTCTTGGAGAAGTGCCCCCGGCTTCCCGCCCTGGTGGGCAAGTTCCATGAGTTCGGCCCGAACCCCAGCTCGAGTGGACACCTGTGTTGGTCACTAGCGCAGGGAGCGAGAAGGGTCGGTGGGACCGTGGCGAATAGGAATCAGCTGTTCACGAGGATGTAGTCGACGTCGAGCCGTTCCGGATGGCTGCCGCACGACACGATGACATTCATCGTCAACACGTTCCGTACGTCTCATCTTTCACACTGATCCTGATGGCTCAATCTTGGGCGGGGAGCCGGCGTGCCGGCAGGACCGTATCGTCGCGACTGTCCGCGTGCGTGACGGCCAAACACGATTGCGGGCTCGGCACCGCCGTGTGGCCCCTTCTCAATTTGAAGCAATTGGGCTTTGAACATGTCATGTCGCGACGCGTTTGCAGGATAGCTCCGCGGCGTATGGCTGACTCGACGGAATCCACTGTGGCGGTGGGGCGCAGCTGGCTATCTCACTCCAGTCGCGTTGCTATGTCGCGAAGCCGGGCCACATGTTGGGATATGCTGGTCGACAGATGTGCGCGCCGGAGCGAGGGCAGCGCACCACGCGCCTGCGCCTCGACGGTCTCAGCGCTTGGGACGCAAGGTGAGATCCACACGAGAAATGCGACCGCCATCCACCCACGCCACGGTGGGAACGGCGTTACGTCGTTCCCCCAGGGCCGCTTGCATCCTGATCGGCAATCCCTCCTCGAAACCACAGATGGCGTACTGGCCGTCCGGCCCCGTGACGCCGGTGACGACGGCCCGATCCACGGATCGGGCATACGGCGGACCTTCCATGACGATCCAACGCCGACCCTGCGCCGAAACGGTCGCGCCTGACACAGGATGCCCGAGCCCATCGGTCACGCGGCCGGCCAGTGCGCCGACGCCATCCGAGCGCGGAGCGTCTGGGCAGAGGGACTGCCAGAGCGTCTCGATCGATGGCACGCCGAGCCACACCTCGAGGCCCTCGCCGGGCAATACGGTTATGCTCCGAGTACCCGGCACGGGCGGGGCAACGTCGAGCGCGGGATGCACCACCGCGAGCAGGTACGTTCCCGCAGGAATCTCACGGAGCGCGAACGCGCCTGTGGAATCGGCCCGAGTTTGATAGGGTGTGCCTGCGAGGACAATCCGGGCGCCCGCGATCGGCTCGGCTTGGCTGCTGTCGTACACTGTCCCGGTCACGTAGCCCGGCTCGCCGATCACGACCGGCTTGCCGTCGAGATCGCGGATCTCGCTCACGACGGCCCCCTGCTCGCGGAGTCGCCGTGCGACAACGCGGCGCCGCCCGGCGAGCCCGATCGTCGTTTCGGGTATTGGCATGCGCACCCACCACCGTCGCACGACCCATGCGCCCGTCGGCAGGCGCTGGAATTCCACATGTCCGCCAACGTGCTCGTTGACGATGTTCCACGGAAGGTGCGTAAATCGGAATTCCAGTGCCCGCAGCTCACCCGAGCGGCGGTCGAGCCAGAGCACGCCGTCGATATCCGGTACATCACGATCCTTGACAGGCTGGAACGAGAGCCCGATCAGGCCCGGGTCCTCATCGGAAACCGCCAGGGCGAAGCAATGAAGGTTTGCGAACTCCTCCGACAAGAGTGCTCTCGCGTCTGGGCCCTCGAACACCCATGCTCCGGACTCGGCTGGGCGAACAAACCCAACGGCCCACAGCGAGTCCGCGGACACGGTACCGAATGGACCCCTGGCGAACACGCCTTGTCGCTCGGTCGTGCTCTCGCCGAGTACCACGAGCGAGCGCGAGTCGAGCGTCCGGTCATAGCGAATCCAGCGAAACTCAAACGGCGTCGCCCGCTCCGTCCACGACACGGCGGACAGTGCCTTGCGTGCCTCGTCCCAGACACCGACGACGGCCTCACCCACCTCGGAGCTTCCGCGACAGGAGGTCTCTCCGACGACCAGCACGGGTGCCAGCACCACGGGCTGAGGACGAATCACGAACGTGTAGTCGACCGTGCCGTCGCGGTCGAGGAGCACCGGCGGCGACACGGTCGAACGCCAACCGATAATGGCCGAGTGAAGGCGATACGCGCCCGGTTCGGGGGCCACGAGGACGAAGCCGCCGGCGGCGTCGGTGAGGGCCCGGGCGACCTCGTGCCCCAACATGTCGGTGAGGACCACGAACCCGCCCACCACTGGGCGGTTGTCCAATTCATTCACCATGCGCCCCTCGACCCGCTGGGCCAGCACGGGGCGAGCAACTGTCCCGAGACAGGCCACAGCAGTTGCCGAGCGCGCAAGCCAAGTGAAACGCCGTGTCCAAGGCCGCATCGCGAATCTCACCGTCAGTTGTTTCTAGCTCCGCTCCGGGTCCTACAGCTGACCCGAAGCGGAGCGTGGCGACCCTTGCACGCGCACTCGCGATGGAGGATGAAACTTGCCTGTGCACGAGACGGGCGGGCGCGGGCGTTGAGCGTCAAGCCTGGTGCATTAAAGATAGCCGAAAGGTCGAGGTACCTGTGGTAGCGACCGCAGGCCGAGCTGGCTCACTGGCAATCACCAATCTCACACCAGGTGCGCGGCAGTGGCATTGCAGCGATCATTAGGGGGGACCTATTGTTCTGCGGAGGCGCCCATGGACATGAGCCGAAGCGCGCTGATGGGTCCGTCGTGCATCCTCCCGATGCTAATGATGGGCGTGGTGCCGGTCACCCTCGCCGCCCAAACGGTCCGGGGTCGGCTGTTGGAGGCCGGCACCGAGGCACCCCTGGCGGCGGCGACCGTTCTGTTGCTGACCGGTGACTCCGCGGACCGCGAGGTCGCCCGGGGTGTCACCGACGACCAGGGGCGCTTCCAGCTTCGTGTCCCCGCGCCAGGGTCTTACCGCCTAGGCATCACCCGCCTGGGCTACCAGCCCGTGATCAGCCAGCCGCTTGACCTGGCGCCCGGCGACCAGCCCCTCGATGTCGAGGTCCACATCTCTCCCGTGCCAATCTTGCTCGATCCGGTCACGATCGTATTTGAGCGACCAGCCTCGGAGAGCAGCCTGCACTTGGAGAACGCCGGCTTCTACGAGCGCCGGCGCCGCTACGGGCGGGAGGGGCTGGGGCTGGGCGAGTTCCTCCAGCGGGAGGAGATCAAGAAGACGAATCCCACCAGGGTCTCCGACGCATTACGAACCGTGCGCGGCGTCACGGTGCGGGGCGCGGGCGGAGCGCGCCAGGCGATCACGCTGCGCGGCCACGGCAGTATCTACGAAACCGACGGACGCTGTGTGCCGCAGGTCTACGTGGACGGGGCCCCGGCCGCCACGGGAGCGGATATCGACGACTTGGTGTCACCCTCGTCGCTGGCGGGCATCGAAGTGTATCCCGGCCTCAGCGTGCCGGTGGAGTTCTGGCGAGATATGCGGAGCGGGACGCTTCAAGGACAAGCATGCGGTGCAATCGTGTTATGGACCGGAGCAGCGGAGGCCGACGCCGATGATGTCGAGCCGCCCGCGACTGGGACGGACCAAGAACTCGTCAGGTCGGCGACGCGACTCGCCCTGCAACTCGCGCTCGCGACCGATTCGGTCACCCCGGGTGACACGCTGTGGGCCACGATCGCCATCCGCAATCTCGCTGACAGCACCAGGTCGCTGTGCGTGACCGAGTCCCGCTTCGTGGTGCGGGGGTCCAGCCCGACGGGGGATCTGGTCACCCGCGGCGAGCGTGGTGCGTGTCTCCAACGCCTTGACCTCCCTCCAAGGACCACGCGTTGGTGGCGCGAGCCCCTCATCATCGGGCCCCGCTCGGGAGTGGCCAGCCATGCTTTGATTCAGGCGTTCGTGCGGGTCGGATATGGCCCGTGCGATGAGGGGGACGAATGTACGGTTGAACTCCGCTCCTCACCGCAGCCCGTTGCGTTGAGTCACCACGAGCGGCGGTAGCGATGCCACGCGCGGCGCCATCCGGTTGCGTTCCGCGCCCAGCATCTCGAGCAACTGCCGCCGGCGGGCCAACAGCCCCGCGAGGGCGTGGGCGTCGAGGCGCTTTGTCATCGACGCGACACCCTGTTCATTGTTCGCCACCGTCCACCGACTGCCACTCGGCCGCACCGCCACGACCAGCTGCTGCTTCGCCACATCGATCCCGATGACCATTGTCTCGTCTCCTCGCGTGCGCGCCGCGATCGAGCTGGCGCCCCAAGGAGAATGCGTGCAAACTCAATCGGTTTCTAGATACAGGGCGGCAGCGCGGGGGGCTCCCATGAACGCGGGCAAACGCTTCAAGATCGACGACACTGAGCAGGTCCGGCCCCACATCAGGCTCTGCCGCCGGATTCTCAGCGAGGCCCTGGCCGCGGGTTTTACCGGGATCGAACTGACCGCCGTTCCCGGGACGGCACCTGCTGCACGAGCACTGCATGAGGGCGCTTGGAGGTCGTTCATGGCCTTCCCGCCGCCCGTTTACGGCCAGCTTGTCGAGTACTTCAAGGAGATGGCCGGAGTGGCATCAGACGCGGCGTCCGCCGATGGGAGGATTCTCGTGCAGGTCGGGGGGCGCGATGCGGCCGTTGTATTGCGCGCCCGTCGCAACGATCAGGCGGTTGAAGAACTCGTCCTGGACTTTTCGGGTGAGTCCTATCTTTAGTTGAAATTTGGGTGGTGCCTCGTTACCAGAGTGGGGTGATCCCGCAAGGACACCGTCACTCACAGCGAGGAGGACACCACCCATGCAGACAGTACAGCGAATCCGGACAAAGGGAAATGGCA
>DASWII010000040.1:0-55145 GCA_036397755.1 Gemmatimonadales bacterium | reverse complement strand
AATCGACCATCGGCTGCAGCCACAGCACGAAAGCAACCAGGTAGATCGGTCCGGCTAGCCGCCCAGGAAAGTCACCTGTTCCACGCGTCATTGGACCTCGAGTGTTGACGTTGAATACTCGGGTGTCAGCGTCGGGGATTGTGAGCATCGAAAGTTAACGCAACAAGTGCGTCAAAACGAGGCGGGCCGGATCTACCCGGCCCGCCTCGGAGAGTGCATCGGGAATCTGCCTACTGGACGATCTTGGTCCTCTACGCCATTCGCTTCGAAAGCACGGCCGCACCCAGTACGGCAACCAACCCGGAGCCCAGCAGGATGATTGTGCCTGGTTCAGGGGCCACGTAGACGAGAAACTCCTGATTGCCGCCAACATGATCCTGCATGCTCGCGTCACTGACGATCACCCAGTTGTTCCAATTGAAACCGCTCAGGTCAGCGTTTCCGGCGGCAGTGAGCCAAGGATCGCCAAGGGTGCCCCAGAGTGGATTGGGCGTGAACTGCCCCCACAGTGCGTCGTGGATGCCAGCCCAGGTCGCATTGCCCACGCCGGGCGCGTTGGTCGCAAACTGCGTCGCGAGCCACACAGCCCTCTTGTACTTGCTTATCGCGTCCGCTTGGTTTCCGAACCGCACGCGATCCAGGTTGCTGGCGTTGCTGATGAGATCCTGGATACTGGTGAAGTTCGCCGTGTAATGAGCGAGATCAATCCCATTCAAGTAGTCAACGCAAAACGCGTCAAAAACCTTGCCACCAGGATACTGAATCATCAACGACGCGGGCCCCACGTCGATGTTCGTATCATCGTACTTGGCACCGTTGAACCCAAGAAACTTGACTTCGCCGCTGGACGGTGTGGGCGTCGGCACCTGCGCATGGACAGCCGAAGCCGTCAGAGCAAGGGCCACGAGCGGGGTGAGGTAGCGCATGAATTTCACGATGACTCTCCTTGGGTCTGGATGCAACAACGTCTCATGGTACGGAATGAAGACTACACTCGGTCCTGCCCAGTAGCAAGCAGGTTCCGTGCCCGAAGAGGGACCCTGGCTTCAAGGAAGTCGGTGGGCTCGCAGCGATGGGAGCATTGGACGTATAAGGCAATACCCGACAACACCTTACGGACATCGTTGCAAGCCGGTGACGGTTTCAGAAGATGACCGACGAATGCCCTCGGCTTGGCGAGGCCGGCGAAGACATGTCTCTTGTGCAGTGTACCGCGCTGTGGCCTCTGTGCATCAGTCGTCGCGGCGGGGCGCCGCACGCGGTACGCGGGGCGCTGCACGCCGCACGTTGCACGCTGCACGCTCCGCCCTGCGTCGTCCCGCCCCCGTCCCACGCTCGCTTGACCCGACTCGCTTCACGTCTCCAGCGCCCCGCACGCCAGCCCCCCGCACCGCGCCCCCGACGCTTACGCTCGCTTGCCCCGACTCGCTCCGCACGTTGTACGCTGCACGCTGCACGTATCACCTTTCACGTTTCACCTTTCACGTTTCACCTTTCACGTTTCACGTTTCACGCTCCCCGCGCCCATTACCTTTCCCCCATGCCAGGCCTGATGGTACAGAACACGCGCGGCGGAATCGTCGAGTCGGTTCACCGCCTATCGGTGGTCGTCGTGGACGCCGACGGCCGGGTACGCGCCGGCAGTGGCGATGTGGCGTTCCCGACGTACGTCCGATCGGCGGCCAAGCCGTTTCAGGCAATGCCGCTGATCGCCGATGGGGCCACGGAGGCACTCGGCATTGGGGAGCCGGAGCTTGCGCTGGCGTGCGCGTCGCACAACTCGGAACGGCGTCAGGTGGAGCGCGTCGCGGCGTGGTTGGGTCGACTGGGTCTGGCGGAAGAGGCGCTGGTCTGTGGGCCGCATCCCCCGCTGGGGAAGGTGCTGGCGCTGGGGCCCGCCACGCGCTCGCACGAGGACGGCACGGACCTCGTGGCGCCGTCCCGGCTCGCCAGCAACTGCTCGGGGAAACACACCGGTATGCTGTCCCTGGCCCTGCATCACGGGTGGGAAACGCGCGGCTACCATCAGCCCGATCACCCGGTTCAGCAGGCGGCGCGCCGGGAAGTGCGTGAATGGGCGGGTGTCTTGGATGCGGAACTCGGAGCGGGGGTCGATGGCTGCGGAGTGATCGCGTTCTCCCTTCCACTTCGAGCCATGGCCACGGCATACGCGCGGCTGGTCACCGATGGGTCCGACCCGGCGCTGCGGGTTCGGCAGGCGATGATGCGATACCCCGAGCTGGTGGCAGGTGAGGGGAGGCTGGACACTGCGTTGATGCGAGCGCTTCCCGGGCGGGTGGTGTCGAAGGTCGGCGCCGAAGGCGTCTACGGGGTCGGCTTGGTGGACCGCGGTCTGGGGCTGGCGCTCAAGGTGGAGGATGGCGATGCGAGTGCCGCGATGGTGGCACTGGTCGCGGCACTCAGGCAACTCGAGATCTTACCCCCCGATGCACTGGCGCCGTTCGCCTCGCTTCCGATCGTCAATACACGCGGGGACACGGTTGGCGAGGTGCGAGCCTCCGGCAGCCTTAAATGGTCTGACTGATTCGGACAAAACGGTACCGCTCCGCGTAAAACGGAGTTGCCGGCGGCGCTTGGATGTGCCAACGTGATCGCGCGCCCACGTCGAGCGCCGGCACTTCCTACTGTCACCGCCGTCTTGGCACACATCATCGAACCTCTGACTCCACGACATGGCCTTCATCGATCGAGCGACGATTCGCGTGACCGCGGGAACCGGCGGGTCGGGGTGCACGTCGTTCCGGCGCGAGGCCTACGTACCGAAGGGCGGGCCGGACGGCGGGAACGGAGGCCGCGGCGGCAGCATCTGGGTCCGCGCCGACGCCAATCTCTCGACGCTGCTCGACTACAAGTACAAGCCGCATCGGAAAGCGGAGCACGGACAGCACGGTATGGGATCGAACAAGACCGGGCGGTCCGCCGAGGGCGTGTATTTGCCGGTGCCGCCGGGTACCACCGTGCGCGATGTCGAGACAGGTGCGTTGCTGGGGGAGGTGGTGCGGCCGGGCGACACCCTGCGAGTGGCCAAGGGTGGGCGCGGTGGTCGGGGGAACGCCCAGTTCGCGACGCCGACGCACCGCGCGCCGCGCGAGTGGGAACCCGGCGGCGAGGGCGAGGACCGGACGATCGAACTCGTCTTGAAGCTCATCGCCGACGTCGGGTTGGTGGGCGAGCCGAATGCCGGCAAGAGCACCCTCCTGTCCGTCGTTTCGGCCGCGCGGCCCAAGATCGCGGACTATCCGTTCACGACGCTGAGCCCGCAGCTGGGTGTGGTAGAGCTGGCGGGTGGTCGTTCGTACGTGATGGCGGACATCCCCGGGCTGATCGAGGGGGCGCACGCGGGGAAGGGTTTGGGGGACCAGTTTCTCCAGCACATCGAGCGCACCCGTGTCCTGGTCTATCTGGTTCCCGCCGACGCTGAGGAGCCGCAGACGGTTTACGACACGCTGCGGGCCGAGCTGGAGGCGTACGATGCGGAGTTGGCCAGCCGACCGCACCTCGTCGCGGTGAGCAAGACGGACCTCCTCACGGCCTCGGATCCGCTGCCGGCCATCGAGGCGCCCGGCGCGGCCGCGGTGCTCGGCATCTCGGCGGTCGCGCAACGCGGGCTGGACGAGCTGCATGTGGCGCTCTGGAGGCTGCTTGCTTCGGCGGGCGGCGCATTCGGAGATGCGACGCCCCTGCCGTGACCGTTGACCTCGCGCATCTCTCTCTGGCGTTGTCGCCGGGGATTGGGCCGGCGAGGCTGCCTCGACTCCTCAGGGAGTTCGGTTCGGCGCAGGGCGTGCTCGAAGCCTCGTACGAGGCCCTGTGCGCGATCGAGGGACTGTCGCGGCCGGCCGCCACGGCGATACGTAAGATCGATATCGCATCCACGGAGCGAATCGTGCTCCGTTCGGAGGCGCTCGGCGGGCAGGTTCTGGTGCCGGCCGACGAATCCTTCCCCGCGCGACTGCGAGCCATTCCGGATCCGCCAATGGTGCTTTTCGGTCTCGGTAACGTCGCGCTCCTGTCGCTGGAATCGGTGGCGATTGTCGGGAGCAGAGATCACACCCGATACGGGAGGGAGGTGTGCCGCCACATCGCCGGCGGCGCGGCCCGCGCCGGATTGGGCGTCGTGAGCGGAATGGCCCGCGGCCTCGATGCCGTCGCGCACGAGGCCGCGCTGGACGCGGGTGGCGCCACCGTGGGGGTGTTGGGCAACGGCTTGGGCATCGTCTATCCCTCGGCAAACCGCGCGCTCTACGACCGCATGGCCGCGCACGGATGCCTCATTACGGAATTCCCCCCCGGCGAGCGACCGCACGCCGGCAGCTTTCCGCGTCGTAATCGACTCATCAGCGGACTGGCGCGCGTGACCGCGGTGATCGAAGCGGGTGAGCGGTCGGGAACGATGCTGACGGTGGACGCCGCCCTCGCTCAGGGCAGGGAAGTGCTGGTCGTACCGGGCCCGATCACGAGCCCGCGGTCCACCGGATGCAACCGGCTGCTCCAACAGGGGGCCAAACCGTTGCTCGGGCTGCGGGATGTGCTCGAGGAATACGGACTTTCCCACGAGTCGTCCGCGCGGCGGATGCCCGTCGGTGCGTCCGACGCGGAGCGGCGAGTGTTGGAGGAGCTCGATCGCGGCACGGAGGTGGTCGATGACATCGCCGCCCGGCTCGACGTTCCGGTCGCCGACGTGCTCGCGGTCGTCACGACGCTGGAGATCAAAGGCCTGGCGGTGACGGAGGCCGGGAATGTGGTGAGGAAGAAGGTGGGAGAGTAAGAGAGGAAGAGAGTAGGAACGTACTCCCCAACTCCTCTTGCCCTCCAACTCTCCTACTATCTTACTCTCCTACTCTCTCACTCTCTTACTCCTTACTCTCCTACTGTCCTGCCCTCTTGCTCTCCTACCCTCCTCGCATGCCCCACCTCTACGTCCACGTGCCTTTTTGTCGGAGGCGCTGCGTCTATTGCGATTTCGCGATTGCGGTCCGGCGCACGATACCCGGTGAGCGGTTCGTCGACGCGATCCTGCGCGAGGCGGCGCTGCGCGGGACGCCTGAGCCGGACGTCGAGTCCGCCACGCTGTATTTCGGTGGCGGCACGCCGTCGCTCCTCGCCCCGCACCAGCTCGCGCGACTGATCGACGCGTTCGCTCCGGCACCGCGGGCCGAAGTGACGCTCGAGGCCAATCCGGACGACGTCACGGGCGAGAACGCTCGTGGATGGGCTAACGCCGGCATCAACCGAGTGTCGCTCGGCGTGCAGTCGTTCGACGACGGAGTGCTCCGGTGGATGCACCGGACCCACACCGCCGCCGACGCCCGCAATGCCGTTGCCACCGCGCGCGACGCCGGCATCGAGAACGTCTCGCTCGATCTGATCTTCGGACTGCCGGCCGCACTCGGGTGCGATTGGGAGCGCGACGTGGAGATGGCGCTCGAGTGCGCTCCCGACCACGTATCCGTCTATGGGCTCACGGTCGAGGCCCGCACGCCGCTGCGGCGCTGGGTCGAACGCGGCAGCATCCCGGCGGTGGACGAAGGCAGATACGAACGGGAGTATCTCCTTGCCCATGAGGAGTTGGAAGCGGCCGGGTTCGACCACTACGAGATCTCCAACTACGCGCGCCCCGATCGGCGCGCGGTGCACAACGGCGTGTATTGGTCGGGAGCCCCGTACGTGGGCCTCGGTCCGTCAGCGCACAGCTTTGACGGCGAGACGAGGCGCTGGAACGTGAGGGACTGGGCGCGGTACGAGACGATCGTTTGCGGGGACGCCGACCCGGTGGAGAATGCCGAGCATTTGACTCCGGCACAACAACGGCTGGAACGGGTGCTGCTCGGTCTGCGTACGGTGGCGGGGGTCGAGGCGGCGTCGTCCGGCAGCTTTCCCAGTTGGCTGCGTGAGGCGGTCGCGGCCGGCTGGGTCCAGGCCCATGATGGGAGTCTTCGCTTGACTCCGGTCGGATGGCTCAGGATCGACGAACTGCTCCCCCGCTTGACCACCTTTCTCGAAGGTGGCTAAATTTTTGTGACTCTGAGACTTGGACCATGTCAAACGAACATCTCACCGCCCGTGAGCAGCAGGTGCTGGAGGCCGTCATCCACTCCTTCGTGGAGACCGCCGAGCCGGCCGGTTCCCGGACCATAGCGCGCCGCTACAACCTGGGAGTCTCCGCCGCCACGATCCGGAACACCATGAGTGATCTGGAGGAACGGGGGTACCTCTACCACCCCCATACGTCGGCGGGTCGCGTACCCACGGACTTGGCCTACCGGTTCTATGTCGACATGCTGATGGAGCGGGACCTTCCGAGCGAGATCGAGCACGACCAACTGCGCCGCGAGCTGACCTCCGATCGCACGGCGATCGAGAATCTTCTGGAGCGCGCGGCCCAGGTGCTGGGGATGTTGACGCAGGAGCTGGGCCTGGCGGTGGCTCCGGCGTTCACGAACGCCGTGCTGGAGCGGCTGCAGCTGCTGGAAGCCGGTGCCGGGCGCCTGCTCATGGTGCTCTCGCTCCGGGGTGGGGCGGCGCGCACGCTCTTCATCGAGGTGGCCAGCGACCTTCCGCGGGCGTCGATCGCGGGTGTCGCCCTCGTACTCAATGACCGCCTGTCGGGTTTGACGCTCCAGGAGATTCGCCGCACGCTGCGGCAGCGGCTGCGCGATGCCGGCCGCGACCGCGACGAGCGCGAGCTGCTGAACGTGTTCATCGAGGAAGCCGATCAACTGTTCGAGATCGGCGGACCGCGAAACGAAGTGTTGTTGGGCAGCACCAAGATGCTCACGGAGCAGCCCGAGTTCGCCTCCAACGAACAGATGCGCGGTCTGCTCGAGATCACCGAGCGGCGCGACCTGCTGCGCGGCGCCCTCCGCGCGCGCAAGTCCCCCGGCCTCACCATCACGATCGGCGGCGAAAACGTCGATCCCCGCTTTAACACGTACACCATCGTCACGTCGCGCTACGAGTTCGGTTCCTTTGCCGGCACCATCGGCGTGATGGGGCCCACCCGCATGCCATACCAAAAGGTCATCACGATGGTGGAGCACACGAGCCGCTTGCTCAACGACCTCCTGCGAGGCGGCCACCCGGCGGCCCTGGATTAGCTGATGGACCGCGACTACTACGAGGTGCTCGGCGTCGCCCGCAACGCGACCGAGGCCGAGATCAAGAAGGCGTATCGCCGCCAGGCCATGCAGTTCCATCCCGACCGCAACGACGGTGACAAGCGGTCGGAGGAGCAGTTCAAGGAGGCCACGGAGGCGTACGAAGTGCTGCGCGATCCGCAGAAGCGCGCGCAGTACGACCGGTTCGGCCGGGCTGGCCTTGCCGGCGCGACCGGCGGGTATGGCGGGTTCCATCCGTTCGACCTATCCGAAGCGCTGTCCGTATTCATGCGGGACTTCGGCGGGATGGGTGGGTTCGACGCGTTCTTCGGCGGTGGCGAGCGCGCCAGGCGATCGCGCCGGCGCGGTCAGGATCTGCGGGTGACCCTCAAACTGTCGCTCGAAGACGTGGCCAAGGGAACCACGCGAAAACTCAAGCTGAAGGGGCTCGAAGCCTGCGAGGAGTGCGGTGGATCGGGGGCCAAGTCCGGCACGGCGCCGGTGGTGTGTCCGATGTGCCGGGGCTCGGGCGAAGCCCGCCGAACCTCGCAGTCGATCTTCGGCCAGTTCATCTCGGTGGGGCCCTGCCCGCAGTGCGACGCGGAGGGGACGGTCGTCCAGGATCCGTGCGAGCGGTGCCGAGGCGATGGACGCGTCCGCAAGGAACGCGTGGTGGAGATCGAGGTCCCGCCGGGCGTGTCGGGGAACAACTATGTGACGCTTCGCGGGCAGGGTGGGCCTGGTCCCCGTAACGGACCGCCGGGAGACTTGGTCGCGGAATTCCGCATTCAAGACGACCCCCGGTTTGTGCGGCGCGGCGATGATCTCGTCCACGAGCTCCTGCTCTCGTTCAGTCAGGCGGCCCTGGGTGGCGAGTTCACCGTGCCGACCCCCTATGGCGACGAAACGGTGACCGTGCCGTCGGGAACGCAGGGTGGGACCGTGCTCGAGTTGCGGGGGATGGGCCTGCCGAGTGTGGCGGATGGTCGCAAGGGATCGCTCTTCGTGCACTGCCGAGTGTGGACCCCGACCAAGCTGACGCCGGAGCTCAAGCGTGTGCTGAAGAAGCTGGCGGAACACGAAGGTGAGCCGCCGGGCGACGAGAGTCTCGGGCGACGGATGTGGGACAAGGTGCGCGAAGCGTTTGGCGGTGCCGGATGACCGATTGCCTGTTCTGCAAGATCGCCGCCGGAGAGATCCCGGCCACGATCGTGCGACAGGATGAGGAATTCGTGGCCTTCCGCGACATCGGTCCGCAGGCGCCGACCCACGTCCTGGTGATCCCGCGGCGGCACTTGTCCTCGCTGAACGCGCTCGACGACGAAGGCCTGGGCGGGCGCCTGCTGCTGATGACACGGCGTGTTGCCGAGGACGATGGCCTGGCCGATTCGGGATATCGCGTCGTGTTGAACACGAACGCCGACGGCGGACAGACCGTGGATCACCTGCACGCGCACGTGCTCGGTGGGCGCGCGATGCGCTGGCCTCCGGGGTGAGATTTCCGGGGGTGGAGTTTTGTTGCGTGCTCGGTGTGACGACTCTATGTTTGAAGGTTCAGCGGGCACGTCAGATCGCCCATGAAGAGTGCGGTCCGCCGCCAGTGATCAATCACTAAGGGATGAGCCGTTTGAACGAGCGTTCCGACGCTTCCATACGACGTGTGAGCGCGCAGGTCCACGCTCGAATCTCCGTAGATGACGATGGCATGAGCGCCCCAGCGGGCAACGCCGGCGGATGTCCGACGCCGTACGCCGCGCGCGGAGCGGTCGGCGGGGGGCACGCCAATCCCATGAGACTTTCGGAGTCGGCGCGATCCGCATGACGCGCACGGTTCCGGGCAGGATTCGAAAGGGGTGCAGGTGACCGAGGTCGCCGGCACCCCTTCCTCATTCCGGACGGTTGCCGACCGGGCGACGCTGGAGAGCCTCGAGTTCCATCGCGTGTTGGATGCGGTGGCCGCGCGCGCGGTGTCGGGTTCCGGCGCCGCGGCCGTGCGGGCCAGGCGCCCCGTGGCCGACGTCGTGGCGGTACAGGCCGAACTCGCGCTGGTGGAGGAGTACCGGCGCGCGCTCGAGACGCTCGACGACGTTGCCCCGCGGGCGATGCCCGATGTGCGGGAGTCGCTGCGGGTGCTGGAGACCGCGGGCTCGGTGCTCGACGCGGCGGCGCTGGGAGCGCTCGGTGAGGCGATCGGGGCCATGCGGGCGAACAGCGAAGCGCTCCGGCGTCTCGAACAGGCCGCGCCCGCGGTTGCCCGCATCCGGGTCGAGGTGCCGTCCGCCGGTCTCGCTCGAGCCATCGTCAAGGCGATAGGCCCTGGTGGCGAGGTGACCGATGACGCGTCACCAGACGTGTCCCGCGCGCGTCACCGCGTGCGTGCGGCCCGCGACCGGCTGGTGCGCCACCTGGAGAGCTTCGCCCGGACGCTGCCCCCGGAGTTTCAGGTGGAGGGTGCGAGCGTCACGGTGCGGGACGGGCGATTCGTCGTGCCGGTGCGGCGCGAAGCGAAGGGGAGGGTCGGCGGGTTGGTGCACGGTGAATCCGCGAGTGGAGCGACGGTGTTCTTTGAGCCCGTGGACGCCGTCGATCTCGGCAACGATGTGACCGCCGCGGAGGAGGAGGAGCGGCGCGCGGTGCTCCACCTGCTGCGCGACCTGACCGAGCGGGCGCGACGGGAACGCCCCGAGCTGGCGGCCGGGTGGAGCATGTCCGTGCGGATGGACGAAGTGTACGCCCGCGCGCGCTACGCCGCCGACATGGACGCCTCCCTGCCGACGGTGACGGCCGCGACCGCGGGGGTCGCGGTGTTCGACGCGCGACACCCGTTGGTCGGCGGCCCCTCCGGAGCCGTGCCGTTCAGTCTCGCGCTGGAGCAAGGTCAGCGCACGCTGGTCGTGAGCGGACCGAATGCGGGTGGGAAGACCGTGCTGCTGAAGGCCATCGGCCTGTTGAGCGCGATGACCCAGTCGGGGATCATCCCTCCGGTGGGGCCCAACACACGCATCCCCGTGTTCGCGCGGATGCACGCCGATATCGGCGATCACCAGTCGATCGAGGCGAACTTGTCGACGTTCAGCGCCCACCTGGAGGCCATCAGGACGGTTGTGGACGAGGCGGAAACCGAATCGCTCGTGCTCCTGGACGAGCTGGGGAGCGGCACGGACCCGATGGAGGGCGCCGCCATCGCCGGTGCGGTGCTCACGAGGCTGAACGCGCGGGCCGGCATGACCGTGGCCACCACCCATCTCAATCAGCTCAAGGAACTTGCTGCGTCCGTCCCGGGAATGGTGAACGCCAGCCTGGCGTTCGATGCCGAGACGCTGGCTCCGACCTTCCGCCTCCTCGTCGGTAAGCCCGGTCGCTCGTACGGCATCGCGATCGCCAGGCGCCTGGGTCTCGACGCGGAGGTGGTGGATCACGCCGTGCGGCTGCTGCCCGAGGCCGTGCGGACCTTCGATGCCGCGCTCGCGGACCTGGAGCGCCGCGAGCAGGACGTGGAGGCGCGCGAACGGGAAGCGGAGGCCATGGAGCATCGCCAGGAAGCGGAAAGGATCCGCCTTGAAAGCGCGCGGCGAGATGCGGACGAACGTGCGAGCCAGCTGCGGGACGCGGAGCGCGAACTCGAGCGAGCGGGTCGCGCCCGGGCGCGCGAGTTCCTGCTGGAGGCCCGCAAGCGCGTCGAGGAGGCGTTGGGACTGGCGCGGGCGGCGGTGAGCGAGGCGACCGCCCGCGAGGCCCGGCGCCTGGTGGAGGAGGGCGTGGAGGAAGAGGGAGACGCGCTGCGGCGCCTGGAGGAGGAGGCGCGCAAGAAGGGCTGGAAGGTGACGGGCAGGCGCGGGCACGGACCGATCGAACAGCCGCGCGCGCCGGAGGCGCCCAGGCCGCACGGCTCTTCCGCGGGAGTGTCCGATGCGGTGGCGGAGGCGGCATCGTCGGTGGTTGACCTCCGGGGCATGCGGGTGGACGAGGCGGAGGCCACGCTGCTGGCCGCCATCGACACCGCGGTGGTCGCGGAGCTGCCCATCCTGCGCGTGATCCACGGGAAAGGCACCGGCGCGCTGCGCGCGGCGGTGCACGCGATGGTCAGGATGGATGGCCGCGTGGCGCGATACGCGTTCGCCGCGGCCGACCAGGGTGGCGCCGGCGTGACGGTGCTCGAGTTGCGGTCCTGATGCCGATCCCCGATGAGTTGATCGAGCGCGTGCGCGACGCCGCGGACATCGTGGAGGTCATCGGGGAGCAGGTCGAGCTCAAGCGGAGCGGAACCGACTACCGGGGGCCGTGCCCGTTTCACGGGGGCACGCACCGCAACTTCGCCGTGATCCCCAAGAAGCAGATGTTCTACTGCTTCGTGTGTCACGAAGCGGGTGACGTGTTCACGTACCTGATGAAACGTCTCGGCCTGGACTATCCGAGCGCCGTGCGCCAGGTGGCGGGTCGCTACGGCATCGTCATCCCGGAACGACCCGTCGGCGGTCCCGATCCCCGCGAGCCGCTGTTCACCGCGGCGGCGACTGCGGCCGAATGGTACGCGCGGCGGCTGATCGACGCGGACGATGCGCGACCGGCGCGCGATTATGTGGTGAGTCGTGGGTTCCCCCTCGAGAGCCTCGCGCCGTGGGGGTTGGGGTTCGCACCGAAAGGCGCGGAGTTCCTGGAGTTCATGGAGTCGCTGGGTGTGGCCGCGGAAGTCCTGATCGAGGCCGGGCTCGCGGTCCACCGCGAGGACGGATCGTTGCGGCCGCGGTTCTGGGGGCGGCTGCTCTTCCCGATCCACGATCTGCGAGGACGCGTCGTGGCCTTCGGCGGTCGGCTGCTGGGCGACGGCGAGCCCAAGTATCTGAACTCCCCGGACACGCCGATCTTTCACAAGGGGAGCCTGCTGTACAATCTGCATCAGGCCAAGCACGCGATCCGCAAGGCGGAGCGTGTCGTGATCGTCGAGGGATACTTCGACGCGATCCGGATGTCCGACGTCGGTGTGGAAGAGGTCGTGGCGCCGCTGGGCACGTCGTTGACTACCGACCAGGCGCGGTTGGTGCGGCGGTACGCCAACACCGCGGTGCTCCTGTACGACAGCGATCGGGCCGGGCTCAAGGCGACGTTTCGCGCGGCCGACGTACTGCTCGCCGCCGGGATGCGCGTGCTGGTTGCGACCCCGCCGGCCGGGAGCGACCCTGACGACCTCGCGCGGGAAGGGGGGCGGGACACCGTGGAGGCGCTGCTGGCCGACGCGATCGACGTGTTCGAGCGCAAGATCCAGTTGTTGGAGCGCAAGGGCTGGATGGCCGACCTCTCGGGACGTCGTCGAGCCCTGGATCGACTCATCCCGACGCTGCGCGCGGCGAGCGACGGCGTGACGAGAGAACTTTACGTGACGCGCGCGGCCGAGGCGCTGGGTGTCCCGCGCCATTCCGTGGAGCAGGAGCTCTCCGGGCGAGACCACCGGCGGGCGCCGGCGCATGACTCGCTGGCCGGTGAGGCGCAAGGGGACCGGGGAGCGGCGGGCCGGAGCGGGCCGGAGCGCGAGCTGGTGCGCGTGCTGGTGCACGTGCCCGAATGGCGTCCGCGCGTTGCCGAGCATCTGACCGGGCCGGAACTCCCACCTTCGCCCGAGCGGACGTTGCTGCAGGTGCTGCTGCGGGCCGCCGTCGAGACCTCGGGGTCGGACCTCATGTTGCAGGTGGATGGCGAAGCGCGTGCGCTGCTCGCGCGCACGCTGGAGGAGTCGTGGGGTCCGCCGGACGTGGACGGCATCGTGGATGGTGCGCTGCGCCGGATCGAGAGCCGGGCGCTGAAAGCCCGCGTCCAAGAGATCCGGCGGGAAATGACCGTGGCGTCCGAAGAACGGAAGATGGAACTGGCCAACGAACTCAATCGGGTTGCGCGCGAGAAAGACAAGCTCAGCCCGGATTGGAAAGTCACCCGACGGGCGCGGAGCCCTTGAACGCAGAAGAGGAGGAATCAGTGCAGTCTGATCTCGAATCGTTGTTGAACCTGCAAGCCAAACACAAGGCTGTGATGGAGGTCGAGGCGGAGTTGCGGTCGCTCGAGCCGGAACTCGGTGAGCTCGACGCGGTCCTCGCGGAGGCGGAAGCCGAACTGGCGGCCCGTCACACGGGCGTCGCCGACGCCGACGCGCGACGCCGGGAGCTCGAGGGCAAGATCGAGAGCTACCGGATCATGCAGGAGCGCCGCCGCCAGCGGTTGGAGTGGGTGAAGGGCGCCAAAGAGGCCTCGACGCTCATGGCGGAACTCGACCTTGCCCGATCGGTGCTCGCGCGCGAGGAGGGTGAGTGGATTCGATCGGCCGACAAAGTGCAGGAGTCGGAGCGGCTGGCGGCCGAGGCGGAGCTGAAAGTCCAGGAAGTGCGGGTGGCCCAGGCCCCTCGTAGGGAAGAGCTGGCGGCGGCGCGGGAGCGATTGCTGGAGCGGTTGGCGGAAGTGCGGGCCACGAGGGCCGAGGCCACGAAGAGCGTGAAGCGTCCGTTGCTCGACGTGTTCGAGCGCGTGCTGACGGGACGCGCACCCCTCGCGCTCTACCCCCTTCAGAACGGCGCGTGCGGTCACTGCTTCACGACCGTCCCGTTGCACCGCCAACAGAAGATCCGCAGTGGGACCAGCATCGAGGCATGTGAGGCGTGCGGCGTGATGGTGTACGCCGCCACCGCGGAGGAGTAGACGTTGGTCGAGGCACGTTGGGACGTCGCCCAACCGCCGGACCCGGGCGTGGTCGGACCGCTCGCCAGCGCGTTGAGCATCCCTGAGCCGCTCGCGATGCTGCTCGTGCAGCGCGGGTTCGATGCGCCCGCGGCCGCGAGGGCGTATCTCCGGCCCGCGCTCGATTCCCTGCACGATCCCTCGCTCCTCAAGGACATGGCGGCCGCCGTGGATCTCGTCGCGACGGCGATCCGTCGTGGCGACCGCATCCTCGTGCATGGCGACTACGATGTGGATGGCCAGTGCGCCGCGACGCTGCTCACGCGGATCCTGCGTGCGGCCGGAGCGGATGCGGAGCCGTTCGTGCCCCATCGCGTGCGAGACGGGTACGATTTCGGTCCGGCCGGGTTGGCCAGGGCGGCGGAGATCGATGCCGGCCTGATCGTGACGTGCGACTGCGGCACGACGGCGATCGAGACCGTCGAGCGGGCACGGGCGGCCGGGCGTGCCGTGATCGTGACCGATCACCATCTGGCGCGCGTGGTGGCCCCGGCGAACGCGCTGATCAATCCGCAGCAACCCGGGTGTGACTATCCGGACAAGGATCTGTGCGGGACGGGTGTGGCGTTCAAGCTCGCCCAGGCGGTCGCTCGCGAGTTGGGGCTCTCGGAACACCTGCCGATGCACTTCCTCGACCTCGTGGCGCTGGCGACGGTGGCCGACGTCGTCCCGCTGCGGGGCGAGAACAGGATCCTGACGCGGCACGGTCTCCGCTTGCTTTCCGAGACCCGGTGGCCCGGTCTCCGCGCGCTGATCGAGGTGACGGGACTCCGCGCGGGCAGCGCGATCCGGGCCGGGCAGGTCGGCTTCATCCTCGCGCCCCGCCTCAACGCGACCGGGCGCATTGGGGAGGCCATGGACGGGGTCCGCCTGCTCATGACGGACGACGCCGACGAAGCGCGACGGCTGGCCGGCCGCTTGGACGAGATCAACGGGCGTCGCCAGGCCATGGACGCGGACGTGCTGGAGCAGGCGCTGGCGCTCGTCGAACGCGACGTCGATCTGGATGCCACATTCGGCCTCGTGGTGGCGAGCGACGGCTGGCACCCTGGGGTGATCGGACTGGTGGCCTCGCGGCTCGTGGAGCGCTACTGCCGGCCGGCGGTGCTGATCGCGCTGGACGGGGAGGAAGGGAAGGGATCGGGACGGAGCATCGGTGCGTTCGACCTGCATGGAGGATTGGCGCGCTGCGCGGATCACCTGGAGCGTTTTGGTGGGCACCGAATGGCGGCGGGCTTGAGCGTGCGGCGGGAATGCGTCGCGGGGTTCAAGGAAGCGTTCGAGGCGGTGACGGCCGCGGAACTCACGGACGACGACGTGGTGCCGAGGCAGCGGGTCGACGTCATTCTCCCGCTTGCGCAACTCAACGAACAACTCGAACGGTTGCTGCGATATCTGGAGCCGTGCGGCGCCGGCAATCCCGGCCCGGTGCTCGGCGTGCGCGAGGTGACGGCGAGGGCAGTGTCGGTGGCCGGGACCAACCACCTGCGCTTCACGATGGGTGACGGGACGGGGACGCTGGGAGCCATTGCGTTCGGGTGGGCCGATCGGGTGGCGGAAGGCTGGTGGAGCAGTCCGGTGGACGTGGCGTTGAAGCTGGAGACCAACGAGTGGAAGGGTCGCACCAGCCTGCAGGGCCGGGTAATGCAGATTCGAACGGAAGCGGGGGCCGTGTGCGGATCATCGCGGGGGAGTTCGGCGGACGGCGCATAAAGGCGCCCGCGGGCAGGCGCACGCGGCCGACCGGCGAGCGGGTTCGTGAAGCGTGGTTCAGCATCGTGGGGCCCGCGCTGCCCGGCGCGAGCGTGCTTGATCTGTTCGCCGGGTCCGGGGCGCTCGGGCTCGAGGCGCTTTCGCGCGGAGCGCACCGGGCGCACTTTGTGGAACGCGGCCGACGCGCGCTGATGGTCCTGCGGGAGAACGTGGCGGCATTGGACGTGGCCGCGCGCTCGCGGATCATTCCCGGTGACGGCCTGGCGTTCATCGAGGCGAACGAAGCGGAATCGTGGGACGTGGCGTTCGCCGATCCGCCGTACGGCGGCGAAACGGCGGCGCATTTGGTGGCCCGCTTTCGCCTCCGACCGTTCGCGCGGGTGTTCGGCGTCGAGCACGCCGCCCGCGATATCGTCCGGGGCGACGAGACGCGCACCTATGGAGATTCGGCGATAACCTTCTGCTACGCACCATGACACGAATCGCGATCTACCCTGGCTCGTTCGACCCCGTGACGCGGGGCCACGAGGATCTCGTCCACCGGAGTTTGACGTTTGCGGATCGCCTCATCGTGGCGGTCGCGAGCGACAATTCCAAACAGCCGCTGTTCACGTTGAGCGAGCGGGTCTCCCTGCTCGAGGAGGTGCTCGGCGGCGTGGATCAGGTGGAGGTGCGCCCCTTCTCCGGGCTGCTGGCCGAGTTTGCCAAGGCGTGCGGGGCCCGCATCATCATCCGCGGCCTGCGGGCCGTGAGCGACTTCGACTATGAGTCGCAGATGGCCCTGATGAACCGGCAGCTCCACCCGAGCCTCGAGACGGTGTTCCTGGTCCCGGCGGTCCACCTCACGTACCTCAGCTCTCGGCTGGTGCGCGAGGTTGCCCGCCTGGGCGGGGACGTATCGCAGGTCGTGCATCCGGCCGTTGAGCGTGCGCTCCGCGCCAAGCTGGCGACGTGAGCTTCCGGGAGGACGTTCGGCGGCGTGCCGCTGAAGTCGGGGGAAGGGTCGTGCTCGTGGAAGGATGGGATCAACGCGTGCGGGACGCCGCCGAGACGATGCGGCGGAGCGAAATGGCGAGCGTCGAGGTGCTGGATCGGTCGGTCGCCGGCGATCCGCGCGCCGGGCGCGTGGCGGAGCTGCTGCGGCGGCGCCGTCCCGACAAGGCCCCCACCGACGCCGCGGCCCGCGCACTGGCCGCGCAGCCCGTCTACTTCGCCGCCGCGCTCGTGGCCCTGGGCGAGGCGGACGCGGCCGTTGCCGGCGCCGTGAGCCCGACCGCCGACGTGATCCGGGCGGCGCTGTGGGCCGTGGGCCCGGCGCCGGGCGTGACCACCGTGTCCAGTGCGTTCTACATGAGCTGGCCGACCTCGCCGCTCGGGCCCGACCGGGATGCGGTGCTGACGTTTACCGATGCCGGGGTCGTTCCCGAGCCCACTCCCGCGCAGTTGGCGGAGATTGCCCTCACGGCGTGCCACGACCGCGTGCGGGTGGTGGGCGACGTGCCACGCGTGGCCTTCCTCTCGTTCAGCACCAAGGGCAGCGCGTCGGGGCCGAGGGTGGAACGGGTCCGGGAGGCGTTGGCGATCTTCCAACGGCGCGCGCCGGACATCGCGGCCGACGGCGAACTGCAGGGCGACGCGGCGCTGATCCCCGATGTGGCGGCGCGGAAGGCGCCGGACGGGCCCTTGGGCGGTATGGCCAACGTCCTCGTGTTTCCCGACCTTGACAGCGGGAACATTGCGTACAAACTCGTTCAGCGCCTGGCCGGCGCGACGGCGACCGGGCCGATCCTGCAGGGGCTGGCCCGTCCCGTCGGCGACCTGTCGCGCGGCGCGACGGCCCCGGATGTGGTCGACGTGGCGGCCGTCACACTGTTGCAGGGCACTCACTCTTGGGAGGCATCCGCATGAGCTTTACCGTTCGAAAAGACGAGGCGAACAACGTGGTCGTCCTTGGGGTGGACGGACAGCTGATCGTCGGGAATCGGCACGAGCTCAAGAGCAAGGTGATGGACGCGCTGGATGCCGGCGACACCAGGTTCATCGTCGATTTCGGCAACACGGGATACATCGACTCGTCGGGACTCGGCGTGCTCGTGTCCCTGGCCAAGAAAGTTCGTGAGGGCGGCGGCGATCTCGTGTTGGCCGGACTCAACGAGGATCTCCGCACCCTGTTCGAGCTGACCAAGCTCGATACGCTCTTCGAAATTCGGGACTCCGTGGAGGAAGCCGTCACTGCCTTCTAGCGTCGTCATCGCTCCGCTCCGTCTGACCCTCCGCCGGCGCGAGGTCTCCGCGCCCGGAGCCGAGGTCGATCAGGTGGAGCTCTCGCTCCGCGTTCCCACCGCGCTGGACGTGGTCGAGGAGGCGGTCGACCTCGTCGCCCGCCACTGCGTGGCCTGCGGCATTCCGCCACGTGCCGCCCGCGTTCGGTTGCGGGTCGTGCTCTGCGAGGCGCTCGCCAACGCCATCGTGTACGGCAACCAACTCGACCCCGGCAAGCGCGTCAACGTGCGGGTACAGGTCGGCGTCACGGGGGTGACCGTGCACGTGGAGGACGAAGGCGCGGGGTTCGATCCGAGCGTCATTCCCGATCCGACAACCGCCGACCGGCTGACCCGCGTCGACGGGCGCGGACTGTTTCTCATTCGCCAACTGTCCGACGAAGTTCATCACAACGATCGGGGGAACGCGATCTGCATGATCATGCGCCTCCACTAGCACGCCTCGGCACGATCCTGCGCTCGATGGGCGGGATGGCGGGTTGCGAAGTCCACCTGTGGCGCCTGAGCAGGGGGCGGCTTCGCGCGGTGATCGGCAGCGACGACGTGCCGCCACCCGAAGTCCGCACCCAGCCCGACGGCACGGTGTTGCTGGCGGACGACGGCCGGTGGATCTCGAGCGTGCCCAACGCCGAAGGCTATTGGTTCGAGATCGGTGGCTGCGTCGACGAGCCCGAGGCGACCGCCGCGATGGTGGGGCCCCTGCTGTCGCAGATTCTCAGTTCGGAAGGCGAAACGCTCGAGCTGGCCAAGCAGCTCGCCGCGCGGTGCGAGGAGATCGACCTCCTCTACACGATCAGCCACGTCCTGGGACAGACCGTGCGCCTCGAGACCGCCGCGGAGGTCATCGCGCGCGAGGTAGCGTCGGTGGTGGGCGCCCAGCGCGCCTCGATCATGGTGTACGACGAGGAACGCAAGGCGCTGCGTCCGGTGGTGAGCGTAGGCCGGGATGTTGCCAAGTTGAGTCCGGTGCCGATCGACCACCCAACGTCGATTGCCGCCAAGGCGTTCCGCGAAGGGAAGATGATGACGTTCGACCCGCGGCTGCACGATGCCGGCGGCAGCATGTCGGAAAGCGGGCAGCATTACCTGGGTGCGGCGTACCTGAGCGTTCCGATTGTCTACCCGGCCCCCGGCGGCCCGCCTCGACCGGTGGGTGTCATCAATCTCACCAATCGCATCGGCCGCGACGCGTTCAGTGACGGCGAGCAGCAGCTCGTGCAGGCGGTGGCGTCACAGATCGCCTCGGCGATCGAGAACGCGAGACTCGTCGAGTTGGATCTGGCGCGGCAACGGATCAGCCATGAGATGGAGGTCGCGCACGATCTGCAGGTGCGCCTGCTCCCGTCGCCGGCCGTATTGGGTGAGGGCGTCGACGTCGCGGCGCGATTCCATCCCGCCGCGCGCGTCGGCGGTGATTTCTACCACTTCTTTCGCCTGCCGGGCAGGCGCGTCGGCGTGTTGTTCGGGGACGTGTCGTCACATGGCTATGCCGCGGCCATGATCATGGTGGCGGTGATGTCCGCGGCGTCGATCCACGCCGCCGAGGCGGACACCCCGGACGAGATGATCCGCCGCCTCGTCGATTCGGTGGCCACGGAGCTCGGCGAGGCGGAGATGCACGTGGCGTTGTTCTACGCGGTGATCTCCGCCGACGATCCGCGGATCCGGTATACGAATGCCGGTCACCCGCACGCGTTTCGCGTCGACGCCGACGGCCACGCCGAGCGCCTCGCGGCGACCTCGCCGCCCCTTGGCATGGCCGATCGTGAGACCATCGTCTCGAAAGAGGTGCGGTGGGATCCCGGTGCCGACAGGCTGCTGCTCTTCTCCGACGGGATCAGCGATGCGCGCGACGAGGGCGGCACGCCGTTCGGGGAGGACCGCGTCGTCGAAATCGTGCGATCGCTTCCCAAGGCCCGATCGGAAGTCGTCGTGGGAGAGCTGGTGGCGGCCCTCGAGCGTCACGCACCCACCATTCAGGACGACCGCACCGTACTCCTCCTTCGTCTCTGAGTGCCACGCCGTCTCGGTCAGCACTTCCTCTCCGACCCGGCGATCCTCGATCGCATCGTCGCGGCGCTCGATCCGGTGTCCGACGACGTCGTGCTGGAGATCGGGCCGGGGAAAGGGGCGCTGACCCGGCGGCTGGCGCCAGCCGTGGCGCGCGTGGTGGCGGTCGAGCGGGATCGGGTGCTCGCGGCCCGCCTGCGCGGTGAGGGTGCGGCAGCCGACCTGGGCAACGTGACGGTGGTGGAGGGCGACGCACTGGCGGTCGACTGGGCGGCGCTCATCGCTTCGACGGAATCCTCTCCCGCGGCTCGATCGTTCAAGGTCGTCGGCAACATCCCGTACTACATCACGTCTCCGCTGATCGCCAAGGCGCTCGCCGCCCCGCTTCCCGAGCTGATCGTGTTCCTCGTGCAGCGGGAGGTCGCCGAGCGCGTTACCGCGTCGCCGGGCTCCAAGGTGTACGGCGCGCTCAGCGTCGGGGTTCAGGCGGTGGCGGCGGTGGACCAGGTATTCGGGGTCCGCCGGGGCTCGTTCTACCCGGTTCCGAACGTGGACTCGGCGGTCATCCGCATGGTGCCGCTGGCTCAGCCGCTCGTGGCCCCGGTACGCCAGGCGGAGTTCCGGCGGTTCATCACAGGGCTATTCAGCCAACGCAGAAAGCAGCTTGGCCGGGCGCTTCGGAATCTCCTGCCCGATGCGGCCGGCGATTGGCGAGAGGCACTCGATCGGGCCGGTCTCCGGCCCGACCAACGCGCGGAAGGCGCTACCCCTCAAGAGCTTGTGCGACTGTTCGACGCGACGGTGCGTTGACGGCCGCGCCGGGTATCCGTACCATTTGTGAACGATTTCACAAGCATACGATGGCCAAGATCCCCGAGAGTACGATCCGGCGGTTGTCGTTATACCTGCGCTTCCTCGAGGCGTTCGACGGTGAGGGGGCGCGCACGGTGAGCTCGCAGGCACTGGCGGAGCGCGGCGGCACCACGTCGGCGCAGGTGCGAAAGGACCTGTCGCTGTTCGGGTCGTTCGGCAAGCGGGGTCTCGGGTACAGTGTGCCGGACCTCGCGGTCAAGCTCCGCGAGATTCTGGGAATCGGCGTACCCCGCCGCGTCGTCGTGATCGGCGTGGGCAAGATCGGGATGGCCCTCGTGCAGTACGCGGGTCTCGCCGCCCGTGGGTTCACCCTCGAGCGGGCCTACGACGTGGATCCACAGGTCGTCGGACGGCGGGTCGCGAGCATCGTCGTGCGCCACGCGGACGAGCTCGAGCGCGACCTTCGACGGGACCCCGTGGACGTGGCCATCATCGCGACGCCACCCGGGGCCGCCCAGGAGACGGCCAACCGCGTGGGTCCCTCCGTTCGCGGCATCCTCAACTTCGCCCCCGTGACGATCAGCGCACCGGAAGGTGTCGCGGTGCGACACGTCAACGTCGAACTCGAGCTCGAGGCGTTGGGATACGCGCTCAGGACCGGGTAGATTCCGCACCCATGACACGCGTTCGGGTCACCAGCGAGATCGGGCCACTCCAAGCCGTGCTGGTCCACACACCGGGCAACGAGCTGTCGGCCGTGACGCCGTGGAACCGCAAGGACTACCTCTACGACGACATCGTCGATCTGGAGTTCGCCAAGCGGGAGCATCGCCGCATGGTGGGCGTGTTGGAGCGCTTCACCGACGTGTACGAGGTGGGCCACGTGCTCGAGGAGGCGCTGGAGGTTCCCGGCGCTCGGGAACTTCTCATCAAGCGCGCGATGAACATCGTCCCCTCCAAAGCGCTGGCCACGACGCTCAGCGACGTGCCATCGGATCAGCTCACGACCATGCTGATCGAAGGGGCGGCCGACGAGGCCGGACCGATCGGGCAGATGCTGAACGAGGTGGGCTTCACGCTTCCACCGGTGCCGAATCTGTTTTTCACACGCGATATCGGCATCGTCATCGGGGACCATGTGGTGATCGGCGCCATGCGCCACGAGTCCCGCTGGACCGAGGAGCTGCTGATCAAGGCGCTGTTTCTCCATCATCCACAGTTCGAGAACGCCGGAATCCTGTACGATGGATCGGAGGAGCGCCGGATCGCGTTTCATCTCGAGGGCGGGGACGTGCATCCGGTGCGCGAGGATCTGCTGCTGCTGGGATTCAGCTCACGATCCAGCGCGGCGGCGTTGGATCATCTGTGCGATCTCGTGTTTGAGCGTACGAGCGTGCGCGACGTCATCGTGGTCGTGATGCCGGGCGAACAGACGGCCATTCACCTGGACATGATCTTCACGCACATCGACCACGGGGTCTGTGTGCTGTTCCCGCCGCATTTCGTCGGCCCCGAGCGACTCGCCGTTCTCCACCGCACGAAGGACAAGCACACCGCGCGGGAAATGCCCGACTTCTTCACCGCGCTGGCCCAGGTGAACTTCCGGGTCGATCCCGTCTTCTGTGGTGGCGCGCGCAAATCACACCAGGAACGCGAGCAGTGGGCGTCCGGGTGCAACCTGTTCGCGCTGCGTCCGGGCCTCGCGCTGAGCTATAAGCGGAACGAGGGAACGTTGGAGGAGCTGAGCAAGGCGGGCTACCGGGTGGTGGACGGCGTGGACTTCCTCACGACCGACGAGTCCATTGACGAGGATGAAAAGGCGGTCATCACGTTGGAGGGCAGCGAGCTCGTGCGTGGCGGTGGAGGACCGCGCTGCATGACGCTGCCGCTGCGTCGGGAGGACATCGGCTGACGGGGATTCGCGCCACGCCCCAGGGCACGTTGGTCGACCGCACGCTCGCGTTCCTCGGCCGCGGCGGCGCGCAGGACAGTCGCACGGTCGCGCGCGACGTGTTGGGATTGTCGCCCGTGACGGACGCGGTCGCGGAACGGGTGGTGCTGGCCCTCCTCGGTGCGGATCCACGCGTGCGGCGCCGATACGATGGGCGCTGGGCGCTCGCCGCGGAGAGTGGCGCCGCGGCGCCACTCGATGCAACGGCGTTTGCGGTGGTGGACCTCGAGACCACGGGCTCGCGCGCGGGCATGGGCGATCGAATCGTCGAGATCGGTGTCGTGATGCTGGTGGACGGCCAAGTGGATGTCGTCCTCGACCTACTGGTGAATCCGGAGCGATCGATCCCGCATTTCGTCCGCCGCCTCACGAGCATCACGCCGGACATGGTGCGCGAGCAGCCGGCGTTTGCCGACGTTGCTGACCACGTAGTCAGCGTGCTGTCCGGTCGCGTGTTCGTCGCGCACAACGCACAGTTCGACTGGCGCTTTCTCCAGGCGGAGTTGCGCCGGTGCAGGGGGCTCGCCTTGGAAGGGCCGCGCGTGTGTACGTTGCGCATGGCGCGGCGACTGGTGCCCGGTCTCCGGTCCCGCAGCTTGGACGCGCTGGCGGCCTACTTCGGCATCTCGATCGACGCGCGGCATCGCGCGGCCGGAGATGCGCTGGCCACGGCGCGGATTCTCGGGCGCCTGCTCGAGCGCGCCGCGGACCAGGGGATTGCGACGGTGGGTGAACTCGAACGACTCAGCACGCGGCGGCGCCGGAAGCGCACGGCGATGCCAGTATCCATGGAAGCGCTATGAGTGAGCCCGTGACCTTTCACGTCGGTCCCTACCGCTGCCACTTGCTCGACGGCGGGCGCCAGCGGCTGGACGGTGGAGCGATGTTCGGTGTGGTGCCCAAGCCCCTCTGGGAGAAGAGGATCCCGGCTGACGAGCGCAATCGGATCCCGCTGGCGATGCGGTGCATGCTCATCGAGCACGACGTGGGTCCGGTGCTGGTCGACACGGGAGCCGGCAACAAGGACTCGGAGAAGTTCCGCACCATCTACGGCATCGAGAACGCGGGGGCGCGCGGCCCCACGGTACTGGAGGATTCCTTGGCCGCCGTCGGATTCACCCCCGCCGACGTGAAGTACGTTATCAACACGCACCTCCACTTCGACCATGCGGGCGGCAATACCTACGTCGAGTGGACGGCCGACGGCGCGTCCGGTCCTCCGCTGCTCGCGTTCCCCGAGGCGACGTACGTGACGCAGCGTGCGGAGCTGGAGTTCGCGCATCGCGCCAACGAGCGGACCTCCGCGAGCTACCTGCTTCCCAACTTCGACCCGATCACCCGGGCGGATCGCTGGCGGATCGTCGAGGGCGAGGTGGAGGTGCTGCCCGGGATCCGTGTGCTGCCCACGCCGGGCCACGTGCCCGGACATCAGTCGGTCGTGGTCTCCCATGGCGAGGACGTGCTGTGCTACCTGGGAGACCTGGTCCCGACCACGGCGCACCTTCCGTTGCCCTGGATCATGGGGTACGACGTGGAGCCCCTGGTGACGCTCGAAACCAAGCGGCGGGTGCTGGGCAGGGCCGAGTCCGAGGAGTGGCGGCTCGCCTTCGAACACGACCCCGTGGAGGGTCTGGGGAGGGTGGTGCGGGACGGGAAATCTTACGGCTTCGCACCGGCTTGACAGCCCCGCGGGGGGGGCCTACGTTCCAACCCGACAATCAGGCAAGTAAGCGCCCGGCGCTTCACCCTCCTGCCGTCCGCCATGGCGCGGCGTGCGTTCAGGGTTCCGAAATGACGGCGGCCCGGTAGGGCCGTCGACGTCGCGGATTCCACGAGGGACGGGGTCCGCTTTTTTCGTTACTCGCAACAGGAGGCGTTGCACTGGTCGTTCCAGAATCAGGTAAGCGCGTACGGGTCAACCATCAGATTCGTATCAGTCCGGTCCGGCTCATCGACGCGGACGGATCGCAAGTAGGTGTGGTACCGGTGGACGAGGCAATACGGACGGCGCAGGAGCGGCAGCTGGATCTTGTCGAGGTCGCTCCGTTGGCCCGTCCGCCCGTGGTCAAGATCATGGACTACGGCAAGTATCGCTTCGAGCAGGCCAAGGCGGCGCGAGCCGCTCGCAAGAAGCAGCACACGATTCAGCTGAAGGAAGTGAAGTACCGGCCGGGAATCAGCGACCACGACTTTGAATTCAAGACGCGGCACGCTCGGCAGTTCCTGGAGGAGGGCAACAAGGTCAAGTGCACCATGATGTTCCGGGGTCGGCAGGTCACCCACCCGGAACTCGGACAGCAGGTGCTCGAGCGGGTCTTCGGCGACCTCCAGGACATCGCGAAGGTCGAGCAGCATCCCAAGCTCGAGGGCCGCAACATGGTGATGGTGCTGGGGCCGAAGTGATGACGGGGGGTAGGAGCGTAAGAGGGTTGGAGAGCAGGAGAGCAGGAGAGCAGGAGAGCAGGAGAGTAAGAGAGCAGGAGAGTAGGAGAGCAGGTCGAGATTCCGTAGTGCGATATCCGTGGTTCCGTCGATTGGGGAACGTAGATGCCCAAGCAAAAGACCAAGCGGAGCGCGATGAAGCGCTTCAAGCTGACCGGCAGAGGCCGCGTGCGTCGTCGGCGCGCGTTCAAGAGCCATATCCTCACGAAGAAGAGCCCGAAACGGAAGCGTCGTCTGCGCTCCGCAACCCTCGTCGCCAAGGCGGACGAGGGCCGGATCAAGCGATTGCTGTCGGCCTAAGGGAGATTTCCGATGGCAAAAGTGCGAAGCACCGTCGCGCATTTGAAGCGCAAGAAGAAGATCATGCGGGCCGCCAAGGGAGCGCGTGGCGGTCGCAGCAAACTCTACAAGTCAGCCAAGGAAACGGTCGATCGCGCGTTACGGTATGCGTATCGCGATCGCCGGCTGCGCAAGCGTGATTTCCGTCGGTTGTGGATCCTGCGGATCAATGCTGCGGCTCGACTGCACGACCTCTCGTACAGTCGCTTCATGTCGGGCCTGAAGAAGGCGGGCGTGGATATCAACCGGAAGATGCTCGCCGATCTCGCCGTGCGGGACCCGGCAGCGTTTGGCGAGCTGGCCGAGGTCGCGAAGAACAGTCAGTAGGGCACGCGGAAGGCGATGCCCACCTCTCCACTCGACGAGCTCGTCGCGGGCGTGGCGGAGGCGATGGAGGAGATCGCTGCTGCCGACGAGACGCGCCTCGCGGAGCTCCGCACGGAATGGCTCGGTCGGAAGGCGGGGCGCCTCACGCGGCTGCTCCGCGGCCTGACGGACTTCGCGCCGGACGAGCGACGCGGCATCGGCGCGCGCGCCAACCAACTCAAACGAGAACTCGAGACGGCGCTGAGCGCCCGGGATGCCGCGTTGCGCACGTCCGGCGCGCCGGCGCCCGACGTGGACTGGACGATGCCGGGTCGCGAGTGGTGGCGTGGCGCCGTGCATCCGGTCACCGCGGTGATCGACGAGATCTGCGATGTGTTCCGCGAGCTCGGGTTCACGCGGGTCACGGGCCCGGAAGCGGAAACAGAAGAATACAACTTCACCAAGCTCAACATCTCCCTGAACCACCCCGCGGCGGACGAGCACGACACGTTCTATCTCCAGGGTGGACCGCCGATGGGCAGTGGCCGGGCGTTGTTGCTGCGCACCCACACGTCCCCCATGCAGGCGCGGACCATGGAGCGATTCACACCCCCGATCCGCATCGTCGTGCCTGGGCTGGTGTACCGGCGGGACGCGTTCGACCCCTCGCATGCGCCGGCGTTCGAGCAGATCGAAGGGCTGGCGGTGGACGACGGCGTGACCTTCGTGGAGTTCAAGGCGGCGATCGACTTTTTCGTGAAGCGGTTCTTCACGGCGGACACCGCGGTGCGGTTCCGCCCGTCGTTCTTCCCCTTCACGGAGCCGTCGGCTGAAGTCGACGTGCAATGCCAGCTATGTCGGGGCAGTGGATGCACCACGTGCAAACAGACCGGTTTCCTGGAGATCATGGGCGCCGGCATGGTCCACCCGGCGGTGTTCGAGCACTGCGGGATCGACGCCGAGCGGTACACTGGGTACGCGTTTGGGATGGGGGCGGCACGGATCGCCATGCTGCGTCACGGGATTCCTGACATTCGCCTGCTGTACCAGGCGGATATGCGGTTTCTGGACCAGTTTCGAGGCGGGAGATGAACGTCTCCCTCGGCTGGCTTGGCGCCATGTTGGGCCAGGAACTCGACGCGGCGGACGTGGCGCGCCGGCTGGCGATGCTGGGCGCTCCGGTCGAAGGCATCGAGGAGCTCCATCGCGACCTCGACGACCTCGTGATCGGTTTGGTCGAGCGGGTGGAACCGCATCCGAATGCCGATCGTCTCTCGCGGTGCTGGGTGAACGACGGTACCGACGTCCGTGAGGTGGTCTGCGGCGCCCCCAATGTGCGTGCGGGTGCGAAATACCCCTACGCGCCGGTCGGCGCCACGCTCCCCGGCGGCATCAAGCTGTCGGCACGTAAGATCCGCGGCGTGGTGTCGCATGGTATGCTGTGTTCGCCGCGGGAACTGGGGTTGGGGGCGGATCACGAGGGGATCCTCGAGCTGGTGATCGATGCCCCGCCCGGGACGAGGTTCGTGGACGCCGTTCCGCTTGGAGACACCCGGCTGGAGCTCGAGATCACGGCCAATCGCCCCGATCTCCTCGGGCACCGCGGGGTGGCGCGCGAGCTGGGAGCGGCGCTCGGGCAGCCGGTCAAGCTGCCCGCCATCCCTGGTGCCCCCACGGATGGGCCGGCGTCGCGCCGCGTCGACACGCGAGGCTCGGTCGGCGGTATCGAGGTGAGCATCGAGGATCGCGAGGGCTGCCCTCGCTACATGGCCGCCGTCGTGAGAGGGATTACGGTCGGACCGTCTCCGGCGTGGCTCGAGGCCCGGCTGCTGGGGATCGGGGCGAGGCCGATCAACAACGTGGTGGATGCCACCAACTACATCCTGTTCGAGCTGAACCAGCCGCTGCATGCGTTCGACCTGGCGCGCATCCGCGGCGGCAAGATCATCGTGCGCCGGGCCGAAGCTGGTGAGGTGCTCGAGACCCTGGATGGGGAGGCGCGTCGGCTGTCTCCGATCATGACGATGATCTGCGACGCCCAGGGAGCGACGGCCGTCGGCGGCGTCATGGGGGGAGCGATCTCGGAGGTTTCGGACGCGACCACCGACGTGTTGCTGGAGTGCGCCTACTTCGATCCCAAACGCATCCGGGCCACGCGGCAGGCGCTCAGGATGAGCACCGACGCCTCCTATCGCTTCGAACGGGGAACCGATCCGGACGCGATGCCCGAGGTGTTGCGGCGAGCCGTGGCGTTGATCCGCGCGGTCGCGGGCGGAACCGAGCCGGAAGGCGCCATCGACGTGTACCCCAGCCCGGCGCGGCCGCGGAGCATCTTCCTGCGCCCGTCCAGGGTTGGCCATGTCCTGGGCGTGGATCTGTCGAGCGACGAGATCCAGCGGTTGCTGGTCAGCCTTGGGTTTGCCGTGGCGCCCAAGGACGATCGGCTGCATGTGCAGATTCCGAGTTGGCGTCCGGATGTCACCCGCGAGGTCGACCTGATCGAAGAGATCGCCCGCCTTCGCGGCTACGACTCGTTCCCGCTCGAGCTGCGGCCCTTCCGGTCCAGCAGCGTGCCCGACGATCCGGGTGAGGTGCGCAAGCGGCGGATTCGTGAGTTGCTCACCGGCGCCGGGTTGCATGAGGCTCGGCTGTCGCCGTTGACGCGGGTGGACCACGAGGCGGCGGCATCGCTCGCGAATCCGCTTTCCGCCGACGAAGGACAGTTGCGGATGTCGCTGTTGCCGGGGCTCGTCGCCGCGGTGGAGCGCAATTGGAGCGCGCGGGTGCGGGACGTGCGGCTGTTCGAGATCGGGACGGTGTTTCACCGGGAGCGGCGGGATGCCCTCCCGACCGAGCGACAGCGTGTGGCGGGCGTGGTCACCGGCGCCCGGACGCCGGCGCATTGGTCCGCCGCGGGAAAGACCGACGACTTCGATCGTTGGGACCTTCGCGCACTGTTCGGCGCCGTGGCGGAGTTCGCGCGGGTTGACGGTTCGCTCCGGGCAACCCAACGTGGGTGGGAATGGCTCGCGTCCCACGGCGATGTCTGCGGTGAAGCGCGAGTGATGGACGCGGATCGACCGGCCTGGGCGGCGGACGTGTTGGGTTTTGAGATCGACCTCGATATCGCCGAGCGACCGTACGTGCAGAGTGTCGCGCTCCCGACGACGCCGGCCATCGAGCGCGACCTCGCTTTGGTGCTGCCTGGTGCGCTGTCGGCCGAGCGGGTAGAGGAGACGATCCGGGAGTCGGCCGGCGCGTTGCTCGAGCGGTGTTACATCTTCGACGAGTACCGGGGGAAGGAGCTAGGGGGCCGCAGCGTTGCCTGGCGCTTGGTGTTCCGCAGTCCCGGCCGTACGTTGCGCGAAGAAGACGCGGACGCAGTGGTGGACCGCGTGGTCGTGGAACTGAAGGAGCGCTTCGATGTTGTTCGACGATAGACCCGAGTTTCAGGCGCTGGCCGAACTCGAGCAGGTGCTGGCCAACCTGCGGGACGGCATCGCCGACTGGCGGCGCAGGGCGTTGCGCGCGGAGGGTGAGCGGGCGGGCATCGAGGCGGGCGCGGATGTGGTCGGACTCCAGCAGCGGCTGCTGTCGGTCGAGGCGGAGAATGCCGACCTGCATCGCCGCCTGGATGCGGCGCGGGAGCGGTTGAACAATCTGCTGAGTCGCCTGCGGTTTTTGGAGGAGCAGGTCGCGCTCGAGGAGCAGCGCTCATGACTGAGAAAGTCGTCGTGACCGTCACCATCGGGGGCGAGGAGTACACGCTCAAGTCCGATCGGTCCCAGGAGTACGCGCGGGCGGCCGCCGAACGGGTCGATCAGGCGTTGCGGGAAGCTCAGCGAAGCGGATCGGTGGTGGAGACGCACAAGACCGCCGTGCTGGCCGCCTTGGCGATCACGGACGAGCTGTTTCAGGCCAAACAGGCGCAGGAGGAGATGGCCAGCCGTCTGTCCGCCATGGCCGTGGAGTTGGAGCGCCTCCTGCCGCCGGCCAAGCGTGTGTCGCAGGGGTTTGCTTCGCCGACCGAGGAGGCGTAGACTAGGGAATACTGCGGGACGATTCCGCGTTCCGGCATACCAACTCGTTTCACTGCGGGACCTCGCCCTCCGGGGCTGAGCGACTCGCTGGAGCATAGATATGGCAGCCGATCTCATCGGGCTCCTTGCCGCCGCCGCGCTCGGTTCTGTTGTCGCGGGGGCGGTTTTCTACTTGGTGGGGCGCAGGGTCGAACGTACGGTGGGGGAACGGGAGGGGACGGCTGGGCGCCTCCACGCCGAACGCTTGGTCGGCCAGGCCAAGCGCGACGCCGAGAGCGCCAAGACCGACGCGCTCCTCAAGGTCAAGGAAGAGATCATGGCCGCCCGGGAAGCGTGGGATCGGGAGGCGCGCCAACGCCGTGAGGAGATGGACCGGCTGCAGGAACGACTCACCGAGCGGGAGACCGTGCTCGACCGGAAGCTGGAATCCCTCGACGGCAAGGAGCGTACGCTCGAGCGGCAGCGACAGGAGCTGGAAACCAATACCGCGGCGGCCGCGAGTCGCGAACGTGAGGCGGCGGACCTGGTGGCCGAGCGCCGCCAGAAGCTCGAGCGCGTCGCCGCCATGTCGTCGGACGAGGCCAAGGCGCTGCTCCTCCAGGAGATGACTGACGCGGCCCAGAGCGAGGCGGCGGCGCGGATTCGCGAGATCAAGGACGAAGCGGCGCGCACCGCCGATCGGGAAGCGAAGAAGATCATCGCGATGTCGATCCAGCGTCTGTCGGCCGAGCATGCGACGGAGACCACGGTCTCCGCGGTCGCTCTCCCCAACGACGACATGAAGGGGAGGATCATCGGGCGCGAGGGGCGCAACATCCGCGCCTTCGAGCTCGCGACCGGGGTGGACGTGATCATCGACGATACGCCGGACACGGTGGTCGTTTCGTGCTTCGACCCCGTGCGTCGCGAGGTGGCGCGTCGCAGCCTGGAGCAGCTCATCACGGACGGACGGATTCACCCGGGTCGGATCGAGGAGGTGGTCGCCAAGGTGAAGGCCGAGCTCGAGCGCCAGCTGGAGGAGTTGGGCGAGCAGACGGTGTACGAGTTGGGCATCCGCGGCATGCACCGCGAGCTGGTGAAGCTCGTGGGCCGCATGAAATACCGGACGTCTTACGGGCAGAATATCCTCGATCACTCCAAGGAGGTCGCGGCACTCGCGGGAATGATGGCGGCGGAACTCAAGCTCGACGTCCATCTGGCCAAGCGTGGCGCGTTGCTGCACGATATCGGCAAGGCGTTGACACACCAGCACGAGGGAACGCACGTGGAGTTGGGTGTCGAGGTCGCGACGCGGCACGGCGAACACCCCATCGTGATCAACTGCATTGCCGCGCATCACGACGACGTGCCGCACGAAACACCGATTTCGATGATCGTGCAGGCGGCGGATGCGGCGAGCGGTGCCCGTCCCGGCGCCCGGCGTGAATCGTTCGATACCTATGTCAAGCGGCTCCAGTCGCTGGAGCAGATCGCGACGGGATTCACGGGGGTCGAGAAGGCGTTCGCGATCCAGGCCGGCCGCGAAATCCGCATCGCGGTGATGCCGGATCAGATCGACGATGTGGCGGCGGCCGAGATCTCGGAGCAAATTGCCCGTCGCATCGAGCAGGAGCTGCAGTATCCCGGTCAGATCAAGGTCGTGGTCATTCGAGAAACGAGAGCCGTCGATTTTGCCCGCTAGCATCATCAATGGAACGGAGATCGCCCGCGCGATGAGGCGTGAGCTCGCCCCGGCGGTCGAGGAACTGACGGCGCGAGGGATCACGCCCGGCCTCACGGTCGTCCTGGTCGGCGAAAACCCCGCAAGCGAGGTGTACGTCCGCATGAAGGGACGGGCGTGCGAGGAGGCCGGGATGCGGAGCGTGACGATCAAGCATCCCGCCTCGATTACCGAGGCCGATCTGCTCGCGGAGATCGCACGCCTGAACGAGGATCCCGCCGTGCACGGCATCCTGGTGCAGTTGCCGCTGCCCGATCACATCGACGAACAGCGGGTGCTCCGCGCCATCCGTGTGGACAAGGACGTCGACGGGTTCCACCCGGAGAACATCGGCAAGGTCTCGGTGGGAGATCCCTCCGGCTTTCGGCCGGCGACCCCGTATGGCGTCCAGCAAATGCTCATCCGCGGCGGGGTCGACACGCGGGGCAAGCACGCGGTCATCGTCGGACGGTCGAACATCGTGGGACGGCCCATGGCGGCGCTGCTCCTCCATCGGGGAAAGGGAGGCGACGCCACGGTCACGGTGTGTCACTCCCGCACGGCCGACCTCCGGGGGGTGACCCGCCAGGCCGACATCCTTATCGTGGCCATCGGGAAAGCGCACTTTGTGACCGGTGACATGGTCAAATCCGGGGCCGTGGTGATCGACGTCGGCGTGAACCGCGTCGACGATCCGACGGCCAAGAAGGGCTACCGCTTGGTGGGCGATGTGGACTTTGAGGCGGTCAGGGAGGTTGCCGGGGCGATCACCCCGGTGCCGGGTGGTGTCGGTCCCATGACCATCACCATGCTGCTCTACAATACCGTGCAGGCCGCGAGGCAGTGGGCGACCTAGATCTGTTCGGCCGGCCGGGTTCGGCGCAGGATCACGCATGGTCCGTGCTGGACGTGACGCGCCGGGCAAAGCAATTGGTGGAGAGTGGGTTCACGCGTCTCTGGGTGCGCGGGGAGCTAACGGGGTTCAAGGCCTACCAGAGCGGCCACTGGTATTTCTCGCTGCGTGACGCCCAGGCGCAGGTGCGGTGCATCATGTGGCGCTCCGATGCGCAGCGCGTCCCGACGCCCCCGGCGGATGGGCTCGACGTGTTCGTGGAGGGGCAACCCACGGTATGGGAGGAGCGCGGCGAGTTCCGGCTCGTCGTCCGCAGTCTGCTGCCCACCAAGGCCGCGGGGTTGTGGGAGGTGCAGTTCCAGCAGGCCAAGGCGGCGCTGGCGCGGGACGGGCTGCTGGATCCGGCGCGCAAGCGGCCGCTTCCGGCATTCCCGCGACGCATCGCCGTGGTGACGAGTCAGGACGGCGCGGCCTTGCGGGACATCCTGTCGGTGCTGCGGCGGCGCTGGCCCTCGACGGAGGTCTTGCTGCTGCCGTCGCGCGTGCAGGGTGACGATGCTGAAGAGGAGCTTTGCCGTGCGCTCGCGTTGGTGAATCGGCTCGAGGACGTCGACCTGGCCATTGTGGGGCGTGGGGGGGGAAGTCGTGAAGATCTGTGGGCGTTCAATCGCGAGTCCGTGGCAAGGGCCGTCGCGGCGGTGAGGGTCCCGGTCGTGTCGGCCGTGGGTCACGAGACCGACGTGGCGCTCACGGACCTGGTGGCCGACCTGCGCGCCCCCACGCCGTCGGCGGCCGCCGAAGCCGCCGTGCCCAACGTTACCGATGTGCGCGCGGACGTCGAGCGGCTCGCGGTCTCGCTGGGGAACGCGCTCCGGTCGCGGACCAGGTTGGGGCACGAACGGCTCGCCCGCACCGGCGATCTGTTGTCGGCGGAGATGCAAGTCATTCTCCACCGCCGCCGCGCGCGCGTCGACCAGCTGGCGCGTGCGCTGGGCGCGCTCAGTCCGCTCGCGGTGCTCGCCAGAGGGTATGCGATCGCGCGTGACGAACAAGGGCGACTGCTGCGCGGCCGCGAGCAGTTCGCGCCTCACCTGGACTTCATCCTCACCCTCAGCGACGGCACGGTTCCGGCGCGCGTGCGGGAGGCATGATGCCCGCCGAATCGTCGTCGTTGGGTGCCGAGTTGCGGCGGCTGGAACAGATCGTTCGCGCTCTTGAGGATCCTGAGATGGACCTGGACGAGGCCCTCAAGCTGTTCGAGGAAGGGATCGCCCGGCTGCGAGCCGCCCGCGACCGGCTTACCGAGGCCGACCTGACCGTGAAGCGCGTGTTGGAAGAGGCGGACGGCACCATCAGGGCGCGTGACCTCGACGGCTGATTGGGCGGAATTCCTCGCTGCGACCCGAACGGCGGTCAACCGGGTCCTGGTGGACTGGGGCAGTCGGGCCGTGGAGCGGTACGGGGCGCCTGTCGGAGAAGCGATCGCGTACAGCCTGGAATCACCGGGAAAACGACTGCGGCCGGCCTTGGTGCTGGCGGGCTATCGTGCGCTCGGGGGCGCCGGCGACGCGGTGGAGCTGGCCGCGGCCGTCGAGGTCGTTCATAGCTACTCGCTGGTCCACGACGATCTCCCCTGTATGGATGACGATGACCTGCGGCGCGGACGCCCAACGACGCACCGACAGTTCGATGTCCGGACCGCGATGGAGGCCGGGTTCCGTATGGTCCCCCTCTCGTACGAGGTGCTCATGGCCGGCGGAGCGCGTCTTGGGCTGCCGCCCGATCGGTTGAGCCGCATGGGGGTGGAGCTCTACCGCGCGGCGGGCGCCGGTGGGATGATCCGCGGACAGGTGCTCGATCTGGAGTCGGAGGGGAAGGCGGTCAGCCTCGAGGAACTGATCGACATGCATCGAGCCAAGACCGGCGCGCTCATCGCGGCGAGCGTGGTGCTGGGGGCGCTCGCCGCCGGCGCGGACGATGCCGTGGTGGAGTCGATCCGTGATTTCGGATCCGAGGTGGGACTGGCCTTTCAGATCGTCGACGACGTGCTCGACGCCACCATGAGTTCCGAGCAGCTTGGGAAGACCCCGGGGAAGGACGCCGCCCAGCGCAAGGCCAACTTCGTGGCGGCGCTCGGCGTGGAGGGCGCCACCGCGGCGGCACGCAGGTACGCCGGGTTGGCGGTGGACCATCTGAGGGATCTCCCCATAGATTCAACACTACTCGAGGACCTCGCCGAGTTTGTCGTGAGCCGGCGTTCCTGACCACCTCAAGCAGCGGCCAATGACCGTACTCGATTCCATTCGCGGCCCGGAAGACGTGCGGGCGCTGCCGCCGGAGCAGCTGGCGGTGCTCGCCGACGAGGTGCGCCGGCGGTTGATCGAGGTGGTGTCGACCACCGGGGGCCACATCGGCGCCGGCCTGGGCGTGGTCGAGCTGACCGTGGCACTGCTCCGTGCCTTCGAGTCACCCCGAGACCGAATCGTCTGGGACGTCGGTCATCAGGGGTATCCATGGAAGGTGCTGACGGGTCGTAACCCGCGCCTCCTGACGCTCCGGCAGGAAGACGGACTGTCCGGATTTCTGCGGCGCACCGAGAGCGAGCACGATCATTTCGGCGCCGGACACGCGGGCACGGCGGTGTCGGCCGCGTTCGGGATGGCCACAGCCCGCGATCTGCGGGGCGAGCATCATCACGTCGTGGCGGTCCTCGGCGATGGGGCACTCACCTGCGGGCTGCCGTACGAAGGCCTCAACAATGCCGGGCACGCCGAGCGTGACTTCATCGTCGTTCTCAACGACAACGGCATGTCCATCGCCCCGAACGTCGGGGCGATGTCCAAGTACCTGGGCTCGATCATCGCCAGCCCGTTCACGAATCGCATGCGCGAGCGCGTGAAGCACGTCATCGAGCGCGCGTCCCACGTCGTGGGGGGCAAACAGATGGTGGACTTCGCCAGGACGCTCGAAGAGAGCGTGAAGAACCTCTGGTCGCCGGGCATGCTCTTCGAGGAGCTCGGATTCCGCTACTTCGGGCCGATCGACGGTCACAACATCGACGCGATGGTGCGGACGTTCGATCTGGTGAAGGGGCTGAAAGGCCCGCGGCTCGTCCACGTGGTGACGGAGAAGGGGCGCGGCTTTCCGCTCGAGGAGCCCGATCGTGAGAAGTTCCACGCGCGGAACCCGTACGATCCGATCACGGGCGAGCTGCGACCCGGCAAGGCCGGGCTTCCGGCATGGACCAAGGTGTTTGGTAACGCGATCGCGGATCTCGGCGCGGAGTACCCCACGCTGGTGGCCGTGACGGCGGCGATGCCGTCTGGAACGGGCACGGACGCGTTCCAGAAACGCTGGCCGAACCGCTTCTTCGATGTGGGCATTGCCGAGGGCCACGCCACGATCTTCGCCGCCGGACTCGCCAGCCAGGGCATCCGCCCCATCGTGGCCATCTACAGCACGTTTCTCCAACGCGCCTACGACAACATCATTCACGACGTGGCGATTCAGAACCTCCCGGTGCTGTTTTGCATGGACCGCGCCGGCATGGTCGGCAACGACGGGCAGACCCACATGGGGTTGTACGACATCGTGTACATGCTGTCGGTGCCGAACATGACCGTGACGGCGCCGCGGAGCGCCGCCGAGCTGGTCGGGTTGCTGCGCTGCGGGTTGGCGCACGACGGCCCGTTCTGCACACGATATCCTCGGGACACCGCACCGGACGCCGCGCCGCCCACCGCCGACGTACCGCCGGTATCGTACGGAACGTGGGAGCAGCTCCGCGACGGACACGACTGTGCGATCCTCGCGGTCGGCGTGATGTGTGAGCCGGCGCTCGCCGCCGCGCAAACGTTGGGTGGGGAAGGCTTTGACGTGTCGGTGGTGAACTGCCGCTTCCTGAAGCCGATGGACGACGCGATGCTGCAGGAACTCGTCCGGACCCACCGACTGGTCGTCACGGTGGAAGACGGCGTGGTGATGAACGGGTTTGGGGCCGCGCTGGCCGCCAAAGTCGAGGCGATGGCGCCGGAAGTCCGGGTCGTGACGTTGGGGGCGGCGGACCGCACCTGGGAGCACGCGGCTCGTGCGCGACAGCTGCGGGAAGCCGGCCTGGACGCCGACGGCATCGCGTCGGCCGTGCGTGCGTGGGCCCAAACGGGAAGCCTGACGCCACGATGAGGCTCGGCATCGTCGGGAATCCGCGCTATGCCGAGTTGCGCGGTCTGCTGGCTCGCCTGACGGTCGTCGCCGACGGGCACGGCATCGCGTTGAGCGCCGAACCTGAAGTCGCCGAGCTCTTTCCGAAGGCGGTCGCGCCGCTGTCCGCCGGTTCAGAGGTCGATCTCCTGCTGACGTTCGGTGGCGACGGCACGCTGCTTCGTGGAGCCCGGATGTTCTACGGACAGGAGACGCCGGTCCTCGGCGTCAACCTGGGCCGCGTCGGGTTCCTCACCACGGCCACGCCTGTGACCCTCGAGTCCGCCATCGACGCATTCATCGCCGGCGCCTACCGCATCGAGACCCGCCGCACGCTCGAGACCACGATCACGGCCGAGGGCAAGGAACCGCGCCGTGGCGAGCCCGCGCTCAACGACGTCGTCATCCACAAGGCCGGCGTCGCGCGGGTGATCCACCTGCGGGTGTGGGTCGACGACGAGCCGGTCGGGCAATACAGTGCCGACGGGATCATCGTGGCCACGCCCACCGGGTCGACCGCGTATTCGTTGAGCGCCGGAGGCCCGGTGGTGGCCCCGGATGTCGACGCGCTGGTGATCACGGCCATTTGTCCTCACACGCTGGCCGTGCGGCCGATCGTCGTGCGCGGTGATGCCCGCGTGACAATGGAAGTCGCCCCTCCCGTTCCCGAGGAGGTGCTTGTCTCGTTCGACGGACAGCTGGGAGCCTCGGTGAATCCCGGCGAACGGGTCGAGGTGGCGCGCGCTTCGCAGTCCGTTCGATTGGTCCGGCTCGAGCCGGAAGGGTTCTTTGCCCGGATGCGGAGCAAGCTACAGTGGGGTGACCTCTCCGATCGGGAGCGACCCTAGGTGCTGTCGGAACTCCGCGTCCGCGATGTTGCCGTCATTGCCGATGTGAGCCTGCCCCTGGGGGCGGGGCTCAACGTGCTGACGGGTGAGACGGGCGCTGGGAAATCCATGCTCGTGGATACGCTCGCGCTCCTGTTGGGGGAGCGTGCGAGCGTGGATCTCGTGCGTCCGGCCGCGCAGCGAGCCGTGGTCGAGGCCGCGTTCGATTGCGGCGATTCCCCCGCCGCGGCCGCGGCGGCGGGCGAGGCCGGCATCGATCTCGATCAGGGTCAACTGGTCGTCCGGCGCGAGATCAACAAGGCCGGCCGGAACCGTGCGTGGGCCAACGGGAGCCCGGCGAGCGTCGGCGCGCTGGCGTCGGTGGGGCGGGTGCTCGTGGACCTGCACGGTCAGCACGAAGCGCAGTCGCTGCTCGATGCCGACACCCAGCGCGAGATGCTCGACGCGTATGCCGGAGCGGCGGGCGAGCGCGCGCGGGTCGGGGAGACGTTCGGGGCGGCGCGCACGCTCCGCGCGGAGGAAGCATCGTTGAGCCAGCGCCGGGACGAGGTGCGCCGGCGCGCGGACTACCTGCGCCACGTTGTCCGTGAGATCCGCGAGGCCGCGCCGAAGATCGGAGAGGATGAGGCGCTGGACGCGGAGGCGCGGCGGCTCGCCAACGCGGAGGAGGTCACGGAGCTCGCGGAACGTATTGCCGGGTTGGTGGACGGAGGTAACGGCGACGCGCTGTCGGCCCTGGCCGGCGCGGCGCGGGCGCTGGCGCAACTCGAGCGCCTGGACCCAACGGTGGCGTCCTGGCGGGAGTTCCTGGAGGCGGCGGAAGCCAACCTCGCGGAACTGGCGCTGGCCGCCCGCGAGTACGGATCGCAAATCGAGGCCGATCCGGATCATCTCTCGGCCATCGAGCGACGCCGCGACCAGCTGTACCGCCTGCGGCACAAGTACGGTGAGACGCTGGCTGCCGTGATACAAACGGCGGACGAGGCGGCCGCCGAACTCGATCTACTGGACACTGCGGATCAAGACTTGGAACAGCTTGCCAAGCGACGGGCGGCGGCGGAGACCGCGCTTGCCGAAGCCGCGTCAGCGCTGCGCGCGCGGCGTGCCAAGGCGGCCGGTCGCCTGGCCAAGGCGGTCACGGCGCTCCTGCCCGGTCTCGGGATGCGCCACGGACGATTGTCCGTGGAACTCGATCCGCTCGACGAGGTGCGCGAAACGGGCGGCGATCGCGTGCGGTTCGTGGTGCAGATCAACCCCGGAATGGATGCGCGCCCGCTCGCGCAGGTGGCGAGCGGCGGCGAGCTCTCGCGGACGATGCTGGCCCTCAAGGTGGTGCTCGCCGATCAAGACGCGGTACCGACGCTGGTGTTCGACGAGGTCGATCAGGGCATCGGGGGGGAAGTGGCGGTGCAGGTGGCGACGGCGTTGCGTCGCGTGGCTCGGCGGCGGCAGGTGCTGGTGATCACGCACTTGCCCCAGATTGCCGCGCAGGCGGACCACCACGTGTGCATCACCAAGCGAGCGCGCGGCGGCATCGCGACCAGCGACGTGCGCGTACTACTGGGGGAGGAGCGGGCCGCCGAGATTGCCCGCATGCTTGGCGACGCGGATGGCGCGGTCGCGCTGCAGCATGCGAACGAAATGCTCAAGCGCACCACGGCCGCGGGCGTGTGACGGCTACGGCGCGTCGCCCGGATCGGTCGAGGTCTCGGCGGCGGGTGGTCCTCCGAACAGGCGCCAGTACAATCGCAGGAAGATGTTCACCGTGGAGGTCTTGGGCGCCAGGCCGCCCGATCCCCTGAACGCGCTCCGGTAGTCGATGCCGGCCTCGACGGGCAGGGCGGTGCTGCCGCGTGCGCCCACCGAGCGATAGTAGACACCGGCGCCGAAACTCAGCGTGTGCCAGTCCGTTCCCAACGACAGATCAGCGGCCGTCACGGGCCCGCCGGCCTCCAGCGGCACGTCGAATCCGCTCGGCAGGACATAGCGATCCGCCGTCTTCTTGAGGTATGACGCCGACGCGTAGGCGGTGAAGCCGTCGCTCAGCCGGAGCGACGGGTAAAGCCCCAGCCGGAGGATGTCTCCCAAGTTGCGCTGCACGGTGGTCTCGGCCAGCGCGGTCGCCAGCGGAGCGGTGAACGGCGCCACCCGGCGCACGAGGTTGTCTCCCAACTGCAGGGTGTAGGAGACGTCGAACGCCACCGCGATGATGCCGGGTTGCCATACCGTTTCCAGCCGAAGCTCCACGTCCGTCTGTCTGTCGCCCGTGCCGAGATCCGTATAGTGGTTCGGCGCGTCCCGCTGACCCGTGGGCAGCCGGGCCGTGGCGGCAACGACCGTACGCAGCCGATCGTTTTGAATCAGACCGTACCGCAGTCCCACCTCCGCGTCCCCCAGCCGCTTGTTGAACGAGTGGAACCCAATTGGGGACGCGAGGTAGCCGTAGGCCGAATCGCCGAGCAGGCTCGCGAAGTCGTCCTCGCCAAGCGGGGACGTAGGCAGCGGCAGCGAGGCGGCAAGCCCCGCCGCGCCGAAGGTCTGGAGATCGGCCGACAGGGCCTGCAGCTCGGCGACCACGGCCAACCCTTCCGGCGACGTTGCCAGCGGGGCAAACGGCGGCAGCAGTGTGCCGCTCACGCCTCCCGACGTCACGCCACTCATCGCACTGACGTCTATGGCGACCGAACGCGTTCGGGATACCAGCGCTCGGGCTTCGTCGCACGTGGGGCCTGCCGGGCAGTCGTACCCGTTCGCCGCGACCTGTGCGTCGATGAATGCGGCGGCGCTCTCCAACTCAGCGAGCAACGACTGGATCTGTCCGGCCGCCGCCGCGTTCCCGGCGTCCGGCGCCGCCTGGTTCCACCCGACCCCTCCGGCCGTGTCGAGCGAGACGAGCGCCTGTGCCCGTGTCGTGACGAAAGGGATCATCGCCGTGACGGTGAGGCGGCGGGTGATCCCGAACGCCAGACTCAGCGGGATGCGCCGGACGTCGGCGTCGAGCGACGTGCGGAAGGCGCCGGCGTTGAGCGTGAGCGTGGTGTCCAGCGTGATGCCGCGGAGCGCCAGCTGCGTTGGGAGGAGCGTCGGGATGAGGCGCACACCCAAGGCGGTGTCGGACAGGTATGCGCCCAGTGGCCGCAACACACCGTTGGAGTCGAACACCTCGCCGTGGCTGTCGTAGCGCGGTTCGAAGCCCAGTCTGAGCGCGCCCTTGGGGACCACCCAGGCGTCGGGGTACTGCGCGGCGGCCGGTGAGGTCGGCACCGCCGCCAACAGCATGAACAGCGCGACGGGCGACAGGCGGCCGACCGTGCGGCGGTGGGGCGGTCGGCCCGAGCGCGCAGCTATGGAGTTCACGGCGATCATTACCGCGGGCAATCTACCGGGACGCCGTGGGCTCACCAAGGTGAGCCCGCGGCGGCGGCTAGCGATCGCGGTTGGCGGCGAGCATGAGGGAGATGTTCGCGCCGTAGTGGTCGTCGATCGCGTCGCCCAGCGCCTGAGCGATCAGTGCGTGTGCGGCGGCGCTCGGATGAATGCCGTCCAGCGAGAGCGCCGTGCCGAATGGAGCCGACTCGTGTTGAGGATCCGCCGGATCGAACGCCGGGAAGGGGCGAATCTGGGCGGGGTCGTCCAGCACCTGGCTGAGGAGTTCGTTGGGGTCCCAGAACACCCAGCCGCGTGCCTCCGCTTCCTCCGCGATCGCGACGTTGTAGGCGGCCACGGTCGTGAACATGTTCGCCGCCTCGTCGGCCGTGATCGCTTCCGGGCCCGAGCAGTCCACCGTCGTGGGCGTTCCCTCCGCCGCCGCGGCGAAAAGTGGTGCGCCGACGTGGAACGGGACGAGCGGCACCGCCGTGTAGGCGCTCCCGGGAATCGCCACCATGTCCAGGCAGTTGTCGGCCACGGTCAGCGACGGCATGCTCTCCGCCGCGGCGGCCCATGCCGGTCCGCTCGTGGCATACGGCGCGAACAGGACCTGCACCACGCCGATCAACACACCGCCGCGAACCGTCCCGAGGGCATCCACACTGTCCATCATCGCGGAGTATCGGTCCGCGAACTCCGTGGTGGAGAGAATGCTTGCGGCACCGCCAGCGTCGGCGGCAAACAGGGCGCCCAGGATGTCATTATTGCCGATCCAGATCGTCACGAACGTGGGGTCGATCTCCCGCGCCGCCTGCACCTGGGTGCGCCCGCCGAGGAAGAAGGTGGTCAGCGCGTTGGGTGAACTTTCCGGCGCCAGATTCGAGATGAGATCCAGCACCGCGGCGCCCGGCACGGCCACGTTGTTGAGGAACGGCGGCACGTCGGCGGACCTCGTAAAACACAAGCCCGGTGCCACGCGCGTCTGCGTGAACACGTTCGTCAGCGGTGGTGGGCAGCCCGGCATGGCCAGCGACGGATAGGAGAACGTCTCGCCGATCTCGAGTCCGAAGGCCTCGGCCAGCAGCACGGCGTACGAATGCTGTTGGGTGCTGTCGTTGATGCCGCCAGATTCAAAGCCGGCCGTGATGCTGTTTCCCATCGCCACGTACCGGGCGAAAAGCTCCCCAGCCTCGGGAACGTAGGGCTGGAGTGCCTGGTCGTTACACGCCGCCGCGGACAGAACGGCGAGGGCCGTCAGGATCCCGCGAGCGCGGGCTGTGGTGTGCCGGTGCCGCGCGCTCATCGGAAGAGCCTGAAGGTCATGGTGGCCCCAATCTGGTGTCCGCTGAACGTGAAAAGTCCCGAGTTCACCTTGTCCACGACCTGTTGGGGGGTCGCTCCCGGCGGCGGGTCCACCACGCGCCCGCGACGGTGGTCTTGCCGGATGAACTGGTAACCGACGTCGAGCATCAGGCGCTCGCTCAGCTTCAGCCCCACCCCTCCAGAGAAGGCGTTGCGATCGCCTTCGGGCAGCAGGGGCGTGACATTGTGGTCCGGCGAGGCCCCCGCGTGCCTCAAGTAGCCCGCACGCACCGTCCAACGCTCGTTGGGTTCCCACTCGACGCCGCCCTTGAACGTATGCACGTCCACGTAACTCCCATCCACCGTGAGGTCGGGGGTCAGGGGATTGTCGAAATCGACTGGGACTTCGTCGTACGCGCTCCAGTCGGTCCAATGCCACTCGGCCATGACCCACACACCGGGCCGAACGCGCACCGCGGCACCGAGGCGGAACTGCTGCGGCATGGCGATCGAGGCCGTGCCGGTGGAATCCGCCAGCGGCGCGCCGGGCAGGAAGAGCCCGAGCGTACCGAGCAGGTCATCCAGCGGAAGGGGTTGGTCGTCCGGAAGCAACGGCTCGGCAAGCGATATGGGATTGCCCGGCGGGAGCACGACGCCGGTCGGCACCGGCTGAAAATCGACGCGACCCGCGTAGACGATCCGCGCGCCGCTCAAGTAGCGCGCGCCGAACCGCAGCCATTCGGTGGGCCGGAGCATCACGCCGACGTGGGCGGCGAATTTCATGGCCCCGGTGCCCCTGAGCTGCACGCTCGCGAAGTCCGTGCCCGGGGGGATGCCGAGTTGTCCGAAGGTCGTGCCGGTCGCTTCGTCCACGATCTGGGAAGAGAGGTCGATGCGCTGGGTGAGTCGCACGGTGCTGACGATGGCGTCGACTCCGGCGCCCACTGAGATCATCGGGTGCGGTTTGATCGCGATGGTGGGCTGCACGTAGATAGAAAACAGGGAGTTGTCATACCCGAGGTAGCGACCCGCGAAGGTCGCCGGCCATTCGGTTCCCAGCCCGTACGGCACGAACGCGCCCAGCCCGAACGCGAGCCGATCCGAGACTCCGTAGGTCGCGTAGACGTGTGGAACGGGGATGGCGCCGTTCTGGAGATCCGTTTCCCGTCCGGTGAAATCGTCGGTGAAGGCCCCCCCAGCCACCACGAAATGGGTACCGACACCGAGGGTCATGCCCGTCCCGCCGACGATACCGGCCGGGTTGAACCAGATCGATGACCCGTCGCCGCAGGGAAGCGCGATTCCGGTGCCGCCGCGTCCGGTCGCGCACATCCCGTGCTCGTTGATCTGAAACCCCTGCGCGGTCGCCGCCGCCGGCGCCAGGATCATCCCGAGCGCCAGCGCCGCCCTCCAACGAAACGCCGTCATGTCGTCGATCCTGCTCCGCATGGTGAGTGCTCCAGCGTGGTGACCGGCCCGACGGGACAGACGGTACGTCCGCCGATCCTCGCCGTCAACGGCCACGCATGACCTCGCGGTCGTAGGCGTTGAGGATCTCGACCCGACCGATCACGCCCACCAGTCGAGATGAGTCGCCGTCCGCCACCACCGGAATATCGTGGCTCCCACGGACCGCCAGCCGCTGGAGTGCGTCGTGGAGGGTGTCGTTCGGCGTCACGGCCTCGAATTGCGGATTCACGAGGTCGCCGGCGAGCACGATCGGCGCGATCCGTTCCGAGTCGGTGAGCACGGCGCGCAGGTCGGCGTGGGTGATCATACCCAACAGGTGGAGCTGCTCGTCGAGGACCGGAAACTCGATCTGCCGGCTCGTCCCCATGGCGTCGAGGATCTGCGCCACGGTGGCCGACTCGCTCACCACGGTGGGATTGCGATTGAAGACGTCGCCGACTCGCAGGCGACCGAGGATGGCGGTATCGCGCCCGGCATGGATCTCCTCGCCTCGACGCACCAGCCACTCGGAGTAGATGGAGTGGGGATACAGTCGCCGTGCCGTGATGTAGGCGATCGCCCCGCACAACATCAGGGGCAGCACGAGTGCGTAATCGCTGGTCATCTCGAACACGATCATGATGGCCGTGAGCGGCGCGTGGGTGCTGGCGGCCACGACGCCAGCCATCGCCACGAGCGCGAACGCTTCGGGGATGATCGTGAGACCGAGGGCGTCGCGCAGCACCGTCGCGAGACCTCCGCCCAGCGTCGCGCCGACGAACAGCGCGGGGGTGAACACGCCGCCGCAGCGCGCCGCCGACAGCGTCGCCGCCGTCGCGATGATCTTGGCCGCCGTGAGTCCGAGAAGAAACAAGCCCGTACGCGCGCCGATCATCTCGATGGAAAGTGACTCGTGCCCGTGGCCCCACAGGTCGGCCTGGAACACCATGCCGAGCAGTCCGACGACCGCCGCCGCGATCAGCACGCGGATCCAGTACCGCGGGACGCGGCGGACGATATCGTCGACCCGAAAGGCCGCGCGGGTATACACCACCCCCACCACGCCGCAGGCGATTCCCAGGATCGCGTAGAGCACCAACTCGCTCGGCGCGCCCACCGCGTACTCCGTTGGGATGGCGATCACCGGCGTGTTGCCGAATGCCGCCCGCGCAATCGTCGCGGCGACCACGCTGGCCACCAGGATGGGGGGAAACGCGCTCACCCCAAAGCTGCCGATCACTTTTTCGAGCGAGAAGAACACCCCGGCGATGGGCGCGTTGAACGCCGCCGAGATTCCCGCGGCCGCGCCACACGCCACGAGCAGGCGCAGGCGCGCCGGCCCTGACCGGAAGAACCGTCCGATTTTCGACCCCAGCGCGGACCCGGCCACGGCCACCGGCCCTTCGGCGCCGACCGCGCCGCCCGTGCCGATGGCGAGAGCCGTGGCGATCGTCTTGATAATGACGGGGAACGAGTGGACCACCCCACCGCCCTTGGCGACCGCCAACATGACGGAGGGGACGTTCTCGCCGTCCGAGTCCTTCGCACCCACCCGCACCAGCCATCGGGCGAGTGTGAGTCCGGCAATGACGACGGCGAGGATCGCGAGGCTGCCGATGCCCTCGAGACGCCCCACGGCGCTCACCGATCCGGCTTGCGCGAGATCGATCAGCTTGTAGAAGACGATCACCGCCAGTCCGACGGCGCCCCCGATCATCAGCGCAAAGATGAGGAGGAGGGCGTTCTCGTCGATGCCGAGGCGGGGGAGGTGGCCGACCAGCCGATCGGCGACCATCGAGAGTCGCGATTCGAGCGCGCGTTCACGCGCGAGCAGTCGAAGCGGGTCGGACATGTGCCGCGCAAGATAAGTACGAGCCGCTCGGCGATGCGAGCCGCACACCCGCGCGGTCACCTACCACCCTACAACCCTACCCCCCTACGACCCTCCTACTGCCTTTCTCCTAAGACTGCACGAGCGCGCCGTCGCGCGACGTTCCAGGTCCGCCAGTCCGTGGGCGCCACGTGGCGGGTTGCGCGGGTCAGCAGTTTGGCCTCAAGCGTATCCTGCTGCGCGGTGGTGAGGTTGGACCACTCCGCGAGAACTGTCGGGACGGCGTCACTGCTGAGCCCGCTGAGGTAGCTGACGTCGAGTTCCAGGCCGGCCCGCGATCGTGCGAGATTCGTGCGGGCAATGATGGCGTCGGGGTTGATCGCGGTGAGGGCAGCGAGGAGCGCCAAGCCGCTCACGAACGCTCCGAACGCAAAACGTTCGCCCTGCTCGCGTAGCGTCGTGACGGCGAACCACGCCAGCACGACACCGATCCAAAGCATGAACGCCGTCGCGTAGAGCCGGTCCTCCGTCAGCCCGTACGCGGCCATGTACAGCCGCATGCGCCAGATGGCCGACGCAGCCACCAACACGACCAGCACCAGGAGTGCAACGGCCAGCATGTGGAAGCGTCGGAGCGCGCCGTCCCTCGTGTCCAGAAGCCACCGGCCGCCGAGCAGAAGCGGGACAATCAGTGTGACGGCGGCAACCAACTCGAAGAAGCCGCTGCGGGCGTATTCGGCGTACCCGACGCCGGCCGATTGGCGCAACCATTCCTCGCCGCCGAACAGGTAGGTGCCCTGGATGGCGACGAAGATCGCGAACAGCGCCGTCACGGTGGCGAGCGGAATCGCCACGGTGATCCACTGCGCCCGTCCGCCAAGCGGATCGTGGACGGGTTCCGGGGTCGTGGCGCGGAACAGCCCGTGCAGGTAGCCCGCGGTGATCCATGCGAAGAACCCCGTCAGGAAGGCGTGGGAAAAGAGGGTCTCAAAGTCCCACGCAAAGAGCCATGAGGTGAACCGCGCGAACACCGGGTCGGCGGAAGAAAACAGCGTGCCGAACACCACCACGGCCGGGATTGCCAAGACGATGCCGACGGCCCACGCGCGCCGGCGCCTGTGCTCGGCCGGTGCGGGTTGATCGGGCCAGGCCAGGTCGCGGGTCACGAGCGGCACCGCGCCGATGGCCACGTGACGCGCCACCTGAAATCCACCCGCGGCGAAGGTCGGTACCCGAGCCGTCGCCAGCGTGAGGCCCGAGGCGCTGAGCGTCGCGGCCGTCAGCGACGCCAATACCGCGACGGTATTCCAAAACATGAGAAACTCGGCGTCGCGCAGCATCGTCAGCACGGCGAAGAGGATCGCGAGCAGCAGCCAGCGACCGACCGGTCGGCGCCGCTCGGGAGCGACCGCGACGGTCAAGACGACCAAGGACAGGGCCGTGATCCAGAGCACGAGGTTGAGGCTCCAGGGGCCGACGCGCAGCAGGGCGTCACCCAACGCGCCGAGGAGCAGCAGGGTGGTGATAAGGCGGAACGGGTGTCGGAATGTCATCGAAATCCTCAGATGTAAAGTACTTTGCAACACAAAGTATATAGGCGACCCCGATTGGGGAAGAGGGGAACGAACAGTGCAGGGGGGCCGTTACGGGAGTGTCCGGCGTGGTCTACCTTGTGAGAGTCTCCCCCCGCGAGGAACGATGACGAGGTCAAGGCACCGAATTGTGGGCCGGCGGATCGGTCTGAAGGCCCTGCTCTCTTTGGTTGGCGCCGCGTCCGGCTGCGTGAGCGGCGACGAGCGCGCGGCCATGCCCACCGTCTCCATCGATACGATCGGGGGAGTCGTGCACGTGTCGAACGACGGCGTTCCCGAGCGTTGGGTGGCGCACCCGAGCTTCGCCCTGGGCTCGGCGGACGGGGACGTCCAGTTCGGCCGCATCATGTCGCTCGCCGCGGACGCCGACGGCTTGGTGTACGTCGCGGATGGGATCGAGTCTCGTGTGCTGCTGTTCGACTCCCTTGGCAATCTGGTGACGATGTTCGGTCGACAGGGTGCCGGCCCCGGCGAGTTTCGCGATTTGTATTCGGTGGCGTTGTTGGGGGACACGGTGGTGACGCTCGATCCCCGGGGTGCGCGTCTCGGCCTGTTCGACAAACGGGGGAGATGGCTGGGCCTCTGGCGCCACCAGGCGTTGACTGGAGACGTGCGGCTCGAAGCCGTGTCCGACGACGAGATCTACAATCCCATCGTCATTCCTCGCGACCGCTCCATCGACCGGGCGTATGTCCGCTTCACCCACACGGGACCGTCGGATACCATCGTGCTCCCCGCGCGTGACGAGCGGGCGGCGCAGAGCGGGGTCACCTGCATGGGATCGGACGGCGGCATCCACTTCAGGGGGAATCCGTTTGCCGGGCGAGAGATCATACGCGCCGCGCCGAGGGGGCATTTGCTCTCGATGTGGACCGCCGACTACCGGCTGGCGGTGCTCAATGCGACGCTGGACACGGTGCGTGTGATCGAGCGCGTGCGCCCACCCACGTCGTTGCCCGACGGCGTGTGGGAGACCTACCAAGACGAGTTTCGCGAGTGGTTCGACGGAATTCCGTCACCACAATGTCAGGGTCGATCTGAACCCGAGCGGCCCACATCGTACCCAGCCGCGCGCGAGGTCGTCCTGGACCCGACCGGACGTGTCTGGGTCGAGACCTACACGAACGAGGGGTTCGCGTTTGATGTGTTCGATCTCGAGGGTAGGCTCCTCGCCACCCTGTCCGCCCCGGAGCGAGACGAACGCGTGCGCCCGTTTGTCCGCGGTGAGCGACTGTACGTCGTTGCGGCCGACAGCTTGGGTGTCCAACGTGTGGAGGCGTTCCGCGTCACGCAGGCTGGCAGGTGACCGGCCCCGGTTAGCAAATGGAGGGTGGCGTGGGGTAGGTTTCGGTCGAAGGCGTGGTGTGCGTGCCCGGGTGGCGGAATGGCAGACGCAAGGGACTTAAAACGACACGGCGAGGATGTGCAGTGACTCCCTCCGTGACCGCATGGGTGTCTTCCGTTCCCTCTGCGACCTCGTGTTCCCTCCCTGCGGTTCCCAGCGGTTTCCCATGCAGAGGAAGGAGGCCATGGGCGGCCTCAGGGGTTCTAACGATTCGGAGCGTTCCGGAACGTCTTCACGAATTGACCCATTGCTCCAACATGGGTGACAGTGTTTTGAAGTCCGATCCCCTGAACGGCTCCCCTTTTAGCTGTGATATCACTTGGCTGGCAAGGCGCCGTATCTCGCCCAGCTTAACTTCGCCGTACTCAAACGTGAACACGGCTGAGTCTTCCTTTCCACCGTATAGCTTCAATAGTATCTGCAAGAACGACGCTGCGGTGAGTTTCACGGCTGCGTGGTCATCGGTTTTCACAATCAGATACAGAATACCAGTTGCGCGATTGAGCGAACTTAGCTCCCATTTCGTTCGTTCGAGGGCGAGTACGGCGCGGACCACCGCCTCTACTAGAAAGCAACGCGCATTCGTTGGGGCTTTCTTGGGCCAGACCGCCAATAGACTGGCGGGCCAGTGCAGAAGCTCTCTCTCAGCCAACCGTTTGGCATTGTTTAGGAGGATAATCGCGCCTTGGTTCTGGGTTGCCGAACTGGGATCGGTCAGAGCGCGGTCGAGAAGCTCCACAGCGGCTTCGGTGTCTAGCAACTCTTCCTCCCACATCGGCCCCACCGCACCGATCACAATGTCTAGCTGTCGTAGATCAGCAAGAAGGGTTAGAGCAGCAGCGTTGGCGTACTTGGTTGTTTTGCCCCTCGCTGAGGTCATGAGGTCGGCAGCTTTCATACCTGCTTCGAGCACTAGGCGGGACTCAGCTTCCTTTGCTAGGAGATGTGATCGTCTGGCCATTGCTCGTTGGATCAACACGCCGGACACGGTTACGGCGGCTGTGACCAGCACTCCGACAAGGCCAATCATGGCCGCGAGGACTGTGGCTCCGGCTTCGCCGCCCGAGTATAACTGGCCAAGCTCTCTCGCTGCCCACATCAGAGTAACTGCGACCGCCAGAACGCCTGTGGTCACAAAAAGCGCAATCCCTATGCGAGTCAGAACCTCAAAGAATTTCGAGCCTGTCATGGTGACCCACTCGCGGGCAGTATCGCAAAGAGAGTAGCCCAAAACGAGGAAGCGCAAGGCTACCACTACTCCGCGCACATGCACCAAGGGACACCGCCTCGCTTGCCGGATGATTGCCAAATGCTTAGGAGACAGAGACTTACGTGCGTTGCTGCGCTGCGGGGAACCGCTGTCGGGAACCGGAGGGTGAGCCTGTGACGAACGCGCACGAAGGGCAGGGGGGGGTGACCCCGCCAGAGCTGCCGCGATGGGCGGCAAGTCCGGTCAGGCGCGCCGGAACCAACGCCTGACACTAGACCGCGCTGAGGCGACGCTGGGACCGCTAGAATCGCTTCAGGACGCCCAACGCTGGCTGAGACACGTGGGACGACTGTGGGGTGCGGCTAGACTCCTCCCCGGAGCGGTCCTGAGCGGGCTGGTGCGCTGTGTCGAGGTGTGGATCAAGACCTTTGAAGCCGAGATCACCCAGCAGGTGGCAGGGGAGCTACGGGAAAGGCTGGAGCAACTAGAGACGCAGGTCAGGCGTCAGCGGTGGGGGGCGGCCTAGATGGGAGCAGGAGCACGGTCGCGCCGGTTACCGACCAGAGGACGACCAGATAGACAGCAAGTCTGTCCCGTGCGAGAACACGCCAGCCAATGGTGCGCCTTGGATCACTCCGTAAGACGCCGATCGTCCAGATCGGGCCGTGCCGCAGGTTCACCATTAGGCCAGGTCTGTACGTTCTCGTCCCGGCATCCCACGCTCGCGACTCCTGCGTCGTGATTTCGTAAGGCGCGAAGAAGACCAGCAGTGCTGCTGTCAGCAGCAGCCCAGCCGCAAGCGCATGGCGGCGGGTGAGGCCACCATGGGTCAGAAAACTCTGGAGTCTGGTAAAGAATCCCATGTCCAAGCTTGAGCGATTCACCCGCGACCTGAAGCGTCGCGCCGACCTACTCCAAGTCCCGACATTCGGGAAGGGTTTCAACCGTACGGTGGGGACCCTGTCCGCTTTGCGCAAGACGTACTGGGCGTGGAGACCATCCCGGACTACCAAGCGGCGGCCTTGACCGACATCGCTGAGCATGACCGAGTGGCGCGGGTGGCGGGACATGCGACAGGCAAGAGCCATGCGGCGGCGATCCGCGGTGAGCGACTGTACGTCGTTGCGGCCGACAGCTTGGGTGTCCAACGCGTGGAGGCGTTCCGCGTCACGCAGGCTGGCAGGTGACCGGCCCCGGTTAGCAAATGGAGGGTGGCGTGGGGTAGGTTTCGGTCGAAGACCTGGTGTGCAAGCCCGGGTGGCGGAATGGCAGACGCAAGGGACTTAAAATCCCTTGGGGCGATAGCCCCGTGCGGGTTCGACTCCCGCCCCGGGCATCTTGCACGCGGCGGGTTCATCGTCGCATCGGCGTCATGCCGATGCGACGATGCGCTCGCTCCCGGTCGACGGCGCTCGCAGTCTCGCGGTCGCACCGCGTCGACTCCCGCCCCGGGCATCTCGAGCGCGGCGGGTTGATCATCCCCCGCGGGGCGGGGTGGACGCTGATCTGCGCTATTCACGTCGCGGCGATCGCCTCGGCATTCCGCCCCACCATATCCAAACTCTCAACGCTCAATCACCAATCACCAGTCTTCTACCGCAATCGCCAATCTCCTACCGCGCTAGCTGTCTCCTCAGCCAATCGACCAGCGCCGCGAGGTCATCGTCGCTCGTCGCGGCGTGGCCGCCCGGGGTCCAACGCTCGGTCTTGGGCTCGCGGATGAGCCGCAGAATCGGCCGGATCGCGGCGTCCGGCAGGAAGTCCTGATCGTCGTCCGCGCTGAGGGTGAAGACGGGTCGCGGCCTGATGTGCCCGACGTAGTTCGCCGGGCACGCCGCGGCGAGGTGTCCGTCCTCGAAGAAGTCGAAATGCCCGAAGTGGAGGAGCGCCACCGCACGGAGTCGCGTCTCGACGGCGCCCGCGATCGCGGCCAGGACACCCCCGCGGCTCGTTCCCGCCAACCCGATCCGCGCCGCCTGCACGCCACGCGCGGCCACGAGAAAGTCGTACGACCGCCGCACGTCCTTTACGGTCTGCTGCACCCAGTCGAGGTACACCGCCTCGGCGTTGTACAGCCGCTCGTGCTTCTCGATTTCATCGAACGTGGTGAAGAACCCGTCGGCCCGCTCGCCGAAATGCGGCATGTCGATGGCCAATACGGTGATGCCCGCCCGCGCGATGAAGCGGAGGGGCCCCTGGTAGAACGCGGCATCCTTGCCGCGGGCGCTCCCACCGTGCAGGAAGATGATCGCCGGTGCGGCGTCGAGACGCGACCCGGTCGGATGGTAGAGTGCGGCGGTCACGCGCTGCCCTGGCGTGGATTGGAAGCTCAACGCCTCGACCCGCACGCCCTCCACCGTGCTGGTACCCGAGACCGTCGTGGCGAACGGCACGTCCGTCCCATAGCGGTAGAACTCCAGATAGGCGTCGTACGTGGCGCGATCCACCGGGCTGGCCAGCCACTGGTCGGTCGGGCGCTCCTGTCCAGCCGCCGACGAGGTCCAAGTGAGCTGGAGCGCCGCCACGACCAGTGACACCGCGATTCGCGCCGCATGGCGTCCGGCGCGTCTGCCGCGCTTCGCGTCCAATCGCCGTTCAACGGTCCCTCTCCGTCCTATCCTCCGAGCGTTCGTCATCTCGGCACCGAATTCTGGAGCCAATCGACGAGCACGGTGAGATCTTCCTCGGTGACGATGCCGTGGCTTGCATCCGTCCACCGAATCGTGCTCTGCCGGCCGAGCAGGCGCTGGAGCGGTTCGACCGAGACGGCGGGCAGATAGTCGGTGTCGGCGCGGCCATTGATCATGAGGAGCGGCCGCGGGTTAATGCGGCCGATGTAGTTCGCGCCGCAGGCCGCGGGCCGGTGTCCGTTCTCCAGCGCGTCGAAATGTCCTCCGTGAATGAGCGCCACCGCCGCGAGCCGGCGGTCGGCCCCGCCGGCGATCATGCCCATCTGCGCCCCGCGGCTGTATCCCACCAGCGCCACCTTGCGCGGATCGATCCCATAGTCGGCGACGAGGACGTCGTAGGCGCGGCCCACGTCCTTCACCGTCTGGATCGCGAACTCGAGGTACAGGGACGGTTGGTTGTAGAGGCGGTCGGCTTTCTCCTGGGCGCCGAACGTCTCGAACAACCCGGTATTCCGCTCGCCGAAGTACTGCAGGTCGATCGCGAGCACCGCCCATCCGGCGCGTGCCAACACGCGGGAGTGGGCGACGACGTTCTGGGAGTCTTTCCCGTTCGGCGTCCCGCCGTGCAGGAACACGATGCCGCCGCGCGGCGTGCCGGCGGAGAGGCGATACGAGCGTGCGGTGACCTTCATGCCGGGCGTGCTCACGAACGTGAGCCGTTCCTCGGTCAGGCCCTCGACCGCTTCGGTCGACGTCACGCGACGGTCGCGGGACAGCGACGCCTCGTAGCTGAAGAACTCGAGATAGGTCTCGAAGGTGCGCGGGTCCACGGGGGTCGTGAGCCACTGGTCGGTGGGACGGTCGCTCTGCCCGGAGGCGGCGCCCGCCATGCACGCCAGCGCCGTCGCGATCGTCGGTACTCGTCGTGTCCACGGCATCGGATGCACTCTCCTCAGGGCGCCGGCTTGGGCTTCACCAATCTGAACCCGACCTCCGCGCTCTGGTACCAGGGCGCGAAGGATTCGACGTTCGGTGAGTCAAACATATAGGTCGGTGTCTGCCACGAGCCACCGATGACGGCGAACCGGCCGTCGGGCTGCGAGGTCGCCAGCCACTCGCGCACGTTGCCGGCCATGTCGGCCGCGCCGAACGGGCTCGCCCCATACGGGAACCTCCCCACGGGCGTCGTGCCGGACCCGCCGAAGTTGGAGCGATCGTCGATGCTCAGAAAGTCGTCGCCCCACGGGAAGCGGCTCCCGCCGTCTCCCAGCGCCGCGCGCCACCATTGCTCCGCGGTCGGGAGCGCACCGCCAGCCCAGCGTGCGAACGCCGCGGCCTCGTACCACGAAATGCCGGCCACGGGGTAATCCTCCCGGCCGTCGGGGAACCGCCCGCCGCTCCATCCCCGCGGGCCGGCGAGGCCGGTGCGATCCACCAGGGCCGCGAGCGCGCGTTCCCGCGGGACCAGTCCGTCGCGGGTCTCCATGCGGTCCGGCCAGTAGTCGGGGTTCCGGTAGCCACCGTCCGCCACGAACTCCATGAAACGCCGGTTGGTGACCTCGTGGCGATCGACGAGGAACGCCGGCACCTCGGTCCCCGCGTACAGCGAGGCGAGGGGGCCGGGGACCGCGCCCGCGGGAACGATCACCATGTCGCTTGCGCTCCACGCCGCCGGCACGAGCTCGAGCGTCACCGCGATCGTGTCTCCGGTCGCCACCCGCACCATGAACTCGCCGGGACCGTGACCCTCGGCCGAAAGCGTGAGGCGGTACTCGCCGGCGAGGAGCGTCAGGGGCTCGATGGGCGCCTCCCCGAGGGGAACGGGATCGGTGAAGCCATCCAGCGTCCGTGTCCCCCGCGCGATCTCGACCGTACTCCGTGCCGGGGCCGCGATCGTCACGCGCCCGCCGGTCGCCAGCGCGACGGGGCTCAGGGCGCGGTCTCCGAGGTCCCGGCCCGAAGCGGTGAGCAGGGCGTACGCCGAGTCCAGGTCGCCGGAATCCACCGCCGCCTGGATGTCCGCCATCAGGGCGCGCGTGGCGTCCGCCCGCCGCTGCTGGACGACGGCGAACGCGCCGATGGCGAGGAGGATCGGGACGGTGACCAGCGCCCGGCGCGTGAGGAAGCGCCGCGGACCCCTGGGTGCCGTCACGCTCTGGACGCGCACGGACTCGACGCCGCCGCTTGGCGTGGACATCAGCTCGAGCTGCTGGAGCACCTCGTCGGTGCTCGCCCACCGGTCGCCGGGCTTCTTCGCGAGGCACCGCATGATGAGGCGCTCGAGCGCGGGCGGCGTGTCGGGCCGGCCGGCCGTCACCGGCTCCGGATCGACCGTCATGTGTGCGATCAGGACCTCCTGAGTCGTGCCGGCCGTGAACGGCGGTTTGCCGGTCAGGAGCTCGTAGCCCATGACGCCGAGCGCGTAGATATCCGTACGATGGTCCACGGGCTCGGCGCCGGCCTGCTCGGGCGACATGTAGGCCGGCGTTCCCAGCGAGACGCCGGCCGTCGTGAGCGCCTGTGCGCCGGTGGCCGAGGTCACGGCCTTCGCCACGCCGAAGTCCGTCACCACCGCATGCCGCCCGGAGATCATCACGTTATCGGGCTTGATGTCGCGATGGACGAGTCCCTGGCGATGGGCTTCGGCCAACCCGTCAGCCACGTCGCGCAGCATGCGGATCGTATCGGAGACGGGCAGCTGGCCCTCGCGCGCCATGCGCGCCCGGAGCGATTCCCCCTTCACGAACGGCATGACGTAGTAGAGGATCCCGTCGGCGTCGCCCGAGTCGATCAGCGTCAGCACGTGCGGGTGCTCGATCTGCGCGGCGATCTCGATCTCGCGGACGAACCGGTCGCCTCCCAACGCGGCCGCCAACTCGGGCCGCAGTACCTTGACCGCGACGTTCCGGTTGTGCTTCAAGTCCTGGGCGAGATAGACGGTGGCCATCCCTCCGGCGCCCACTTCACGCTCGATGGCGTACCGGTCGCCGATCGCGGCCTTGAGGCGCTCCAGGAGCTCGGTCATAGCGAGATGGAAAGATAGTGCCGCGCGGGGCAGGGGCGAGCGCATGTCTGGAGGAGGG
>DASWII010000039.1:0-80038 GCA_036397755.1 Gemmatimonadales bacterium | reverse complement strand
CGGTGGATGTCAACTTGTCGCCGGCGACGACCTCGCCTCGTGCAAACGTCTTAACCACGGTGCCGTTGATGACGCACGACGCTGAGCCATCCTGCACCCGCCAGCCGATCTCGTTGGTCGACTCGCCGTTGGCGCCGGCCTTGTGGAGTGCCGGACTGGCCTCACGGTCCACGAGGGTGATGACATTGGCGCCATGGAACGTCTTCACCGAGAACACGCCGGTACCGTAGGCGATACAGTACATCAGGGTTTCGGTGTCCGACTCGAGGTTGGCACCGCCGATGAAGATGCCGTAGGAGTGCGGATGGGACGCCGCCATCGCGTGCTCGCGGAACGTGGCTTTCACCTCATAGTTCCCGCGCGCGACGTTGGCGGGGTTCCAGAAGTTGCCGGCCGGACCGACGGACAGGCGGAAGCCGCCCTCGGTGGCGGTGAATCGGGAATCGGCAATCGTTTTGCCTTGCGACAGGGGCCGCCGGTCCACGCGGCCCTTCCAGCCCGCGACGTGGATGCCGCCATCGGCGACGCTGCGATCGGCGTCCTGGGCGGCGGCGGTGGTGGCGAACAGTGAAGCGGCAAGCATCAGAGGTACGAAACGCACGGGAGGCCTCCAGAAGATGTGGTGACTGAGAGATAGTGGTTCCTCAGCACCCCAAAGACAAGGCCGGTCGCTGTCTCCTCCCATCCTCTCCCGTCTTGTCCCGTCTTGTCCCGTCTTCCTCCCGTCTCCTCACTTCCCGATCCGCATCGCGTAGAACGATCGCCACACGAATGTGAGTCCGACGACGAAGAACAACGTTGCCAGAACGAAGCCGAGCGTTGCGCCACGCTCGGCCGCGAGGTAGACCCCCAGTTCCACCGCCAGCAGGCCGAAGAGTGTCGTGAACTTGATGACCGGATTGAGCGCGACCGAGGACGTGTCCTTGAAGGGGTCGCCGACCGTGTCGCCCACGATCGAGGCCGCGTGCAGCGCCGTGCCTTTCTGCTTGAGTTCCGTCTCCACGATCTTCTTGGCGTTGTCCCATGCACCGCCCGCGTTGGCCATGAAGATCGCCTGGAACAGGCCGAAGATGGCGATCGCGATGAGGTAGCCGATGAAGAAGAACGGCTCGACGAACGCGAACGCGAGGGTGGAGAAGAATACCGCGAGGAAGATGTTGAGCATCCCGCGCTGCGCGTACTGCGTGCAGATCTCCACGACGCGAATGCTGTCGGCCATCGAGGCCCGCTCCGAGCCCTCCAGGCGAATGTTCGCCTTGATGAACTCGACCGCGCGGTAGGCCCCCGAGGTCACCGCCTGCGTGGCCGCGCCCGTGAACCAGTAGATCATGGCGCCGCCGGTGATCATGCCCAGCAGGAAGGGGGGGTGCAGGATCGATAGCCGATCGATCTGCACCGTGAGCCCCTCGGTCAGGGCCATGATGATGGAGAAGATCATGGTGGTGGCCCCGACCACCGCCGTGCCGATCAACACGGGTTTGGCCGTGGCCTTGAACGTGTTGCCCGCGCCGTCGTTCTCCTCCAGGAGCTCCTTGGCCCGCGCGAACACCGGGGTGAATCCGAAGTCGCGCTGAATCTCTTCCGCGATCCCGGGCAGCGACTCGATCATCGATAGCTCGTAGATCGACTGCGCATTGTCGGTGACCGGCCCGTAGGAGTCCACCGCGATGGTCACGGGTCCCATGCCCAGGAACCCGAACGCCACGAGGCCGAACGCGAACACCGCCGGCGCCACCATGAGCGTGCCGAGTCCCTCCAGGCTCACCAGGTACGCAATGGTCATGAGGGTGGTGATGGCCAGGCCCAGCCAATACGCGCTGTAGTTCCCGGCGACGAATCCGGAGAGGATGTTGAGCGACGCGCCGCCCTCTTGCGACGCCGTCACCACCTCCCTGACGTGCTTGGAGCGGGTCGACGTGAAGATCTTCACGAGCTCGGGAATCACCGCACCGGCCAACGTGCCGCAGGTGATGACCGTTGCGAGCTGCCACCAGAGCGCCCCGTCGCCCAGGTCGCGCATCACCAGCCACGATACCACATAGGTGAGGATGAGGGAGACGATCGAGGTGAGCCATACCAACTGGGTGAGGAGGCCTTCGAAATGCACCGACTCCGCCGTCGCGAACCGCGAGCGCGCGATGGCGTTGCTGATGGCGTACGACAACCCGGACGCCAGCACCATCACGACGCGCATGAGGAAGATCCAGACCAGTAGGCGGACCTGCACGATCGGTTCGGGTACGGCGAGCAGGATGAACGAGATCAGGGCGACGCCGGTCACGCCGTAGGTCTCGAATCCGTCGGCGGTGGGACCCACCGAGTCACCAGCGTTATCGCCGGTGCAGTCGGCGATCACGCCGGGGTTCCGCGCGTCGTCCTCCTTGATGTTGAAGACGATCTTCATCAGGTCCGAGCCGATGTCGGCGATCTTCGTGAAGATCCCGCCGGCGATTCGCAGGGCCGCAGCGCCCAGGGACTCGCCGATCGCGAAGCCGAGAAAACACGGTCCCGCATAGTCGCCCGGCACGAACAAAAGAATCGCGAGCATGAACAACAGCTCTACGCTGATGAGCATCATCCCGACGCTCATCCCCGCGTGGATCGGGATCTCGTAGACCGGGTACGCGCGGCCGGTGAGGCTGGCAAAGGCCGTGCGCGAGTTGGCGAGCGTGTTGATGCGGATGCCGTACCACGCGACGCCGAAGCTCCCGCCCATCCCGATGAGACTGAACAGGAGGATGATGCCGATCTTGTGCACCGCGAACCCGATCATCGCGAAGTACAGGACAATCACCGTGCCGATGAACAGCTCGAGCAGGAGCAGCAGGCGGCCTTGCTGGAGGAGGTAGGTCTTGCAGGTCGTGTAGATGAGATCGGCGACCTCGGACATCGCCTGGTGGACGGGGAGGCGGCGTACCTGATGGTAGGTGGTGAACCCGAACAACAAGCCCAGGAGGCACACCCCGAGTCCGGAGTACAGGATCTGGGACCCCGTGAGGCCGAGGAAGTCGCCCTGCGCGAGGGAGGGCAGCTGGAGGTTGACCTCGCCACCCGGAACGTGTGGCGCGGCTTGGGCGCGGGCGAGTGCCGGTAGGGTCAAAGCGCCGGCGATGGTCAACAGGCTGCGGGCAGCGGCGAGCGAAGGGCGCCTCATCGGTGCGGCGCCTGAATCGCGCTGAGGACCTCCGCCAACAGGGCCTTGCGGTGCTTCAAGTTGTCGCGGAAGTCCTTGGCGTCGGTGTCGGCGATTTCCATTCGCAGGTCAGACAGATAGCTGTCGAGGGCGTAGGCCAGGACTTCGGCCTGCTCGGCTGTGAGTTCCAGGACGGGCATTGCGACATCTCCGGAAGAGACGTGGTTGCTTCTGCAAGTCCGCAATCTTGTCAGGTTCCGTGAAGAATTCGTGAGGGAGGCGGGAACTTTGCGCGAAACGCTGGTGCGGTGCCCGGTACGAGCGGTGCGCAGGGCGACTTACGCGCGATCTCCGCGTCAACCATATTCAGCCCTTCCCCCTCCCGGAGTTTGCCATGTTGGCTGGAGAAAGGTCCCTGCGCCGCGCGGCGCTCGTGCTGCCCATTGTCGTTCTCGCCGGCTGTGCGCGTGAGAGCGCCCCGCCTCCTCAAACCGCCCTGGGCGAGTGCGGCGACGTGTTCGGGGGCCAGGTGTGCACCTGGGGCACGGTTGCCGGCGCGGACGTCGTCGAGTTCGGGGCCACGATTCCACTGGCCACGATCAACGGTGCGCCTGCCGGAGGCGAGATGGTCTGGCCGCCGCAACCCATCGCCGTGTTGCGGCTGCCCGATGAGGTTCGTACGGCCACCGGGTTCGACCACCTCAGCATGAACTGGGAGCCGCACGGGCACCCGCCGGCGCTTTTTCTGACGCCGCATTTCGATTTCCATTTCTTCTCGCAGACGCCGGAGGCTATCGCGGCGATCGATTGTGCCGACTTGGAGAAGCCGGCCGCCGCCCCGGTCGGGTACGTGCTTCCCGACATCGACATCCCCGGGATGGGCACATTGATCGGCCTGTGTGTCCCGCTCATGGGCATGCACGCCATGCGGGCCGACCAACTCGAGGAGACGGATCTGTTTGGTGGCACGATGATCGTGGGCTACTATGACGAAGCCCTCATCTCCGTGGAGCCCATGATCAGCCAGGCCATGCTGCGGCAGGCACAGAGCTTCACATTGGACGTACCGCAGGTTCCCGACGCCGGTGTCGTGACGGAATGGCCCGGTGGATTCCAGGCCGTGTTCGACGAAGCCACGCAGGCGTACCGCTTCGTGTTCCGGACCGCGACGTCGGAGTAGCGCCCGCGGGGGACATCGCCCCCTGCCTGGGGGGCGATGTCCCCGCGGAGTTCCGGCCCCGCAGCATCTGGGCGGAATTGCGACGTTCGGGGCGAGCAGCCGCCCGCCGCTTCAGCGGCAGGCGCCGAGCGGCGGCTTCAGCCGCCGAATCACGCGTCGTGAACGACCGGGGGATGGGCCACGAGTGAACTCGCGGCTCCGCCCCTGTCGGTAAACCGACGGGGCGAGCAGCCCCCCGCCGCTTCAGCGGCAGATGCCGAGTGGCGGCTTCAGCCGTGGATTTACGCCCTGATTGACAGCGCCACGCCGGGGGAGATACTACCACATGCGACGTACTACGTACGACAGGATGCCATACAACCGAGGGGTCTGCATCATGCGCCAATCGTCTCGTTTCCCGATGCTTGTGATTGCCATGCTCGCAGCCCGGTCGCCTACGGCCGCGGCACAGGCACCGACCTTTCGTGAGGTGACGGGGCACCGGTTCGGTGAGCGCATCACCGAGCATCACCAGATGCTGACCTATCTGCGTGCGCTGGATCAGGCGTCGGACAGGGTCGTCGTCCAGATCCAGGGCCAGTCATGGGAGGGGCGGCCGCTCCCGGTGGCGATCGTGACGGCTCCGGAGAACCACGCGCGGCTCGAGACGATCCAGGCGGTGGCACAGCGGTTGGGCGATCCGCGTCGCCTCCCTCCCCAGGAGATAGATGCGCTGTTAGAGGACCAACCAGTGATCCTCTGGTACGGCGGATCCATCCACGGGTTCGAATTGTCGGGCAGCGAGGGAGCGCTCAAACTGCTCGAGCACCTGACGACGAGTTCGGACCCGGCGACACTCGAGGTGCTCCGCAACGCGGTCATCCTGATCGACCCGATGCTCAACCCAGACGGGCGCGACGCGCACACCCACATCAATCACGAGAATGTCGGCCGCGAGTCCAGCGCGAAGCCCCAAGACTGGTCGAACGACTTCACGAGTTGGCAGGCGCTCAAGTTCCGGACCGGACATTACTACTTCGACACCAATCGGGATTGGTTCGCGCACACGCAGCGTGAGACCCGCGCGCGGGTGCCGACGCTGCAAGCGTGGCGACCCCAGGTGGTGGTGGACCTCCATGAGATGGGCGTCGACGCGGAGTTCTACTTCGATCCGCCGGGCGAGCCGTATGGTCCATATTTCCCCCCGTACGCCTTCCGATGGTTCAAGGAATTCGGAAATGCCTACGCGGCGGCGTTCGACTCCGCAGGGTTCGAATACATGACCCGAGAGCGTTACAACTACTTCTACCCGGGCTACACCACCTCGTATGGGAGCTACCAGGGCGCGGTGGGTATGCTGTACGAGCAGGGGTCCACTCGAGGGTTGGCCCTCGAGCGGTCCGATCGGACTGTGCGGACCCTGGCCGACGCGCTCGAGCAACAATACGTGGCGGCGTGGACCGCTGCTCGAACCGCGGTGGCCCGCCGTCGAGAGCTGCAGCGGGAGTATTACGAGGCACACCGCCAGGCGGTCGCGGATGGAGCGCAAGGGATCCGGCGTTATTACATCGGCCCGGACGGGGACCCGGTGCTCCGTCGGGAACTGGCGAGCCTCTTGGTGCGAAACGGGATCGAAGTGGGCGTCCTGGAAGCCCCGCTCACTGCATCACGGCTGCGCGACCGAAGTGGCAGCGCTGTGCCGCAACTGACACTGCCGAGCGGCACCTTCGTGGTCGAGGCGGCGCAGCCGCGGAATCGGTTGCTGCGCTCGCTGCTCGAGCCCTCCAACGAGCTTCCGGCAGACTTCCTCCGACAGGCGCGAGCGTACGTGGATCGGGACGAGAACCCGCGCTTCTACGATATTACCGCCTGGTCGCTCCCGCTCCTCTTCAACGTGGGTGTCTACGGGAGCGGCGATCCACAGCTCCCGTCCTCGACGCCATGGCAACCCGACGCCTCCGCGAGTAGCGTCGTGCCGCCGCCGAAAGCGAGTTACGCCTACCTGCTCGACGGGCGGAGTGCGGCGTCCGTCGCCGCCCTCTACCACCTGAGGGCGGCGGGCCACCGTGTCGGCGTCCTCACCGCGCCCACCCAAATCGCGGGAATCGCCTACGGAAGTGGGACCGGCATCGTTCGAGTCGGGCAGAATGGCCCGGGCGTGCACGACGCGGTGCGCAACCTTGCCCGGCGTTACGGTCTCCAGGTGGCGGCGGTGAACAGCGGGTTGTCCGACCCCGGGTTCCCGGCGTTGGGGTCCGGAGACCATACGTTCAACCTGGCTCCCGCCTCGATCGCAATCCTCGCCGAGGACCCCGTCTTCGCATACTCGTTCGGGTGGGCGTGGTACACGTTGGACCGCCAGTACGAGATTCCGACGACCGTGTTGCGCACCCGTTCGCTCGCCTCGACCGATCTCGACCGCTTCAACGTGCTGGTCATCCCCAGCGTGTCCGGACAGGCGCTGGCAACCGCCGTGGGCGAGGGAGGTGTGGAACGCGTTGCGCAGTGGGTGCGTGAGGGGGGGACGCTGGTGACGATCGGCGCGGCCACCGATTTCGCGCGCGAGCAGCTCGACCTCATCGCGCTCAGGGACTGGTACGAGACCGATGAGGGCGCGGATTCGACGCGTTATGACGTACCGGGGGCGATCGTGCGCGCCGAGTTGGATCACGGATACTGGCTCTCGGCCGGCTACGATGCGAGCACGCTGCCGGTGTTGGTGGATTCGGATCGCTTGTATCTCGCACCGGACGGACCGCCCTCGTCGTCGCGTCGTGTGGTCGCACGGTACGCTGGAGCGGACTCGCTCCTCATGAGCGGCCACGTGTGGGACGAGTCGCGTCGCCGATTGCCCGGCGCGGTCTTCTTGTACGAGCAGCGTGTCGGCCGGGGCCGGGTCATCAGCTTCGCGGAGGACGTGAACTTCCGAGCGTACTTCCGCGGCGCCAACCGCCTGTTTCTCAACGCGGTGATCCTGGGGCCGAGCGGGAATTGAAGAAAGGGTCGCCGAGCACCGGCTTCATCCGCCGAACACCCCTTCGGCTTGCCATGCCCAACAATGCGGCGGCGGCCGAGGCGACGGCGTTTTGGGGAGCGCGGCTGGAGCGGCTGGCGGCGATGCTCAGCTCGACGTAAGGGGGTCGGGTGCGGGAAGGCGGGGAGGAGGTACGCGAGTACCCGGCTGCGACAGACTCCCCGCCGTCCCGCCCTGGCGATCGCCCGTCTCCCTACATCCGCTGACGCTTCTCCCGCGATTCCCTCGGGGTCAACGTGATCGCGACGATGCGATCGCCACGACGCACCTCGAACTCCACGTGATCGCCGGCCTTCAGTTGGCCAAGGTGTGCCCCGGCGTCGCGTGACGTGATCGGCATGCCCGCAACGGTCAGGATCACGTCCCCGATCTGCATGCCCCCCGCGTCGGCCGGCCCGTCCTTCTCGACCGCACGCACCACAGGGAACTCGCTGGTGACGAATACCCCTCCGCGGTGCAGCGATCTCCCTTCCGGCGACCGCGAGGAGCCTGAGCCGACGGTGACGCCGCCCACGACCCAGAACCCCGATCCTGACCACCCACAATCCCCGCAGGATAGTTCGATACCGAACTCAACAGGCGGCACGGTGTCGGCGGTCAGGGCCCGGAGCCCTTGGGTGACTTGCAGCGCGGACTGCGTTTGAACGCGGGCGGCTTGGGCCAGCTGGGCTGTCTGGAGGGCTCGCGTGGCTTCCAGGACAGCCGGCACAGTCTCAATGAGTTCGGTCGCCGTGCTGGTCACGACGAGGCTTGGCACTGCGCAGCCGTCGACCGGTGTGACCTCGACGGTAAGCTCCCGTCCGTCGCGGCGCACCCGCAATGTTGCGGGCCTGCCTGCGGGCAGCGAACCCAGGCGCCGCCCGCCGTCGCGGCTCGTGATCAACGCCCCATCCACGCTGACGAGGACGTCTCCCTCCTGCAGCTTGCCAGCCGACGGGCCGCGGGGATCGATTCCTCGCAAGCGCGGCTCACTGGAGAACGTGTGCGAGTATCCTGTGCCATTCCGATCGTTGACCTGGCAGCTTCCCCCGAGACAATGGAACTGTTGCACTCCGATGCTGGGGTAAGCCGGGCGTCCTTCCGGGCACGTTTGGCCGAACAATGGGGCCACCGTCAACAGCCCGGCACCGATGATGCAGAACGCTGTGCGCATTAGAACCTCACGGTCACGAGCTTGTCACGCTCGTTGGTAATGTTTTGAAAGAACTCCATGTTCTCGGGCGTTTGTCCCTGCAGCTGCGCCCACTCCTTGGCGGCGCCCAGGAGTGCCGAGATTGCGGCCTCGCGTCCCTGGAGACGCACGTCGGCGGACATCGAGTCCACGATTGAGGCAAATGCGGCGAGGGCCGCCACGTATTCGGTGCCGGTGCGCTGCACTTCGGCGGCAAGCTGCATCGCGGCCGCCGCCGCCGGCGCGGGTGATGGTGCCGGCGGTCGAGCGCCCAGGGCCCACCCGGTCCCCAGCCCGACGGCGAACAGCACGCTTGCGGCGGCCAACTGCGCGAACACAGGCCAATGGTGCAGGCCCGGCCACACGTGCATGCGGGCCTCGATTCCCTGCCACAGTTCGTTGACCGGCTCGCCCTCCGTCGGGAGTTGGGCGAGGCGCTGGGCAATCTCGTGGTCGCGATCGTGTTCGGTCATAAGTCCAACATCTCCTTCATGCTTTGGCGCGCGCGGTGCAAATGCGCCTTCGAGGTCCCCGGTTGAATACCGAGGAGTTCCGCGATCTCGTCGTGTCGATAGCCGTAGACGTCGAACAGCAGGATGACTTCACGGGCCCGCACGGGCAGCGCCGCCAACGCCCGCTCGAGATCTACCTGTGTTTCGGGCATGGCGCGTTTGGCTGCAAACGCGTAGCGCTCCACATCGGGACCGGCCTGCTCATGTTCCGCGAGCCGCTGCGCTGCCCGCTGGGCGTTCAGATGGACCCGCACGGCGATCGTGCGGAGCCAGGTGCCGAACGCGCTGGCTCCGCGGAACCCCTGGAGACCGTTCCACGCCCGGACGAATACGTCTTGGGTGAGCTCCTCGGCTGCCCTGGGGTCGCAGGTCAGGCGGAGCAGAAAGGCGTACACCCGACGATGGTGGGTGTGATACAATGCCTCGAACGCGCCAGGATCGCGGCGTTTGGCGCGGCTCACGAGGGAGGCTTCGCCCTCGGCCATGGGTGCAGAGGCAGCTAACGGCATCAGTGATGTATGTATAGTGCGCTGAACCGCCGCGAGGGTTTAGTGTCGCAGGACGGCGGGAGTTCGAATCGCGAAACTGGCGGCCAAGCGCGTGGTCACGTTGCACGCCGTCCGCTACGCGCTGCCCGCTGCCCGCTGCCCGCTGCCCGCTGCCCGCTGCCTGCTGCCCACTGCCCGTCGCACCGCCCCCGGCGTCGTCGGGCTGTGCGGCCTACCTCGCGTAGACCTCCAGCCACTGCAAGTCGTCTGCGTCCACGCGGATGGCGTAGAGCACGCCGCGGCCAAAGCCGACGAGCCGACGGTCCGTCGGGAAGAGCACTTGGCGCACGAGCCGTCCCTGGGCATCGAACACGTCGTACGTACGCTGGTCAGCACGGGCGGGTGCCGAGCGCTCCACCCACAGTTCGCCTTCAGGCGACACACGTACGCCCTGCTGTACGAAAGGTGGCATCACTTCCGGCCAGTCGATCGTCGCGATGTCCGGGCGGGGCGGGCGTCCCACACGGCGACGGCCGTTCTCCATTTCGATTCGCAGCCCTTGAGTGGCCATCTGATCTGCCCACGCATTCTTCTCCGCCGTCCCGATCCTCACGGGCTCGAACGGCACCGGCGCCCCGACCGTTGGCCGCGCTCCAGCCGCCGTCCATTCAACGCGATAGTCCGCGTGCCGCACGATGCCCACGCGGCCGTCCGGGGTCACATCCCAGCCGTCGCGCCCTTGGTACGCCCCGCCGCCGATCGAGACGCGTACCTCGCCCGGCCGGGCCGTACCCGGCATCGGTGGGAAGTGGACGAATCCCACGGTGTCCACCGTCTCCGTCCCCGGTGTCCACCGGAGCAGCGGCGCTCGACCGGAGGCTGCGTACTCCTCCATGCCGGGCATCATGATGCCACCGAGGTCGAAGTAGATCCGGCCCCGGGCGTCGGCGCCACGTGGGAAGATCGGGACGCCGGACGGCAGGCGTGACGGGATCGTGGACGAGCTGATCGTGCCGTTCGGCAAGACGACGTTGATGCGGCGCGTGAGCCCGTCCATCATGTACGTGGTGTCGCCGCCAACCGCAAACAGTCCCGACGGCATGCCATACTCGCCCGGTCCTTCGCCCTCACGCCCAATCTGCTCCTGACTACCGGTCCGCAAGTTGACCAACCAGAGCGCTTGTTCGATCCGATCCGCCACCAGCACGCGCCCGTCGTTGAGCGCACGTAGACCAGCCACATTGCTGAACGGTTGGGCGAACGTCGTGCGCGGGGCGCCCAGCTCTTGGCGGGTGGGCTGGGACTGTCCTTCGACAACCTGCACGTTCAAGAAGAGCGACAGGACCGCCCCCACCAGCGTCATGTACCCGCGGCGCATCGCCGTCATGAGAGTATTCATGTGACCCCCGGATTCCTTGCTCAACGTAACCCGACCTTGCAGACTACACGTGCACAAGATGCCCGGTTGGTCCAAACCGTCGCACTCCGCGACGAATCGAGCCGTTGAGGTGTCTATAACCAAAGGGGTTGCGCGGGGCAACGACATCAAACGTCTCACGCTCACGCCCATTTTACCCAAAGGTTCGCATGCCTACAGCTAGACAAGTGATTGTGGGGGTCGTGGTGGTGGTGGTGGTCGGGGGCCTCGCGGGTGGGGTGTACTATCGGCTGCGAGGGGAACAGAGCGACGGGGCGGAAGCGAGTTCCACGGCCACTGGCCCGGAGAACGCGGCCGATTCCACGAGCGCCGCGCGGACCTTCGACACCAGCCTGCCGATCCCCGTTGAAGGGGCCATGGTCGTGCGGGATACGCTGGTGATATCCGTGGCCGCGGCCGCGGAGGCGGCGGCCGCGCGCCAGGCCCGACTCCTTGCACAGGTGGAGGGTCGCATTGCCCGACTGCGGGTGGAGGAGAACGGGCGCGCGCGCCAGGGTCAATTGCTCGTCGAGATCGATACGACCGAGTACGCACTAGGGGTGGCGCGTGCGCGGGCGGGGCAGGCGAAGGCGGACGCCACCTTTCGCGAGTTGACGTTGTTCGACGACCAGATCGCCGATGCCCAGGTGCGCGCGGAACGCGAGCGCGTGGCGCGGGCCAAGAGCGGGCTCGAGGACGCGGAGCTGGCCTTGCAAGAGGCTCAGATGCAACTCGAGCGCACGCGCATTCGGGCGCCGTTCGACGGGCGTGCCGCGTCGATCCTCGTGGTTGAGGGGCAGAACGTCCGGCCGGGCGACGAGTTGCTCACGGTAGTGGATCTCGACCCCGTCAAAGTCGAAGTGCAGGTCCTCGAAGGTGAGGTGGGCCTCCTGGCCCAGGGGAGCCGCGCGAGGGTTTCGTTTGCGGCCTTCCCGGGCGAGGTGTTCAACGGGCTGATTGCTACCATAAACCCCCTGGTGGAACGCGGGACCCGCACGGCACGCGTTACGGTGACGATCGCGAACCCTGACGGACGCATTCTGCCTGGCATGTACGCGCGCGTGTCGCTCGAGGCGCGCAAGTTCCCGAACCGCATCTTGGTTCCCCGTGCGTCCGTGCTCGAGCGCGATCGGCGGTCCATGCTGTTCGTGTTCGAGGAAGAGCCGGGAGGCGACGGGGTCGGCGCGGCCAAATGGCGCTACGTCACCACCGGCTTTGCCAATGACTCGCTCGTCGAGATCGTGGACGATCTGGAAACGGAGATGGTGGCCCCGGGCGAGTGGGTGTTGACGGACGGCCATTACACGCTAATCCACGACGCGCGGGTCCGCCTCGTGCCGAACGTCCAGTCGGCGGGAGGGCGACCGCGATGAAGCTGATCGTCGCGGGGATGCTGGCGGCGGGGTGTTGGGGAACGGCCCTCGCCGCACAGCAACCGCCCGCCGTGCTGACCCTGGACGAGGCGCTCGCCCTTGCCGGCGCGCGCAATCCCGCCTACCGTCGCGCGATCGCGCAGGCGGACGCATCGGGCGCGGGGGTCCGCGCCGGGTTCGGTGCGTTCCTGCCGTCGCTGTCGGCCGGGCTGTCGTGGTCGGGAAACTCGAGCACCAAAGTGACGGGTGAGGATGACTTCGGCCGGCCGGTGGAGTTGCCCGACCCGCTGACGTTCCGCAGCAGTTCCGCGAGCCAGAGTGTGTCCACCTCGGTCACGCTGTTCGATGGATTCCGCAATCTCCACCAGTACCGGGCCGCGCGCGCCTCGGCGTGGGCCTCGGAGGCGCGGATGGACGCACAGGCGGTCACCGTCGAGGCCGAGGTCAGCCGGCGCTTCTATGCGGCACTGCAGGCGCAACAAGCGGTCGGCGTGGAGGAGGAGCTGCTCGCCGTGTCGCGGCAACAGCTCGACGCGACGGACCGGCTGTTCCGCGTGGCGGCCCGCACCGAGGTGGACGTGCTGGGCGCGCAGATCCAGGTGGCGCAGCAGGAGCAGGCCCTGGAGCAGGCACGCGGTGACGCGCGCGCCACGCTCTTGTTGCTGGCGGAGGCCATCGGGCTCGAGCCCGACATCGCGTTTCGTGTCGACGGCGCGCTGCCCGCGGCGGTGGACCCCACGGCCCTCGACGCCGATTCGCTGGTGGCGGTCGCGCTGGCGGGGAGCCCGCGGGTGATGGCGGCCAATGCCGGCGCCTCGGAGGCGGGATACAACGCCCGCGCGGCCAAGAGCGGTCGCTGGCCCACCATCAGCGCGTCGGCCGCGTTCAGTCGCCGTACGAGCCTCAGCAGCTACGATGCGTTGTTCGCGTTCAACCCCAGGGATCGGGCGTTCGGGTTCGGGTTCGAGGTGCGGGTGCCGTTGTTCACCCAGTTCCAGACGAGCAACACGGTGGCGCAGGCCGTGGCGCAGGAGCGGGTGGCCGATGAGACGCTCCGCGAGACGATTCTCGAAGTCGAGCGCGGGGTCCGCACGGCCCACATCAATCTGGTGACCGCGTTTCGGCGCCTGCAGCTGGCCGAGCGTCAGGGCGAGCTGAGCCAGCGACGGCTCACCATGGCACAGCAGCAATACCAGCTCGGCACGATCAGCTTCACGGAGTTTCAGCAGGTGGTGACGCAGACGTCGCAGGACGCGCGCCAGTTGATCAACGCCGAGCTCGAGCATGCTCGCGCGCGGGTCGCGCTCGACGAATTGCTGGGACTGAGCGGTGTGGGACGATGATGGACGCCCCGGCGACCGTCACGCCCGCCGACCGCTAGCGCATGTCGGTTTCCTCCGGGTCCATCCGTCGCCCCGTGGCCGTGGCGATGCTGTTTCTCGCCATCGTCTTCCTGGGCATCATCTCGTTCGTGCGGATTCCCATCGATCTCCTGCCGGATGTCGCGTATCCGCGGCTGGTGGTGTACACCCCGTACACGGACGTCGGCCCCACCGAGGTCGAACGCTTCGTCACCGAGCCCATCGAACGCGGCGTGAGCCGAGTCTCGGGCGTCGAGCGCGTCGAGAGCGTGTCGCGCGAGGGCATCTCGCTGGTGACCCTGCGGTTCTCCTGGGACACCGACATGGATTTCGCGGCGCTCAACGTGCGCGAGCAGCTCGACAACCTGCGCGACCAGCTTCCGGAGCTCGCCGGTCGGCCGGTGGTGCTGCGGACCGATCCGAACTCGGAACCGGTCATGGCGATCTCCGTCACGGGCACGACGGACCTCGGATCGCTCAAGGAGCTGGTGGAGTCGGTTTTCAAGCGCCGGCTGGAACAGATCGACGGCGTGGCGGAAGCGGCGCTGGTGGGCGGTCTCGAGCGGGAGATCCACATCGAGGTGGAGCCGCGCCTGCTGGAATCGTACGGTCTCACGGTCCAGGATCTGCTGGACGCGGCGGCCGCCGCCAATCAGTCGGCGCCGGGTGGCACGGTGCTGCGGGGCCGCTATCGGTACGCGCTCCGCACGCTGGGTGAGTTCGAGACCGTCGATCAGATCAGGGCCGTGGCCCTTGTGCCGCGCGGCCGGGAGCAGGATACGAGTGCGGCGGGCGCGATCACGATCGGCGATGTGGCCACGGTCGCGGACGGCTACCGCGATCGCGAGTCGATCGCACGCTACAACGGTCGGGAATCCGTCGGGCTTCTGCTGTTCAAGGAATCCGGAGCCAACACGGTGCGCGTGGCAGAGGACGTGGAGGAGGTGCTCGAGCAGATCCGCCGCCTGTATCCCGATGTGACATTGGACATCGCGATGAGTCAGGCGGGCTTCATCACCGAGGCGATCTCCAACGTCGTCCAAGCGCTGGTGTTCGGTGGTTTCCTGGCCTTTCTGGTCCTGTTCCTGTTCCTGCGCGATCCACGCTACCCCGCCATCGTGGCGCTGGCCATTCCGATCTCGGTGATCGGTACGTTCTCGCTGTTGGACCTCTCGGGCGTGTCGCTCAACATCATGAGCCTCGGCGGGCTGGCGTTGGGCGTGGGCATGCTGGTGGACAACTCGATTGTCGTGCTTGAGAACATCTTCCGCCACAGCGAGGCTGGTGCCGGCGCCGACGTGGCAGCGCGCCGCGGGGCCGAGGAGGTGCAGGGAGCGATCACGGCATCGACCCTCACGACCATCAGCGTGTTCGGGCCGATCATCTATGTGGAGGGTGTGGCGGGCGAGCTCTTCGGCGATCTCTCGCTGGCCGTGGCCTCGGCGCTCCTGATGAGTCTGCTCGTCGCGCTCACGTTGCTGCCCACGTTGGCGGCGCGCTGGGTGGGCGCGACGCAGGGCGCGCCACGGACACTCATGCACCGCCTGACCTTGGCGGGCGGGAGCCTGGCGGCGCGCGCGCTCGACGTGGTGTTCGGACCGACGTTCCGGTGGTTCGACGCGTGGTTCCAGCGCGCGGCGACGTGGTATCACGGTTTGTTGGAGCGCGCGCTCGACCGGCGGGGGACGGTGATGGCGGTGGCGGCTGGCCTGCTTGGTCTCGGGATCATCGTGGGAGCCGGGTTGAATCGCGATGTGCTCCCTGACGTGGATCAGGGGGCGTTCGTCATGCGGCTGGACTTGCCGCGGGGCACCCCGATCGAAGAGACCGAGGCGGTTGCCGCCCGGGTGGAGCGGGCGTTCCTCGACGACGAGGACGTTCGGGCCGTGTTCACGCGCGTGGGGCGGGCCGAGGCGGTGGCGGGTGTCGAGGACGAGGAGTCGGGCCTGCACACCGCGGTGTTCGACGTGCGCGTCCGCGACGGGGCCCGGACGCACGCCGTGATCGATCGCGTGCGTCCGCGGCTCAGCGGCGTCCCGGCCGGGGCGCTTACGGTGGATGCAGGGGCCGCCACGGCCCTGGGCAAGCTGTTGGGCGGCGGCGACGCCGACCTCGCCGTCCGTGTCCGGAGCGAGGATTTGGACGCAGCGTTGGCGTACGCGGACGCGGCGGTCGCCGTGCTCGCGCCGCTGCCCAACCTCACCAACGTCCGCGTCGGCACGGAAGAGGGCCAGCCCGAGATCCGTATCGAGATCGATCGGGAACGTGCGGCGGCCTATGGGGTCGAGCCGCGCGCGATCGCGATGACGGTGGAGCAGTACATGCGGGGCGCGGTCGCCACCGACTACGTGGACTTCGACGACAAGATCCCCGTGGTCGTCCGGCTGCCCGAGGACGCCCGCCGCGCGCTCGAGACGTTGAGCCTGCTCCGCGTGGACGGCGTTCCGCTGCGCGAGCTGGTCCGCACGATCGAGGAGATCGGACCGTCGGAAGTGCGTCACCTGGAGCAGGGGAGAGTCGTCACGGTGTTCGCGGACGTGGCCAGCGGCGGGTTGGACCGCGCCGTGGCCGACGCGGAGCGCGCGTTGGGGCAGGTGCCGACGCCCGCCGATCTCCGTCGGGAGATCGGCGGAGCCAACGAAGAACGGAGCCGGGCGTTCCGTGACCTCGCAATGGCGTTCGGACTCGCGCTGCTGCTCGTCTACATGATTCTCGCGGCGCAGTTCGAGTCGTTTATCCATCCGTTCACGATTCTGCTCGCCGTGCCGCTGGCCACCGTGGGCGCCACGGTCGGGTTGTTCGTCGCTGGGCAGGGTCTGAACACGATGAGCCTCATCGGCATGGTGATTCTCGTCGGCATCGTGGTGAACGACGCCATCGTCAAGGTGGATTTCATCAACCAGATGCGCGCCGCGGGACTCGCCACGCGCGCGGCGATCCTCGAGGCGGGGCGCGTGCGGCTCCGGCCGATCATCATGACGACGGTCACGACCGTGCTGGGCCTCACGCCGATGGCGCTGGGCATCGGTCGGGGCGCGGACCTGCGGGCGCCGCTCGCCATCGCGGTCATCGGAGGGCTGATCAGCGCCACGGCGCTGACGCTCATCGTCGTGCCGGTGGCGTATGACCTGCTCGAGAGCGCGCGCGACCGGCTGCGCGGGACGGCGCGATGATCCGGCTCTCGATTCGCCGGCCGGTGGCGGTCTCCATGGGCTACTTCGCCGTGGCGCTACTGGGTGTGGCCGCGTGGCGCAACATCCCGATCGAGCTGCTGCCCGACACGGAGCTGCCGCAGCTGCACGTGACCGCGCAGTGGCGGGGCGCGTCGCCCGAAGCGATGGAGGCGTTCGTGACCGCACCGCTCGAGGCGGCGGTGCAGCAGGTGCGCGGCGTCGAAAAGATCGAGTCGGTGTCCAGCGAAAACCTGGGCCGGGCGGAAGCGAACATCACGGTGGAGTTCTCCCGCGATACCGACATGGACTTCGCGCACATGGAGCTCGCCGAGCGTCTCGCGGTGCTCGACGACGAGCTGCCAGCGGAGGTGCCGTCCCCGCGCATCGAGCCCTACGTGCCGGAGGAGTTTCGAGCACAGCAGCGTGCGTTCCTCCGCTACACCTTGACCGGTCCCTACACGCTGGAAGCGCTTCGGGCGCATGTGGACGACGATTTGGTACCGGAGCTGCTGTTGGAGGACGGGGTGGCTGGGGTCGAGGTGAGCGGCGGGCGCGACCGGCTGCTCGAGATCGCACTGGACGAACGCAAGGTCAACGCGCTCGGGCTCGGACCCGCGCTGGTGTGGCAACGGATCCTCGAGCTCGAGTACGTGAGCGAGGCGGGGATGGTGCGCCGCGGCGGCCGTATGCGCACGCTGGCCATTCGACACCGCAATGAGTCGGCCGACGACATCCGCCGCGCGCCGCTACTCACCGACCAAGGCCGGCTCGTACGCGTGCGGGACGTCGCGACCGTGTACGACACGTACGAGGATCCGTGGAGCTACTACCGCATCGACGGGCAGCCAGCGGTGGCCTTCGAGGTGCACAAGGAGGTGGGCGTCAACACCGTGGATCTGGCCGATCGGGTTAAAGCGCGGCTCGACGGACTCGCCGCGATCCACGCGCCCGGCGTGCGCTTGCTGCTCGACGAGGACGAGAGCGAAGCCATCAAGACCCAACTCACCGACCTGCGCTACCGGGCGCTCATCGCGGCGGGGGTCATCTTCCTGGTCCTGCTCGCGTTCCTCCGGTCATTTCGTTCCGCCGGCGTCGTGTTTGCCACCATCGCCTTCTCGATTCTGATCACGCTGAACGTCATCTACTTCGGTGGCCTCACGCTCAACGTGCTCACGTTGATGGGATTGGCGATGGGATTCGGCTTGATCGTGGACAATGCGATCGTCGTGCTGGAGAACATCTACCGCAAGGTGCACGCGGGCACGGAACCGTCGGCCGCGGAAGCGGCTGCATCGGGGGCCCGGCAGGTCGTCCTGCCCATCATGGCAGCGACGCTCACCACGATCATCGTGTTCATCCCGTTCGTGTATCTCCAGGGCGAGCTGCGGGTGTACTACGTGCCGCTCGCCATGGTCGTCGGGATCAGCCTGGTGGCGAGTCTGTTGGTGGCCTTCAGCTTCATCCCCTCGCTGGCCGCCAAGGTGTACGCCGTCGGGCGCGCGACGCGCGGTGAGCCGACCGATACCGTGCAGCGGGCTTGGTACGTCAGGCTCTATGGCGGGACCCTGGGCATCACCCTCCGGTTCCCGTGGGTCACCCTCGTCGTCGCCGCCGCCATTCTGTTCGGGTCGTGGCGGCTGTTCGACAAGTACGTCGAGCGGGGCGTGCTGTGGGGCGGGAGGTGGGGCCAGCAGACCTACATCGACGTGATCATCCGCCTGCCGCGCGGCTCAGAGCTGGAGCGCACGGATGAGTTGACACGCTTTTTCGAGACGAAGCTCCGCGATACGCCCGAGGTGGAGCGCTTCGTGTCCCGCGTGTATCCGCAGTTCGCGCGGATGACGGTGACGTTCCCCGACTCGCTGGAGCAAACCTGGATTCCGCCGGCCATCAAGGAGCAGATGGTGGCGTATTCTTTCTTGTTCGGTGGCGCGGAAGTGCGCGTGTACGGTTATGGACCCTCGTTCTACGGCGGCGGGGGCGGCGCGCCCAGTTATGCCATCAAGATCCTGGGCTACAACTACGAGATGGTGCGGACGATCGCCGAAGATCTCGGACGGCGTCTCCAGCGGCTGCCGCGCGTACGCGACGTGGACGTCAACTCCGCGGGTGGCTGGTACACTGGCGATCGCGCGAGCGAGTTCGTGCTGCGGCTCGATCGGGCGCGACTTGCGCTGCACAACCTGACGGCCCAGGACGTCGTCTACCAGGTGGCGGCGACCGTGGCCGGGCGCGTGCGCCAGGGGAGCATTCGGCTCGCCGGGGAAGAGGTGCGGTTCGACGTGAAGCTCGATGGCAACGCCGACGTCGACATCCTGGCGCTTCGGGAAACATTGCTGCAGACTCCCTCGGGCCAGGGCGTGCGACTCGAGGATGTGGCGACGCTCGAGGAACGGGAAGTGCTCACGCGGATCGTGCGTGAAGACCAGCAGTACCAGCGCTACGTGAGCTACGAGTTCCGCGGCCCCGCGCGGTTGGGCGACCGCACCCGAGACGGCATCGTGGCCGCCACCGCGTTGCCGGAGGGCTACGAGATCGAGGGGGAGCAACCGTGGAGCTGGTCCGACGAAGAACAGGAGCAACTCGTGCTGGTGCTCACGGTGTCGCTGGTGCTCATCTACATGGTCACCGCTGCCCTGTTCGAGTCGGTGCGCCAGCCCATGTGCGTGCTGCTCACCGTCCCGATGGCCCTCGTGGGCGTGTTCCTCATGTTCTTCTACGCCAAGGCGAGCTTCACCCGCGAAGCGTACATCGGCGTCATCATGATGGGCGGGATCGTGGTGAACAACGCGATCCTGCTCGTGGACCATATCAACCATCTCCGCCGGGAGGTGGGGGTCGCCTTCGAGGCGGCCATCGTGCAGGGCACGCTCGAGCGCGTGCGCCCGATCCTCATGACCAGCGCCACCACCATCTTTGGACTCCTACCGCTCGTGCTGCTCAGCGAGCACGCCGACGCGAACATCTGGAACGCGCTGGCCTATGCCCTGATCGGCGGGCTCGCCAGCTCCACGCTGTTCGTGCTGACGGTGACGCCGGCCCTGTATCTGGTGTTCGAGCGACGCGCCGAGCGGCGGCGATCGGGTGCGTTGCCTGATGTGGGAGAGTCGGCCTATGCGACACCGTAGCGTTCTCGCGCTCAGCTGGCTGATGCTGGCGGCGTGCGGAGGGGAAACAGCAGACACGAGCGAGTGGCGCGGGACCGTCGATACGCTGCCAAGCGGGCGCGTCGTCGTACGGAACCCCTCCACCGGCGTTTGGGATCAGGGCGGAACGCCCTGGCAGGTGGACGAGGTGGTTCGCATCGGCGCACTCGACGTCGAGGGGCCGGCAATGCTCGGGCAGGTCACAGCCGTGGAGGCCGATGCGCAGGGCCGGTTATGGGTGTTCGAGGGGCAGGCGCAGGAACTTCGAGTGTTCGATACCACTGGTGCGCATGTCCGCACCATTGGTCGACGTGGTGGCGGGCCGGGTGAGTTTGAGCAGGTGATCGGGATGGGGTGGGGGCCCGACGGCAACCTCTGGCTACTGGACCCGTCGAACAACCGCTTCACCCTCGTCGACACCGTCGGCACCGTTGTCACGACTCGGCCAGCCATCGGCGGGTGGGTCATGATGCCATGGCCCGGCCGATTCGACGATCAGGGATTCCTCTACACCTACGTGCCCAACCCCGATCAAGAGGATGGCGGCATCGTCATGGTGCGGTTCGACACGACCCTGACGCCGCTGGATACAATCGTCCCGCCCTCCTGGCAGGGGGAAGAGAACTACTTCGAAAAGCGATCCGAGGACAGCTGGATGCGCGCCGCGATCCCGTACTCCGCTGGGTTGGTATGGCGTTTGGCGCCATCCGGCCGCCTGTGGTTTGCCCTCACCGGTGAGTACAGGATCTTCGAGATGACTGCTGACGGAGATACGATTCTCGAGATCTCACGCGACTTTGACCCGCTGCCCGTGACGTCGGCGGACGTCGACAGTGCGGTGGCAGGCCTCGAGTGGTTCGTGCGCCAGGGTGGCAAGGTCGATCGCACCCGCTTTCCGAGCACCAAGCCCCCGGTGCGTCAGTTCTTCGTCGACGACCGCGGGCGAATATGGGTGGCCTCGCAAGAGGCTGGAGCCGGCGCGTCGCGGTGGAGTGGTGAACGGGCGTCACCCGTGCTGGATGTGTTCGATCCCGACGGTCGCTACTTGGGCAAACTCACGCTGCCGTTTCCTCTCAGCATCTATCCGACTCCGGTGTTCCGCGGCGACATGGTGTACGCGGTCAGTCGTGACGAGTTGGACGTGCCGTATGTCGTGGCGGCGAGGATACGACGGACGGTAGGACGGTAGGATGGTAGGACGGTAGGATGGTAGGAAATGGAGGGTGCGACCACGTCCCCCTTCCACCCGTCACGATAGCTTCCTCCAGCGCTCGACGGTCGAACCATGCGACAGCTTTTCATCTTCATGGCCACCACGATCCTCGCGGTCGGGCCGTTGGCGGCGCAGGCGCCGCGGGTCGAACGGCTCACCACCCCCAAGCGCACGTTTCCGGAACCCTTCTCCACGGTGTCGGGCGTGCGTCAGCTTGCCGACGGGCGACTGATGATCGCCGACCGGTTGGAGCAGGCGGTCCGCATCATCGATCTCGCGACCGGTGCGATGCGGGACCTGGGCCGCGTTGGCAGCGGCCCCGGCGAGTACCAGATGCCCGGAGGCCTGCTGCCGCTCCCCGGCGACTCCACGGTGCTGACGGACCTCGGCAACATGCGGTTGACAGTGATCGCGCCCAATGGACGGATGGGACGGTCCGCGCCGCTGGTGCGGGGGGAGGGAGAGTTCATGCGGCCGACCGCGGCCGACGCCGCCGGCGGACTGTACTTCGATCAAGGGGGAGTGCGGATGTCCGCTGGCGGGCAGATGGAGTCGCCCGAGTCGGCGCCGATCCAGCGCTGGGATGTCGCGACCGATGCCATCGACACGGTGGCCATGCTTCCGCTCCCCAAGGGTGAGACCTCGACCATTCGGGGATTCTCCTCCAGCGGCGGCGGGTTTCAACTGCGGGGGAACGTCTCGCCCCTCGCGGCCCAGGACGTGTGGGCCGTCGCGCCGGACGGCCGCGTGGCGATCGTGCACGCGGAGCCGTATCGCGTCGAGTGGGTGAGCCGCTCCGGCGCGACGCGCGTCGGTCCGGTCGTGGCGTACACGCCCGTGCCGGTGACGGACGAGGACAAGGAAGCGTGGGCGGACCGGATGGGGCAGGGGACCGCGGTCATGCTGATGGCCGGTGGCACGGGCGGCGGCGGTGGTCAGTCAATCAGAATGCCGCGTCCCGACCCGGACGAGATGGACTGGCCGGACGTGAAGCCGGCGTTCCCGCGGCAAGCCGCCACGGTCAGCCCCGACGGCGAGCTGTGGGTGCAGCGCCACGTGGCTCACGGCGCGCCGGCGCGCTACGACGTGTTCGACGCGACGGGCGCCCGCGTCCGCCAGGTGGAGTTTCCGAAGGGCCGCCAGCTCGCGGGGTTCGGCCGCGGCGTGGTCTATCTCGTCCGCGTGGACGAGGACGACCTCCAGTGGCTGGAGGAGTATGTGATCGCCGCTTGACAGATCCCCGCTCAATAGATACTGTCTACTAGGTACTTAGTAGATAGGACTATGACCGTTCGACTGACCAATCGCGAGCTGGACATCATGGCGGTGCTGTGGGAACACGGCTCGGCCACGGTGGGGGAGGTGCAGGATCACCTCGCCGACGATCTCGCCTACACCACGGTGCTCACCATCTTGCGCGGACTGGAGGCCAAGCGCGCCGTGCGGCACGAACAGGACGGCAAGGCGTATCGGTACTTTGCGGCCGTGGCGCCCGAGGCGGCCGGGGATGGCCCACTCCGGCGCGTGCTCGACAAGGTGTACCAGGGATCGCGGGAGCTGATGATTGCGCGCCTCGTCGATGACGAGACAGTGTCGCCCCAAGAGTTGCGGCGCATCCGCCGCATGCTGGCGGCACGGCTGAAGGAGATCGAAGAATGACCGGCTGGATGGTGGACATCACGATCGCGTCCGCGCTGATGTGGGCGGCGGCAGTGGCCATCGAGCGCGCCCTGCTCGGCTACCGGAAGCCGGTGCGGTTCGTGCCGCTGCTTGCCATGCTCGCCGGGCCGCTGCTCTCGCTCGTGGCTCGCGCGTGGCCTGCCTCGGTGCAGCCGGTGGCCCGCGTGGCGGACCGATTCGGGGCCGGCGCGTGGCTGCTGTCCGATCGGCTGGCGATGGAGTCCGCCGGCTCGGGTTTGTGGTGGCCATGGGTGGTCGGAAGCGCGTGGCTTCTGCTCAGTCTCACGATGATCGGCGTGTTTGCGGTGGCGCTGAGGCGCATGAGTCGGGAGCGAGCGGGGTGGGCGCCACACCTGGTCAGTGGCGTGCGCGTGCTGGCGTCACCCTCCGCCGGGCCCGCCGTGGTGGGATTCAGGCGCAGCAGCATCGTCGTTCCCCGTTGGGTCCTGGCGTTGCCAGTGAAACTGCGCCGTCTCGTGGTGCTCCACGAAGCCCACCATGCGCGGGCGGGCGACCTGCGGCTGCTGCTGATCGGCGCCGCGCTGATGATGGCGATGCCCTGGAATCTCCCGGGCTGGGCGCTGCTGCGCCGGTTGCGAGTGGCGATCGAGCTCGACTGCGACCGGCGCGTGCTGCGCGGCGGCGTCGCTGTCGGGGACTATGCCCGCTTGCTACTCGACGTGAAGCGGCGACTGACGTGGCCGCCCGTTCCGGCGCTTGCCATGGCGCAACCGCATTCAACACTCGGCAGGAGAATCGATACCATGACGACACTTTCCGTTCGATGGAGGGGTGCGCGCACCGCGCTGGCGGCGACCGTCGCACTGGGGCTGGTGCTCATCGCGTGCGATGCGGTCGCACCGGACGCCCCGGACGCAGCTGCCGACAAGGCGGTGGCCGGAGCGGCGACCGCCGGTCAAACCGGCACCGTCAGCCCCAAGGTGGTGGTCCGCGGCGAACCCGCGCCCGACAGCGCTGCTGGCCCGGTGGTGCTGCTGCGGACGCCGTCGACATCCGCACCCGATCCGCTCTACATCGTGGATGGCGTGATCGTGTCGGACCGAGCACTGATCGATTTGGAAGCCATGGACATCGAGACGATCGAGGTCGTGAAAGGGGAGGCGGCGGTAGGCCTGTATGGATCCCGCGGCCGTGACGGCGTCGTGGTGATCACGACCAAGAAGTAGCTCCAGCACGAAGACCAACTGCCCAGTAGCGGGAGCGACTGATACCGGATAGCCTTGTTCGGTCATTTCGCATGCCTCCCCCTCCCGCACGGAGTCCCAGCGATGTATCGCGCGGTCCTCTCGACCCTCGTCCTGGTTCCGCTTCTCGGTCTTGGCTATCCGCACCTTCACCGCTCCACCCTCGAGGATCTCCCCGGGATCGTGTGGAACGACAATCGCGCGGAGGCTGGAACGTGGATCGACGGAGAGCTCCGGGTGGCGTTGGAGGTTCGGCGCGGGAGGTGGCACCCGCGCGGTCCGGATCATCCCGCCGGGCACGTGTTGGCGTTCGGTGAGGTCGGGAGGACTCTCCAGAACCCCGGTCCCCTGATGCGGGTGCCTGAAGGGACGACGATCCTCGTAAGCATCACCAACCCCCTGGACTCGACCCTCGTGGTGCATGGCTGGTCGGCGCGCCGCGTGGCCGCTCTGGACTCGGCGGTGGTGCCCCCCGGGACGACGCGGGAGATTCGGTTCGTGGCCGATGTCGCGGGCACGTATTACTACTGGGGCACGACGACCGGCGTTCCGTTCGACGAGCGGGTGTATGAGGACAGCCAGCTGAACGGCGCCCTCATTATCGACCCCGCGGATCCCGCTGAGCGTGAGCATGATCGGGTGCTGCTGATCAGTCGGTGGGTTCAGGAGCGCGAGCCTGACGGAACCCCTGAGTTCTGGAGCGAGTTTCTCACGATCAACGGCAGACCGTGGCCGTTGACCGAGCGGTTCACCTACGAAATGGGCGACTCCATTCGGTGGCGGCTCATCAATGCGAGCGCCGACGTGCACCCGATGCACCTCCACGGCTTCTACTACCGGATCGACTCACGAGGCGATCTGGCGCAGGACACGCTGTACTGGCCGGCGGCGCGGCGCATGGCCGTAACCGAGCGGATGGATCCGGGGAGCACCATGGCGATGGTCTGGTCGCCCGATCGACCCGGCGGTTGGATTTTCCATTGCCACCTGAACTACCATGTGGTTGCGAATCCTGGGGTGGGCGACGAGATCGCGCCGCTGCCCGAACGCATCGAGCAGGTCATGTTCGGCGATCCGCATCACGATCCGTCGAACCATGTGGTGGAGGGCATGGGTGGTCTCGTGCTCGCCATGCACGTCCGGGAACCGAAGGGGTGGGAGCCTGCGGCGGCCCGCCGATACCTGCGGCTGCTGGTGCAGTCGGACTCGATGCCGGGCGACAGTGCGCGCCGATACGCGTACGTGCTGCAGGACGGTGACCGCGAGCCCGCGCGCGACTCCCTTCGCCTGCCTGGGTCCACGCTCGTGCTGTGGCGCGGGGAGCCCACGAGCGTGTGGGTCGTCAATCGATCACCGGCCCCGACACAGGTGCATTGGCACGGCCTCGAGATCGAGAGTTACTTCGACGGCGTGACGGGCGTCGGTGGCTTCAGCCGGATGCCAACGCCGCCGATCATGCCGGGTGATTCATTCGAGATGCGCGTCACGCCCCCGCGCGCCGGCAGTTTCATGTACCACACGCACGTCAACGACATATACCAGCAGCGGCTGGGTCTCTACGGCGCCCTGCTCGTGCTCGACTCCGGTGAGGTGCGGAAGTCCGAGCGCGATCTCGTGTTCATGGTCGGCCCGACTCCGGATGACGGCGTGATGCTGAACGGGATGGTGGAGCCCGACACGGTGGAACTCGACCAGGGGGCCGAGTATCGCTTCCGGCTCATGAACATCACACTCGGCGGACCCAATCTCCAGTTCTGGCTGGTGCGTGACGGCGCGCCCATGCGTTGGCTGCCGATCGCCAAGGACGGGTACGATCTCCCCGGGTACCAGCGGTCGCCCGTATGGGCGCGACAGCTGGTGAGTATCGGGGAAACGTATGACTATGGCGTTCTGCTGAACCAGCGGGGGTCGTATGCCCTGGAGGTACGCCGGGGGGATGGGTCGCTCGTCACGACCCAACCAATTCGTGTTATCGGCGTGGGCGGGGGATAGACTCGAGACCCAAGGGTCGACGCTCGGGAGTCACGACTCGCGCCCACCTCGTCTTGGGGCGGTGCGCCGCACCCGCTCGCAGTCTTCACAGTCCGGCCTGAGTTCCTGGCACGGCGCGCCATCCGCCTGGGCCTCCGCGCAGGGCACACCGGTTCCCGCCTTCACGGCCACGACTGGTGCTTCATGCTCAGCGAGCTGCTTTGGGTCCGACACGGCCACCTCCAGGCTGCTGCGGTTCCAACCTGCCGCCGAGTGCGTGAGCGCTTCTTTACATCTGACCCAATACTTCTTTAGAGGGCTGGGAGTAGCGTAACGCGGGAGGATCAGCGATGCGCGAACTCCGGATTCATGGGCGAGGTGGGCAAGGGGCGGTGATCGCGTCCAAACTCCTGGCCGTGGCGTTCTTCCGCGAAGGGCACTGGGTCCAGTCCTTTCCCGCCTTCGGTGTGGAGCGTCGCGGGGCGCCGGTGACGGCGTTCCTCAGGGTGGACGACGCGCCGATTCTCCTGCGGTGCGAGATCACGGCGCCCCGGGATCTCATCGTGCTGGACCCGACCTTGGTCGCCGCGGTGGATGTCACGGCCGGGCTTATTCCCGGGGGCTCGATCCTGATCAACTCGCCCCACGGCCCCGCTGCCTATGCCGATCTTGCGGATCGCTTCCGCGTGGCAACGATCGACGCGGCGGGGATCGCCGCCGAGCACGGCCTGGGGTCCAAGACCCAGCCCATCGTGAACACCGCCATGGCCGGCGCGTTCGCCGCGATGAGCGGGCTGCTCGGTCTCGAGGCGGTGTGCGACGCGATCCGCGAGGAAGTGCCGTTCAAGGTGGAGGCAAATATCGCGGCGGCCCGCCAGGCGTCGGACGCGGTGCAGGTGCTTGACGTCGCGGAGGCCCGCCATGTCTGATCGTTGCGAACAGCCGCGCGGGATCCCGCCGATTGCGGTCAGTAGCACGACCACCCTTGAGAACAAGACGGGATCGTGGAAGTACATCCGCCCCGCGTACCACGATCGGGTGGCGCCCTGCAACGCGGCGTGTCCCGTCGGGATCGACGTCGAAGGGTACATGCAGCTGCTACAGCTGGGCCGGGTGCGGGAGGCCCGCGATCTGCTCTTGCGCGAGAATCCCATGCCGTCGGTGACGGGGCGCGTCTGCCACCACCCGTGCGAGACCGCCTGTAATCGCGCGCACTTCGACGACGCGGTCTCGGTGCACGCGGTGGAACGCGTGCTGGGCGACATGGCGCTCGATGGGCCGCCTCCCGCGCGCGAGCCACGAACGCACGCGGAGACGATCGCGGTCGTCGGCTCGGGACCGGCCGGGCTGTCATGCGCCTATCACCTGACGCGGATGGGCTATGCCGTCACGGTGTACGAAGAGGCGCTCGAACCCGGCGGCATGCTCCGCTTGGGGATTCCCGAGTATCGGCTGCCGCGCCGGGTGCTGGACCGGCAGATCGCCCACATCGAGGCCCGCGGGGTCGCGATTCGCTGCGGTACCGCCGTCGGGCTCAACGTCTCGTGGGAGGACCTCAGGGCTGATGCCGTGTTCATCGCCTCCGGTGCACACCGAGCGCGCTCGGCAGGGATGGAGAACGAGACGGCGCCCGGCGTCGTGTCCGGCCTGGAGTTCCTGAAGGAGGTCAACGAAGGACGGCGACCTCAGGTGGGGAGCCGTGTCGTAGTGGTGGGCGGGGGGAACACGGCGATGGACTGTGCCCGCACGGCGCTGCGCCTCGGGGCCCAGGTGCTCGTGCTGTATCGCCGAAGCCGGGCGGAGATGCCGGCCGTCGCCCAAGAGGTCGATGAGGCGGAGCGGGAAGGGGTGCAGTTCGAATTTCTCGCGGCCCCCGTGGGCGCCCGCACCGTCCATGGTCATCTCGCGGGGCTCGAGTGCATGCGGATGGAGCTGGGCCCGCCCGACGAGAGCGGGCGCCGACGACCGCTGCCCTCGGATGAAGCGCCGTTTTTCGTCGTGGCGGACACAGTGCTCACGGCCATCGGCGAGTCCCCCGCGCTCGATTTCGTGCAGCCGGAGATCGTCCGAACGGTCGGCGGCATCACGATCGACGGATTGGGGCAGGCGAGCGGTCCCGCCGTCTTTGCCGGTGGGGACGCCGCCAACGAACCTCGCACAGTGGCCGACGCGCTCGGCTCCGGGAAGCGGGCGGCCATCGGCATCGATCGGTATCTCCGCCGTCGCCGTGGTGAGGAGGTCCCGGACGATCTCGCCGCCCTCCGCTTCGGTGCGTCGGGCAACGTGAGCGTGGCCCGGTGGCGCCGGGACGATCCCGTGCGTCGGGAAGCGCCGACGAACGACGTGGTGCAGCCGGCGGAGATCAACTTCAACCACTTCAGCCACGAACGGCGTCACGCGGACCGCTTCGTTGGCAACAGCGAGGTCCTGGAGCGGTTCGGCGAGGTCAATCAGGGTCTCGGGTCGGTGGAAGCGCTCGAGGAGGCCGGTCGCTGCTTCAACTGCGCCGTGTGCAACGAGTGCGAGTTGTGTCTCATCTTCTGTCCCGACGTCGCGATCACGCGGCGTCCGGACGGGCGGTTTGCCATCGATCTCGATTACTGCAAGGGGTGCGGCGTGTGTGCGGTCGAGTGTCCCCGAGGCGCGATCATCATGACGAAGGAAGGCATATGAGAAAAGTCATGATGGGGAACCACGCGGTCTCACGGGGCGTGATGCTGGCCCGGGTCGAGGTCATCTCGGCATATCCCATCACGCCCCAGACGCAGATCGTGGAACGCCTCTCCGAGCTCTGTGCGAGCGGTGAACTGGCGGCGCGATTCATCAAAGTGGAATCGGAGCACTCCGCGATGGCCGCGTGCATCGGTGCCGCCGCGTGCGGCGCGCGGTCGTTCACCGCGACGTCGTCGCAGGGGCTCGCCCTGATGCACGAGCTGCTGCATTGGGCGGCCGGCGGCCGGCATCCGGTGGTGATGGCGGACATCAATCGAGCCATGGGTCCGGGCTGGAATATCTGGACCGACCAGAACGACACGTTGTCGCAACGCGACACCGGGTGGATTCAGCTGTACTGCGAGACGAACCAAGAGGTGTTGGACACGACGATCCAGGCGTTCAAACTGGCGGAGACGGTCGATTTGCCGGTGATGATCGTCCTCGATGCGTTCTACCTCTCGCACACCTCGGAACCCGTGGATATCCCGGCGCAGGAAGCGGTGGACGCGTTCTTGCCGAAACGGGAAGCGCCGATCAAGCTGGATCCTGACGATCCGCATGCGTTCGGTGCGCTGGTGCGCCCGGGTGCGTACATGGAGATGCGGTGGCTCCAGCAGGGAGCGATGGAACAGACGCACGCCACGTTCGAGGCGATCGACCGGGAATGGGAAGAACGGTTCGGGCGACGCTATGGTGCCGTCTCGACGTATCGTGCCGACGACGCCGAGCTGCTCTTGGTCACCTCGGGAACGATCACGTCCACAGCGCGGCACGTCGTGGATGTGTGTCGCGACCGGGGCGAGGCGGTCGGACTGGTAAAGGTGAAGATGTTCCGGCCGTTCCCGACGGCGTTGCTGCGCGCGACACTCCGCGGTGTCCCACGGGTCGCGGTGCTCGATCGTAACATTTCGCCCGGCCACTCGGGCATCTTTGCCGAGGAGATCCGCGCGGCGCTCTACGACGTCCCACCCGACGACCGGCCGTCGATCTACGGGTTCATCGTGGGTCTCGGCGGGCGGGACGTCACGCCCCAAGTGATCGAGGACGTCATCGCGCGGGCCCGGTCGGCGGTGCCGCCGGAGCGCGAGGATCTGTGGGTAGGAGTTAGGCCATGACGCAGTTGGAACTGAAGAGTCGCGTACCAACCGAGCAGTTCCTCACGTCCGGTCACCTCGCGTGTCCCGGGTGCGCCGGCGCGCTGGCCATGAACCTCGTGCTCAAGGCGCTCGGCACCGACACGGTCGTGGTGCTACCGGCATGCTGCTGGAGCATCATCGCGGGGCCCTGGCCGCAGTCGTCCATCAAGGTCCCGTTGTACCACACGGCGTTCGAGACGGGTGCTGCCGTGGCTTCGGGGATCCGAGCGGCGCTCGACCTGCGGGGCCGTCCGGACACGACGGTGCTGGTGTGGGCGGGCGACGGCGGCACGTTCGACATTGGACTACAGGCGCTCTCCGGGGCCGCCGAGCGCAACGAGAACTTCCTCTACTGCTGCTACGACAACGAAGCGTACATGAACACCGGCATCCAGCGCTCGTCGGCCACCCCGTGGGGCGCCTGGACCACCACCACGCCGGCGGGCCATCCCGAGGCGAACGCCAAGAAAGACATCATCGCGATTCTGGCGGCGCATCGAATTCCTTATGCCGCGACCGCGACCGTGGCCTATCCCGCGGACCTGATCGAGAAAGTGCGCAAGGCCAAAGCGATTCGCGGAACGCGCTTCCTGCACATCCTGTCCCCCTGTCCTCCAGGGTGGAAAACGCCAGACGAGGAGTCGATCGCCTTGTCGCGCATGGCCGTGCACGCTCGCGTGTTCCCACTCCTCGAGGTCGAGCACGGGACGTCGTGGCGTTTCACCGCGGATCATGCGGGCGAGCCCGTCGCGCCGTACGTCCGGATGCAGGGACGGTTCCGTCATTTGACCGATGAGCAGATCGCGCGCATCCAGCGGGACGTTGATGAACGATGGGCCATGCTGGAGCGGAACGTGGCCATGTCGAGCGAAGCGGCGGTGCGGGTTCTGTAGCTTCGCTGTCTCGGTCCGCGCACGGCTACACGCTTTCTCCTTCCCTAAGCATGGGTTCGCCGGCATCTTCACCTGGTGCACCACAGTGAGTTGAGCGATGTCCGATGTCCTTGAGAGACTGCGAAAGGGCCTCGCCGGCCGGTACGAGGTCGAGCGCGTGCTGGGCGAAGGCGGAATGGCGCTGGTTCTCCTTGCAAGGGATGTCAAACATCACCGCAAGGTCGCGATCAAGGTGCTGCGACCCGAGCTGTCGCAGAACCTGGGCACGGATCGGTTCCTCCAGGAGATCGAGACTGCCGCGGGATTGAGTCATCCGCACATCCTGCCCGTGCATGACTCCGGCGCGGCCGCCGGGCTGCTGTACTACGTCATGCCCCTGGTCGAGGGTGAGTCACTGAGCGACCGCATCGAGCGCGAGCAGCAGCTGCCGATCGACGATGCCGTGCGGATCGGACGCGAGGTAGCCGAGGCGCTTGCCTACGCACACAGCATCGGGGTGGTGCACCGCGACATCAAGCCGGACAACATCATGCTCCACGGCGGGCACGCGGTCATCGCGGACTTCGGCATTGCGAAGGCGGTCAGCGCGGCCAGCGGCGAGCGATTGACTGGAACCGGGATGGCTGTCGGCACGCCCACGTACATGAGCCCGGAGCAGGCGCTTGGTCAGGATGTCGATGCGCGCGGCGACATCTACGCGCTCGGCTGCATGGTGTTCGAGATGCTGGCAGGTCAGCCGCCGTTCACGGGCCGCAACGTACAGAGCATCGTGCAGCAGCATGTGACGGCTCCGGTGCCGGCCGTGTCGACCATTCGCCCGAGCGTGCCGCCCCACGTCGACGCTGCGGTGCGGCGGGCGATGGCCAAGATCCCCGCCGATCGGTTTACAACGGCGATGGACTTCGAGCGGGCACTGCAGGGTCGGCCGACGAGTACGTCGGCCTTCCTGTCCGTCGCAATGGCGCGCAAACTGCCGCACGTTGCCGGCATCTACGGCACCGTAGCGATCGGCGCGTTCTTCGTGCTGGAAGTGCTCGTGGGTCGCTTAGTGTGGTCGCCCTACCTTCCGATGTTTGGGTTGATCGCGCTGCTCTCGCTTCTCCCCGCGGTGCTCGCCGTGCGCTATCGACCGAGCGCGGGGAGGATCGTGGTGCCGGTCAACGTCGCGGCGGCCGCCCTGATCCTCTGGTTGGGATTTGGCGGCAAGGATCTGGGGGCGGCGACGAAGTCCGTGGTGGTCGAGGACGAAGATGGCAACCGCGTCGAGCGGGTCGTGCCGAAGAGCGAGTTTCGTAAGCGCTTCGCGCTCTTCTTCTTCGACAACGCGTCGGGCCAAGCGGACCTCGATTGGCTGCAATACGGATTGCCGCTCGCGATCGATCTCGATCTCGAGCAGGACCTGTTCGTGCAGACCGCGACCCCCGACGAGAAAATGGAGGAGATCCGGGAGGCGGGCTATGCGTCGGGGGCACGGACTTGCCGCTCACCCTGCAGCGAAGCATCGCCGAAAACCTACATCACCCGCACTTCGTGAACGGGTCGTTCACCGCGAACGGCGACGAACTCGCCGTGACGGTGCGGCTGTACGAGACGCGCCGCGGTCGACTGCTGAGCGAGCGCGCGTTCACTGGCGTCGATCCGCTTGTCTTGGCGGACACGATCTCGCGCGTGCTGCGCCGTGATCTCGAGATCCCAGCCCATCATATCGACGAAACGGAGGATCTCCCGGCAGCCGATCTGATGACGTCGTCGCCGGAGTCCTACCGCCACCTCGTGGAAGCGTATCGCGCGTTGACGGTCGACGAGGACTGGGCGGCTGCGTCCGCGGCCATCGAAGCGTCGGTGGCGGCCGACGCCACCAATGCCTATGCCCATGTGGTGCATTACGTCATCAGCTTGCTTGCCAACGACCAGGCGACCGCAGCCCGCGCGCTGCAAGGGGCCATGCAGCACATCTATAAGCTGCCGGAGCGGTCGCAGTATCCGGTCAAGATGGCCCACTACGAGTTCAACCGAGAACCCGACAAGCAACTCGCGGTAGCGGAGATGCGCGTCGAGGTGTTCCCGGACGACATCGAGGGAAGGCAGATACTCTCGGCCCTGTACGGCGTTCGGAAGAACTACGACGGGATCATCGAGCAGTTCCAGGCGATTCTCGAACTTGATCCCTCGCAGGTGGAGTACCTCCAGCAGTTGGGCCAGGTGTATGCGGCGAAGGGGGATTTCGAGACGGCGACGGCGTATCACGCGCGGTACGCCGAGCAGTTTCCCGACGATGCCGACGCCTACATGGCCCTCGGGCGACTGAACCGTGTCCAGGGCGAGTTCGACGAAGCGAAGGCACAATTCGAGCGGGCGCTCCTCATCGAGCCCAACGACGTCGCCGCGCAGCTGGAGCTCGCCGGGCTCCGGCGGCGGTTCGGCGACTTCGCGGGGGAGTTGGCGCAGCTGGAGGCGCTGCTCCCGCGCAGTGTGACGGCGCAAGACTCAGTCCGAATCTTGAGTGCGCTGCGAGGCGCCCACGCCTATCGGGGGCAGGTGGTGCGCTCGATCGACTATCTGCACCAGTCGTGGGCGGTCGGGTCTTCGTTCAATCCTCCGGTCGCGATGCTGCTGCAACAACTGGGGGCCCTCGACGAGTACGTGAAGGTCGGCCAAGAGGAGCGAGCCCGGCAGACCCTCGCCGCGATATCGCAGCAATTGGCGCCGCCGTTTGACGGCTTGATTCCGGTGGGACGACTGTCGCTGGCGCTCGAGGTGGAGGACCCGGACGAGGCCGAGGCTGCCATCGCGGGTGTGCAGCAGTTCATTGACGCGTTTGGGGCAGCCACGTTGAATGCGCTCGCGCTCGAGGGGCGGGCACGGGTGCTGGAGATGCGGCACCAATATGCCGAGGCGGCTGAGGCGTTCGCACGGCAGCTGGCCGATGACCCGACGGACATGAGCGTACACATTGACATCGGGCGATGCCAGCGGCTGGCCGGGGATCTCGCGGCGGCGGAGCGATCGCTCAACCGCGGTTTGGTCGCATTTCCCAACAGCCCAACGGCGCATTACCAACTTGCGTTGGTGGCGGACCAGCGGGGGGACACCAGTGCGGCGGTGGAACATCTTCAGCGAGCCGCTGCCGTATGGGCCGACGCCGATGCCACGTTCCGCCCAGCGACCGAGGTCAGGGACAAGCTCGCGGCGCTCACCGGGGGCTGATCACGACGCGATTCCTCGGGCTCGTGCTTGTTGCCGTCTTGGCCGGGCTCGCGTGCGGCTCCGCCGCGCGCGCGCAAACCATCGACGGACACCTCCGCGTTGCCGGCTCCGGTGCCCCGCTCGCCGGGGCGTTCGTCATTCTGCGCGATGCCGACGGGCGGGAAGTGGCGCGGACCCTCACCGATGCGGAGGGGCGCTTCACGTTCGAGGCGGCTCCCGGCCGCTACCAAGTCCAGACCGCGCGTATCGGGTGGCGCCCGTGGTTCTCGCCGCCGCTGGACGTCCCGCCGGATGGGGTGCTGCGGTACACCGGAGAGGTCGACGTCCGGGCGGTAGGGCTCTCGGCCATCGTGGTCCGCGGTGAGCGCGTGTGCGAAACGGATCCCGGTGCCGGTCGAGAGATCGCCCAGGTGTGGGACGAGGCGCGCAAGGCGCTTGATGCGGTCGCGTGGACGCGACGCTCGATACCCTTGACCTTCGAGTTGGCGTGGTGGGAACGACGGTTGCACGCGAACACGCTCGAGGTGCTGTCGCAGGAAGACAGCTCGTGGTCGGCTCGGGCCAGTGGAAGTCCCTTCGCCTCGGCGCCGGCCGCGGCCCTGTCGGCTCACGGCTACATCGTCGAGAACGACGATCATGATTGGGAGTTCTTCGGGCCGGATGCCGACGTGCTGCTCTCGCCTGAGTTTGCCGCCGACCACTGTTTCTACCTGAAGGAGCGCGAGGACGACCGTCGGCTGCTCGGGTTGGCGTTCGAGCCCGTTCCCCACCGCCTCGCGTCGGACATCCACGGGGTGCTGTGGCTGGATCGGGAGACCGCCCAGCTGGAGGCCCTCGAGTTCGAGTACGCAAACCTCCCCTGGGTAATACCCGACGAGAGTCGTTTGGGTGGCCATGTGGAATTCGTGCGATTGGAGACCGGAGGGTGGGTTGTGTCCTCGTGGTGGCTGAGAATGCCCATCCTCACGATCACCACGCGGCGGGTCAACGGGCACAAGGTCGCGGGCTACGGAGTTGCGGCGCTCTCCGAGGTCGGTGGGCGGGTCGGACGGGTTTCCCTGCCGGACGGCAATGTGGTGAAGGCTGTCTCGCACACACCGTAGCTGTTGGGGCGCTCGGTCCGGGGTGGTGGAACCGTGCTAACATGAGCGGTGCCGTGGTCCGATCGGACCCGGCCCCACATCGCGCCCTGCGTGCTACGGCACCACCAGCACCCCCACCGTTTCGCCGAACTCGCTTTCCTCGGCCCGCAGACCGGTCGGGACGATCCAGGGTCCACCGTTCACACGGACAGCGACGCGGTAGATCCCCGCCACGAGGGGTAGGGCTACCTCCCACGCGCCGTCCGCGGCGCTACGCAAGGGCACCGCAACCCAGTCGGTGAAGTCTCCCGCGAGTTCGACCCGCTCGGCGCCCGGCGCGATCACGCGCAGGAGTCGCGTCAATCCCGAGCGATCGAGGACGGCAAGATGCGCTTCGCCGCGAGCCAGCGTCGGTGAGCGGGTGCGGCTTGACATCCCGGACCAGACGGTCGCCCGACGCGCGCGCAGCGCGGTGATCCGCACCGCCGTGCTGACATAGTTGGCCGCGAGCACGCCGCGCACGGGGTCGGTGGGATACCGCCCGCCGGCGACCACGGCCGCGAAGCGGTCGGCGAGGGGAATCATGATTTGCAGCTCGCCGTACGTTCCGGCCCCGCCGCCGCTCAACAATCGCGTGCCGAGGGATCCCTCGATCCGGATGGACTCGCCGTTCCAGCGACCGAACGCCACGAGGTCCGCGAACGCGGTGTTATCCAACCACGTGCGGGTCACCGTCCCCCGCAACGAGAAGTCGCCAAGGACCGTCCAGCCCCCGAGCTCGAATGCGACGGGCGTGATGGCGCCGCCGGAGCGCGATGTCCGCCCGGTCGTTGCTCCGGCCCACACCCCTTGCCGCGCACCTCCGGCGTGCGCGCGCGCCGCCACGAGCCCATGTCCGTAGGACGGCGCTTGGGAGTACGCATTGACGCCGGCGGACGCGGCCAGTTCACCGTGAACCCCCGGGAGCACCCGTGCCCGCCAACTGCCGGCGAGCAGTCCCTGCATCACGCTGCTGCCACTTTCGAACACGAGCAGAGTCCCGCTCGCGCCCACCGAGAGCGTGGCGGCGTCGAAGCGTACGGTGGGTGTGACGAATGTCGCGGCCGATCCGAGGAAGCCCTCGTAGTCGATCCACGTGGCGCCCAGGTCGATCACACCACTCACCTGTGCGGTGGCGTCCGCACCGGGCGCAGCGAGCAGCACTGCGACGACGAAGGCCGCCGGCGGGCGGCGCATCACGCGGGCGCGCCGCTAGGGTTTGCGAGGCCTGGGAGCGCCGGGGCTCTGGGGTGAGTCGGCCGTCGGACTGACGAATTCCGCGAGGGCGTCCAGCCGCACACCGACCGCGGTCACGGGCGACGCGCCGAGGCCGATATCGCGCTCGACGTTGCGCTGGAACGCGATGTACTGCGCGTCATCGAGCCCACCCGCCAGGGCAACGACGGCAGCGACCGCGGTGTCGACGGGGACGCCGACCGCCACGAGATCGGCCAGCACCGCCGCCGGGATGAGCAGCGAGCCGGCGCCGCGCATGTCGCGCAGGGTCGCGAGATCGTCGGGGGTGGCTCCGGCACGGAGCGCGCTCGCCCCCGCTACGATTTCACCGGCGGTCGCGGAGGCGCCGAGCGCCGCCCGGGCCGTACGCAGCTCGCCGGCAAGCCGCTCCACGGCGATGACGATCCGATCGGCCGGCGCACGCTTGCTCGCCCCCTCCAGGGCGCGATCGACGAGCGGCTCCGTTGGGAGACCGTCCCGCCGGGCGGCGTCCACCACGGCCTCGACGGGCGCGACGGCCGGCGGCGGAAGGCGGTCCCGGAGCCGGGAATCCTGCGCCACCGCGTCCGGCGCGGTCGCCGCGACACCCAGGAACAGCAGCAAGCTGAACGCGTACACTCGCATCAGGTCTCTCCCACAGTGACGACCGATCCCGGCCGTCCGAACTCGTCGTCTTGAGCGGGCGGTGCGGTCGGGTCGCTCACCCATACCTCACCGTCCACGAGAAACGCATACCGATAGCGACCCGGTGCGAGCGGGACCGCGATCGACCACACGCCGTTGCCGGACGCGCGTGTCATCGGGGTGACGTCGCCGCCCCAGTCGTTGAAATCGCCCACGAGCGAGACGACCCGCGCATCCTGCGCCACGATCACAAACTGCACGACCGTGCCCGTGGACGCCACACTACCGGCCGGCGCCGCCGGCCGGCCGGTGGGCCCGCTGGCCGTAATCCACACGACCGCCGCCGCCGCGGCGAGCGCGAGACCGGCCAGCGGGCGCACCCGCACCGTGCGCGGCCGCACCAACCACTGCGCCCCACGCCACACCGGTCGGGTCCACCGCTTCGGAGCGGGTGCATCGCGCACCGCGCTCATGATCCGGCGGTCGACCTCCGCATCGAGCGCGACGGGTTCGCGCAGCAACGCGATGGCCCGCTCCAATCGTTCGTTATGCTCAGCCACCAATGTCCTCCGCCAGGAGACGCTGGAGCTCCTCGCGTGCGCGCGCCACCCGCATCTTCAGGGCCGATGTGCCGACGCCGGTCAGCTCCGTGATCTCCTCGTAACTCAACTGTTCGACGTGCTTCAGCAAGAAGGCCTCCCGCTGCTCCGCGCCGAGCCGCGCCAGGGCGTGGTCGATCGCGTCCCGCAAGGCCGCCTGCTCTTCCGGGTGGGCGACGGATGCGCGCAATACCGAGGCCTCGTCCTCGAACACCGTGCCGCGCCGCCGAGCCCGTTGCCCGCCGAGTGTACGGCAGCGATTGACCAGGATGCCGAACAGCCAAGGTCCGAATCGACCGGCGTCGGTACATCGGTCCAGTGATCGATACCCGCGTACGAACGCATCCTGAACGGCCTCCTCGGCATCCGCCGCGTTCCCCAACATTCGAAGGGCATAGCGACCCAAGCGACCGCGATACCGCTCGACCAAGCCCGCGTAGGCCTCCGCATCCCCCGCCAGGACGCGCTGCACCAACGCCGCATCGCCGTCCTGTTTCACACAATGCATACCCGTGCAGTGTTGTCGGCGTCACTTGGGAACTTCGTGTGACGCCCGAGAATCTCCCCGGGTATCCGACGCGAGAGGCGGTCAGTCGTGCAGGAGCGCGATGCGTTCATATCTCGCAGATACACCACAGGGTTCCTCATGGTGGCGTGGCTGGCCGCCGGGTGCTTTCATGCCCCGGCGACCGGGCCGGACCCGGTGGACACTTCGAGGTCGGCACCCGGGGCGGCCGGACCGCGTGCATTACCCGAAATCTTGGGCTCCCGGCGGACCGAGGCCAGTGCCGGTACGGCGTGTGGGATCTCCTTGCGGCCCCGCGGCCGCGGTGAACTTTCGACCAAACACGTGACGAGGATGACATGAGGCGACGATGGCGGTGGGTGATTCGGACGGCGGGGATCCTCGCCGTGACGGTTGGCAGCGTGCAGGTCGGGCAGGCACAGTTCATCGCGCTCAAGACCGTGCCGGTCGCATCCGGCGACCAGTTCCTGCTGTTCCCCTCACAGAACCTCGGCATGGGTGGGGTGAGCATCGCTTTGGACGATCCGGTGCTCGATCCGTTCGTGAATCCCGCCAAGGGGGCGCGTATCGGGGAGCCGCAGCTCTTTACGGTCCCCACCTTCTACAGTGTGACGCGCAACGCGGGCAGTGCCGGCGCGCTGTCCGTTGGCGGGTTGTTCGGCGGGAGGGTGTTTGGGGGCGGGATGGTGGCCTTGCAGCAGCTCAAGCGGGGCGACGAGTTCTTCGGCCCGCTGCCGCTCGACGTGGCGTTCCCGCTGCCGCCGAACGCCCTGCGGTCGCGCTCGGCCACGAACAAGTACGGATTCCTCACCGGTGGCGTGAAGCTCCCCGGTGATCTCGCCATTGGGGCGTCGGGGTTCTTCGCCGATCTCAACGCGATTGACGGCGTCGAGCATCTTTATGCGATGGCTTCGAGCATCGTGCAGGCGGGACACATGGAGGATCTGCGCGTCGGCCTGACGAAGGGGTTGGGGGGCGGCCGGACGCTGGAGGCGTTGGGGCTCTACCGGAATTTCGACATGCGCCACGACGTGGTGTACGTCGACTGGATCCTCGTGGACACCACCAACTGGGTCTGGCAGGACAGTGTTCGGGAGGAACACAACAAGGACCACACGCGAACCTGGGGTGGGCAGGTGGCGTATCGGCAACCCGTCGGCACGCGCGGGTGGCGGGTGGGAGGGTCGTTGACCGGGAACTGGAAGACCCACCCGAAGATCCCCAACTACGAGATCATGAACATCCCGCGCGATCCCGGCACGAGCACCGCGTTCTCGATCGGCGTGGGCATCGCGAAGCAGGCGGGACCCACCACCTTCGGCATCGACATCGTGTACGAGCCCGGCAGCAGCACGACGTGGGCGGAGGCGGACACGGCGGTCACCACCGAGAGTGGCGGGACGATTCCGGCGGGCGGGCGCACCGTGGACAACGAGTTCGGGTTCTCCAACGCGGCGATGACCATGGGGGTGACGCGCGAAGTGGGGAAGGCGGCGTTCTCGTTTGGGCTGAACGTTCGCACCTACGACTATCAACTCGATCAGTGGGACCATGTGGCCGAGACCTTCCGGCGGCAAAACGAGCAGTGGATCGAATGGACCCCCAGCTGGGGTGCGCTGCTCCGGTTTGGTGATCTGGAGCTCCGATACCTTGGGCGGGCGACGACGGGCACCGGGCGCCCGGGCGTCGCGTGGACGGGAGACGTGGCCACGCGCGCGGATGCGGCCGCCGGAGCGAACGACATTCTGCTTGCGCCGAGTGGGCCGCTCACTTTGCAGGACGTGACCGTCGTAACGCATCAGCTTTCCATCTCCATCCCGATTCGGTGACGATCCGAGTTGGGTGCCGACCCGGGCGCGACCCTGGCCCCTCGAGGGCGCGCCCGGGGGAGGATACATGAAACGACTGGTGTTGGGTCTGCTCGCGGGGACGCTGGTATTGGGACCGGTGTCCGCGTGCGACGACGTCGGCGGACCCTGCGCGTGCACCGAAGAATTCCGCGTCTTTCTCGTGACACTCGTGGACCAGGCCGGTGTGCCGGTGACTGACGCGTCGCTGACCCGCACCAACCTCCGCACCGGCGCAGCGCTGGAACCGGTCGACGGCTGGCTCGGGCTCGTGGATGAGGGTGCCTACGTCGTCGCCGATGACAACATGATCGCGGAGTTCTCTTCGGCCGGCGATCGAGTGCTGGTCGAGGGGGCCAACGGGGCGGGCACCCTCACGTTCAGCGCGGAGTTCCGGTTTGCCGTCCCGCAGCCGTGCGCCTGTCACGTGGAGAAGCTTGCCGGTCCCGACACGGTGGTGATGGTGTCTCAGTAGGGTTTCGGGGCTTCATCACGGTCGCGCAGGCGCCTGGGTTGTCGTGTTCCCGTTGCTTTGCTCTGTGAAGCCCCTTCGGACGGGGTTTGTAGCCAGGCAAACGGTTCCGTGGTAACGTCCATGTAGACTGCGCGGCGGAACGGTGCACCGAATGAGCGTCGCCCACATTGCCTTATGCGCGACCGGGCCGCTATCCCGCTGGCAAGACACAGAACTGAGCTTTCGATACCATGACCAGACGGCGCGTTGCAGCAATCACTGCCTACATCGGCGCCGCGATGGTGCTCGGCACGGCGGCGTGGCATCAGAGCGGTTACACGTGGGTCACCACCCTGGCTGCTCAAGCATCCCCGGATGTCGAGCCACTGATGGCAGCTCTGTGGGTTTCCTTCGCGCTGACGCTGGTTCTGACGGCCGGACTTGTCCTGGTCGTGGCGCGGGTCGGCGCGCCGAACAGGGCGGCCGTCCTCGCCATCGCCGCCCTGAGTCCCCTTGGCGGGGCGGCCGTCCAGCTTGCGTACATCGGCTTTATGGCGCCCACGGCTCTCCTGTTGGCAGATGCCCTGATGATTCTCATCGCGGCGGCGGCGGGACATTCGCCCCGCTCGGTCCCGGCGGCAGCGACATAACCGCGACGATGCGCTTCATCCTGCTGGCTCGCTCAGGAGCAACCTCGGGGGGCGGTGCACGGGCATCTCAATCGGCCGGAAAGCACGTTCTCTCGACGATACCGCACTGGCCTTGTGAGGCCAGGGAATTACCTTTTGGTGCCCCGGGGTGAGTCGGTTCGCGGCCTCTGCGGGTTGCACCTGGTGTCCTCGATTCTGGAGCGGAGATGACCACCCCAACCTCCCGCAGGGAATTTCTTTCACTGGCCGGCACCGCGTCCGCCGTCCTCTTAGGGCTCAGTCCTGAAGCGTTCGAACGCGCGCTGACCGCCACGCGGATGGCGCAGCAAGGGCAGTCGGTAACGCTCGAAACGCTGACGCCCGCGCAAGCAGCCGATCTCGAGGCCATCGCGGCGCAGATCATTCCCACGGACGATCTTCCAGGTGCACGCGAAGCGCGCGTCATCGTGTTCATCGATCGCGTGCGCGGAGAGCTGGCGGCCTCCGTCGGGTTTGGACCAGCTGACGATGCTGGCGGCATTGATGATATCCTGGTCGGGATCGAGGACCTGAACAGCCGGGTGGTGGCGCGTGCCGGGAGTCCGGCGCGGTTTGCCGCTCTTTCCTCCGTGGAACAGCACGCGCTACTGGAGGAGATCCAGGAGACGCCCTTCTTCCGGCAGATGAGGCTTCTCACGATCACCGGCATGTTCGCGCATCCCAACTGGGGCGGAAACTACGAGGGGGCGGGTTGGAAGGTATTGGGCTTCGAGCCGCGGTTCTTCTGGCAGCCGCCGTTTGGCGCGTATGACGCGGAGGTGCAGCGATGAGCCCGCGCCGGTTTGCCCAAGGGGAGACGGTTGACTTCATCATCGTGGGCTCCGGCGCGGCGGGTGGCGTGATCGCCAAGGAGCTGGCGGAGTCGGGGTTCACGGTGCTCGTGCTGGAGCAGGGACCGTATCTGCGGGCGCATGAGTTCGAGCATGACGAGTACAAGTATTGGTTCCGCAGTGCGCTGAACAACGGCCCCCTCGAGTCGCCACAGAAGTTCCGACCGACGCCCCGGGACGAGTGGCGCGATCAGCTCGCCATTGGTTATCACCGGCTCGTGGGCGGCGGCAGCGTGATGTTCACGTCGAATTACTGGCGTTTCAAGCCGTCCGACTTCAAGGAGCGGACGCTGTTGGGATCCATCGAGGGCACGGGCTTCGATGATTGGCCCATCACCTACGAGGAATTGGAACCCTACTACACGAAGGCGGAATGGGAGCTGGGAATCTCTGGCGAGCCGGGTGCGTTCGATCCGCCGCGCTCGCGACCCTATCCGACGCCGCCGCTGCCTGTGAAGAGCTCCGGCGTACTGTTCGAACGTGGGGCCCGAGCGCTGGGTCTCACACCGCAGGCGGCGCCCATGTGCATCATCTCGCAGCCGTATGACGGGCGACCCGCGTGCCAGCATTGCGGGTATTGCTCCGGATTCGGCTGCGAACACCGGGCGAAGTCCTCAACGCTGTTCACGACGATCCCAAAGGCGGAAGCCACCGGGCGTTGCGAGATTCGATCCGGCAGCTACGTCCGCAAGATCGAACTCAGTGCGAGCGGGCGCGCGACCGGCGTGTTGTACTTCGATGCCGCGAAGATGGAACACTTCCAGCCGGCCCGCGCGGTCATCGTATGCGCGAACGGCGGGGAGACGCCGCGCCTCCTGCTCAACTCCAAGAGCAACCAGTTCCCTGACGGTCTGGCGAATTCGAGCGGGCTGGTGGGCAAGTACCTGATGTTCAACGGCAATCACAGCACCACCGGTGTGTTCGAGAAGCCGTTGAACGATTGGAAGAGCGTCATGGTGACGCGCATGATCTGGGACTACTACGACGCGGATCCGGGCCGCGGCTTCTATGGCGGTGGCGGCATCGACGCGAGGTTTTGGGGCTACCCGCTCCTGTTCCCGCTCGGCGGGCTTGCACCGGACGCACCCACGTGGGGACAGGGGTTCAAAGACGCGCTGCGGCACGGCTACTCCCGCACCATGAATGCCGATTGTCACACGACGTCGCTTCCCGTGGCGGCCAACGGTGTGGAGCTGGATCCGGAGTTGAAAGACCTGTGGGGCGTGCCGGCCATGCGGGTGACCTATCGCGATCACGACGATGATCTGGCGATGATGGAATTCCTCGGCCGTATCGCGATCGAGATTCTCGAGGCCGCCGGCGCGGAGCGCGCCTGGCGTCCGGAAGTACAGCCGCAGCAGTTCGGCGTGCATCTCCTGGGTACGTGCCGAATGGGGAACGACGCGGGCACGTCGGTGGTGGACCGGTATCACCGCACTCACGATGTGACCAATCTCTTCCTGTGCGACGGATCGAGCTTCGTCACCAGCGGGCGCGGGCAGCCGACAGCGACCATCCAGGCGCTCGCCTTCCGCGCGGCGGATCACATCGCGCGGTTCGCTAGACGGGGAGAGATCTGAAGACGGTACGACGGAAGCATGGTAGGGGTTGTGGACACCCACCGTCCCTACGCTCCCTAGCGTCTTACGATCCTTCCATCCGACTGTCCTCCCGTCCTACGAGCCCTCTCTTTTCCAACAGCGGTCCGATCTCCGGATCGCGTCCACGGAATGCGCGGTATAGCTCCATGCCCGGACGCGTCCCGCCGCGCGCGAGAATCTCCTCCCGGTAGCGCCGTGCGGTGGCGGAGTCGAACAGGCTGGTCTCCTTGAACGCCTGGAAGCAATCCGCGTCCAGCACCTCGGACCAGATGTAGCTGTAGTACGCCGCCGAGTAGCCGCCCGAGAAGATGTGGGTGTAGTACGTGGTGCGATACCGAGGGATAATCTCGTCGATCAACCCGATGCGCCGCGTCTCCTGGTTCTCGTATGCCCGCACGTCCACGTCCATGGGCTTGGTCATCGTGTGCCACGCCATGTCGAGATAGGCGGCCGCAAGGTACTCGACCGTCGCGAACCCCTGATCGAACTTGGCCACGGCCTGGATCTTCTGGATCAGCTCGTCGGGAATCGGCGCACCCGTCCGGTAGTGGCGGGCAAACCGACGCAGCACCTGGGGCTCCGCCATCCAGTTCTCCATGACCTGCGAGGGGAATTCGACAAAGTCACTCGGCACGTTGGTGCCTGACAGCGACGCATAGGTCACGTTGGACAGCAGTCCGTGGAGCGCGTGTCCGAACTCATGAAACAGCGTGGATGCTTCTTCCAGTGAAAGCAGGGAGGGTCCCGTGGCGGTCGAAGGTGGGAAGTTGAAGTTGTTGGTAACGACCGGATGAACCTCGCCGTCCAAGCGCTGTTGCGAGCGCAACTCGTTCATCCATGCGCCGAACTCTTTGCTTTCCCGCGCGAAGAAATCCATGTACAGCACGCCTAGGTGGGCGCCGTCCGCCTCTCTCACCTCGAAGACCTGCTGATCGCGATGCCACACCGGCATGTCCTCGAGCTCGTGAAACGTCAGCCCGAACAGTTGGTTGGCGACCCAGAAAGCGCCGTCCCGCACCGCCGTGAACTCGAAGTACGGCCGGAGGGCCTCCTCGTCCAAGTCGTACCGGGCGCGCCGCACCTTCTCCGTGTAGTAGCGCCAATCCCACCCCTCGAGCTTACCCTCGATGCCGTCGGCCCGCATCATCTCCTGCAACGCGTCACGCTCGGACTTGGCGATGGTCAGGGCCGGTTGCCAGATGCGGTCCAGGAATTCGTAGACGCGTTCGGGAGTCTCGGCCATGTTGTCGGACAACACGTATTGCGCGTGCGTTTCGTAACCCATGAGACCGGCCGCCTTGGCGCGCAACGCGGCCATGCGCGCGGCAATGTCCTTGTTGTCTTGCTCGTTGTCGTTGTCGCCACGCAGCGCATACCCCATGAAGCCCCGCCGCCGCAACTCGCGGTTCGGGGAGTACTGCAGGAACGGATTGAGGCTCGGACGCTGCAGCGTGATGACCCAGCCGGTGTCGTGGCCACGCCGCTGTGCCTCCTGCCGCGCGGCCGCGACGAGACTCCCGGTCAACTCCCCGAGGTCCGCCGAGTCAGTGATCAACAACTCCCAGCCATTGGTTTCCTTCAGGACGTTGTCACCATAGCGCTGAGACAACTCGGCGAGCTCCGCATTGATGTCGCGCAGCCGTGCTTGTTTCTCGACCGACAGCGCCGCGCCACTCCGCACGAACTGCTTATGGGTTTCCTCCAGGAGTCGGCGTTGCTCGAGGTTCAGGTCGAGATGGTCGCGGCGGTCGTAAACGGCTTTGACACGGGCGTACAGGTCGCGATTCAACGTGATGTCGTCGCTGTGGCGCGCGAGCTCAGGCGACACGACTCGGGCAATCTCTCGAGTCGCGTCATTCGAGTGTGCGGAGTTGACCGCGAAGAACGCATTGGCCACCCTGTCGAGCGTGGCACCACTACGCTCCAGCGCCTCGACCACATTGGCGAACGTGGGCGGTGACGGGTCAGTCTGAATGGCCGCGATCTCCGCCGCGTGAGCGGTCATGGCGGTGCGGAAGGCCGGGAGATAGTGCTCGTCACGGATCGCATCGAACGGCGGCACTCCGAACGGCGTATCCCACTCGGCCAGCAACGGATTGGGTGCGTGCACCGCCTCCGGCTCCGATTGCGGTGCATCCCTCGCAATACCGGTGTCGGTTTTCGTCGCCACGGATGCCATGCCGATCAAGAGAAGCGAGACCAAGAGTGGAACTGCCGGATCGAACTTCATCGAGCCTCCTTAGCAGGAGGGAAAGATAGTAAGATGGTAGTACGGTAGGACGGGGCGACTGTAGAGAAACATGTGTTCTTGCCGTCCTACGCTCCGACCACATTCCTGAGGAGTGTCCATGCGGTACGCCACAACGCTCGTCGTGCTTGCCCTCGGAATCCCTCTTGTGGCTCACGGTCAGGAGCCGGGGTTCCACACCCAGCTCGACGTGGGGTCAGGGCTGCTCGAGATTCAGGCCCGCTTGGCGCGAGCCGAAGAGACGGAGCGGAAGCCCAGGGTGCAGGTCCTGTTCGCGCGGGAAGACACGCTCCTCAGCGTGGATATCGTGCCTGCGCGCGCCCGCGCGCTCGGTGCGCTACTGCGGAGCGCCGAGCAGGGCGGGGCGGCGGCGTTCGACATCAGCGTGCGGACGTCCGTCGTCGCCCGAAGCATGGATGGCGCCGCCAGTCTCGAGTTCGTCTGCACGGACGACATCGGCTGTGTGCCCGAAGGGCCCCTCGTCATCGTGGCGAATCTCTCTGAGGCGGAACGTGAGGCGGTGGCCGCCTCGTTGGACTCGGCCGCGGCCATCTTCGCGGGTCAGGCCGCACCCGCGGCGGTGGTGGAGGAACCGGTGGTCGAGCAGGCCGCCGAGGTGACGCCAACCGAGCCTGCCGCACCGTCTCCCGGCCGACTCACCGTGAACGCAATCCCGTTCGCCATGGTCGAACTCGACGGGCGACGCCTCGGCGACACCCCGCAGGTAAACGTCGAAGTGACCCCCGGCGATCACACGGTGCGGTTCATCAAGGAAGGGTACCGCACCGAGGAGCGGCAAGTCACGGTCGCGTCCGGCGAGGTGGTGCGAGTGGTCGTGAGATTGCAGAGAGAGGGAGAGTAAGAGTAGGAGAGTAGGAGAGTAGGAGAGTAGGTGCCGCCCTGCTACGGTGTCGGCCCACTACTCCCAGAGCAGCGGTCGCTGCACCCAGGCCTCGCCGCCTTCGAAAACCAGCCGGAGCAGGTGCTCGGGGACCGCCTCCCGAAACGACGCCAACGACACGCGACCGGTGATCGAACCGGGGTCGGCCATGCCGCGCAGTTTCTCGATGAGCACCCGCACGTCGAGATTCACGTCCCTCATGGTGACGGTGACGGAGCCCGCCTCCGGGTCGGCCGCCGCGCGAAAGTCGCCTTCGGGATATAGTCCCTCGAACGTATCGGCGAAGAGCTGCACGCCGGACGCGGCGCCTTGTGGATCGGCGCTGCGAAACGTCAACTGGCCGTTCAGCCGCTGCTCGTATCCCTCGATCTTGATTTCGTGTCCGTCGAACGGTCGCTTCTCCGCCCCGGCGTAGTCGGGATGCGCCCACTCGACGTGGAGGCCGCCGCCCGGCGCGACGGTGATCCGGACGAGGCGGCCCTCGTCTTCCGTATGCGCGAGGAGCGTGCCTCCCGCGAGCTGTTCCTGAAGGTCGTAGGGGATCAGCGCGAGCATCCGCACCAGTTCCGATACGACGGTGGGGACAATGGCGCCGCCTGTGGGCTGTACATGCCGTACCACGATCGCCTGTGCCGTCCCGTCATACTCCAGCCAATCTCCCGGCAACGCCTCCAGCGACTGCGCGACGTCCGCCGGCAGCGATCCGACGACGACGCGACCATGACATCCGAATCCTCGAGCCACCGGTGTACCTCGATCGTGGGTCCACGAGCAAGTTTACGAGGGCGGTGCGGCGTCGTCCATGAGACGAGTTTGAAGGGACCCTGAGGTTGTCACTGGCCAGCCGCCAGCCTCAACATCAAGACCGCCGCCCGTTTCGCTTGCATCGCCAGCGTCCGCACGTCGATCCACTCGTCCGCCGTGTGATCATTCCCCCCGCCCGTGCCAAGTCCGTCCAGTGCCATGGCGACCCGTCCCATGGTGAACGACACGTCGGCCGCACCCGCCTTGCGGGGATCGACGGCGGTCACGGCGCCGAAGCCGAGGCCGCGGCTCACCGCGTCGAACAGCGCGAGCAGCCGACGGTTGCCGTCGGTGGGGGCGAATGGCGGGTAGGAATCGTGAAACTCGAGGTCCGCGGTGGTGAGCGGGAGATGGCCGTCGGCGATCCTCCGCATCGCCAACTTGGCGTTCGCGAGTTGCTCGGGAGACACGGCTCGGAGGTCGCCCGAGACCATCGCGTGCTCGGCGACCACGTTGTCTTTGCCGAACGCCGTCCCACGAGCCTGATCGATGTCGAAATCGACGTCGGTGCCGCCGAGGATCACTCCGGGGTTGAATGTGAGCAAGGGCTCACCCGAGAGTTCGTCGTAGAACGCGAAGAGGATGCGTGACGCTTCATAGATCGCCCCCGCGCCGACCTCGGGTTGGAAGACCTGCGAAGAATGTGCCGGCCTGCCGGTCACGGAGAGGCGCCACGTCGTCGAGCCACGGCGGGCGATGACGGCGGTCGTGGGGTCACTGTCACCGTTCTCGAACGCGAGCGCGACGTCGGCCGCGTCGGCCGCCTCGATGAGCGACGCCCGCGCGAGGTCGAGCGGCGTGCCGCTGTCTTCCTCGTCGCCCGTCATGACCACCGCGATGTTGAGGCCGTCCAACACGGCGGCCCGGGCCAACGCCTCCAAAGCCAAGACGATCACGACGTCGCCGCCCTTCATGTCCACCACGCCCGGCCCGCGCGCCGTCGAGTCCGAGGTCCACTCCCACGCTTGAAACGGGTGATCCGGTTCGAAGACCGTATCCAGGTGTCCGATCAGCAACAGGCGGGGTCCGGGACCGTCGTGGGTGGCCAGGAGGTGGCCGGCTCGGTCGAACGGCGCGCCGTCAATCCACTCGGTGTCGAATCCCAGCGCGTCGAACCGCGCACGCAGCACCGCGCCCACGCGCCGTACGCCCGCGAAGTTCATCGTGCCGCTGTTGATGTTCACGATCTCCTGGAGCAGTTCCAGCGCTCCGGCGGCTCCCTCGTCCACCGCCGCCACCACGCGGTGCTCGGTGCCGTTCTGCGCCGGCAGCGGCTGTCGAATCAGCGCGGTGATGCACAGGGCGACGAGAATGGTTGAAGGCATGGAGGACCTCGACCTCGGGTGTGTGCACACGAACGATAGACGCCCGCCGACGGGCGCGCGACGGCGGGATCGGGGAGGCAGCTAGGACGTCACCGGCAGCACGCCCGACCCCGCGCCGGATCTCGCGGGCCCGACATCGGGATGCGCGTGGAGGATCACCAGCTTCTGCCAGATCTTACCCGTCAAGCCGGTAGCGAGAGTCTCGATCTCGTTTACGGTTGCCAGCGCGACCGGGTCGTGGAAGTCCTGGACATACAGGGCGGCGATCTTGCCGGTGAGCGACAGCATGTCCGAGCAGTAGTCCAGGTAGCGGCTCAAGAGAAACGGAGTCAGCGTGATGGCGGAACTCGATGGCGTCGGGTGCCACTGGTGAAAGAGCCGTTCCGGATCCTTGGTGAGTTGCAGCATGTCGATGATATGCGTGATCGTACGCAATTGGTGTAGCGCGGCCAGAGCGCGGCGCCGCTTGATGCGGTTCTCCAGCGTTGCAAGGAAGAAGATGCCGGCCCCGATGAGCACGACGTCGTTGATGCCCGCTTCCAGCGCCTGAATGATGTCGATGATTGTGGCATCCCCTGTGGAGAGGCCGACGGCTGCGAAGGGCATCGCGAGACCAACGATCACGATCAGGATCAGGATTCCGCTCCCCACGCGCAAGCTGAGAATCGGTCGCTTGATCCACTCCACCTGATCCTTGGTGTGGCGGGCAATGTGCTCCAGCCGTCGACAAAGGCGGGCCAAGCTCGCGCCCGGGAGGCGCTCGTCGATCCGGCGGGCCAGCTGTGCGATCGTCGCGCTGATCTCGTCGGCGTCGAGCGTGTCAAAGCGGTGGGTTGCCGGTGTCACCTCGGACATGGCACCAACATTGGACGGCTAGGCCGGTCGAGGCAACTGCTTGTGCGCCACGCGCGTCGCATCGGGCTGGGTGCGCCGGGACGGGTTGAGTTTGGTGTTCGACGTAGGTGGCGGATCTCTCACTGCCGGTTCAAGTCCAGCACCCATTCATCCGCCTCGTGGGAGCCGAGGGTGAAATAGAACCGGCGGCCGTCGGCGGCAAACCCGTACCCGCCGGCTGCCCGGAGCGCATGACGCCAACATGTGACATATGCTATGAAAAGCATATCACGGCTTGCCAGGCCGGCGCCGCTCAGCTCCCGTGGCGCTCCCGCGGCCGCTCCAATAACTGATCGAAGGCTGCGGGGGACTGGCCGGCGCGCGGTCGCCGGGGAGCAGAATGGATGGCCGTCAGGATCTCCCGACCGTCGTCTGTTGGGTGCCCAGGCATCAGCGCGACCGGGCGAACGGCGAAGGAGCGCGGCATTGGCCGACGTCGGGGTGCGCATGCCGGCGGCCTACTCGACGACGTCGAACCCCGCGACGCGAAAGTGCTGATCGAACGTGAGCGCGCGCGCGATACCCCGCGCCCGCATCAGGGCAAAGCTCACCGCGTCCGTGAGGCTGAATGGCTGGTCGGCGTACCGCAGGATCCAGTCGTCCAGTGCGGCATCCTGGAGGGCCCGGTCGCAGAACGCCTGCTCGATGCCGGGATCGTCCACCAGTGTGCGCACGTGGGCGGCCGCCGCGGCCGGGCCGAATCCGTACAGCAGGTGCAGGTGGAGCTCGGTCACTATCAGGTCGGTGACCACGAGCGGCGTGCGCTCGACGCGCAGCCGCCGTAGCCGCGCGGCCGCCACCGCGTGGTGCTGGTCCCGGCGATGAAAGACCGCGAGCCACGCGCCCGTATCCACCAGCACCTGGCGGCCGATCATGGACGCCGCGCGCGATCCGGCCGCTCCGCGACGCGGACCGATGCCGCGGAGCGGCGCACCGCGTACTCGTCGTGCCGCGTCGAGAGATCGGCCGGCACCGCCGGGTCGTCCAACCCTCCGATCAGCTGAAGCAGTGGATCCTCCTCACCGCGCAGCTCCGTGGCCCAGCGCCGGATGGCCTCCCGCACGACGGCGGCCTTCGGCAGGCCGAGCCGCCGCGTGAGCCCATCCAGCAGGGCGCGGTCTCGGTCGTCGAGGTAGACCTGAATAGGGCGTTTGGGCATGATTGATATTAATGTATACATGCATATAACTACATGCAACTATGGATTCCGCCCTGGCCGGCGACATGGCTCCTGTGTGCGCCGGTGCCGGCCATGCCTCGCGAGATCGCATGTGTTGCGGGACAGCACTGCCTTCAACGAAACGGTATCCGCAGTCCCTTTCTGCGTCCGGCCCGCCGGACAGCGAGCTCCATCAGCCGGTGCTGCACCAGCACCGCGGTCATGGTCCGGAGGCTGGTGCCCTCCGCGCCCATGAGACGCTTGCAGAGGAAACGTCGATCGTCCGGATGGCAACACCCCAATGCCGTTCACGGCATGCCGTTGTGCCGAGCGATGGCTGTCAGCCCTCGACTCTGCACCTGGAGAGTATTCGCTGATCTCGTTCCTCAGCCCCCGAACCGGTCCAAGACATGCACCCGCGAATGTCAGGCAGCCAGGGGGTTCACGACCTCGAGAAACGGAAACTGGTGGAAATCCGTGTCGGCGGTCCGGATCTCGGTCACCCCGTGCTCTCGCATCAACACCGCCGTGTGCAGGTCGTGCACGGGATTGCCCCGCAGGCGCGGATGCTCCCGGACCACCTGTTCCAACACGTCGGCGTGGCGGTCGGTTTCCACGAGCAGCGCCGAGCGGGGCCCCGCCAGCGCAGCGTTGAGCCAGGCCCGCGCGCTCGGCAGATCGAGCGGTCGCGGGAACACCCCGCCGTGCGTGCTGACGCGGAGGAACTCGTACACGATGCCCCAGGTGAGAAACCAGGTCCGGTCGCCCCGCCGCCAGTCGTCGAGCAGCGTGCGGGAACGTTCGTGGTCGGGCGAGTCAGGGTTGACGGCGTACAGCAGGAGGTTGGTGTCGACGACGAACACCCCTCAGGCCCCTTCCATCGCACGATAGAGTGCATCGCGGTCAGCCAGATCCACCTGCGGCCGCCCCATCGCGTGGACGGGAAGCGGAGGCAACCGCCCTGCCGGCGGCTCCGCGATTCCCCGCCGGAGCGCCTCGGCGACAATGGCGGACAAGGTCTCCCCCCGCTTCGCGGCCCGGCGCTTGAGCTCCCGCATGAGGGCATCAGGGATGATCAGCGTTGTCTTCATATGGCAAATCATACGGCTGGTATGGCTGTACGTCAATCTCAATCACGCTCGGGCACCGGAGCGGTCGGCGATCGCCACCTTGTGGGCGCTCGGTGATCTCGTTCATCGGACGAGCACTCCCCCCATGTCGCAAACTTGCGTGGCAGTGGAGGCGTGACCGCCTCGCTCGGCCATGTGTGCGCGCTGAAGCGCGCGCATGGCACCCCAAGATGCCGTTCGTCCCGATCCGGAGGCGCGAACCTGGACCGCGAGGCGGCGGCCATCGGGTGAAAGCGCCAGCCCGCGGAGCCCGGCACCGGTGATACCTTCATCCAACTCCTAGCGGTGGGACTTCCATGCTACATGATTTCTTGGAAATCGAGCTCTTCACCCTCGGTGGCACCCCGATGACCGTAGGCACACTGCTGACCGGGCTGCTGATCGTCGCGATCGCCTGGGTCGGGTCGCGGGTGCTCCAACGCTCCATCCGCAGGGCACTGGAACGCCGCGGGCGGGGACAGGACGGGTCGATCGCGGTTGGCCAACGCCTGGCGCACTACCTGGTCATGCTCGTGGCGACTGGAATCGCGCTGGACACGGCGGGGATCGAGCTGGCGACGCTGTTCGCCGCGGGCGCCATTTTCGCGGTGGGACTGGGCTTCGCGATGCAGAACATCGCCCAGAATTTCGTCTCGGGGATCATCCTCTTGATCGAGCGCTCGATCAAGCCGGGCGATATTCTCGAGGTGGGCGGGGCGGTGGTAAAGGTGGAGCGGTTGGGAATCCGGAGTACGCTCGCGCGGTCGCGCGACGAGGAGCAACTGATCATCCCGAACGCGATGCTCGTGCAGGACACCGTCAAGAACTTCACGTTGCATGACTCGCTCTTCCGCGTTCGCGCGACTGTGGGCGTGTCGTATGCATCGGATCTCGAGGTGGTACAGGACGTGCTCAGACGCGCGGCGCGGGCCGTGCCATGGCGCCAGACCGCGCCTGACGCACGCATCCTGCTGCTGGGATTTGGGAACTCGTCCGTCGATTACGAAGTGTCCGTGTGGGTGGACGATCCGTGGGAAGCGCGGACCTTCCTGTCGCAGCTGAACCAGGCGATCTGGTGGGGGCTGAGGGAGGCCGGCGTCACGATCGCATTCCCGCAGATGGACGTCCATTTCGACCCGACGCTGAACCGGGCGCTGCAATCCTGGGGTGGGCGGGCTGCGTAGTCGCGTTCGACCGACACAGCGGCGCTGGCGTGGAGCGCCGCCCACCTGCCAGATTGAAGGTGGAGTCCCGCAGCCACGAACCCTGCTGAGGAAGATTCCGTGCGCGAAGCGTTGCAACACGATGCCGTTCAGTCGCTTCCCGTCCTCTCCGGCGTCGAGCGTGCTCGGTTGCTGACGTTGGCCCGCCGGGTGCTGGAGGCCCACACGCGTGGGCAGGCGCCACCGGCGGTTCCCCTCGACAGTCCGGGCCTCAATGCGCCGCGGGGGTGTTTCGTCACACTCACGGAGCGCGGCCCCGACAAGCGGTTGCGCGGGTGTTGCGGTGAGTACGTACCCCGGCGGGCGCTTGCCGAGGCGGTGGCGAGAATGACGGTGGTCTCCGCTACCGAGGACCCCCGGTTCCCACCCGTGACGGGCGCCGAGGCTGGCGGCCTCCGCATGGAGATCAGCGCGTTGACGGCGCTGCAGCCGATTCGACCAGAGCAGGTCGAGGTCGGCCGGCACGGTCTGCTGTTACGGACCCCGCGCGCCGCCGGGCTGCTGCTCCCGCAAGTCCCGGTGGACTGGGGATGGGATGTTCCCACCTTCTTGCATCAGCTCTGCGTGAAGGCTGGCGTGCCCGACGGTGCCTACGCCAGGCCCGACGCCGAGATGCTGGGGTTTGAGGCGGACGTGTGGGGCGAAGAGGAATGGCGCGATGGGTGACGTCGCGGAGCGGTCCAGCGCCATCGCGCGCACGAAGTACTGGCATCGGCTGGATGATGGCCGCGTGCAATGCGATCTCTGCCCGCGCTACTGCCGCCTGCGGAATGGGCAGCGCGGCATGTGTTTCGTGCGCATGGCGGAGGCGGACGAGATCGTGCTCACGACGTACGGACGGTCCAGCGGCTTCTGCGTCGATCCGATCGAGAAAAAGCCGCTCAATCACTTTCTGCCGGGCACGCCCGTGTTGTCGTTCGGAACCGCCGGATGCAACCTCGCCTGTTCGTTCTGCCAGAACTGGGACATCAGCAAGTCGCGCGAGATCGACACGTTGGCGGACGCGGCGTCGCCCGAGCAGTTGGCGCTTGCGGCTGAACGCCTGGGGTGCCGCAGTGTGGCCTTCACGTACAACGATCCGGTGATCTTCCACGAGTACGCCATCGACGTCGCGCAGGCATGCCACGAGCGCGGCATCAAGACCGTGGCGGTGACGGCTGGATACGTCTGTGAAGAACCGCGCCGGGAATTCTACCGCTACATGGACGCCGCGAACGTCGATCTGAAGGGCTTTACCGAGGCGTTCTACCACAAGGTCACCAAGTCGCACCTCGCGCCCGTCCTCGAGACCCTCGAGTACTTGAAACACGAAACGGACGTGTGGTTCGAGCTGACTACGCTGCTCATTCCGGGGCACAACGACACACCAGCGGAGATCGAGGAGATGACTCGGTGGGTTGTCGATCATCTCGGACCCGACGTACCCATGCACTTCACGGCGTTCCATCCGGACTGGCGCATGCGCGATACGCCGCCCACGCCGCCCGCAACGCTCACCCGCGCGCGGGCCATCGCGCGACGCAATGGCGTGCGGTACGCGTATACGGGCAACGTCCACGATCCCGAGGGGGGAACCACCCTGTGTCACGCCTGCGGCAATGCGCTCGTGGTGCGTGACTGGTACGTGCTGCGCGACTGGAGGCTGACGGACGACGGCTGCTGCGCCGATTGCGGAACCGCGTGTGCCGGCGTGTTCGAGGGTCCGGCTGGTCACTGGGGCGCGCGCCGGCTCCCGGTGCGGATCAGCGTGGCGTAGCCTCGGTCGAAAACTCGAGGTCCCGCGGACGGTTGCGCCCGAGAGCCATGAAGGCGCCGACACGGCGCGCTCGCGGTCAGGACGGTGCGAATCCGCTTCCGGTTGCAAGACAGCCCGCCAGCTCGGCATATACCTCGTGCAAGCGCTCGCGCCGCACGTCCGCGCCCACACACTCCGAGATTCGCCGCGCCAGGCACCCTCCGGCGAGAATGGCGGTCACCCGGGACCACAGTTCGGGCCAATCGGTGTCGAGCGGCGTGCGTTCGAGTAGACCCGCCCACACTTCGCCCGCCACGAGCGGGCCGGAGCCAAGCCCGAGCGCGTGGAGGTAGCGGCCGTCCGCGATCACGGCGTTGTCGCCGTCGCGGATGGTCGCCAGCAGCACGGCGTGGAGCCTACTGGTGTCCTGCCGATTCAGCGCCTCGACGTCGGCAGCACACAAATGGGCGACCACGGCCCTGGTCGCCGCCGCCACGGCGAGATCGCACGGGACGCTTTCCTGGGCGTCCAACACTCGTACCTCGATCGTTTGCCGGTCGAAGCGAGCGATCGCGCCGCGCGCGTTGACCCATTCATGGCGGAGCACGCCCGCGGGATCGAGCGGCGCCAACTCGGCGTAGATGGGGTGGAGAACGGTCTCATGGTAGTGCGCGGGCGAGGTCGAGACCTCGGGCACGACGAGACCGGTGATCGACGGCAGCGCCCGAGCGTTTGTCCGGTAGTGCTCGAGCCGGGTATCCAGCCACGACGTCCGATGGCCGTCAGCGAACGGTGAGCTCGCGGCGATGGCCGGCAACAGCGGCACGGTCGCGCGAATCGCCGCGTGGAGCCGCGCAAACTCCTCGCCATCGGCAAAGGGCAGGTTGAGATGCATGCTCTGAAGGTTGGCCCAGCCGTGCCCCCGACAGTCGAAGATGCGGTGGAGGGCGTTGTACACCTCCGCGTATTCCTGCTCCCACAGCACCGTCTCGCCGGAGGGGTCCATCCATGGGTGCATGGCGGTCGGCAGCAAAGTCGCTCCCCACTCCCCGAGCCTCTCTCGTGCGGCACCCACCTGCGTTTGGAACCCTTCGGTGAGCCCGGCCAGCGAGGGAGCCGGGCCGTTGGTCTTGAACTCGAGCACATGCTTGGTGAGCTCGTTGGACCAGGCGAAGTCGCCGTGTTCGACCTCGGCGGTCACGCTCCCATCCGCCGCGTGGAGCACGCGATCCGCGAATGGGCGTACGTCGAGCGTCTCCGCGTCGACGATCATGTACTCGAGTTCGACGCCGAGGCCCGCGAACAGGTGCAGCGGTGCGGTCATCGGCCGGCGGTTTCTCCCCGCCGGTCCAGTTCGCGGCGAAACCACGCCATGATGGCGCGGTAAAGATCCAACCCCGCCGCGCGATCCTCGTACCCGGCCTCGATGCTCGGGTTGTCATTGACTTCGGTGACCAGGACTCGTCGCCCCATCACCTTGAGATCGATCCCGTACAGCCCGTTGCCGATGAGGGAGGCGGCGCGGACCGCGAGCGTCAGCACACGTCGCGGCACGTCGCCGAGTGGGACCGCCTCGACCCGGCCGTACCGCTTCCGCACCTGCCCGGCGATGATCTGCCAATGTCCCCGTGCCATGTGATAACGACACGCGAACAGCGGCGCTCCGTCGAGCACCCCGATCCGCCAGTCGAAGTCGGTCGGTGTGAACGCCTGCGCGACCACGAGCTCGGAATCGGCGAAGAACTCCGGAAGCCGTGCCGCCAGTTCGTCCGGCGTGTTCACCTTGACCACGCCCTCCGAGAAGGAGCTGTCCGGGCGCTTCAACACCAACGGGAGGCCGAGCGGGCGGACGAGCTCGAGTGGGTCGCCTTCCTGAAGCAGCACCGTCGGCGGGGCGGGGATGTCATGCCGCTCGAACAGCTCCGCCTGATACACCTTGTTGGTGCACCGCACGATCGACGTGGGATCGTCGATCACGACCATGCCCTCGTGCGCGGCCCGTTGGGCAAAGCGGAACGTGTGGTGATTGATCCGCGTCGTCTGCCGGATGAACAGGGCATCGTACTCCGCGATCCGCCCGTAGTCGTCGGGCCCGACGATCGTCGCCTCCAGACCGATGGGGCGCGCGGCCCGCTGGAACCGACGAATGGCGCGCTCGTCGGAGGGCGGGTCGTCGTCCTGGTCCGACCACAGGATGGCGAGGTCGTAGTGATGCGACCGCACCGCGCGGCGCGCGCGGGCTGGGCGACGGAAGAAGGCCGTGGCCCGGTCGAGCACGAACTCGCGGTGCGCATCCGGAATCTCACTCGTCGCGACGGCACGCACGGTTACGAGACGCCACCGACCATCGCGCGCGAACGTGGCGCGGAGGAACGGCGCGGGGAACTGATTGAACAGGGCCTGGCCGAGGCGGTCGTACCGCTTCGCCGGGTTGCGACCGAAGTACACGCTCAGCTCGAACTCGTCGGATTTGAGGGGCGCGAGGGCGCGGCGGATGAGGCCCTCAAGGTCGTCCGCGAGCGTCCGAATGACGGGGGCCAGTTTGAGACGCTGTAACGTCTCCACTGATGGGAGTGGACGGTGACCGCGTGCCGCGGCGAGCAGCGACACGTAGTAGCCGACCTGCTGATATCCGTAGTGCCGGCATACGTTGTACACGGCGGTATTGCGCATGTCGGCATACCGTCCGTCGCGCAGATAGGTGCGTGCCGGAACTACCTCCACTTCCGGGATTGCGAACGGCCACCGGGTGGTGTTCTCGACGACGACGAGGGACCTCACGGCATGGGCGCGATCACGAGAAAGTTGGCGTCGTAGCTGAGCACGCCAAGGAGAATCGCGCCCATCAGTCGGTACAGTCCGACTTCGTAATAGTGCGCGCCGAACCGGTGAGTGTCACCCAACGGGTCGGCCACCAGTACCCGACGGGCATCCGGGTCGTATCCGTAGAGCACGACGAAGTGTCCCGTGGGTGACCCGCCGACATCGTCAGCGCGCAGTGCCACCGAGCCGGTCTCGCGCGCGCAGCCGTAGAGATACGTGGCGCTGAGGCCCGTCAGGAGCGGTCGGCCGCGTTTGACGTAGCGCCGCAGGATATCCGGGGTCAGCTCCTCGAATCGTACGTGACCGCCGAGCTTCAGGAACTCCAGGTACGCCGCGGTGGCAAGCCGCAGCTTGGCGTCGTCCTTGACCTGTGCCTGCCGTGCGAGCCGGTCGGCCAGGTTCACACCTGCGGCGAACCAACTCGGGTCGAAAAGCTGGAGGTTGTAGGTGTAGAGGGTCGCGCTGTAGCCCCTGTGCAGTGCGTGAATCGCCAGGTGCACCGCCAATGTGCCGCCCGTTTCGAGCGGCTCGACCTCGCGGATGACACGCGCCAACGGGATCTCGTCGCCGTAGTAATGATAGACGGCGTGCAAGCACGTTGGGCCGCAGGCGCTGTCGTCGGGCTGCTGCGGGATCTCGATCGCGAGGGACGTCGGTCTCATAGGGGCGCTTCACGGCGAAGCGCGGCGGTTTCCGGGCGCTAGGGCTCGGGGACCAGCTCGATGTGATCCGGAGCGTTCGGCACCATGCAGAGAAACTCGAACGGCTCTTCTCCCAGGGCCCGGTACCAGTGCGGCGTCCCGGCTGGGATGAACACCACGCTGCCGGGCCGGACCTCGACGACCCGAGACCCGATGCCGACCGTGGCGCGTCCCCGCAACACGTACTGCTCGTGCTCGACGCGGTTGGTGTGCGCGGGCATGCCTCCACCGGGCTCCATGATGAAGCGGCGCATGGCGAAATTGGGGCCTTCGCCGGGGCCGATCAACACTTGACGGGTCGTGCCTGTTCCGGCGGACACGGGCTCCGCGGGGACGTCGTCCGCATGCTTCAGGAACATCTGAATCTCGCTCTTCGGTGGCATGCCATGGAGCGTAGTGCCCCACGGCGTGCTTCACAAGCCGGCGGTCTGCAACTGGTTGGGCGTCCGCCTCCCCCCCAACCGCGGTTCCCGCCCCGTGACCCAGGGCGAGCACGCTGGGTATTCCAAGCGTGAGGATCGCGCAGATACTGTCGGTTACCGCCCTTGTCGGATGCGTGGAAGCGACGGGTCCGGTCGCACCGACCGTCGGGCAGGAGTTCACGTTGGCGCCCGGCCAGACGACCGGGATCGTGGGCACGCCCCTCACGGTTCGTTTCACGGGGGTGGCGCAGGATTCGCGCTGTCCGCTTCAAGCCGCGTGCTTCTGGGCGGGTGACGGGGCTGTCGTAGTCGTCGTGAGCGGCGCGGCCTTTAGTCGTACGGACACGCTGCACACGAATCTGCCCCCGCGGGCCACCGACCTCGATGCGTATCGCGTGACGCTCGTCGCCCTGGCGCCATACCCGATCGGCGCCCCGATACCTCTCGGGGACTACCGCGCGACGTTGGTCGTCAGCCTGCCCTGAACCGGCGGCGGGGATGGGGGTAAGTTGCGTGCAACCCCCTTCGGAGTCTTCCGAGGATGCCTCGCGTTTCCTTCCTGACACTTGCCACCTTCTAGCGTCGATGCCTCATCGCGTGGTCGTGGTCGGAGGCGGGTTCGCCGGTCTCAATCTGGTGCGGGCCCTCCGTCGCGCGCCGGTCGACGTGACGCTCATCGACCGCCGCAACTTCCATGTCTTCCAGCCATTGCTCTATCAGGTTGCCACCGGGGGACTCTCGCCGGGAGACATCGCCGCGGCCCTCCGCTGGGTGCTGCGACGACAGGCGAATGCGCGGGTGCTCTTGGGCGAGGTGACGGCGGTGGACGCGGCGCAGCGCCTCGTGCGCCTGGGCGACGGAGATGCGGTGCCGTTCGATACGCTCGTGGTGGCGACGGGCGCCGCGAATCACTACTTCGGCAGGAGCGAATGGGCCCCACTGGCCCCGGCGCTCAAGACAGTCGAGGACGCTACGGAGATTCGCAGCAGAATCCTCGCGGCGTTCGAGCGAGCCGAGCGCGCGGTGGAGCCGGCGCAGCGGCACGGGGCCCTGACGTTTCTGGTCGTGGGCGCCGGGCCGACCGGAGTCGAGCTGGCCGGCGCGATCGGGGAGCTTGCCGGTCACACGTTGCGCAGGGAGTTTCGAGCGTTCGATCCCCGTGCAGCCCGCGTGCTGATGGTCGAGGGTGGGCCGCGGGTGCTGCCGACGTTTCCGGAACGGTTGTCGCGGGCCGCCGCGCGGTCCCTCGCCCGGTTGGGGGTGGAAGTACTGACCGATGCGTTCGTGACTGAGATACGCCCGGGAGCGGTCCGGGTACGCGCGTCGCAGGGCGAGACCACGATCCCGGCGGACACGGTACTGTGGGCGGCGGGGGTGCGCGCGTCGCCGCTGGGGGCCGTGCTGGCGGCGACCACGGGCGCGGATCTCGATCGGTCAGGGCGGGTGATGGTGGGGCCGGACCTGGCGGTGCCCGGCCATGCCGACGTGTTCGTGATCGGCGACCTGGCCCACGTCCTGGATGAAGCGGGAAACCCGCTACCTGGACTCGCACCCGTGGCGATGCAGCAGGGCCGGTACGTGGCCAAGCGCATTCGCCGCAGGCTGGCGGGACGCGATCTGCCGGCGTTCCGCTACCACAACAAGGGGCAGCTGGCCACGATCGGTCGCGCCGCGGCGGTGGCCGACCTCGGGTGGCTCAGGTTCAGTGGATTTCCGGCCTGGGCGCTCTGGCTGTTTCTCCACCTGATGTACCTCGTGGGATTCGAGAACCGCCTGCTCGTATTCACGCAGTGGGCGTGGAACTATTTCACGTGGAATCGTGGCACGCGCCTGATCGCGCACGCGGAAAAGACGCTCGGAGGGTAGGACGGCCCAAGCGCAGCGGTGGTCTCGCCCCCCCCCTATTTGATCAGCCATGCCGCGAGGCCCAGCGGCATGAGGATGTACAGCACGACGTCGCGAATGAGATAGAAGACGAACAGGGCGAGGAGGAGCTTCCAGCCGCGCTTGCGCAGCAGCCCTTTCCATCCGAACTGCCGGCGTTCGTCGCGCAGGGTGCGCAGCGGCGCGAGGAGATTCATGGCCATGATTCTAGCCGAAAGGGTCTGGTGGCGACAGGCGTCCGCCCGCGGCCACGCCGCCTAGCCGAAGGCGAGGCGATCGACCGACACGGCGGCGTTCAGGAGTACGTTCGCTCCGTGCACCATGTCCGCTTGCGTCGTGAACTCTCTGGGTGAATGACTGACGCCCCCGACGCTCGGCACGAACAGCATGCCGATAGGGCACACCCGCGCAAAGCTTTGCGCATCGTGCCCGGCCCCGCTCGGCATGTCGCGGGTGGTGAGGTCCAGGTCGTGGGCTGCCGTACGGATGGCGCGGCGCACCCGCGGGTCCGTCGGCGCCGGCTTGATTCCCAGCTCACGACTGCTGAAGCGAAACGTGGTGGTCGTGGCGCTGGCGATCGCCTGACTCTCACGCTGGACGTGCTCGAACACCAGCAGGATCTTCTCGGCATCGAGGTCGCGGATCTCCAGACTCAGCGCCACTCGGCCGGGCACAACGTTCGGCGCCCCGGGCTCGACCGCCAGTTGTCCAACCGTGGCGACCTGGCGCCCGGGAAGCGAGAGGGCGACGCGGTGCACGGCATCCACGAACCGGGCGGCCGCCAGCAACGCGTCACGTCGCCGATCCATGGGCGTCGTGCCGGCATGGTTGGCTGACCCCGTCACCGTCACGTCCCACTGTTCGATGCCCACGATGCCCTCGACCACGCCGATCCGGTCTCCGGTCGCGTCGAGGATTCCGCCCTGCTCAACATGGAGCTCCAGGTAGGCATGGATGGATCCGGGCGGGCGCACGGCCTCGGCCAGGCGCCCGGGATCGCCTCCGATCCGCGCGATGCCGTCGCGGAGCGTGAACCCGCTGAGGGCCGTGCGATCCAACTCGCTCGGCGCGAGCGATCCCGCCATCGCCTCGCTGCCGTACAGCCCGCCCTCTTCGTTCTGGAAAATCACCACCTCGATCGGGTGGGCGGTCGCGACGCCCGCGTCGGCAAGCGACCAGACCGCCTCGAGCGCGCTCACAGATCCCACGTTGCCGTCGTACGCTCCGGCGTCGGGAACCGAGTCGATGTGCGAGCCCATCATGATCGGCGGGAGATCGTCCCGGGCGCCCGCGCGCCGTCCGACGATGTTACCGGCGGCATCGATCCGCACCGCGAGGCCGGCGGCCCGCATCCGTTCCATCAGGTAGCCGCGGCCGGCGAGATCGGCGTCGCCGTACGCGAGGCGCTCGACCCCGCCTGCCGGCGTCGCGCCGAACGCTCGGAGCGCGTCAAACGTCTCGATCAGCCGCGCGTCGTCGATGCGGAGCGGAGCGCCGGCCGTGCCTCGCGGGTGTGGCCGGAGCCCGCCGAGGGCGACGCCGCTCATCACTGCGGCGGTAAAGTCTCGGCGATTCACCGCGCGCCTCCTAGGCCGTCGGTGGGTTCGAGACTTGGCATCGGAGGCACGCGGGGGAAGCCCCCGGGGGCCGGTCCCGTCTCTGAGCTACTCGCGCGGGCGCCGCCTGAACCTCCCCCGGTCTTCCGCAAAGGCCTGCACGGCTTGGAATTGCAACGGGCTCAGCGTGGCCTTGAGCTGGTCTTCAAATGCCTGGGTCACCGGAGTCAACTGCTGCATGAGCGGCCCGAGTTCCTGCATCAGCCCGCCCATCTCTTCCCGGGTAGCCCCACTGGCTCGGGCCGACCGCAGAGATTCCCGAAGCTCCTTCACTCGCTTGAAGGCGTCACCGTGCTCCTCACGAATGTCGGCCATGAGCAGCATCACCCAGTTCTGCAGGTCCTCGTTTAGTCCCGCCGCCGTGGCGGTACTGTCGAACGCTTCGTCGAACGCACTCCAGGTGGCCATGGAGGCCGAGCCCATACCGCCGCCCATCATGGGCCGCTGCTGCGCGGCCACCGGGGTCGCCAGCACGAGCACGGCGGCCCCAAGAATCGGGATGAATCGCATAACATCAGCTCCGTGGCGTTGTGAGATGGTCAGGACGTGGTCCACCGGCACCGACGGCCGGCGTGCACATGTTACGCGTAATCGCGCCGGACTGTTGTACCGCCGCCCCCGCCGCGCGTTCCGGTTCGCTAGATTCCCAGGTGCGACGGGGGTGCCCCAGGGCTGAGAATACACCCCAGGAACCTGATCCGGTTCGTACCGGCGGAGGGAGTCGATCATGACACACTGTCCAACCCAAATGTACCTCGCCCGCCAGGGCGACGTGACCCACGCCATGCGGGCGGTCGCGGAACGCGAAGGGCTGTCCGCGGACGTCGTCCGGGACGAGGTCGCGCGGGGCCGCTTGATCATTCCCGCCAACGTGCATCACCTGGCGGGGTCGCTCCGGCCCATGGCCATCGGGGCGGTGGCATCGGTGAAGATCAACGCGAACATCGGCAACTCCGCCGTCTCATCGTCGATTGAGGAGGAGTTGGACAAACTCCGGCTGGCCGTGAAGTACGGCGCCGACACGGTGATGGATCTGTCAACGGGCGATGCCATCGACGAGACGCGCCGCGCGATCCTCGCGGCTGCCACGGTGCCGGTGGGCACCGTGCCGATCTATCAAGCCATCCTCCAGGTGAAGGAGACGGCCGAGCTGACCGCCGACGGTTTGCTCGACATGATCGAGCGGCAGGCGCAGCAGGGTGTCGACTACATGACCCTGCACGCGGGCGTCTTGCTGGAGCACCTGCACCTCGTGCACGGTCGCGTGACGGGCATCGTCAGTCGTGGCGGTTCGCTGCTGGCGGTGTGGATGATGGCGCACCGCCGGCAGAATCCCCTGTACGACCGGTTCGACGACGTGCTGGAGATTTGCCGAGCGTACGACGTGACGATCTCGTTGGGCGATGGCCTGCGGCCCGGGTCGATTCACGACGCGAGCGACGCCGCGCAATTCGCCGAGCTCGAGACGTTGGGCGAGCTGACGCTGCGGGCGTGGGCGCGTGACGTCCAAGTGATGATCGAGGGGCCTGGTCACGTGCCGATGCAGCAGATCGAGATGAACGTGCGCAAGCAGAAGGAGATGTGTCACGAGGCGCCGTTCTACACGCTTGGCCCGCTCGTGACCGATATCGCGCCGGGATACGATCATATCACGTCCGCCATCGGGGCGGCGATGATCGGGTGGTACGGCGCGGACATGTTGTGCTACGTAACTCCCAAGGAACACCTCGGGCTCCCCAATGCCGGTGACGTACGCGAGGGCGTGATCGCCTACAAGATCGCGGCGCACGCCGCTGACATCGCGCGCGGTCGGGCCGGGTCCACGACTCGCGACGACGCGCTGTCGCGAGCGCGCTACGCGTTCGACTGGAACGAGCAGTTCCGGCTGAGCCTCGATCCGGAGCGGGCGCGCGAGTATCACGACGAGAGCCTGCCGGCTGAGTACTTCAAGAGCGCCGAGTTCTGCGCGATGTGCGGACCGAAATTCTGTTCCATGCACCACTCGCGAACGCTGGACGATATGCTGGCGGAATTGGCGCAGGAACACGCGGCGGGGCCCCGTGTGGGGTGAGTCGGCGGATCGCGCGCGGCGTGGAGGGTGTCGCTGAGACGCACGCTCGGCTCGATCTTCGTTTTTTGGGTTCCGCTCGCGGCCACCTGGCTCATGATGTCGCTCGAAGGGCCATTGTTAGCGGCGATCATCGCCCGGCTGGCGGATCCCAAGTTCAACCTCGCCGCCCACGGCGTCGCGTACGCCTGGGCGATTCTCGTCGAGGCGCCGGTCATCATGATCATGTCGGCGTCCACCGCGCTGGCGACGAGTGCCATCGCGTTTCGCCGGCTGCGGGCGTTCACGTACGGGCTGAACGTGATGGTGACGCTGGCAATGCTCGTGGTGTTGATCCCGCCCGTGTTCCGCTTCCTCATGCAGGGCTTGATCGGGCTGCCGCCCGAGGTCGCCGATCTCACCTATCTCGCGCTCTGGATCCTGCTCCCGTGGCCCGGGGCGATCGGATACCGCCGTTTCTACCAGGGCCTGCTCATTCGGAGCGGGCGCACCCGACTGGTGGCCTACGGCACGGTCCTGCGCCTGCTGAGCATGGCGGGCACGGCGCTCGTGCTGTACTTCGTGGCGCGGCTGCCCGGTGCGGCGGTCGGTGCCGCGGCGCTGTCCGCCGGCGTATGCCTCGAGGCGGTCTCCAGCCGGTTCATGGCGCGGCGCACCGTGCGCGAACTGCTGGCGACGGAGGAGCCTGCGGGATCGTCAGCGCTGGGATACGGGCGCATTTGGGAGTTCTACTATCCCCTGGCGCTGACCTCGGTGATCGGGCTCGCGGTGCAGCCGCTGCTCACCTTCTTCATGGGTCGGGCCGCGTCCCCGGTGGAATCGCTCGCGGTCTATCCCGTCGTGCACGCTCTGAGCTTCATGTTTCGGGCCCTGGGGCTGAGCTACCAGGAAGCGGCGATCGCGCTGATGGGCGACCGTTTTGAGCACCACCGGGAGGTGGGCCGGTTCGCCGCCATCCTCGGCGTCGGCGCCTCGGTGGGGTTGGCGCTCATCGCATTCACACCGCTTGCGGGGTTCTGGTTCGAGACCATCTCGGGCCTGACACCGACTCTGGCGGATTTCGCGATTTGGCCGACGCGCGTGCTGGTGATCCTGCCGGCGCTGTCCGTGCTGCTCTCATACCAGCGCGCGATTCTGGTCGTGGGACGCCGCACCGCGCCGGTGACCTGGGCCACGGCGTCGGAGGTACTCGGCGTAGGCGTATTGTTCACCGTGCTCGGCGGGTACTTCGGGATCGTTGGCGTGGTGGCGGCCACGCTCGCGTTCGTGGGCGGGCGCATCAGCGCCAACCTCTTCCTGCTGCGGCCCTGTCTGCGGGCGGTGCGCTCGTAATCCTGCGCGCGGCGAGGGTGTGCAGGCGCGCTGTGCGCCCAGCGGTGTCCACCGCTCGCTGCACGTGTTCGGATGCCCCGTGCGCCATCGGACGTGTGTGGGGCGGCCGGAGGGGGTTGCTCCGCGCCCGGGTGTGTTCCTACTATGCGGTTGTTCGCCCGCACGTTAACCCCAACCAAGGAGGTGATCCATTGTCCAGTAACGAACCGGCGCGCAGCCTGGTACGGGCAAGCGATCGCCTATTCGGTTGCTGATCCAGGACCGAATCGCGATGTGCGCCGCTGATCGAGCGCCGTAGGGCGGTCGCTCCAGGCTGCGCAGGTCCGAGCCGCGTCGTCGCGTATTCGGTTCCGGCGACGCGGCTCGTCGCGTTTCGGGGATTTCGGGCGTGTGGCTTGCCCACCTCGGGCGGAATGGTAGTTTGTCCCAAGGTCCCCTTTCGCGGTGGGTTGGGAGGTCTCGTTGGCCAAGCTGTCTGAACTCAAGGCGCAAGCCGAAACGCTCGCCGCCGCGGGGCGGCACGACCAGGCGCTCCGCATCTACGACCACGTCCTGCAGCATCTCGAGGGCACCGAGGCCATCGGCCGCGAGTTCCCCCTGTATGTGAAGGCGGGAGACGCGCACGTGGCGCTCGGACAGGTGCACGAGGCCGTCGAACGTTATCGGGCCGCCGCCGCTCGGTATGCGGCTGTGGGGGCGGCGGACGAGATCGTGGAACTCTGCGGCAAGATCGAGGCGGCCGACAGCTCGCAACGTACGGTGCACTTCGTGTTGGCCGGGTTGCTGCTGGACCACGGCCATGCCGAGCCGGCGCGCGCAGTATTGGCCGACTTCGCCCGGCGAACCGAGCGGCACAAGATGCTGCAGGGACTGGAACAGTTGGCCGGCCGGCCGGCAGAGCAGGTGACGGGCGTACTGCGCAAGGCCATCGACACCGGTCTCGGGAGAGCGACCGCCCCCCAGGCGGCTGCTGCCGCCACACCGCCCCCGTCACCACCGGTCGACGAGCCGCATGAGGAGCCCGCACCACCGCCTGCGCCGGAGGAACCCTCGGCGATGGAAGGGACCGCGGTGGATGAAGAGGCGCCAGCGGACGTGGAAGAACCTGTGGTCGAGACGGCGATCGGCGGTGGTAATGGGTTGGTTCTCCTCGGAGACGCAGACGACTTGGGGGGGGTGCAGACCTCCGAGGCGGTCGAGGAGCCGCAGTTGGAGTCCGTGGAGGACGAGGAGCGGGCGGCATCGGGGTTCGTGATTGAGCACGGCTCGCAAGAGCCGCCTCACGAGGCGCCCGAGGATCAAGAGCCGGAAGCTCCGGTGCAGGAGGAGGCAGAGCCCGAAGAGCAGGTGATCCTGCAAGAGTCGGTTTCGGAGGTACCGGAGCGCGCGCCGGCGCGCCGCGAGTCCGAGAGCCGTCGTCCGGCTCCGTGGGATCGCGCGCCGGAACCGCGGATCGTCATGCGTGATGACCAGCCCAGGCCGTCCCCAAAGCGGAGGTGGGTGCTTCCAGTCGTGGCGCTGGTCATTGTCGTGGCGGGTGGGGCGGCGCTGGTCATGACCGGCGTGATCCCGCTGGGTGGTGACGGCGTCGCGACGGGAGCGGATGTCGTGACGACCCCTCCGACGACACTTCCCACCTCGGATCCGGCGCCGGCATTGCCCGACTCGGTCACCGGCGATTCGGTCAGCGCGGCCGCTTCGTCCTTGCAGTCGATCGACACGCTGGGCGCCTCGGAAGCCTCCGCCCCAGGTACGGGAGCGGAGATTCAACCGACGGGCACGCCCGAGGCTCCTGGCGCCGCTCCGGCGCCGCTCAGCGGATCGGACACGGCGAGCGGCGAGGATCTCCCGCCGGACACGGCGCCGTCCGAGGCTACGCCGCCGACCACTGCGCCGACGCCGCCGGTGTCCCGATCGGAGATCGTGGCGATCGGCGACCTCGACATACTGCGGGCCACGCAGACCGCGACGGGATGGGACGTCGTGCAGATCCTCGAGACGGGCGACACGGTTATGGTCGCCATGCGGCCGGGCTCGCCGACAGCCGTCGATAGCGTGCTGTCCGTGAGCACGGACGTGGATGGGAACACGATGGGCACGGCCGACTACTCCGGCTTCCGGGTCACCGTACGCGGGTTGATCGACGCCGACCAGATGTGGGCGGTGTTGGGCCGGTTGATCATGCGACCGCGGCCTTGAGCGGCGGTCGGTTCCCGCGTTCGGCAGTCGGCTAGCGGCGAGGCCCCATCGGCCGGGCGCCGCCGTTGGGTACGCGGAGGCCGGCCAAGCACTCGCCGCCCTCAACGACCCGATAGAACGCTATCGACGGCGCGCGTCCGCTGACACCGGCCAGCTCGAGGCTGTTCGGGCATCGCGCCATCACCGCGAGCAGCTCGTCCGCCAGCGGGGTGTCGGCGATCGATATCCTGCCGTCGGGTTCGCGTTGCGCGGTGATCGCAATCAGCGAGACGCTGTCCTCCGCGATGGACGCGGCGAGGTATGCCCCGGGGACCATGAAGATTGGCAGTTGGTCCACGAAGTCGCTGTGCGGGAACGAGACCACGCGTCGCCCTGAGGTGAGAAACGGCGCAGGACCGTGCTCGAAGAGCAGCACATCCGCCGTATCCGCGTGCTCCTCGAGCCACACGTCCGCCGTCACGATGAGCGTGCTGAGGGTGGGCAGCGCCATCCCCGCGTAGGTAAAACCGACGGCTGCCTGGGTGTTCTCCCACGAGCCCACGTGAGCTCGAATCTGCCGCTGTCGCACGCCGATCAGGACGCCGGTGGCCGCGAGAGCCGCGATCAGCGCCGCGCGCCAACGTCCCACCGTGCGCCGCACGGTTGCCTGGATGGCCACGCCGACAAGGAGGCCGGCGAAGGGCAGGAGCACCAGCACCATGCGATCTTGCGCGAACGGCCACGACAGCACGGTCAACGCGGACAGCGCGAGTCCTGTCGTAAGAAACGCACCCTTGCGACCTGCGAGCACGGCTCCCGCTACGCCCGCGACGATGGCAACCATGAGCGCGACGACACCGGCGATCCTGGGCGAAGCGAGCATGTTCGGCAGCACGATCCAGTAGTAGCCGGCGATGGTCTTCCAGGTACTCACGAAGAACGCCGGCCAGACGCCTGGATCGCTCAGCGGCAGGAAGGCGAAGTACGACCATTCGTCCGGCTGGCCGGACGCCGGGCCCATGCCGGCCGTGAGCCGGCGTGCCGCATGCCACACCGAGATGGGGACGAACAACCCGGCCGACAACGCGCCCAGCATCCTCGCGGGCAGCCGGAGGAACGCCGCCGCCCCCAGCGCGGCTACCAGCAGCGGCAACGCCTGCGTCCGAAACAGCAGCGTCGCGCCGAGCACGAAGCCGGTCGCCAGCGCTCCCGCAATGGTCGGACGTTCGACCAGCCGAGCGAACGCAAGCAGGCCGACGGCCCACCCGAGGAGAAAGAACGGCTCACTCAGGGGCAGTCTCAAAAGGTGCAGGGACGCCTCGATCAGGAAGGGTGCAACGACGCAGGGGGCCGCGATCGCCGCCGAGAGGCCGAGCGTCGTCCGGGCGAAGCGCCAAAGGATCGCTGCCGCGGTGCTCACCAGGACGACATTGAGCGCCGTGATGATCGCCACGGTCGTGTGGAGACTCCCGGCGAGCATCCACACGACGGCGTAGACGGCGGGAAGCCCCGGCGGGTACTTCGTGTGCACGGGCGCACCAGGCAGGTAGATCGAGCGATACCCGTCGCCGTCCGCCAACGAGCGGCCCAGCGCCAGGTACACGGCGTCGTCGTGGAAGGCTCCGGGAACGACGGGAACTGGCAGCCGCAGCGCCACGGAGGCTAGCAGCACCACGAGCGCCACGAGGAGCTGCTCGATCGAGACACGGGCAGGTCGTACGTGCACGCACCAAGATCGCGCGCCCGACGTGGAAGGTCCACCGGCGGACTCGCGGTCAGGCGGCGCGCGTGCTTGCCAAGCGAATCAGGTGGTGCGACTGCTTGGCAAGCGAGCTCCGGCCGCTCCCGCCGGGACCCATGGGACTCGCGGCCAGACCACGAACTCCTGGGACGGGATACTAGATGAGCGAGAGCGCCTGCAGAATCCCGATCGTCTTGCGGGTGAAACGCCCGGCCATGCCGGGATCACCCAGACGGGACTTGGGAACGACGAGGAACCCCAGGCTTTCTCCCTTGTCGTGCCGCGCGTCGAGGTAGACGGACATGGGGATGCGGACCTCGAAGATGTAGTGCGGAACGTTGTCGACCGTGAGCAGCCGGGGGCTGGGGGAGGCCCTGCGAACTTCTTGAGCCAGCGCTCCGCTCTTCTCCTCTTCCTCCAGCTCGCGGATCAGCCCGTGCAGCGGACTGCTCCCGTCCATCCCGCCTCCGAGGAGTTCGAGCTGACCGTGTCTGGGTGTTCCCTTCGCTTTCTTGCGCGAGAAGAGGAGCACCTCGTCGGAGAATCCGTCGATGGTGATGACGATCTTGGCGGCGCCTTCGTCGTTTGACATGTGGTCGGTCTTCTCCTGTAATCGTTATGGTGAACGGCTGGGCCGGCGGTTCATTCGGAAATCTAAGCCTCGCGCGATTCCCGTCGAATGTGAACTCTTGGGGGGTGGAAGGAGGTGCCACTGCGCCGTCGTATCGGGCTCGAGTCGCGGCACGGCCGAGTGGACTTCATCGTCACCTACGAGGGGTGCGCGGCCAGCACCCCATGGGTAGCATTCGACCAAACTCGGCCGGACCTGCGCTACCTGCTCCGGGCGTACGCGGCGCACGAGGACCGGGGTGGAGCGGCCTACGCGTTCGGCGATCCGCGTGACCCGAATGCCGCGCAGACCGATGCGCGAGCGGCGTTGGCGATCTATCGCGAGGTGGGCGCGAGTCCGCTTTCCCGGTGGCAGGTCCACGAGTTTCGATGGCGTCCACCTCAAGCAGGCGGTTCTTGAACATGCAGCATCGCACATGGATTGCGGTCGGCATGCTGTGCACGCTCGGATGGGCGGTTGCGCAGGCGCAGCTGCCGGCACCGACCATCCGTCGACTCGCGGAGGCGCGGGTGCCCGACGCCCTCGCCATGTTCCGCGATTATCTGGCGCTGCCAAACGATGCACACTCGCCGGACGACATCGCGCGGCTCACGACGTGGCTCGAGCAGGCCTTTGTCGCTCGTGGATTCACGACCCGTCGACTGGAAACCGCCGGCCTACCGCTCCTCTATGCGGAGCGGGCGGTCACGGGTGCGCGGCGAACCGTGTTGATCTACCTCCAAGCGGACGGACAGCCGGTGGATGCGACGCGGTGGGATCAGCCAAACCCGTATGCGGCGGTGCTCAAGCGACCGGTGGAGGGCGGCGGTTGGGCGGTGATTCCGTGGGACCGTCTGCGTGAGTCACGGGATCCGGAGTGGCGCATCTTTGCGCGATCGGCGTCCGATTCCAAGGGACCCAACATTCAGTTTCTCAGCGCACTCGATGCGATGGCGGTGGCCGGCGTGGACCTCGACTACACGCTCAAGGTGATCGTCGACACCGAGGAGGAGCTGGGTTCGCCGCACATGCCCGAGGCGCTCGCGCGCCACCGCGATCTGCTCGCGGCCGACATGCTCGTGATCTTCGACGGGCCGCCGCACGTGTCCAATCAACCCAGCCTCGTGTTCGGTGCGCGCGGGATCGCCACCATCACGCTCACGACGTACGGACCCGATGTGCCGCAGCACAGCGGGCACTACGGGAACTTCATTCCCAACCCGGCGTTACGGCTCAGTCAGATTCTGGCGTCGATGAAGGACGAGCGCGGGCGGGTGACCATCCCCGGCTTCTACGACGGGGTGGTGATCGATGCTGCCGCGCGGAAGATCCTGGCCGACGTCCCCGACGACGAAGCGGCCATCCTCCGTACGATGGGCGTTGCCGAAGCCGACGCCGTTGCGGCGACGTTGCAGGAGGCGATTCAATATCCCTCACTGAACATCCGCGGGTTGGCATCGGCGTGGGTCGGTGACCAGTCGCGGACGATCATCCCGGCCACTGCCACCGCCGAGGTGGATGTGCGATTGGTGAAGGAGAGCGATCCGCAACACCTGTTCCAACTCATCCGCCGCCACATCGAGGGGTTGGGATATCACATCCTGGACGGGCCTCCGACCGCCGAAGAGCGGCTGCGTCACCCCCGGCTGGTGACGTTCGCCGGCGATGTATCGTATGGCGCGTTCCGCACGGACTTCGAAGCGGAGGCCGGCCGGTGGCTCACCGCCGGTATGACGCACTTGTTCGGGCGGGAACCGATCCGCATCCGCACGCACGGAGGCTCCATCCCCATCGCGCCGTTCGTGTCCACGCTGGGCGTACCCGCGGTCATCGTTCCCACGGTGAACCCGGACAACAATCAGCATTCCCCCAACGAGAACATCCGGCTCGGCAACTTCGCGGAAGGGATCGCGATCGTCCTGGCCGTGCTCACGCACCCAATGGCGCCATGACGGGGTTGTCGCGGCGAGGCCGGGCCGCGGGGCCGTCGCGCGGGCTTGCGAACGGCCGGAGAGCGTGCGAGTGACCGGATCGAGGAGCATGCCCGCGGTGGATTCGGGTGTGCATCGACCCCCGAGGGACACCGGCTCGAACTTTGGGATCGCCGAGAGCGACCCGATACGACATATATTGCAGAGCGTGAGACGACGATTCTCGTGATCGCCGCCCTCGACTGGCCGAGGGCGGTCGCCCGACTCTGCATGCGCGCACTCTCTCTGGCGCGTCCCACGGAGCTCCGAACGGCAGGCGCGTTCGGCGCGGTCGTCCTCCTGTCGGCGTTGCCGGTGCTCAACTCCCCCATCGTTTGCCCGCAGGCCGCGAACCCGGCGGCGGCCCGCGGCTGGGACCTGTACCGCGCGGACGATTTGGCGCGAGCGGAAGCGGCGTTCCTGGAGGCGGTGGCGGAGTGTCCGCGGCACGTGGGCGCGCGCGTGGGGTTGGGGTACGTCGCCTTGCGCCAGAGCCGGCTCGCGGAGGCGCGGTCGCAGTGGCGAGACGTGCTCTCGGACGATCGTGATAACATCGATGCGTTGGTCGGCCTGGGGATTCTGGCCTGGCGGAGCGGCGACTTTGCCGCCGTGCGGGAGCAGTTCCTCCGCGTGCGGGCCCTCGAACCAGGGAATGCCGACGCCGAGCACTATCTGTCGCGCCTGCCGGAGGAGTTCGCGCTGCCGCCTGAGCGCCCGCCGCTCGTCCTGCCGGAGTCGACCCTGTACCGGTCGCGCACGCACGGGGAGCATTTCGACGTCCGCCGCGACGGCGTCTGGATGCCGTTCTATGTCAAAGGGGTGAACATTGGGGCGGCCCTGCCGGGACGGTTTCCTACGGAGTTTCCGGACCGATCGACCTACGACGAGTGGATCGCGGCGATCGGCGCGCTTGGCGCCAATGTCGTGCGCGCGTACACGATCCACCCGCCGGCATTCTACGATGCGTTGCGTGAGTACAACGCGGCGCACCCGGCGGAACCCCTCTGGCTGGTGCACGGGGCATGGACCGAGTCCCCGGAGGGGGGGCAGTTCGACGACGCCGCGTGGCAACGCGAGTTTGCGGCCACCATGCGGGATGTCGTCGACCTCGTGCACGGCCGCGCCGACATCGAGCCGCGACCGGGACACGCCGGGGGACATTACGTGTCCGACGTCTCGCAGTGGACGCTCGCCTACCTGGTGGGGAGTGAATGGGATCCGGGCGCCGTCGAGGATTTCAATGTACGCCGGCCGGACCTGACGTCCTGGCGGGGCACGTACCTGGAGGTGCTGGAGGCGCAGGCCACCGAGGTCGTGCTCGCCCAGATGCTCGATGAGATGGTGGCGTACGAAATGAGCCGCTATCGTGAGCAGCGACCCGTGGCCTGGTCCAACTGGCCCGTCCTCGATCCGCTCAAGCATTCCACGGAAGCGTCCACGAACGAGGAAGCCGCCGTGCGCCGCGGATTGGGAGAGGATGTCGGCTTCCCTCCTCGCGGATTCAACGCGGATGCCGCGGGGATCGACGCGGCACGCGTGCGTTCCACGGACCTGCTCCCCGCCGGGTTCTACGCGTCCTATCACGTTTACCCGTACGATCCGGACTTTCTCCTTCTCGATCCGTCGTATGACTCCTCCTCATCGTCGTTGGGGCCCTCACGGTATTTTGGCTACGTCGAGGCGCTGCGCCGGCACCACGCGGGTCAGCCGCTCCTGATCGCGGAATACGGCGTGCCGGCGAGCATCGGCATCGCGCATGTGCAGCCGCGGGGGTGGCATCACGGCGGTCACACGGAAGCGCGCATGGCGGAACTCGACGCGCGCATGACGCTCGAGGTGGCCGAGGCGGGCACCGCCGGCGGGATCGTCTTCGCGTGGATCGATGAGTGGTTCAAGCACAACTGGCTCGTCAGGAGCTTCGAACTCCCCAACGACCGGGCTCGGCTTTGGTGGAATCGCATGAATCCGGAGCAGCACTACGGCCTCGTCGCGATGGAACCGATTCCTCCCGTCGCGGGCGAGGGGCTCGTCGCACGCACGGCGAGTTGGGCCGCGGAGCGCCCGCTCTACGCTGAGGCAGGGATCACAGTGCGCGCGGCGGCTGACGCCGCGTATCTGTGGGTGCACGTTCAGGCGGATTCCGGCGTCGCGTTGCGCGACGTCTTGATCGGGTTCGACGTTCTCGGGCGGGAATCGGGTGACCATCGCTGGCCGCATCGAGTCGGCGACAGCCTGCCGATGGGTCTCGAGTTTGTGCTCGCGGTCGACCAAACGGGCGCGCGGCTGTTGGCCGATCCGCCGTACAACCCCGTCGGCGTGCACGCCGCGCGCACGGGATTGCCGATGCCCAAACCCGGGACGGTGGCCATGGTCGACACACCGCCCGGCTTTTTCAGTGGCCGGTATATCCACTCATGGCGGGCGCCCCTGGTGTCGTTGGCGAACGACGATGGGGTGTACGACTCACTGCGCGTGCTGACGAACCGCGCACGGTTCGGGCGCGACTCGACGGAGTTCCCGGCGTTCGGCTACGACCGGGGGGTGCTGCCCGCGGGAGAACCTCCGGACGGTTTGTGGCAGATCTCCGAGGCGCGAGACGTGCTCGAGGTGAGGATCCCCTGGCTGCTGCTCAACGTGACGGACCCGAGCCAGCGCCGCGTACTGCTGGATCGCCGGGACGCCCGTCTGGTGGAGGAGGGGCGCACGGGAACGGAGGGCACGGTCGTGGTCGATGGTATGTACCTTGTGGTGGCGCGGCGTGCTCGCGGGGGCCGCTGGGTCACCATCCCGGGCAGCGGGACGCGCGACGCGGTGGCGATGCTGTCGTGGGACACGTGGGACGAACCGCGGTGGCGGGCCTACTTCCGCCCGGCCTACGACGCGGTGCGCGAAGCGTTTGGACGGCTGGACACGGTTTTGGAGGGGAACGGGCATTGATTCGACTGCATGCGGGAGTTGCGGTGCTGATCCTTGCCGGCGCGATGGTCGTCGGGACGGCTGAGCTGCACGCGCAGACGGCCGCGGATTCGGCCTGGGATCGCGGCGACATGATAACGGCGGAGCGGCTGTACCGCGAGCGCCTGGCGGCCGATTCGAACGATCAGCGTGCCCTTCAGCGCATGGCGCTGCTGCTGGCGTGGGGAGAGCACTACACCGAGAGCTTGGCGCTGTACGATCGCCTGCTGGCACTCGCGCCGGAGAACGTCGACGCGCGCATCGAGCGCGCGCGCGTTACCGCGTGGAGTGGGAATCCCGGCGGCGCGGCGCGGGAGCTCGACGCGGTGATCGCCGAACGGCCGACGTATCTCCCTGCCCTCAAGGCCCGCGCGCAATTCCTTTCGTGGGCCGGGGAGTACACCGACGCGGTGGCGATGTATGACCGCATCATCGAGATCACGCCGAGCGACGTTCCCGCGCGCCGCGAGCAGGCGCGCGTGCTGGCGTGGGGGCGCCAGTTCGACGATGCCGCCGATGCGTACGGTGAGATCCTCGCGCGCGATCCCACCGACCTGGAGGCGCTCCTCGGTCTCGGGCAGCTGTTGTCGTGGTCCAACCGCCTCGACTCCGCGGCCGCCGTGTTCGAGCAGATCCTGGGGCGCGACCCGGCCAACATCGACGCCCTCCGCGGGCATGCGCGCGCGGCGGCGTGGGGCGGGCGCCTGCTCGCGGCCGAGGCGCGCTGGCGCCGCGCATTGCGCCAGAGCCCCGACGACGTCGAGTCGCTCGTCGGTCTTGCGGCCACGCTGCGGTGGCAGGGGCGCGATGCCGCGGCGCTCGAGGTCGTCACCCGTGCCCTGGAGCTGTCGCCCACCGATGCCGATGCGCGCACGCAGCGCGACTGGGCGCGGGGCGCCGTCCGACCGCGCGTCGGCACCAACGTGAGTTATGAGTCGGACTCCGAGAACAACCGGATGTTCACGGTGCGCCTCCGCAGCGCGTGGCGGCCACTGCCGCGCGTGCAGTTGGGTGTGGAAGCCTATCGCCGGGAAGCGGACGACGTCGGCGCCAATCGCCTGGACCACCGCTCCATCGGTGCGAAGCTCACCACGTGGTGGCAGTTGGAGCCCGGTTGGAGCGTGGAGGGCGGCGTGGGGGTCACCGAGTCGCATGTGGCGGGGACGGAGCCGCGGGTGGCGCTGTCGGGCGCCATCGCGACGCCGGGCCGCTACGCGGTCACCGGCACGCTGGGTTATGTGCGGGCTCCGGTGGAAGCCACCGCCGCGATCATCCGCAACGACGTGCAGTTCGATCAGATACGGGTCGGCGTCGGCGCGCGGTTGTCGCGGTCGCTGAACGTCTTTGCGGATGGCGCCTGGGCGCAGTTCAGAGGCTCGGAGGCCAACCGGCGACTTGGCGGCAGCCTGGCGTTGAGTTGGCGGTTGTCCCAAATGTGGACCGCCGGCGTGGCGGGCCGAACCTTCGGATTCGACAAGGACCTGAACGACGGGTACTTCGACCCCGATTTCTACGGTCTCATCGAGACGTCGGTCCGTTGGTACGGTGAGTGGGGCAAGTGGCTCACGCAGATCGAGCTGGCGCCGGGCGTGGAAAAGGTGCGTACGGGCGGCGAGCTCCGCGGAGCCGTCCGCGCGTTCGGGCGGCTGGCGTACACGGCGGCGCCGGGTCGGGACGTGTCGCTGTCCGGAGGGTACTCGAGCAGTGGGCTCCGGCTCGCGACGGGCGATTCCGACTACCGCTATTGGACGATCGGGATGGGAATGAACTGGCGGTTCTAGCCTCGCATCGCCACGCCTCCATCGGCGTGTCCGCACGACGCGTGGCCGGCCGCTGGGACCAGCGCCCGGCCCGCATGCCGCGTCCCCGTCGCCGGTGATCTGACACGCCCGCGGCACTCCCACTACGATGACCGTGGTCGATCGAGAAATCGGTCCCAAGCGAACGCTACCCCAGCACGTGCACGCTCAGCCCCTCGACCCGCGCAAAATGGCGCGGATTCCCGGTCACGATCGCGTCACCCAGTGACAACGCCGTGGATGCGATCAGGAGGTCCGACGTGGGCAGCCGGCGGCCGGCGGCGCTCAGCTTTGCGTCGATCTGCCCGAAGATGCGCGCCACCGCGAGCGTGATCGGCACGACCGGGATGACTGCCAGCAGAGCCGCCACGAACTCCTCACGCGCCGCGCGTCGCGGTGGCGTGTCCGCACGCCAACAACCATGAAACAGCTCGGCCGCGCTCATGACCGACAGCGCCACCGCTTGATCGCCCCAGCTGTCCTTCAACTCAGTGAGAAGGTCCGCGGGCGTTTGACGGTGCCGTTCGGCGTGAATGAAGACCGTCGAATCGATCAGGAGTCCCACGCGGGGCGCTCCTCGATCGGCTCACCCCTCACAACGTCCAGGAGATCGGTGCCGAACCCATCATCCAAACGGACAGGCGGCCGTGCGCGCAGATACATCAAGCACTCGGACAACCGCCGACCGCCCACACTCGGCGGTGCGAGGACGCCCACGTCGCGGCCGCGCCGATGGATCAGGAACCGGCGACCGGATTCTACCTCGTCCAGGAGCCTGGAGAAGGATCTGCTAGCTTCAGTGGCGGAGATCCGATTCTCGTCATCCGCCTTATCTGATTTGCGTGCCATAGCTCTGATTCTAGTGTGGATCTCCAGCTAGGTCAATGACTTCCGTACCAGCCACCAGCACGCGCGGGCGGCCGCCCGGTCGGCCCCGGAGCGGGCTGCCAGCAACGGATCGACCCGCGCCGCAGGCTCCCTGGACGGTTCATTCAGCCCGCCGTACTTTGGCAGGGCGGATTGAAATTCCTGTTCCGAGCCCGAACCGCCAGCGATACGACGTCAGCCCTGACAGACGGCGGTTCCTGATGATCCGCGAACCGAGCGGCGGCGACCGGTCGACGATCTACGTAGAGAACTGGATGGAAGAAGTGAAGGCGCGCGTACCACGATGACGGTTCGCGGGCTGGTGCTGGCCGCTCTGATCGGCCTCGCGTCGCCATCGGTTGCTACTGCCCACCCCGGCAGTGGCATCGCCGTCGACCGCGCCGGCCGAGTCTATTTCGTCACGTTCGATGGCATCATGCGCGTCGAGAACGGGCGCCTGTCGCAGTTCGTGAAGGACGACCGCATTCGTGTGCCGCACCACCTGGTGATCGACGCGCAGGACAACCTCTACACTGTTTCGGACGACGACGGTCGGGTATGGAAGGTGTCGCCCGAAGGCCAACTCACCGAATTCCACGCGCGCCGGCCCGCTGCGCCGCAGGTCGGAGCTTGGGGCGATCCATTCACCCTCGATCGGAACGGCACCATCTATTTCGTATTGGATGGGCGCAACCGAATCCTGCGATTCGTTGGCGACTCGGCGCAGTCATACGCCGACACGACGTTCCGATTCAGCCGGTTGCACGGCGCCTCAATGGCCTGGGGACCCGACAGCGCCCTGTACGTGACCGACGTGTCACGCGTCGTGCGCATCGCGCCTGACGGTTCGGTGTCGGTCGTCGGCAGTCCGCCCCTCGCGCACGCAATGGGTGTCGCGGTTGACTCGGCGTCACGGATCTACGTCGCCGACTATCGGGCCGGCGCGGTGCTCCGAATCGGGCCGGGCGGCGAATCACGCTCGTTCGGTGCCCGCCGTTTCGTGAGGCCGACGGGCGTCGCGCTGGGGCCCGATGGCTCCGTGTATGTTCTCGACGGGCGAATCTGGAAGATCCAGCCCGACGGTAACATCTCACTCATTGCCTGCGCGACCGCGATTCCGCCGTGGATCGAATACGGAATCGTACTGTTCGTGCCGCTGCTGTTCGCACTCTGGATCGTGCAGGGCCGCAAGAGCTCAATGCGAGACCGGATTCTGCGCATCGTCATCACGGGCATCGTGATGACGCCATTCTACTTCGCCGCCCGCTCAGGCTGTTCCTCGCTGGAAGTGCGTTACGCCGTCTATGCGCTTCTGATTGCCGCCGCCGCGTGGTCGTTGACCGCCAGACGTCGCGCGCCAGCCACAACGCGTTAGCATTCGGCACCCCTCGAAGCGCCGTGTACCCCGGAGCGCGTCCGGCGGGGAGTGCCTATTCGTATCGCAACGCCTCCATCGGCGCGATCCTGCTCGCGCGCCGGGCCGGGATGTAGGCGGCGAGCAGTCCCACGATCGCCATGACCACTCCGAGCGTTGCGAACACGACGGGGTCCATCGGTTCCATCGCATAGAGGAACCCTGAGAGGACGGTCGAGAACACGAACGCGCCAGCCACACCGGCGACGACCCCGAGGACCACGGGGACCATACCTTGGCGAACCACCAGCGACCGTACGTCGCTTGGCTCGGCGCCGAGCGCCATTCGCAGGCCGATCTCACGCGTGCGCCGGGCCACGACGGAGGAGATCACGCCGTAGAGCCCGACGAGGGCGAGCGCGACGGCCGCCAAGGCGAACAGACCGACGAGCAGCATGTAGAATCGCGGTCGGGCAAGCGAGTCGGCGAGCACGTCGTCGAGTGTGGTGAACCTCACAACGCCCGCGGGCGCCAGGTCCGCGAGGACGCTGCGGATCGGGCCGGCGAGCGCGGCCGGGTTCACGGCGGTACGCGCCAGGAAGACATTGCCCGCGAACGGCAGGTACAGGTGGGACTTCGTGTCGAAGTCGCGCGCAAGCGGCGGATCATCGACGCCGCGGTAGGTCACATCGGCCGCCACGCCAATCACCGTCATGCAACAGTCGTAGATCCCGATCCGCCTCCCGATCGGGTCCTCGCCGGGCCACACGGTGCGGGCCAGTGTCTCGCTCACGATCACGACACAG
>DASWII010000038.1:0-2897 GCA_036397755.1 Gemmatimonadales bacterium | reverse complement strand
TTTTCCCGCCCGTCACCCGTTGCGAATGCGCCACCACCACCCGGTATTCGGCTGCTGACTCAACCGTACGTACGGGCTCGCTGGTCCGTGCGCTTGTTGGACCACACACGGCAACTCAGCGGCACGGATTAGTGCGTGGCGTAGATATGTACCGATCGTGAGCTCGGCACTCCCCAACGTGAATACCGGGGTCGCGAGCACCTGCCGGATGCGCTCCCACACCGACACCAGCGTCTGCATCACCGCCTCGCTAGGGATGGAAGGGGAAGAAGATGGGGATGACGAACGCCGCCGCGACCACCATCACCAGGTTCAGAGGCCCGCCGACGCGCACGAAATCGCGGAACTCGTAGCCGCCCGGCCCAAAGATGAACGTGTTGGTCTGGTAGCCGATCGGGGTCATGTAGCTATTGGACGCGGCGATCATCACGGCGATCACGAACGGCATCGGGGCGGCGTCGAGGCCGGCCGCGGTGGCGATCGCGATCGGCGTGAGCACAACCGCCGCGGCGTTGTTGCTGAGCACGGACGTGAGGGCCGCGGTGAGCAGGAAAAACGCGGCCAGCACGCCGTACGGACCGAGCGGCTTGCTGACGGTGACCACGTGCACCGCGATCAGCTCAGCGGCGCCCGTCTGCTGGAGCGCGAGCCCGAGGGGGATGATCGAGCCCAGGAGTACCAGTACCATCCAGTCCACGTCCTCGTATGCCTCTTCGGGCGTCACGCACCCCGTCACGAACATGGCGATCGCCCCGACGAGGGCGGACACGAGGATCGGCACGATCCCTACCGCGGCGACCGCCACGACGGCCGTCATGATCCCGACGGCAAGCGGCAGCTTCCGGATCCGGCGGGCTGGCAGTTCCACCGCGCCGAGCAGGGCCAGTATGCGCCCCTCGTGAACGGCGCGCAGCGCCTCGGGCGTCCCCTCCACCAACAACAGGTCGCCGATCTCCAGCACCACGTCGCGCATGCGCTCGGTGAGCGACGTACCGTGCCGCGTGATCCCCAGCACCGACACGCCGAAACGCGTCCGAAAGTGGAGCTGCCGGAGCGTGCGACCTATCACCGTCGAGCGAGGCGGCACCAACAGCTCGGCGAGCTTGACCTCCGGAACCTTGGCCGTGTCCTCCCGGTCCCCCTCGGGTCGGTCTCCCTCGGACGCTGTGGCGCCGGCGGCGGCTCGCTCGACCTCCTCCGGTTGCGTCCCCGGGAGCCCGATCTGCTCAACCGGCCGCCGGATCTCGACCCCGGCGGCATCCTCGACCGCAGCGATGTCCTTGATCGTCCCTTCGACGAGCAGGTAGTCGCCCGCGCGGATCACCGTGCTCGCGCCGGGCGCGTGGATCTTGCCACCGTCGCGCTCGATGGCCACGACCTGGAGACCGTACTCCTTCGCGAAGCGGATCTCCCCCAGGCTCCGACCGGTCAGCCGCGAGCCGTCGGTGACGCGCAACACCGACAGGTAATCACGCAACTCGTAGGCCTCGATCAGATCCGCGGCCGGCGCGCGCGTGGGGGTCAGCCACCGACCTATCGTCAGCAGGTAGCCCACCCCGATCGCCGTGAGCACGAGGGCCGGCGGCGTGATGTCGAACAGCCGAATCCGGTCGAGCCCCAGATCGAGCACGAGCCCGGCTACCAGCAGATTGGTGCTGGTGCCGATGAGTGTGAGCGTGCCGCCCATCTGGCCCGCGAACGAGAGCGGCATGAGGATGCGCGACGGCGCCACCTGGATCTCACGCGAGATGCCGAGCACCAGCGGGAGCATCACGACGATCACCGGGGTGTTGTTCATGAGCGCGCTCAAGGGGATGACGAAGGCGATGCTGACCACGAGCAGCCCGAACTCAGTGCCGGCGGCGAGCCGTGCGATTTGCCGGCCGAGCGCGTCCACGGCCCCGGTGCGCACCAGTCCCGCCGAGAGCACGAACATCGCCGCCACGGTGAGCATCGCCTCGTTGGCGAACCCGCTCGTTCCGTCTCGCACCGTAAGCAGTCCCGTCACGATCAGTGCCGCCATCACGACGAGGCCGACGACGTCGACCCGGAGGCGGTTCCAGATGAACAGCCCGAGCGCGCCCATGGTGATGCCGAAGACGAGCAGGATGTCGCGGCTCACGGCACGGCCCTCCCATAGCGGAACGAGTTGCAGTCCATGCTACGGAGGTGGGGCTCACCGGGGCAAGAGGGATCCTCGACAACGAACACGGGGGCGCGCGTTTACGGGTCGTTCGTGCGGCAGAGCAGCCGGTCCTCGGCGTCTCGCCGACCTCGATCTGGGGAGGTCGCCAGGGATCTCGTCAGCACCCCACCAGATTCGCCGGCGGAATCCTCGCCGCGTTGGCGTCCAGGCGCTCATCGCGGAACCATGCAGAATTCCATGAAGCGGCGCCCTAGCCGCCGGTCGGCGAACTCACGATCATCCCTTACCCACCGCCGGTTTTCGGCGGGTAAACCCGCCGCTCGGCGCCTACGGTGACACGCCCTGAAGGGCGATCCGAGGAGAAGCGTCGTTTACGACGCCTCGCGATAGCGCCGAGCCGACGCTTCAGCGTCGGAAATTGATGACCGGCGACGGCTTCGGGCCTGCCAGGGTGTCGTCTTCGTTCAGGGTGGCCGGCGCGGCGGAACTGGTAGACGCGAACGCTTCACACGCGTTGGGGCGAAAGCTCGTGAGGGTTCGAATCCCTCCGCCGGCACCCGCCGCTCGCCGCCCTTCGATTGCTTCGGATCCTCGGACGCGGTACATTGGAGCACGCGTGTGAGGCGTTTACCAGCGGTTTGCCGCTGCGCCTTGAGGAGCCGAGCCAAATCGCTCGGCTCTTCGTTTTCCCGCCCGTCACCCGTTGCGAATGCGCCACCACCACCCGGTATTCGGCTGCTGACTCAACCGT
>DASWII010000037.1:0-41213 GCA_036397755.1 Gemmatimonadales bacterium | reverse complement strand
CGATGGGTCGAACACGGCGGCCGACAGATCGCCTGGCTCGACTTTGCCGGAATCGATAACCCGAACGACGCCTATCCGGTGATCGAGGAGGCGCGGTCTTTCATCGCCGCGCAGCCGGAGAAGTCCGTGCTCACGCTGACCGACGTCACGGGATCCACGTTCAATGCCGATCTGGGGCGGGCGCTATGGCGCCTCGCCCGCGACAACCGTCCGCACGTGATCGCGGGAGCCGTGATCGGGATCGAGGGGCTGCAGAAAGACCTCTTCCAACTCGTGACGTTCGTGTCCCGCCGCCCGCTGCAGCCCTTCAAAACGGCCGATGCGGCGATGGACTGGCTCGTCGCGCAACTCCCGGGAGGAAAGGGGTAGCCAACATGGCAGCACGTTCCTACTTGGCGGAAACGCTCGACAACTGGCGCGACGTGCGCCGCGGCCTGATCGAGGAAATCGAGGGGATCCGGGCGACGAGCTTCGATTTTCGTCCCACGCCCGAGGTCAGGAGCGTTCGCGAATTGATCCAGCACATCCTGGAGTCGGCGTACATGGCAACCGGCGAGTTGTCGCGGCCGGATACCAACTTCCGACGTGCGCCGCATGGGGAGTTGCTGGCCATGTACGGCGGGCACGTGGCCGACGCACAGACCAAGCGGGACCTGCTGGACTTGCTCCACGCGCAGCTGGCCGAAGCCGAGAAGAAGTTCCGTGCCGCGGGCGACCTTGCCATGGGGCAGTGGATCAAGAACTTCGACGGGTCGCGCTGGACGAAGATGCAGTGGCTGCACCACGCGATCGCGCACGAGATGTATCACCGAGGGCAAGTCACGGTGTATGAGCGTCTCATGGGTCTGGAGCCGGCGCTCACGAAGCGGATCAAAGGAGAGTAAGCACGAGCACAACGCCTAGAACTCGCGCTTCTTCATCTCCTTGAACAGCCGGCGCGCCTCGGGATCTTCGTCGGCTTCCTCCGGCAGCGTATCGTCGAACTTGCGCCGGATCTTGCTCTTTTCCTTGGCGACCTTGGCCGCGTTCTTCCTGGCCAGGGCGGCGAGTTGCTTGTCGTCGATGGGCATGGTGGCGCTCCAAATGCCAAGCAGGTTCGAGGCAAACTATACCTCGGAGCGGCCGGCCGCCAAGGGTGCCGCACGGTGCCTGCTCTATCCGAGGTGACCCGCGCCTCATACGTTTGGACCATGGGTGCCGGAGCTTCGCCCCGACCGTGATCCTCGGCCGGGGCCACGGGCTCCGGCGCGAACGCGGAGAACCACGATGATCAGGCGGAGAAGCGAATACGGCGTCGTCACGATCGGCGTGCTCGGGATGTGCGTGGTGCTGAGCGGCGTGGCGCGCGCGCAGGACCGTGCCGGCGCGAAGCGCGTCGAGGTGCAGGCGTTCGATCAGTTCGCGGTAATGGCGTCGGTCGAGGAGGTGTTCGGCGGCAAGTACGATCTCGGCGGCGGGATCGCCGAACTCGTGCGCAAGCGACTCGTGGAAATGGGAGTACTCTCCAGTGCCGAAGACTCGACCGAAGGTCGGGTCGAGGGCGCGATCGTGTATTTCGGCAAGGAGTCCGGACGAGGGGAGGCGGCTGGGGTCAGTGTCGGCGGCGTGCGACTGGGACTCGGCAGGCGCCGCGAGGTGGCGCTGGTGACGCTCGAGGCCCGCCTGTTGGACGTCGCGAGCGGGCAGATGGTGACGGTCGCGACCGGCAACGGGACATCGGATCGCGGTGGATGGGATCTCGCGGCGCGGGCTCGAGGAGGCGCGGATCTGGGGAGAATCGATTTGTCGGGCGACCAGTTCAAGAAGTCGGCGCTGGGCGAAGCGACCTACAAGGCCGTGGAAGAACTCGCCGGTGCCATCGCCGGAGGGTTGCCGCGGCTTGGCACGTTCGTGGTCAGCGCTCCGGCACCCGTCGAGCCGGCCCCCGCCGTCGTCGCGCCGTCGGCGCCCACGATGGCCGTGTCGGGTGGAGCCGTCGGCGTGGGCGGTGCCTTTATGTGGGCGCCATACCAGTTCCGCGGCACGGAGCATTTCCGGTACGCCGCCGAACAGATCGAAGACGGCCAGAAGCAGTCGGGGTTCTACCAGCTGGATCTCCAGCCGGCGGGGCAGGGCCGCGTCCGCATGGCCGTCAGCGGACAGTTGGGTGATGAGTCGTACTCGTCCACCGTCACGACCGGTATCGGTGCCGAGGGGATGCAGATGGGGATGGGCCAGTTTATGGCCCTCGGGCCTCTCGGGATGACGCTGCTCAACCCGACGGCGTGGATCATGCTGTCGGGTCACGAGCTCGCGGTGGGTGATGGGTGGTCCTACAGCAGCGGGGGAGAGAGCTCGTCGATCCGGGTCGAGAGCCAGTGCGCCGAGGCCGGGCAATCCGGAGTGCTGATCGTCTTTCGCGAGAACGACGCGGTCCGCCTCGAGTCGTGCGTGGCGCGCGATGTGGCCCTGCCGCTCCGGATGGTGCTCAATGACGACGCCACGAGGATGGAGCTGAGGTTGACTGAGTACAGGCCGTGAGGTGCGAGCGTCCGGTCTCTCGCCCTGGCCACCGGCGCTCTGCGCTCATTCCTCGCCGCGGGGCGAGTGGCCGGTCTGCCGATCGCTCGCGTGCCGGCGCTTGGGGTGGGCGCGGGACGTCGCGATGAGATCCGATGTGCGGAAGTCGCCGACCTCCAGATCGGGATGTGATCCTCACCGTGGCCGGTCTGCCGATCACGTCGCGTCAGGCCGGCGAGCACCTCGGGCAGATCGAGTCTGGTGTGCTCGTCGGCCTCAAGGTACGGCGCGGGGATCGCATTGTGAGCATCCGCATCATCCCACGCGAATCCACCGAGAAGCGTCCGCAGTGGTGATCTGCCCCCCCGGTGCAGCGTGCAGGGTGCGGGGTGCTGCATCCCAGCACCCCGCACCCCGCGAACCTATCGCAGCCCGATATTGAGGCCCGCCGCGAGCAGGAACGCGCTGCCGTCGTTCAAGATGATGCGCCCCTCGGCGAACGGGTGGACGCGGCCGTAACGACCCTCCACACCGCCTAGCAGGTTCAATCCCGCATCGGTTCGCTCGGTGCCGTTCACGGCGCGCCGGAGCACGTTCAGACCACCTCCGACGTACAGCGGCACGGGCAACCGATACTTCAGATCCGCATTGATCCCTATGAGTGAACCCTGATCCACGAAATAGACCGCGCCCGATGGGTAGAGAGCGATCTGGGCCGACACCGGGACGTCGAGCTGAGCGCCAAGCCCCGGATCGCGGGTGTCGAAATGGTACGAGAGATTCGAACCGATGCGCGCTTCTCGGTCCGCGGTGGTGGTCGTCCCTTGCGCGAGCGCTGTCGCGGGGATGGCGACAGCCACCAGCGTTACGATCGAAGCCTTCGTTAGTCCTTTCATACGTCCTCCGTGATGACCTGAAACGTGATACGAACTGCCCCTTCTACCCCCTCCTGCCCCTTCTGACCCTCCCGGTGCAGAGTGCATAGTGCACGGGTGGGGTGGGCGTACGTCGTGCGTCGTGCTCACAGGTCTCAGTTCCTAGCCCGCCGCCGGACAACACCACCCCAGTGCCACGGTGGTGTTATCCGAGACCTCGGCGGCCTTGGCCGCCTCGACGAGCGATGCGCTTGTCGCGTGCGGCGCGCTCAGGAGTTTGACGATCTCGGCCTGGGTCAGCCCCCGCGTGAGTCCGTCGCTGCACACCAACACGGCGTCACCGACGTGCAATCGAACGGCGCACATTTCCGCCTTGACACCGTTTTCGTGTCCGCCGAGGGCGTTCGCCAGCACATGCGCGAAGGGTGACTGCTCGATCGCGTCGGCGTCGATCGCGCCATGAGCCGCGAGCGCCCCAGCGATCGTGTGATCGTGCGTGAGCTGGATGAGTGTGTTGTTACGAAACAGATAGCAGCGACTGTCACCGACGTGCGCCACGTGGAGGTACGGCCACGTCACGAGCGCCATCGTCAGCGTTGTGCCCATGCCGAGTAGCGTGGGATCGCGCTCGCTCTCCGAACGAATCGTGCGATCGCAGGTCTCGACCACTCGGCGAAGCGCTTCCGTCATCGAACCCCCCAGACCCCGAACACTCAGGAGATTTCGGACCTCCCGAAGGCCGGTTCCGACGGCTATCCCACTCGCAATGTCCCCACCAACGTGACCGCCCATGCCGTCCGCGACGGCCAGGAAAAGGACGCCGTCGTCCGTGTATCGCCGGCTGCGAAAAGCATCGGCGGGACTGCGCGCCGCAGGTCCGGCGAGGTCCTGCACCGTACAGGCGTCCTCATTCCGAGCCCGACGTCCGACATACGTTGCGCAACCGGCGACAAACTGTACCCTCCGGTTCCGACGCAACGGCGAACGGCTCGGCAACGCGGGACGGTGCACCGGCGTAGAGTGCCGCAACCAGTCGATCATGAGAGACTCCTTTCGCTTCCGTGTCTGCGCGCCCGACACGCCTCCACGATTTCCCACGGTCCACCTCACGTGACCATCACAGTGGCACGCGGAAACAATCTCGCCCCGGTCCTGTTAGAACGGTGTCGAGAGGGTCGTGGTGTTTCCGTTAGACGGCCGTTAGAACCGACGCCGGGCCGGCGAGTATCGGTCTGCGGGTCCTGTGAAGACCTATGACCGCGATCTAACGGCACGGCGGTACCGTGCTTGCTCGCAGGCCATGCATTGAGATTTCCCTACCACATCGAGACTAAGGAGGCGGAGAATGAACCGAAGGATGAGCCTCATGGTCGGCGTGTTGGCCAGCATGCTGACGCTTCCTGGCTGCGAGCGGGACACCCGAACAACGACCGGCCCGGAAATACCGGCCGTGCTGGATCAGGCGAAAAGTCGCCAAGGGGACGTTTCCCTCAGCCATTCCTACAGTGGCGAGGCCACGGCCAGTCGCGCGCTCGTTCCCGCCCTGGGCGTGCGCGTCACGTTGAGTCAGGCCGGCCCGCTGGCGCCATCGGGAGGAGCCGATGAAGCGACGTTGCTGTCGGCGGAGGTTCCCGGTGTCCTGACGGCCCAGGTCCTACACGCCGCGACCGTCGCACAGGGTGACGAGAGCCGTTCGGAGGCGTCGGCCGCCGACGTGGTGGTCACCGTCGGAGGACACACGATCACGGCGGAGTTCCTCATCGCCCGAGCCGCGGCCCGCTGCGAACGCGGCGCCACGCGCCTCTCGGCCAGTTCCGATATTACGCGGTTGACGGTGGACGGAACGGCGATCGCGGTGCGGAGCCGTCCGAATCAGTCCGTCCCGCTCCCGGGCGGCGGTGAGGTGATCATCAACGAGCAGGCGAGCACGTCCGACGCCATCACCGTCAACGCCCTACACATCGTGATTCCGGGTGTGGCGGACGTCGTGGTCGCGTCTGCTCACGCCGACATTCAGTGTGCGAAGGACTGCCCGCCTCCGCACGGCGACTTCGTGACCGGCGGCGGTTGGATCACCGTGAACGGCGCGAAGGCCACGTTCGGAGTTGCCGGCGGGATCAAGTCGAACGGGCTCTGGGGTCACCTCGCCTACATCGATCACGACAGCCGGCTCAAGGTCAAAGGCACCGGCGTCACCGGCTATGAGGTCGTGGATGCCACGACACGCCGCATCACCGGAACCGCCGAGATCGACGGTGAGCTCGGTACGTACGAGGTGATCGTGTCAGACCGGGGTGAACCTGGTCGAGAGGATACGTTCGAGATCGCTCTGTCTACCGGGTACCGGGCGACGGGCACGCTCGACGGCGGGAATATTCAACTCCACGCCAAGCCGGCGGAGTGTCAGTAGAACCTGAAACATGAGACCTGCGAGCCGGGACATGCGTCCCGGCTCGCAGGTCCCATGTCTCAGGTTCTAGGTTTCACCGTTCTCCTCCCATCGCTGCGCCATCACCGTCACCGGCTCCACCAAACGCACCTTGAGCTTCAGGCCGGCCGGCAACACGATGTCGTCGCCCTTGGTCGCGACCGCGACGCCTGTGCCGATGGCAGCCCCAACGGCCGCGCCCTTGAGGATGTCGTCGCCGCCGCCGAGCACGCCGCCGAGGATCCCGCCCGCCGCGGCACCGCCGCCGATCTGCGCGACGGTCTTGCCCGCGTCGTCCTTACCGCGCACCCGGAAGGGCTCCGCGGCGATGTCGTACGTGCCGCCATCGGTCTCCAGTTGCGTGAACCGTATCGTCAGTTCGGGCGCGCCTCCGAGGCGCCCGCCGCCTCGCACGTGGGTGATTTCTCCACGCAAGCGTGCACCCGTCGGAATGACGTAGTGCTCCTGGATCCGCAACGGCTCAACGGTTACGACTTCCACGGCGTCGCCGACACGGCCGGACTCGGTGGAGATCGTGTGGTCGAGCGCCCCCAGTAACGTACTCCCAGACGGGATCGTCGCCTCGACGCGGTTCGAGGTGAGGCCACTCCATCCTCCCGCCACCGCCAGTCCGGCCGCCGCGGCGAGCAGCACCGCTGGCGCCAGGATCCACAGAGCGCGCCGGCGGTGGGCCTGATCGTCGCTCTGATTCGTCCTGTCCCACATGTTGTCTCCTTTCGCGAAACGCCTCGACCCTGCCGCGGCGTCACTCCTCGGGTGCCCAGTCGTGCCAGGCACGTGTATGGTGCTCGCCGTGTTTGGGGACTTCCGGCGAGCCTAAGACCGGTCGCAGCCATTCGGGTTGGGCCGAGGTTTCCGTGCCGCGAGCCCCCACGGTCGTGATTCCGATCACACGCCGCATCGCGCATGGGCGCCGGCACCGCGCCGCACCCACGCCACGATCAGTATCGAGGGAGGCCGTTAGAACCGCGTTTGGGGTGACGCAGCGGGGCCCGGGAGAGGAGCCGGGGGCGCAGCGTCGTGGCTAACGCTCGTCTAACGGCGGTGACCGGCAACGTGGTCGACGCGCGTCTAACGCACCCACGACATGCTTCTCCACGACGCGAAAGTGCACGTGAGGCACTCGCAAGAACTTGCAGACCGGGAACAGGAGGAGCGCGATGAAACCGCGACCACGTCGAGCACGCGTCACCAGCGCGATGGCGCTGATCGTCTTCGGCTTGCTCTCAGCGACCGCATGCGCGGAGCGGGGCCCGAGCCCCGAGGTAAAGGAACAGTTGGATCAATTGGAATCGATCCGCGCGGAGAACGATCGCCTGTTCTCCGAGGTCGCGGCCAACGCACGTCTCATGAGCGAGATCAGCGCGGAGTTGGACGAGGTCGGCGGTCTCGCAGAAGTGGCGATCGACGCCGGAGAATCGCCGATGGAAGCGGCGCATCGTCGGGTCGTGAGCAAGGTCGGCCAAGTAACCGACCGCCTCGTCAACAGTGAACGCCAGCTGGCGGATACCAGGCGCCGCCTGGGCGCTGTCTCAGCGGAGACGGACTCACTCCGCTCCCGCGTCGAGACGCTGACGCAATCGGTACGGGACTTCGAGACCGTGATCGCGAGCCAGCGGAGCATGCTCGAGGAGCTCAATCACCAGCTTGAGGTGTTGGAAAGCGTGAACGTCGCGCTGCAGGATTCGGTGACCACGCTCGTGGACGAGCCGAACACCGCCTACTACGTGATCGGAACCAAGGATGAACTGTTGGAACGTGGCATCGTCGTGAAGGAGGGCGGTGCCCGATTCCTCTTCGTCTTCGGGAGGCGCGGCCAGACGCTACAGCCGGCTCGCGAACTGGACCCGGCCGCGTTTACCCAAATCGACATCCGCGACGTGACGGCGATCCCCTTGCCGGACGAAGCAGAGTACACGATCGCCTCACGGCAGGATCTCGACTATCTGGGCACGCCGACGGACGGCCGCGGCCGCATCAGCGGCAGCATCCAGATCACCGAGCCACGCGAGTTCTGGATGACGTCCAAGTTCTTGATCGTCGTGCGCAGTTGACCCGCGACCAACCAGTCGGGAGACACACGTGAACTACCCAGTGCGCCCGCTCGTGCTATCGACCATGATCTGCGGGCAGTTCGCCGTCCTGAGCATGCTGAGTTGTGCGGATGGGGCCGCCGGCGGTGACGGCGCCGACGAAACGGCTACGAGCTATCAAGTTGACGCGTTTCGGGCCGAAATCGGTGCGGGGCTCGATCAGCTGGAGACGGATGTTGAGGCGCTGATCGCGCGTCGCCGTACGACGCAGGACACAACCTGGCGCGTGCCGTCAGCGCTCGATGCCCTGCACGACCGAATCGAGACACTGCGTAACGACCTCGATCAGCTCGATTGGCGCTCCGATCCGGATTGGAGCCGACTGGCGGGGTCGATGCGCACGACGGTCGACTCCCTTCGGCAGCAACTCGACCGTCTTTCCTCACTGCCGCAAACTGGCGTGTGGGGTGAGACGGAACCGATGAGTCTGCCGAAGAAACCTTGAGCCTGCCGGTCCGACCATGCCGTCGTGCCGTCAGACGAGACATCACCAACGCCGGAGGAATCAGACCATGCAGATGAGACGACTTCACATGAGGTACGGGGCGCTGCCGGTCGTGTTGGGAGCCCTCGTGGGCGCGTGCGACGGCGGTGAATCCGCCCAACTCGCCCCGCTGACGCTGAGCATGCAGCGTTCGGACATCCCGATCGCGTCGGCGACCGCCGGCGACGACGGGGCGACTTCCAACGGTGGGAGTGTGTTCGGCGCTTCCGACATCGCGACGTTGACGGTAACCATCACGTCGATTGACGCCCTCCCACACGGGTCGTTGGACGACGAGCGTGCCTGGGTTTCGATCGCCCTGAACGCGCCGGTAACCCTGGATCTTTTGGCCCTCCCGGTTGAGGGCGAATCGCCCCTGGTCATTGCCTCGGGACTCGCGCAGGTAGGCGCCTACGAGGGTGTCCGGCTGTTCGTGAGTTCGGCCCAGATCGAATTCGCGAACGACCTCGCGCTCGGTGGAGCCACCTACGAGGCGGGGGTCGCGTACGACGTCATTATCCCTTCGGGGGCCCAGACCGGCGTCAAGACCGACGTCGCCTTCGAGATCGTTCTCGACGACACGGACACGCCGACCGAAGTCCACCTCCTGTTCGTCGAGGGTGCGACATTCGCCAACGCGACCATCACGGGTTCCGGCGACGTCATGCTCGCGCCCGTCATCAAGGGAGTCGCGCGGGCCCGATGAGACGCGCCACCCGCACACGGGCGGTCTGACATGTCGGAGAGCCGCGAGGCCATGCCTCCGTGAAGGGGGCCGCGACCGGCTGAACGACTAACGACACTTGCGGCCGGACTCTCGGGTCCCAACGCCGACCGGGCCGCGCAAACGCGACTCGGTCGGCGCAATGGCGCGGTACGCCTGATGTTACGGAACGCGTGTGAGAAGTCACACGATCGAGGCGTGACCTGGTTCACGGCGGGCCTTCGCGCCATCGCATATACTAGCCGTGTGGCCGACGCGATCGCGCCGACCGAGTAGGGAAGTACCCTTAATTTCACGTAGGTGTAGGCAAGGAGAAGAAACTATGCGTCACGCAACCAAGAGCCTTCGAAGCGCCATGGCCGTCACGTTGGCGCTCGGCTTTGCCACTGTGGCGTGTGATGGCAATGGTGGGAATGGCCCGAATGGCGACATGGGCTTTGTCAGCGCAGCTGTTGTCGACAACCCAGCATCACCCAACACGTCACCAGCGATGACCTCGCAGGCGGAACCGCAGGGTGCGAGTGCCTCGCAATACGAAGGAACGATCCGCGGCGACATGGCCGTGGAGATTTCGGCGGATGGCGTCGTGTGGTATGAACTCGGTGCACCGGCCCAGGTGGCGGTTCAAGCCCAACACGGCAACGGTACCACCGTTCACACGGAGGTGACCGTACCCGAAGGTCAGTACGTCTTCATCCGCCTCCGCATGGAGAATGCCCAGGCTGAGTTGCATGCTGGTGCCGTGATCGGCTCGCTCACGTTATCGACCGACATCACCGTGATGATCAATAACGGGGCGGAAGTGGTGATCGAGAAGCAGGTGCCGGCCTTTACCGTGTCTGCGGACGCGAGTGTGCGAACGGAGATCGTGCTCGATCTGAATTCGGAGCTCTGGATCACTGAAGGCTCCGTGGAGTCCGGCTCGGCTGAAGAAGCCGAGGTCGAGGAAGCGACAACCGCGGAGACCCACGAAGCACCGCGGTAATCGTAGTTGGTTGAGGAGCCGGCGGCGCGTGGGGCGTTCCCCACGCGTCGCTGGCTCACCGGCATCACCACGCCGGTACCCGGCGGCAGCCCTACCTCCCCCCCGGTTTGGAGCCAGCACGCGAATGTACTATCTGAAGACTCTCGGTGGCCTGACACTGCTCCGCGAAGGGCATCAGGGGCGGGAGGAGTCGGCACTCGCCAACTCGAAGTCCTTGCTCCTTCTCGCGTGGCTCGCGCTCCGTTCGGATCGGTCCGATCGACGCGATCATCTCGCCGAGTTCTTTTGGCCGGGGACCGATCACGCGCGCGCCCGCCGGGCCCTGCGACAGGCCCTCTTTTACCTGTCGCGACACGCCCCGGACGTGCTGGAGCGCGAGGACGACACGGTGAGCCTCAATCCGAACGCGCTGAATGTGGACCTCTGGGAATTCCAGCGGTGCATCGAGGAGGAGCACCACGCCGCCGCGATCGCGCTGTACCACGGCCCGTTTGCGGCAGGCATCGAGCGGAAGATCGGAGTCGAGGTCGAGCACTGGGTCGAATCGGAGAACGCGAGAATCGCGCCGGCGTTGAGCATGGCCTATCCGCGGGAGGTGGTGCGGTTGCTGCAGGAAGGCGATGCGGCTGGAGCCGTTTGCATCGCCAACAGCTGGGTCGGATACAACCCGCTCAACGACGAAGCGCAGTATCTCCTGATTCGAACGCTCGCGCAGACCGGCGATGAGGTCGGCGCGCTGAGCGCGTTCGAATCCTATCGCGCGTTGAGCGAGGACGAATCCGACGAGTTCATTCCTGACGACGTGCTCGCCACCGTCGAGACGATCCGGGCAAGGCGCACCGGCGTGGCGGTGTCCGTCCCGCCACCCGAGGATACTGTCGTCCGCGTTGGTTCTGCTCCGGCAGTCGCGCAACGCCGGATTCGCATCAGCATCCCTCTGGACGTCGTGCGGAATCGGAAGGTGATTCTCGGCGCCGGCGTCACGGCCGCCCTCGTCTTGATTCTCGCCGCAGCCGCACTGGCATCCGTGTTCCGTCGGGCTCCCCCGCCGCCGCTGAGTGGGATCGAAGCGCGCGTGCTCGGCACGGTGCAGCAAGGTGGCCAGAGCATCACGGCGGAGCTGGTCGTCTCGGGCGGCGGCATTCAGGTGCGCCAGCAGAGCCAGATCGAGGTGACGTCGGTGCCCTCGCCTGATGCCCGGGTCGTGGCGTTCCGCGAGCAAGCGCCCGACGGATGGAACGTCGCCATTCGCCAAGGACGGACGCTCCTGACGCTCACGACGGACCCGGGGGACGAGTACCCCATCGCGTGGTCTCCTGACGGACGCTTCCTCGCGTACGCTCACCGCCGGCTTCTCGCCGATGGCCGGAGGCAGGCACATACGATCGATATCTACGATCTGACCGCGGGCGAGCGCCGCCGGCTAACCACCCTCACGGCGGAGGAACTGCCCAGTGCTCGGTGGTCGCCTGACGGCACGCGCATCGCGTTCACCGCGGACGTCAGGGGATCGCCGGACGTCTTCGTCACCGGGTTCGACGGAAGCCACGTACGCGGCGTGTCCAGCCACCCGAGCTCGGATGGCCAGCCGAGCTGGTCGCCGGACGGGGAGCACCTGGTGTTCGTGTCGCGGCGATCCGGAGCCTCGGACCTGTATCTCGTGCGACCAGACGGGGCCGATCTCCGGCAGCTCACCTTCACCGGTGAACCGGAACGGTCCCCTGTGTGGATTTCCCCATCGGTAATCGTCTACCTCGTCGGCGAACGCGAGCGCACCCAGCTGTGGACTCTGGACGTCTTCGCCGGAGTGAGCCAGCGACTCGCCGGTGAAACCGATCTCACCTCGCTCACGTTCGTGCGCGATCCACCTGCAGTGTGGATAGAGCGCGTGCGGATCGTTCCGCGGGTGCGGGTCGTCACCCCAGGCCAACACATTCCATTCACGCTCGATTTCACGGGTCCGAATGACGAGCTGCTTCCGGGCACGCACCGCCCCGTGCGATGGATCTCGCTCCACCCCGAGATTGCCCGGTTTCACGAGTCCACCGTGCTCGAGATCCTTCGAACCGGGAGTACGCAGATCGTGGTAACCGCCGCGGGCTGGCGATCGGACACGCTGTCGATCCTGTCCCTCCCGTTACTTGAAAACACGATCGAGCCGGCCTTCAGCGAAGACTGGCGCGACGGCGGGATCGCGCCCGACCGCTGGCGCACGTTCGGCGATCCCGTGCCGATCGTGCGATCGAGCGGCGGCCCGGACGGCGGAGTGTTCGTCAACAACGGCGACGCGTTCTTCACGAGCGGTGCCATCACCGTGCCGCAGTTCCGAACCGAGAAAGGGATCGCGGTGAGTGTGGCGGGACGGATGACCTTTACGGGCCGTCTCCATCAAGCGTTCACGCTCGCGTTGTACGACCGTGAATTCGCTGACTCGAGCATCGCCGCCGGTGACGCATCTCCGCTGGTCGAGCTTCGGATCGCGGGGCCGTCCGGGACGAGTCCCCTCCAGACGACCGTCGTGACGCCGGTGCGACAGGACGTCATCCCCGCGCCCGACGGAGTCGTGAGCTGGCGGCAGTATACCCTGCAGGTGCAGCCGGACGGCACCATCGAGGTGCTGGTCGACGGGAGGATGCATTGGCGCTCGAGCTACGTGCTTCCGCTGCGGCGGTCGCCCCGCGTTCGCGTCGTGCTCGGCGAACAATCCTTGGACACGGACGTCGCACATGGGACGGTGCGGATCTACGAGGCACCGAGGTACACGATCCCCAACGTGGAAGGCCTCCGCGAGCCCTAGCGGCGGGAGGCCCGCACGGGTCTCCTTGCTGCTTCTCGCGCCGGCCGGCAGTCCGGCCTATCTTTGCTGTTCATGTCCGAGACGCTCTCCCGAATCTCGACCGCCCTCGCCGACCGTTATCGCATTGATCGTCACCTGGGCGAGGGTGGCATGGCGACCGTCTATCTCGCTCAGGACGTCAAGCACGATCGACAAGTCGCCATCAAGGTGCTCCGACCCGAGCTGGCCGCCGTCATCGGAGCGAGCCGGTTCCTCCAGGAGATCAAGGTCACGGCCAACCTGCAGCATCCCCACATCCTTCAACTGTACGATTCCGGCGAGGCGGACGGCTTCCTCTATTACGTGATGCCGTTCATCGAAGGCGAGTCGTTGCGTGGGCGCTTGCAGCGCGAGAAGCAGCTCGGCGTGGAGGATGCGGTGTCGGTCGCGCGCGCGGTCGCGTCGGCGCTCGACTACGCGCATCGCCACGACATCGTGCACCGAGACATCAAACCGGAAAACATCCTGCTGCACGACGGCCAACCGGTCGTCGCGGACTTTGGCATCGCCCTGGCGTTGTCCGCCGCCGGCGGCACGCGACTGACCGAGACCGGCCTTTCGCTCGGCACGCCCCACTATATGAGCCCCGAACAGGCCATGGGGGACCGCGAGGTCGATGCGCGGGCGGACGTCTATGCGCTGGGCTGCGTTGCCTACGAGATGCTCGCGGGTGAGCCGCCGTACACCGGGCCCACGGCGCAATCGATCGTCGCCAAGCTGCTCACGGAGAAACCGCGACGCCTGACGCTCCATCGCGATACGGTGCCACCCGGCGTCGAGGCCGCGATCCACAAGGCGCTCGAGAAGCTCCCGGCCGATCGGTTCCACTCGGCGGCCGAGTTCGCGGCCGCCCTGGGCCGAATGGAGGCGGCGACCGCCGCGGGTCTGCCTGCGGCCGGCCGGGCGATTTCACGCGTGCGGGCGAAGGCGTGGGGCCTCGGACTCGGGATCGCGGCGGCGCTGGTCGTGGGGTTCGCTCTCGGCCGTTTGAGCGCGCCGCCGGCCCCGGCCGGTCCCTTTGCGCGCTTCGCCATCTCGGTCGAGCCCACGAGTCTCATCATCGGCGCCCTCGGCCCACAGGTCGCACTCTCCCCCGACGGGCAGCTCATCGGGTTCGCCGGTCGGAGCCCCCGCGGGTCGCAGATCTACATTCGGGCGCTGGCCGACTCCGTGCCGCGGGCGGTGCCGGGGACGGAACACTCGAACGGTCTCGCCCCGTTCTTTTCGCCCGACGGCCGGTGGCTCGGCTTCTGGGCCAACAACAGTCTGTGGCGCGTCGCCATCGAAGGGGGCGTTGCCGAGCGCCTCGCGAACGACGCCGACTTTTATGCGGCGTGGACGGCGGACGGCGCGATCGTCTATATGTCCACCGACCGAAGTGCCATCTACCTGATGGACCGCCAGGGGAACCGGCGGGAGATCGCGCGATCCGATACGGCGCGCTTCCTGGGGGTGGATCCCCTGCCGGGCGGGCGGGCGGTGCTCACGGCCCTGCAAGTCGGTGGCGGCAACCGTACCACCGTCGTCGCGGTCTCATACGAAGACGGAGCGATCGAGCCCATAGGGCTTCCCGACGCGCTCGTCGCGAAGTGGGTTCCGAGCGGTCATGTCGTGTACCAGCCACGGCTCGGCGGACCGCTCTATGCCGCGCCGTTCGATTTGGACACGAGGCGCGCCACCGGCAGCGGCCGCCAGATCGCGCCCGAGGCGAGCGTGGCGTTTCGTGTCTACGGGCAATGGGACGTATCCGACAACGGCTCCATCGTCTACATACGCCCCGAGCCGTTTCAGATCGTGATGGTTGATCGATCCGGCGCCGTTACCCCGTTGCGTCAGGAACCGCGCAGCTACCACCACCCGCGATTCTCTCCCGACGGGCGGCGCGTCGCGATGGACCTCACCGAGGCCGGTGAGCGCGACGTCTGGATTCTCCAAGTGGGCGATCGCACCCTCACGCGACTCACGGTGGGTGAGGTGGCGAACGATCCGTTCTGGAGTCCCGACGGTAGGCGGTTGGCGTATACGGCGCTCCGCGGCGCTATCCGCGGCATCTTCATCCGCAATGCCGACGGCAGCGGCACACCGGATTCGGTCTATTGGGATCAGCACGATCGATCTTCGGGGGATTGGAGCCGGGACGGCGCGACGATCGTGTCGTCGACGCTCGGCCTGGCAGGTCTATGGCGCGTGCCTCTCGACGGGTCCGGAACGGCGGAACGCATCACGGAGTCGCGCTCGGGCGAGATGTACCCGGACCTCTCTCCCGACGGGCGCTGGCTCGCGTACGTGTCCGACGAGAGCGGGCGGCGCGAGGTCTACGTACGCCCGTTTCCAGCCGGGGGTGGACGGACGCAGGTGTCGGTGGACGGCGGCAGCGAGCCCGTGTGGTCGCCCGACGGGCGGGAAATCCTCTATCGCGAAAGCGGCGCGCGCGACTTCCTGATCGCCGCCCGCGTGCGCACGCAACCTGATTTCGAGGTGATCGACCGGACCCCGCTCTTCGACATCAGCGATTACGGACCCGCCGAAGATCACGCGAACTACGATATCCATCCTGACGGGCAGCGGTTCGTGATGGTGCACAACCCGCGCCCCATCGAGATCCATCTGATTCAGAACTGGTCGGATGTGCTCGACGCCGTCGGCCGGTGAGCCGCCTGTCCTGATCAGGCCCTGACATCGCTGGTGGGCGTCGCGGCACCGATGCGACCGCCCGCGTTTCGAGCCGGCGCTTGGGGGGTACGGGACGGCGCGATAAGATTCGAGTGCGAATGTCGTGTGCCAGGAAGACCCTGCCGCTGATCGCGCTCGCGCTGGCGGTCCCGGTCGCCGGCGCGGAGGGCCAAGCTCGCGCTGCGGAGCGTGATGCCATGGTGGCGCACATCGTCCGCCAGGGCGTGCGCGATTCGGCGACCTTGGCGGCGATGCGTCGCGTGCCGCGACACGAGTTCGTCCCCCGCGAGCATGGCGCCCGCGCGTACGGAGACCATCCGCTCCCGATCGGGTACGGGCAGACGATCTCGCAACCCTACATCGTGGCATACATGACGGAGTTGCTACGACCTCGACCCGGCATGAAGGTGCTGGAGGTCGGCACTGGGTCGGGCTATCAGGCGGCGGTGCTCGCGGCGACCGGCGCCGACGTGTATACGGTGGAGATCTTCGAGGTGCTCGCGGTCCAGGCCCGCGACCGACTCGAACGGTTGAAGTATGCGGGGGTCCGCGTGCGCCACGCCGATGGCCATTTCGGCTGGACGGACGCGGCCCCGTTCGACGCCGTCATCGTGACGGCCGCGGCGGGATACATCCCTCCCGCGCTGGTCGAGCAGCTTCGGCCCGGGGGCCGCATGATGATACCCGTTGGCAGCGTCTACGGCATCCAGAACCTCATCCTGCTCGAGAAAGACGCGGAGGGCCAGGTCACGACCCGCGCGCTGTTGCCCGTGCGGTTCGTCCCGATGTTGCAAGGCCTGCGTTGACGACGTGACGGCCGCGTCACCGCGCGCCCTGGCGGTCGCGTTGACCTCCGCAAGCGCGCTCGCGTTCGAGATCCTCCTCGTTCGCGTCTTCGCCATCGAGCAGTTCTATCACTTCGCCTACATGGCGATCGGCGTCGCCATGCTCGGGTACGGCGCCGCCGGCACGGTCGTGGCACTCGCGCGACCGCGGGCGCCGGCAACCCTCGACCGGTGGCTGGCGTGGTCGGCGCTCGCCACGGCGATGGCGTTGCTCGGCGCGCCGCTCATCGCCGACGTGGTGGCGCTCGACGCCACGCAACTGGCCGTCGATCGACGCCAGTGGCTGCGCCTGGGTGTCGTGTACCTGGCGCTCGCCGTGCCGTTCGGCGCGGCGGCACTCGTGACCCTTCTGGGGATCAACCGCGAGCGCTCGCGCCCGGGTGCGATCTACGGGGCGAGCTTTCTCGGCGCGGGACTGGGTGCCGCGGTCGCCGTTGCGGCACTCGGGGTCGTCGGCCCGGATCGGGCGCCGGTGATCCCGGCGGCGCTGGCCGCGGCCGGGGCGCTCGCCGCCGCGCGCACGGTCGAGAGCCGCCGAGTGCATACCTGGACGGGCGTCGCCTGCGCGGCGCTCACGCTGGCCTGTGCGGCGGCGCCCCCGTGGAGGGTGAGCATCACGCCGTACAAGGGCCTCCCACAGGTGGAGTCGTATCCCGACGCCCGGCGCGTCGCGCAGGCGACGAGCCCGGTCGGGTGGGTGGTGGCCGTCGAGGCCGACGCCTTCCGTCACGCCCCTGGCCTGTCACTCGTGTATCGTGGCGCGTTTTCCAGGCAGACGGCCCTGTTCGTGGATGGGGAGTTGGCTGGCGCCGCTTCATCGTGGGCATCGGCCCCCGGGTCGGAGGCGGTCCTCGAGTGGCTTCCCACCGCCCTTCCGTACGCGCTGGGCGCCCGGGACTCGGTGCTGGTGATCGGCGCTGGCGGAGGGACGGAGGTGTGGACGGCGGTGGCGCATGGAGCGCGGTCCGTGGCGGCCGTTGAGCTTCATCCCGCGCTGGCCACGCTGCAACGCGATCGCACGAGCGTCCCCGAGGGATGGGATCCGGGGAGCGTGACTTGGATTACCGGTGACGCGCGTGGCGCCATTGCGGCGACGCGGCACGGGTTCGATCTCATCACCATCGGTCCGGCCGGCGGTTTTGGGACCGCGGCCGCGGGCGTCCACTCGCTGAGCGAGGACTATCTCCACACGGTCGATGCCTATGCCGCGTACCTCGCGCGGCTGCGGCCCGCCGGCGTGCTGGCGGTGACGCGCTGGCTCGCGACGCCGCCTCGGGAGAACGTCCGTGTCGTCCTCACGGCCGCGCGGGCGCTGCGGCGCGTCGCCCCCGGCCGCGCGGCGGACGGACTGGTGGTGCTGCGTAGTTGGGGCACCGTGACGACGCTGGTGAAGCCGGACGGATACACCGACGCGGAGTTGATGGCGCTCGAGGGATGGGCTGAGACGCGTCAGTTCGACATCGACTGGGCGCCGGGACTCGAGCGCCCCTCGGAGCGGTTCCATTACCTGAGCGAACCGACGCTGTTCCAGGCGGCGCGCGCGGGGCTGCGCGGAGACGATTCGGAGCGGGCGTTCGTCGGCGCCTATCCGTTCGCCGTCGAGCCTGTCGGGGACGCGCGACCGTATCCGCACCTGTTTCTCGACTTCGGGCGGACCGTGCGGCTGCTGCGCGTGGGCGTGGGGCAGTGGCTGCCGTTTGCCGAGTGGGGTTACTTGGCGCTGCTGGCCACGCTCGCGCAGGCCGTCGCGGCGGCGGTCGTGCTGCTCCTCGCTCCCGCGTTCGTGCGAACGCGCTCCTCCGGGGGCCCGCGCCTCGGGTCGGTCCTCATGTACTTCGCGGCCATCGGGTTTGCTTACCTGGCGGCCGAGATCGCCGCGATCCAGCAGCTCGTCCTTCTGCTTGGCCACCCCGTGTACGCCGTCGCCGGTGTGCTCGTCATCGTGCTGGTTTGTTCGGGGGCCGGGAGTATCTGGTCCGATCGGCTGGAGCCGAGCAGGGCGAGGAGCGGTGCGCTGGCGCTCGCCGTCGTGCTGCTGGCCGCCGCCGCACTGCTGCTCGCCGTCGTTCACGCCCTCCAGGGCGCGCCGCTCGTCGCGCGGGGGTTGGCTGGCGCGATCGTCCTCGGACCTACCGCGTTTCTGATGGGCACTCCGTTCCCGCTCGGCCTACGCGCGCTAACGGGCGGTGATCAGGTCCGAACCGCTTGGGCCTGGTCCGCCAATGGGTTCGCGTCGGTCGTCGCCGGACCGCTCGCCGCGCTGATCGCCTTGGAGTTCGGGACGCCGCTGCTCCTGGCGGCGGCCGCCGCGGCGTATGCTCTGAGCGGCTTGGTGCTTGCGCGGGCGCCTCAGGGTCGCGCCTTGTCGGGCCCCACGGTGCCGTGAGGGTAGCCGTCGGCCAGGGCCAAACTCAGGGTCCGTTGATGGCCGTCATGTTGGGTTCCGACGCTGAAGCGCCGGCTCGGCGGCGCTGCGCGCCGTCGCGTCGTGAACGACGCCATGTGCTTCAGCACCTGTCGCGAAGCGCCGAGCGGACGCTTGAGCGTCCGAGAGTCGGGAGGTGATCTCGGGCAAGGTGGCTAGGATCGGATGCGCCGCGCCATCCGGCGAGGGATCGAAGCCACGACGAGCTGCGGAATCCTTGAACCGATGGCCGTCACCGTGGCGGTGCCACGGTCATCGCGAGCGCGGACGCGTTTTCGCGCACCCGCGTATCAAGGGACACGACGACCAGGTCGGGAAACGCCTGGCGAACGTGGATCGCGGTCGACAGGTGGATCGCGTCGAGGGTTCGGACGGGCTCGTGCGGGAACGACTGCCGCGCGCGCTGGAGCACGATCCCCGTCATTTCGACCGTCGTCCAAGAGTTTGCCGCGGCGTCCAGGAGCTGAAGCGCCGCGAGCCTCTGCGTGTCACTCAGTTGGCCGGTCGCCGTCCCTCGGTTGATCGCGCGGTCACACTCCACCGCGGTGAGCGTCGAGGACACCACGCGCTCGGCCTTCGCGAGCAGCCGCCGTACGGTGGTGCCGGCCGGTTCTCCGAGTATCCAGGCGAGCACCGCGCTGGATTCGACATACGCGATCACCGATCGTCCGCGCGCTCCGCATCGAGCACGCGCTTACCCGTTCCGGGTTTCGCCTTGACCGGCGACGCGCGATAGACGGATGCGTCGTGTGGTTCCCGGACGACGAGGCCACCCGCCTCCGCCAGCCGCCGGAGCGCGCGATCGGTGTCCGACTCGCCCGGCAGGGCGGTTCCGGGCGGCCGTAACTCGGCCACCACCTCGCCCCGATCGGTGACGAGGATGATCTCCCCGCTTCGTACGTCACGGACGTACTGGCTCAGGCGTGCCTTGAGTTCCCGGATTCCCACGGCTTTCATTTGACGAATGTAGTCTCATGTGACTACCTTTGCCAGTCGATGGTCGATCTGCCCACCAATCGCCAATCGCGACCCGGCCATCGTACCCGTCTGCGCGGACCTCGCTCATCAGGCGAATCCCTGCAGCGCCCGGCGGATGCTTCAGTCGGACGCGCGCGCGGCGCGGCCCTTGTGCGGTCGCATCGATTGACGATCCCGACGCGCAAGCTCCTCATCAGGCGGCATGAGGGTGGGGATTCGTTAAGTTAGGGCATGTCGCGGGACGAGCGTACGCAACCGGCCACGGTCGTGGCTGATCGCGATCCGGTTACGGAAGCGTACAAGCGTGACGTCGACCGGTCGCTGCTCCGGGAGAACCTCAAGAAGACGCCGACGGAGCGGGTGCGGGCACTGATGGCGCTGCAGCGGTTGGCGGAGGAGGCCCGCCGAGCCGGCCGGGACGCTCGGACGGCGTGACCGATTTCGAAGCCCTCCTCGGCGCCCTGATACGCGCGGAGGTGGAGTTCATTCTCGTCGGAGGACTGGCGGCGACCGTTCACGGGTCGAGCCGTCTCACCCAAGACATCGACATCGTGTATCGCCGCGCGGACGAGAACCTTGGGCGCATCGAGCGTGGGCTTCGGCCGTACGCGCCCTATTTGCGGGGCGCACCCCCCGGGTTGCCGTTCGACTGGTCGGCCGCGACGCTCAAGCGCGGGCTCAACTTCACGCTCACGACGACCTTGGGCGACCTCGACCTGCTCGGCGAGATCGTCGGCGGTGGAGGATACGCCGACCTGCTTGCCCACTCGATCGAGATCGAGTTGTTCGGACATTCATGTCGATGCCTCGACCTCCCGACCCTCATCCGGGCCAAGCGGGCCGCGGGACGACCGAGGGACCTCGAGGCCGTCGCCGAGCTGGAGGCGCTTGCCGAGTCAGGCGAGGGGTAGGAGGCCGAGCGCTTGGACGGGCGCGTCGCAGCCCCGCCGATCCTCGCAAGCTCGGATACGGCGTGCGCACCTGAATGGGGTTGGGGTGCATCGCCCGCGGGACCTCTTGATCGTAAAGGGAGGCACCGTTCACCGGATTGCACACGCTCGACCGTGACACCGAGTTGGAGTGGATGTTCCTGGTAGGGAGGGCATCGAAATGACGCGATACTGCGTGGTTGTTCTCGCTGTGACTCAACTTGGCGCCGCTAGTTGTGCTGGAAGTGAGGAAACGACAAGTGCGGTTCGAAATGACTCAGCGGGTCTGGAGTTGGTCACCAACTTCGGGGACAGAGTGCTGGATTGGGAGTTCCGTATGGTGGCGAGAATCGGGGGCGAAGAGAGTGGGCCCGCAGCCTTCTACCGTCTATGGCGAGGCCGCATTGCGACGGATGGCAGCGGGCGGATCTACGTGCTTGATGGCGAAGCGCGCCGGCTCGTCGCCTTTAGCTCGGACGGGTCATTCCTGTGGGCGGCAGGAAGACCCGGATCAGGCCCAGGAGAGTTTCGAGCACCGATCTACGTGACCGTCCACTTCGACACGGTCGAAGTGCTCGATGGTGGCAACGGCCGAATCGAGTTGTTCACGGAAGATGGATCCTATCGAGCTTCACGTGCGTTTGGGTTCACGCCATTGATGACACCTCAGTTCCGGTACGTCGGTCGGCACACGGTTGTGTATTTGCAGAATGTCGTGGAAGGTACCGACCGCTTTGAGCGGTTGCTGCTTCTGACGTCGAGAGACACAGTCCAGCTGGCTGCCCAGCGCATGGCTCTTCCTCGGCGTGTACGGTTCCAGAGCTGCGGATTCACGACCCAGATGTCTCCGATCTTCACACCAAGCCTCATTTGGGCGAGTGAAGGAGCACGACTTGTCGTGAATACGGAGGGTGTCTACCGAATGACCGAGTTTCGACAAGGCCGCCCCGTGCGGGTCATCAGACGGGTTGTTGCGCCTCGAGACGCGACACCCGAGCTGGCCGCCGCGGAGTATCCTGACGGGATTCAGTTTGGCGCCTGCCGTGTCCCAACGGATGAGGTGGTTGGGACGATCGGGTTTGAGGCGCGCATACCGGCAATTCGGTGGATAAGCCTGTCACCTGATGGGAGGACATGGGTGCAGCGCACACGTGGTTCGAACGGTTGGGCCGCTTTCGATGTTTTCACCGATTCGGGAGAATACCTCGGCTCGCTGAAAAGCGCTCCCATACCCCACGCGTTCCTCCCGTCAGGGGATGTCGTTGGTGTGGAGACCGACGAAGTTGGCGTTCAACGAGTGGTGGTTTACCGGGTTGTGGGCGGCAGTCGGAGTCGAGGCGCCGCGACCCCCTGACCACGGCACGTGCTCAGCTTGTGGCTTACACGTGGCGATGCAACAGCCCGCGTGACACTGCTGGCGCATTAGATCTTGCTTGCCCCGTTGAAGCCCAACGTCCCGGGTATCCCTACACTGTACAGGTCTCGACGAGGCGTTGCAGCGCAAGGCGAATTCAGGCGCATATCCCCATGTCAGGTGGCAAGCAACAACGCGTGGCCGAGGCCCGTGCGATTGCTGGAGGTCCATCCATCCCACTCGCCTAGGAGCCCACCGGAAACCTGGATTCGAAGAACGGTGAAGCCGTCACGAGTCATACTCAAGCGAAGTCTTGCTGTGGTGATACAGCATCAGACAGGTGGAGGGATGAGTAAGTCGGGCGTTGGTTTGTGGACAGGTGCAATGATTGCGGTCATGCCGTCTGCCGGTCTCGCTTGCTGTGTCTCGAGCAGGGGATCGTGGCGGCGGCGGATCAGGGCAAACGAGCCTTGGTTGAATTCGGATCTGGTGGAGCGATACTCGAACAGTTTCGCCTTGACACCGAATGGGCGGGTTGGGCGAATCGACGCGTGGTCAGAACGGTTCGCCGTGGGCGCTGGCCCTTAACCTGCGAGTGAGCGAGCCCCTACAGAGCCCAGCGGATGCTTCAGCCGCACGAGCGCGCGGGGCGGCCATTGTGCGGTCGCATCGATCGACGATCCCGACTCGCAAGTTCCTCATCAGGCGGCATGAGCGTGGGGATTCGTTAAGTTGGGGCATGGTGCGGGAAGAGGGTACGCACCCGGCCACGGTCGTGGCTGATCGCGATCCGGTTACGGGAGCGTACGAGCGTGACGTCGACCGGTCGCTGCTGCGGAAGGACCTCAAGAAGACGCCGACGGAGCGGATGCGGGCACTGATCTGGGCATCGTTGCGGCATTGGTCGTGATCGGGGTCTGGCAACCGTTCTCACTGGTTGCTCGATGGATCATGACCGTCGGCAATAGTAGGTCCCACGCCTGTTAGAACCATGGCTCCGATAGCACGGGTCATTCGAGCGGCACGATCAACGTCCCTTGCAACGTGAGGTAGTGATACAAATGGAGCTTCGCCAGGATCGAAGGCGTGCAGCCGTCACGCTCGCACTCGTCGTGTCTGGGGCGAGTGTGATGATCGCGCGGACCGCGCACGCGTCTCGGCAGCTTGAGCTGCAAGAAGAGCGACGGTACGGTGTCGAACACGATAGCCTCCGGCACGGCGGCGCCGCCCTGGCCAGTATCGCGGCTATCGTGGAGACGACGGACTCGATTCTCTATGTGCTGGACGCAGGCTTCAAGAAGGTGGTCGCATTTGCTCCGAATGGAGAACTACGGAGACTGATCCTGGGTGGCCATGGAGAGGGCCCGGGTGAGTTCATGCATCCTATTGCACTCGACATCACGGACGATGGCAGGATTGCGGTCTTCGACTATCGACTCAACAGAGTCACGCTATTCGATGGCGAAGGCTCACTCCTGAACACCGTACTCGTGCGTCGGGCCAAGACGATTCTGGTGAGGGGAGACACCATTTGGGGAACCAACATGCCTGGTCGTGATTACCTCGTATGGCGTCACGTTGTCGGTCAGAACGGTTTCCATAATGTCCTTGCGACTGACGCACGGGATTGGGACTACGCGCCCCGGGGAAGCGTGGCGCGCATTGCTCGGGCGCCGACTGGATTCATTCTCGTTGCTCGCCATCGTCCGGGAGTCTGGATGGTGAGGCGCGGGGGCGGTGACTTCGACGACGGCCGGGGTGCCGAACTGACAGAGGAGACTCGTCACCGCGTGTTCGAGGGCCTCCCGATTCCTCCCGGTGACGTAACGGGATTCGGAGTGCTGCCGAGCGGGCGCATTTTGATGACATACACAGTCCGGGAATTCCACCGTCCGACGGCTGGTTCAGACAGGCCCTACACACCGGTGTATCGCATGGCTCTGTTCTCATGGACCGGTCAACTGCTTGGCACCCTTGAATTGGGCGAAGAGTCGATTTCAGCCATGGCGGTTTCTCGAACTGGGGAGTCTGTCTTCCTGGCGCGTCCCGATCCGTTTCCTCAGGTGATTAGGTACAAGGTGCATCTGGCAGGTGAACAGGGATTCTAGACGAGACTCGCCCAGTTGACCCAACTCGCGCCGCAGCGACCGCCGTTCATCTCGGACGGGTTACGGGATACGCTGAGGTCTACAGGGATCTCTTGAGTGGGAAGTCAGACGAACTTGACCGAAGCTACGGTTTCTTTGTCTACATTTTCGGTCGTCTTGTGAACGTAGTGGATGGTCATTTTTGGCATTTCACCCGACGAACTACGCCATGGAACGTTCGGCCGCTTTCGACTCGGATCGAGGGCATTCGGTTCCGCGACGCGATCGTGGACGGCACGATCGATCGCAGTGCGTCCGATCCTCATGACCAGCTGTACCACTATCTTCGGGCTGCTGCCACTCGTGCTGTTCAGCGAGTACACCGACGCCAATATCTGGAACGCCCTGGGATTCGCGCTCATCGGTGGGCTAGCCAGCTCGACCGTGTTCGCCCTGAGCGTCACGCCAGCAGTGTATCTCCTGTTCGAGCGCCAACCGGAACGGAAACGGCTGCTGGCCGCGGGCGGGGTCGATGTTGCTGTGGTGGCCGGCGCCATGCGTGATCCTAATGCCCGAAGCGGATGGCGCGAACGCATGCAGCACGTTGGACGACTCGTTGCTGGGCTGCTGCGCTGGTGGAAAGAGCGCCGATGAGGGACGGCCTTGGTCGGGGATGGAAACGCGTTCGCAGCGGGTCACCGTTACTCTCGCTTGTCGCTGGCATAGTGCTCGTGTTGTCCTTCGCAGGATGTTCATCGCACGTTTCGGCACTCGACGTCGTGGCCCGAGACAGTGCCGGCGTTCGGATCGTCACAACCACCGTTACCGCCGGCGGCAAGGTGCCCGAGTACCGCCTGGCGCGAAGACCGTTCATCCTCGTGGGGGAGACCCTGGGCGATCCCCACCACGAGTTGTATCGCGTGACAGACGCCAAGCTGCACCGTGACGGTCGCTTACTCGTGGCCAACGCCGGCGAGGAGCTGCTGGTCTATTCTTCCGAGGGGCAGTATCTCTCGACCATTGGCCGGCAGGGTGCCGGCCCAGGAGAGTTCACCCGGCTCTGGAACGTGTTCTCGGGGCCTGACGGTGAGGTAACGACGTTCGATGCAGCGACGCGGCGACTGGCCACGTTCCGAATCGCCAGCGGTGCGCTCGTCGGCGAAAGGACACTCGACGTGCCCCTGATAGGGCTACCCAATGGCATCGGACTGTTGGACGATGGTATCGCAGTGGGGTTCGCGGCGACCCATAATGTGGTGGATGCGCTCTCCTCTGATACGAGCCGTGCTCCACTCGTGCGCTTCGGCCTGCACGGAGCCGTTTTGGACACGGTGGACCTGTTTCCCGGCTCCGTGTTCAGGAGGACCCCTGCGGGAACTCAGCCAGTCGTGTTCTCGCCAGGCCACCTCTCCGCGACATCGGCCGATCATGTGTACGCGGGATGGACCGGTCGGTATCAGATCAGCGTCTACGACAACCACGGCACCTTGGTGCGTATCGTGCGGACCAGCCTGTCCGGTGGACTGGTCACCGACGCGATGAAGGACGCGGCGGGAAGGGTGTATCGAGAGGGGGGCCTGGCGCAGCAGAAAGTGTTCGCCGACTCGTTACCCGCCTTCTCGAAGCTACTTGTCACTCGCGACAACCGATTGTGGGTGCGGCGCTACGACGCACCGGGTTCCCATGAACGCACATGGCACGTGTTCGATCCAAGTGGGAATCTCGAGGGAATCCTGGCAACGCCCCCACAGCTGCGCGTGACTCAATTCGGCGGTGACTACCTGGTCGGGGTGTGGACAGATGAACTGGATGTCGAGAGTGTGCGGGCCTATCGGTTGCTCGCTCCCAGGTATCGTGCAAACTGACCGAGCGTTTACGTGGCCGCGGAGATGGTTTCATGGTTAGGGCTGCATAGCCCATGTATCGGCTGCGGCGTCGAATCGCGCGTTAGCGGTGTCTGGCATGGGGCGATCGGGGCCCGCCATTCGCATCATGGCTACATGGCGGACTTTGACTTGGCGTACGCGCTCGTTCGCAGGGCGATTGAGACGGGGGAGGAGCCGCTGTTCGGGATCTGGTTCTAGGTTGGTCTGGGCACCGTGCAAGAGAGGAGATACCGAACGAGAGCCGATACAAGCGACAGTTTATTTTCGGGATCGAGGAATGCGAACGGCGGTCGACGCGTTGCTGCCCAGAAGAGTATGGGCCATCGCGACAAGGAGCGAGCCAAGGCAGACGCCTTCACTGTGCCGTCGGCGCTGAAGTCGTGGCAGGAGGCTCTCAAAGACGGTCGACTTACACTCGCGATGCCCTTTGACAAATACGAGGGATCACCGGCTCTCTGCGGAAAGAAGGGAACGATTCAGCGGGAAGACCGACGGAAACTGGAGCGATTCATTGGATTCGCGGGAGCTGAGCGCGACATTATGACTTTGTCGCCCTCCGACGTTCAGAATTACGTGGAAGCCCGCATGCGAGGGCAGATCAGACCGCGATCTCGTCGGCTGGACGCCGCCGGTTCGCGCTCGCAGCCCCGCCGATCCTCGCAAGCTCGGATACGGCGTGCGCACCTGAATGGGGTTGAGCACTCGGCGCTCAACGCGCCCGCTACGCGGGCTGTATCGCGCAGGTGCTCGTCCTCGCCGTCGCTACGCCCCGGCATCGGATCAGGGGGATCGCGGGCCGCGACGCACCGCGGCATCGTGGTATATTGACCCCTCCGAGGCGGTTTGGCGCTCATTGCGGCGGTGGGCAGTCGGCCCGCCGTCCGCCCGTCCGCCATCCCGCCTGTCACGGGACGTAGCGCAGTGGCTGGCCGCAACCGCGATCTCGTCGGCTGGACGCCGCCGAGTCCGCGCTCGCAGCCCCGCCGATCCTCGCAAGCTCGGATACGGCGTGCGCACCTGAATGGGGTTGGGGATGCATCGCTCGCCGGGGAGCTCGCTCCCACGACCTCACCCGCCACGGTATGTTTGATCTCGACGGGACGTAGCGCAGTCCGGTAGCGCACCTGAATGGGGTTCAGGGGGTCGCGGGTTCGAATCCCGCCGTCCCGACTCAGAGGCAAGAAGGCGGGCCCGCCCGCTTTCTTGCCTCTGATCGTGACGACAGTCTGTGCGCTCGCTCCCGGTCGGCGGCTCTGCCGCCTCGGGGTCGCACCGCGTCAAATCCCGCCGTCCCTTCTGCTACCCGGCGCAGTTGCCGTTTCTGTTGCCGTTTCCGCTACCCGGCTGCCACTCGCAGGTGCCCACGTCTTGCCCCCGCCCGTGCCCGACGAACCCGGATTTCAACGTCCCGGCCCAACACGTTCAACAGGCGGGTCAACCGCTCGATGGAGTAACCGGAGAGGCGGCCGCGCATCAGATTGGAGACGTCCGGCTGGGCAACGCCCAACAGGTCGGCTGCCTCCGCCTGGGTCAGATGGCGCGCCTCGATCTCACGCGCGATCGCAAGGGCTAGGTCTGCCTTTGCCAGCCGCTCTTCCGGATTGGGGAGTCCCAGGTCGGCGAATACGTTGCCACTGCTCTGCTCGACCAGAATCTCCTTGGCATTCTTCCTCATGCTTGGCCCCTCCACTTCAGGTAATGCTCTCTCGCCGCTTTGAGCCGCGTTGGTTTTCCGCCCTGGGGGACGCTCTTTGACAACCACAGCGTGCGGACCCTGCTGGAGAACCACCGATTGGGAAAACATCTGTTGGATGTCGTCGAGCTTGAATCAGTCCGAGGCAAGGTGGACTACATACGGTGGATCAATGCCGAAGTGGGCGCTCGACTCGAGGAGGAGTTCTTCGCCGTGGGGGCCAGATGAGTGCGGCCCTCGCGTCTTGCGGCGCAACGTCGCGCGGGCAGTGGACTTAAGGCAGCGGCGTTTCCTCGCTCGATTGAGTGCGGCCCATTGAAGCCGCGTCGCGCACGTCGCCGAACTTCATTCCACCGGGAGCAGCTCGATGCCCAACTTGCGCAGACCTTGGTCGAACGAGTACACCCCCTTCATCTGCCGCGCGCCGCAGAGCGCCGCGAGATAGGCGTCCACCAAGTCAACCGACCGCTTCGCAAGCGTTTCCATGCACGCCCGCAGGACGGACTTCTCGGGAACGGCTAGCCCTTTGAATGACAAGAGTTCGCCGAGCTTTGCCGCAGCCTGGGCACTGGGCACCTCGTAGTAACTCGTGAGGACGAAGTAGGACTGAAACACCACGAGTGGCGTCAGGAGCGCTCGTCGCTCCCCACGCTCGAGCTTGTCGAAAAACGAGTACACTCCGCGAAACTCTCGACCGACCGTTTCCGGATCCTCAATCAGATACCGGATGATGACGTTCGTATCAACAGGATCAGCCACCGTCGGTCAGTCCGCTGCGCAGCGCTTCCTTGATCCGCCGCTCCGAGGGGAAACGCTTGCCCCGGCCGTACTGGCGCAAAGAGCCAGCAAGCGCTGCCGCCCTGGCCGGCGACGGCCGCCGAAGCTCGATCTTCCCCTCGTCGGGAATGACCTCCACCTCAAGTACGTCGCCCACGTCAATGCCAAGCTGTTTGCGCAGGCCCGCGGGGATCACGACCTGCCCCTTCCGGTGCACCTTCATCAGCATGTCAGCTCCTGGTTATACATGAAGGTATAACCACCCTCCGCCGAGTCAAGCGTCCCGACCCCAGATCGGCTCCCCTGGAGGGCGGGATCGACGGCTTCCCGTGTCCCGTCGACCTGCTCACCCCACTGGACATACATAGCACTCCTATGTATAGTAGCGCTAGGTATTCCGGCGGGAGCCCATGGAGATCAACAAAGACCTGATCGCCGCGTCCTCGACGCCCCTCGTCCTCGCGATCCTGGCCGAGGAGGACAGCTACGGCTATGCGATCCTCAAGCGGGTACACGAACTATCCGGCGGGCGCATGGAATGGACGGACGGAATGCTTTATCCGGTGCTGCATCGGCTCGAGCGTACGGGCCACATCCAGGCCCGGTGGCAGGTCGCCGAGAACGGCCGCCGCCGGAAGTACTACCGCATCACGCCCCAGGGCCGCTCGCAGCTCGCGGAAGAACGGCGGCAGTGGCAGACCGTCGACGAGACCCTGCGCGGCATCTGGCGGATGATCTCCCTCGCGGTTCCGGCCGCGCCCCTTCTACAGGCAGCCTGAGTAATGCTCGAAGAACAGCTCGAAGAACAGATCGCACAGTGGCGGAGCTACCTCCGCGGCCGGCAGGCCATCCACCCCGTCGACATCGCGGAGCTCGAAGACCACCTGCGCGAGCAGATCGCGGCGCTGAGCGACGCGGGACTCGCCCCCGATGAAGCGTTCCTGGTGGCGGTGAAACGCATCGGCAACCTCGATGCCCTGTCCCGCGAGTTCGCGCGCGAAGACTCGGACCGCCTGTGGAAGCAGCTTGTGGTGCCGGCCGCCGACACCGGCGAGCCGCGGGCCGCGGCGCGCACCGACGCCCTCGTCGCCTTCTGCTTGGCGGTGGCGGCGGCCGCGGCGATCAAGCTGCCGGCGCTGTTCGGGATGCACCTGGACGAGGACGCCGGCTTCTACGCCCGCAACGCGGGTCTCTTCGTGCTGCCGCTGGTGACCGGCTACTTCGTCTGGAAGCGGGGATTGGGCGCCGCCACCGTCCGCTGGCTCGCCGCGGGGTTCGTCGCGGCCGGCGTGTTCGCCAACGTCTATCCGTTCGTTCCGGATGGCAACACCGAGGTCCTGGCGGCTCTTCATGCGCCGATCGCGCTCTGGATCGTGGTGGGGGTGGCGTACGCCGGGGGCCGATGGCGCGAGGTGGCCGGCCGCATGGATTTCATCCGCTTCTCGGGCGAGCTGTTCATCTACTACGTGCTCATCGCCCTGGGCGGCGGGGTGCTCACTGCGTTCACCGCCGGGATCTTCGAAGCCATCGGCATCGACATCGAGCCCATCTTCGAGTCGTGGATCCTGCCGTGCGGCGCCATGGGGGGCGTCCTGGTCGCCGCCTGGCTCGTCGAGACCAAGCAGAGCGTGATGCCCGAGCTGGCGCGCCTCTTCACTCCGCTCTTCACCATCGTGCTGCTCGTGTTCTTAGGACTGGTGCTGGGGACCGGCCGCGCTCTCGACGTCGAGCGCGAAGTGCTCATCGCGTTCGACCTGCTCCTGGTGGTCGTCCTGGGCCTGCTGCTCTACTCCATCTCGGCTCGCGACCTCCGCGCGCCAGCCGGCCCTTTCGTCCTGGTGCAGCTCGTCCTGGTGCTGAGCGCGCTCGTGGCCGACGCGGTCGCACTCTGGGCCATCGCCTCGCGCATCACGGAGTTCGGGTTCACGCCCAACCGCGTGGCCGCCCTGGGCATGAACGCGGTCCTGCTCGTCAACCTGGCATGGTCCGCCGTGCTCTCCGTCCGCTTCCTGCGCGGGCGCGGCCCGGTCGCGGACCTCGAACGGTGGCAAACGAACTACGTACCCGTCTACGCCGTGTGGGCCGCCATCGTCGTGATCGCGTTCCCGCCGATCTTCTGGTACATCTGAACATGAAGGCTGGCGCCCGGGGTGGGCGGACGAGCGGTTCGAGAGGTAGACTATGGGGTGCCGGGGGCCGCTGGCGCGGCCACACTGAACGCCCCATCCTCCCAAAGGAAGCTCGATGAGTTCGACAAGCGATGTGTTGGCGCATCACCTCGAGTCATTCGGCGCGGGAGACATCGACGCTATGCTCGCCGACTACGCCGCTGATGCGGTCATGTTCACGCCGGATGGACCATTGATGGGCCCGGACGCCATTCGACCGGTGCTCGCGGCGATGCTGGTGGAGTTCGGTCAACCGGGGATGTCGTTCGAGATGACAACCCAGTCCGTCGAGGGCGACGTGGCCTACATCGTCTGGAAGGCCGAGACGGCCGACAACGTGTACGAGATGGGAACGGACACGTTCGTCGTGCGGAGCGGCAAGATCGTGGCGCAGTCTTTTGCCGCCAAGACCACGGCCAAACGCTGAACGCATGCAGGCTCCGGCAACGTCGGAGGCTCGATAACGTACCACCCGTCGCAGCACCGTTATGACGCCATGCCCTACAGCCGCTGTGGGCGCAGCGGGCTCAAGCTGCCCGCCGTGTCGCTCGGGCTGTGGCACAACTTCGGCGCGGCGGATGACTACGCGAACGCGCGCGCCATGGCCCACCGTGCGTTCGACATGGGCATCACCCACTTCGATTTGGCGAACAACTACGGTCCGCCCTACGGAACCGCCGAGGAGACGTTCGGCCGCATCCTCAAGGAGGGCCTCGGGCAGTATCGGGACGAACTGATCATCTCCACCAAGGCGGGATGGGACATGTGGCCGGGGCCCTACGGGGACCACGGCTCGCGGAAGTACCTGCTCGCGTCGCTCGACCAGAGCCTGCGCCGGCTCGGGCTCACGTACGTGGACATCTTCTATCACCACCGCCCGGACGCGGACACGCCGCCCGAGGAGACGATGGGCGCGCTCGACACGGCCGTCCGCCAGGGCAAGGCGCTCTATGTGGGGATTTCGTCGTACTCCCCCGAGGAGGCGCTTCGGGCGGCCGAAGTGCTCAGGGGCTTGGGAACACCCTGCCTGATCCACCAGCCGCGCTACAACATGTTCCATCGGACCCCGGAGGGGGGCTTGCTCGAGGTCCTCGAAGAGCAAGGCATCGGCTGCATCGCGTTCTCGCCGCTCGCGCAGGGGCTGCTCACGGGCCGCTATCTGCACGGCATCCCGGACGATTCGCGTGCGGGCAAACCCCACACGTACTTGAAGCGCGGGGCCGTCACGGACGATGTGATCGTACGAGCGCGGGCGCTCGACGACCTCGCGCGCGAGCGCGGCCAGTCGCTGGCCCAAATGGCGCTGGCATGGGTGCTGCGCCATCCAGCGGTGACGTCGGCCCTCGTGGGGGCGAGTCGAGTGGAGCAGATCGAGGACTCCGTCGGCGCGCTTGCCAACCTGCGGTTTACCGAGGACGAGCTGGCGGCCATCGACACGATCCTCGGCGCGTAACCGCGTCCGGCCGGGACCGCAGGCAGGGGGGGCACTCTTGCCCGCCGCACCTCGCGCTTTCGCGTCGAAGCTCCCATCTTCCAGCCCACGATGACCGAAGTCACCTCCCGACTCTCCACCGCGCTCGCCGATCGCTACAGGATCGAACGCCAGCTCGGCGAGGGCGGCATGGCAACCGTGTACCTCGCGCACGACTTGAAGCACGATCGCAAGGTCGCGCTCAAGGTGCTCAAGCCGGAGCTGGCGGCGGTGCTGGGCGCCGAGCGGTTCGTGCAGGAGATCAAGACCACGGCGGCGTTGCAGCATCCCCATATCCTGCCGCTGTTCGACAGTGGCCGGACGGGCGGACCGACGGGCGGGCGGGCGGATGACACGTCCGCCCGTCCGCTTGACCGCCCGTCCGCCGAGTTTCTCTTCTACGTTATGCCGTACATCGAGGGCGAGACGCTGCGCGACAAGCTCAATCGCGAGACGCAGCTCTCGATCGATGAGGCGGTGCGCATCACCACCGAGGTGGCGGATGCTTTGGACTACGCACACAGACACGGCGTGATCCATCGGGATATCAAGCCGGAGAACATCCTGCTGCACGACGGGCGGCCGATGGTGGCGGATTTCGGGATCGCCCTAGCCGTGAGCGCGGCGGCAGGCGGCCGCATGACGGAAACCGGGATGAGCCTTGGCACGCCGCACTACATGAGTCCGGAGCAGGCGACGGCGGACAAGGACATCACGGGGCGCAGCGATATTTACTCGCTGGCCAGTGTGCTGTATGAGATGCTCACGGGCGAGCCGCCGCACATGGGCACCTCCGCGCAGCAGATCATCATGAAGATCGTCACCGACGTGCCGCGGCCGGTGAGCGACCTCAGAAAGTTGGTGCCGGAAAACGCCACGGCCGCCATCGCGAAAGCCCTCGAGAAACTCCCCGCCGACCGGTTTGCTACGGCACACGAGTTTGCCGCCGCCCTGACGAATCCCCTCCAGGTCACCGCCATGCGGCCGCGCGATGCCGGTGGCGCACCCCGCCCAAGTTCCGGTCGCGAGCGCGTAGCGCTGCTGGCCGGGATGGCGGCGCTCAGCGCCCTGGCGGCCTGGGGCTGGCTGCGCCCGCGGGCGGAGCCGACGCTCCATGTCAGCATTCCCGCTCCCGCCGGCACGTCGTTCATCGGGAATCCCCGCTGGCCGGCGCTGACGCCCGACGGCCGGACCGTCGTCTTCGCGGCGGAGCGGGACGGGGAGACACGGCTGTACCGGCGCCAGGTGAACGGTTTTCGCGCCGAGGCGATCGACGGCTCCGACGGGGCGACGTACCCCTTCATGTCCCCCGACGGCGCGTGGGTCGGCTACTACACCCGCTCGCGACAACTGCGCAAAGTCCCGCTGGCGGGTGGCCAGTCGGTGACGATTACCGACATCCCGTTCTGGCAGTCCGGGGCCCTGTGGCGGCGCAATGGGACCATCGTGGTGATCAGCGATGCCCGCGGGCTCTACGTCGTGCCGGACCACGGTGGCGACCTGGCCCCACTCACCCCCGCCGACTCCGCTGCCGATGCGGCCCTCGTCACCAGTCCGGAGGAGCTCCCGGATGGACGCCTCATCGTGCCGCCACACTTTCTCATATCCCGCGTCGCCAGCGGATTTCAAGCGCTCACCTACGACCGCTCGAGTGGGCGTGTCAGCGGTAGAGCCCTGCCCGTCCTGGAAGGCGCCGGGAGCAGCCTGGCAGTGAACGCCCGCGGTGACGTGGCGTACTTTGCGTTCCCGGGCGCGCCGCCGCGCTTCCTGACGATGGTGGATCGTGCCGGGGCCGCGCGCCGCCTGCCGACTCCGGCGCAGAACTTCAGGCACCCACGACTGTCGCGGGACGGAACCCGGCTCGCCGTCAATCAGGACCAGGACCTCTGGGTGCTCGATCTGGCAACGAGCGCGTGGACCCGGCTGACGACGGGCGCGGGTATCACGGAGCCACAGTGGTCTCCGGATAACCGTCGGCTGCTGCACACGGTGTTCGACACGGCGTCCGGCTTCAGCCCGCCGGCGATTCAGGCGGCGAGCGGCCTGGGCGACGTTCGGGTGCTCCAGCCTGGCATCGGGGATGCGTGGACGAGCGACTGGTCGCCGGACGGTCGCCAGATCGCCGTGTACGGCGGCAAGGTCGGACTGAATGTGTTCGTGATCGATCTGGATAGCGCCACCACGGTCCACCCGGTTACCAACACGCGCGCCGTCGCGCGCAACGCGCGGTTCTCGCCCGACGGCCGGTGGCTTGCGTATCAGTCCAACGAGACCGGTCGTATGCAGGTGTACCTCGTGTCCTACCCCGACCTCGCGATCAAGCGGCCCGTTTCCACCGATGGCGGAACCGAGCCGGCATGGCGGCCCCAAGGCGGTGAGCTGTATTACCGCAACGGCCCGAGCATGATGGTGGTGCCGGTCCGAACGTCGCCGACCCTCGAAGTGGGCGCGCCGCGGGAGTTGTTCCGGGGCCCCTGGCTGGAAGACATTTACGGGGACCGCAGCTACGACGTGATGCCGGATGGCGTACACTTTCTGATGTTCGAGGCGAATCCTGCGGCGGCTCCCGAGCTGCGCGTGATCCGGAACTGGGGCGCGGAACTCGCGGCCACCGTGCCGCGCTGATGGCGGGGATCCTGGATCGGCTTGCGGCGGCCCTCTCCGACCGCTACCGCGTCGAGCGCGAGCTCGGGCAGGGTGGTATGGCCACAGTCTACCTCGCCGAGGACCTGAAGCACGATCGCAAGGTCGCGCTCAAAGTCCTGAAGCCCGAATTGGCCGCGGTCCTGGGCGCCGAGCGTTTCGTGCAGGAGATCAAGACCACGGCGAGTCTCCAGCACCCGAACATCCTGCCGCTCTTCGACAGTGGGACGGCCGGGCAGCGGGATGGGGGGACGGAGTTCCTCTACTACGTCATGCCGTACATCGAAGGCGAGACGCTGCGTGACAAGCTGAACCGCGAGCGGCAGCTCAGCATCGACGAGGCGGTCAAGATCGCGTCCGAGGTCGCGGACGCGTTGGCCGTGGCCCATCACAAGGGCGTGATCCATCGCGACATCAAGCCCGAGAACATCCTGCTCCACAACGGGCGACCGATGGTGGCCGACTTCGGCATCGCGTTGGCTGTGAGTGCGGCGGCGGGTGGTCGTATGACGGAGACCGGACTCTCGCTTGGCACGCCGCACTACATGTCTCCCGAACAGGCGACGGCCGAGCGAGAGATCACCGCCCGATCCGACGTGTACTCGCTGGGCAGTGTGCTCTACGAGATGCTGACGGGGGAGCCGCCGCACACGGGCGGCTCGGCGCAGGCGATCATCATGAAGATCGTGACGGAACCGGCGGATCCCGTCACCAAGATCCGCAAGTCGGTGCCGCCGAACGTCGCGGCGGCGGTTGCGAAGGCGTTGGAGAAGCTGGCAGCAGATCGCTTCGACAGCGCCAAGGCGTTCGCCGAGGCGCTGGCGAACCCCGCGTTCACGGTATCGACGGCATACGGCGGTGTGGTCGGGATGCCGACCGCGGACTGGCGGCAGCGCGCTGCAGTCCCCGTCGCCGTCGCCTTGGTCGTGGTGGGTGCGCTGGCGCTGTGGGGATGGCTCCGGCCTGAACCGGCCGTGGGTGTGCATCGCGAGCGTATCCTGCTGGGTGACCAGCGTGTGGGGCCCGTCGCGGTGTTGCAGATGGCTCTCGCCAACGACGCATCGGCGATCGCCTATGTACAGCCTGCCGATGAAGGCCTCTCCCTAAGAACAGGCGATGTGGTCGTCGGACCCGGCCCGGTCTGGATCAAGGAACGCGACGCGGCCGATGCCCGCGTGCTCGATGGCACCGACAACGCGTTCACAGTGTCCTTCTCGCCGGATGGGAATTGGGTCCTGTACGGCACGGAGTCCGAACTTCGGCGGGTCCCCCGGTTGGGTGGCGCGTCCATGCTGGTTTCGGACTCGGCAAGGGTCATAGGAGCGGCGTGGTTGAGTGACGAAACGGTGGTGTTCATTGGGCAGCAGTCTGGCAAGATCTATCGGGTCAGCGCACATGGGGGAGAAGCCCAACTCTTGATTGACCTCCCTGAAGTCATGCCGGGCGTCACAGCTGGCATAGTGAGGCCGGTGTGGGGTGCCGATGCGGTGCTGGTTTGGGGTAGCTCCGGCCTGGGTCCCGATCAGGTATTGGTCCTCGATCTTGCGACCAACGAGATCAAGCCAGTCCTGACCGGGGGCACAGCAGCCGGCGCGTGGTCGCTGGCGACGGGGCAGTTGGTGTACGGGCAACAGGGTGGAGGGGTCTTCGTCGCGCCGTTCGACGTGCGGTCACTCGAGCTGGCGGGACCGGGGGTCCCGCTCCTCCAGGGCGTGCCGTCGTTGTTCGGATTTCTCGAAATCACCATCAGCCCATTTGGCACCGCCTTGTATCGCCAAGGGGGAGTGAGCACCAATGCCGTGAGCACGAAGGTCGAGCCGGTGTGGATTCGGGAGGACGGGTCGGCAACACCGATAGAGGATATCGGCACCCTGGAGGTCCACGTAACCGGCGGATTCTCGATTTCACCCAATGGCCAGATGATCGCGTACGATGCGGTGGATCAAGGGCCACAGGATGTGTGGATCCGCACACTCACGGGTTCCCAACCTCCCACCAGGCTCACCTTCGAAGGCAGAAACCGGAGACCGACCTGGTCGCCCGATGCCAAGTCTGTGGTCTTCATTTCGGATCGTGATGGTGGACATGAGGCCGTGTGGATCCGGCGCGCCGACGGAAGGGAGCGCGCCCGGTTGCTTCTCAAACGCGATCGCGCGATCTTCGAGGCGCTGATCTCCCCGGACGGACATTGGCTCGTCTATCGCACCAATGACGATGGTGCGGTTGGGGACGGCGACATACTGGCCCTACAACTCGATGGCGACAGTGTCGAGGTCGAGGTCGCGGTGACGGAAGCGCAGGAGACATCGCCCGCGCTTTCCCCCGATGGCCGGTGGTTGGCCTACGCCAAGGGTCCGGATAACTCGAAAGACATATTCGTCGTTCCGTTCCCGAGCGTCGCCGAGGGCGGTCCCTACCAGGTCTCGACTGGCGGCGGGATGGAACCGGTGTGGAGCACGAATGGGCAGGAGCTGTTCTATCGGTCCCCTGCCGGCCTGGTCATGGTGGAGATCGCCACCGAGTCGGGCTTTGCGCAACTCAGCCAGCGGACGCTGTTCCCCTGGAGCGATTTGCTGATGGCCAATCCTGACCATCGCTTCTACCAGATCGGTTCGCATGACCGGCAGTTCCTGTTCTTTCGCTTTGCTCCGGACGTGGGGGGCGAAGCGGGGTCGCTCGTGCTGGTCGAGAACTGGCTGGACGAGATCGAGAAGTTGTCGAAGCGCTGATGATCGCCAATCGAGCTCGCCAGGGACGCTGGTCGCGCTTGGTGGGGTGCTGGAACGACCGTGACGCCCCTGCACTTCGCATCCGGCATCCAGCCGCCGGCATCCATGACCGACACCACTGAGCGTTTGCGTTCCGCGCTCGCCGATCGCTATAGGATCGAACGCCAGCTCGGCGAGGGCGGTATGGCCACCGTGTACCTCGCGCACGACCTCAAGCACGATCGCAAGGTCGCGCTCAAGGTGCTCAAGCCGGAGCTGGCCGCGGTCCTCGGCGCCGAGCGGTTCGTGCAGGAGATCAAGACCACCGCGAGCTTGCAGCACCCGCACATACTCCCCCTGTTCGATTCGGGCGAGGCCGACGGCTTCCTCTATTACGTTATGCCGTACATCGAGGGCGAGACGCTGCGGCAAAAGCTCGATCGCGAGACGCAGCTGGCGGTGACCGAGGCGGTGCAGATCGCCACCGAGGTGGCGGACGCGCTCGACTACGCGCACCGCGCCGGCGTGATCCACCGCGACATCAAGCCCGAGAATATCCTGTTGCACGACGGACGACCCGTGGTGGCGGATTTCGGGATCGCGCTGGCGGTGAGTGCCGCGGCGGGTGGCCGGATGACCGAGACAGGCCTGTCCTTGGGTACGCCCCACTACATGTCCCCCGAGCAGGCGACGGCGGAGAAGGACATCACCGCGCGGTCCGACGTCTACTCGTTGGGCAGCGTGTTGTATGAGATGGTGACCGGTAGCCCGCCGCACGTGGGGGCGTCCGCGCAGCAGATCATCATGAAGATCGTGACGGAAGAGGCGGCTCCGGTCACCAGTGTACGGCGATCGGTCCCGCCCCACGTTGCCGCGGCGATTCGAACGTCGCTCGCGAAGCTGCCGGCCGATCGGTTCGCGAGCGCGGCGGACTTCCGCGCGGCGCTTGCGGATCTGTCCTACGGAATGGGCCTCGTGACCGGTGGCGGGGTGAACGCCTCGCGCCGGACCCCGCGGGAGCACCTCGGGTGGGGCCTGGCGGCCGCGCTCGCGCTGGCACTCGTGTGGAGCCTGGCGGGAGACGGCGAGCCCGCGCCGGCCCCGGCGACGCGGTTCGCGTTCTCCATGGGAACGGATGCGTCCGCTTCGCTGGAGATCGAGATATCGCACGACGGGCGGCGCGTCGTGCAGCCGCGGGGCCTCCGCGGCCGCCTGATGATGCGAGACCTGGCCTCGCTGGAAGCGACGACCATCGCGGGAACGTCGGGCGAACGACCTCGGTTTTCCCCGGATGACCGGTGGATCGCCTATACCTGGGGGGGCGATCTGCGGAAGGTCCCCGTCGGCGGCGGGACGCCGACGGTGCTCACCGATCGATGCAGGAACGCCGACTGGATCGACGCGGACGGGCTGGTGTGTGTCACCGACGACTGGGGCCTGGGCCGGGTGCCAAGCGGGGGCGGCGTCGTTGAGGAACTCACCGCTCCGGACACCGCGTCGGGCGAGATCGGTCACTGGACTCCAACAGCGCTGCCCGGCGGGCGGGCGGTGCTGTTCACCAGCTACCGGCGACCGATGTCACGGATCGAGGCGTACGAATTCGGGTCGGGACGGCGCACGATCCTGGTGGAGAACGCCGTCATGGCTCGGTACGCGCGGTCCGGGCACTTGTTGTACGTGAGGGACAACGCGCTCTTCGCGATCCGGTTCAACGCCAAATCGCTTCGCACGCGGGGCACCGCGGTGCCCGTGCTCGAGGATGTGGGATCCCGTCCCAGCGATGCGGTCGCGGCGTTTGCGATCTCCGAAAGCGGCACCCTCGTTGCGCTGCGCCAGTCACAGTGGGACGTACCGAAACGCCTAGTCTGGGTGGACCGGCGGGGTGGAGAACGGGTGGCGATGACCTCGGCGGGCAACTACTTCGGTCCGCGCCTTTCTCCGGACGGGAGCAAGGTGGTGCTCACCGTGACGGGCGACGGGCGCGACCTTTGGATCTACGATCTGCGTCGCGCCGCGCTCACGCAGCTCACCCGATCGCCGATGTCGGCGTTCGGTGCGGTGTGGACTCCGGACGGACGCGGCGTGGCGTACACGAACGAGACACCGGCGTACGACATCTATCGGCTAGCCATCGACGGGAGTGCTCCTCCGGCCCCGGTCGTGGCGAACACCAGGGACAAGTACCCCACCGCCACCTCGCCGGACGGAGCCGCGGTGGCCTACCGCGAGCGGTGGGCGGGGCGGTCGCGCACCCTGGTCGTTCCGCTCGACGGCAGCGCACCGCCGGTGGTGGTGGGCGACACCGCGCTCGACACCTACGATGCCACCTTCTCCCCGGATGGACGTTGGATCGCCCATGGAGAAGGCAGCTGGTCGTCGGGCAACATCTTCGTGCGGCGCGTGGACGGCAGTGGCGGCAGGTTGCAGATCTCGGCGGGCGAGGGACTCGCGGCGGATCCGCGTTGGACGAAGAACGGGCGTGAAATCGTGTTTCGCCGTGGTGACGCCGTCGTCGCCGTGGACGTCGACCTGGAGCGCGGCCACGTGGGAGCCGAAACGAAGCTCTTCGAAGGTCCCTATCCGTGGGACCGGGGATACGACGTGACCCCTGACGGCACTCGCTTTCTCATGGTCAAGCAGGAAGACCGACCGGATGCGCTGCCGACTCTCGTGATCATGAATTTCTTCGAAGAGCTGAAGGCGAAGGTAGGGGGATGACGGGATTCAGGCGTGCGACGGATCGAGGCGTCGATCGCGATCCGATGCCCATCCACGTGCGCGCAGCTCCCGGTGCTGGAACTCGTCGTACAACCAGTCGAGGGCGGCGCGCACGTCCGTGCCGCAGCGGTGAAACACGGTCGCGGCGACCTCGTTACTCACGGTAGTTCCATTGGCGGGCCCGTCGAGGGACGCCATCACGCGAGCGTCGACCGCGGCCTTGAACCGTTCCAATGTCCATGCGGCGCTCGGACGGACGGTTTGGACTTGAAACCCGAACAGCGTGAGTTCGCGCGTGAAGTCGCGATGCGTCGCGAGCGCGACGGGTCCGGCCCGCCTCCACAAGCGCACCCGCCGCCAGAGCGGTACCAGCTGCGCATCGTCGAGGAGCAGCAACCCCGTCCTCGGTGCGCGTGGTATGCCCTGGAGCGGACGGACCAGCACGGTCTCGGGAATCCGCCGCCTGAGCGCGAGGAGGTGGGTGCTCTTGCCTCGTCCCGGCGGATCCATGAGCTGCAAGGCGCGCTTGCCGCCGTGCAGCCAATCGACCCATCCGTCGATCTCGACGATCGCGAGCGCGGCCCGCTCGTCGTCCGCCAGCGCACCGAACGGGTTACGCCGGAGTCCGAGCGGGGCGAAGGGCAGGGGCATGATGCTGCCGTAAGATGGTAAGGTGGTAAGTGGTAAGATGGTAGGGTGCGATGCACGACCCTCCTATGCCCCCGTCTTTCTAGGTAAGATGTCAGGCCACCGTGAACCCTCCACCTTGGGATGACATGGACCTCAACATTACCGGCGAAGTCACCAAAGTCCTGGACGAAGAGAGCGGCGAAGGTCGCAACGGACCCTGGCGCAAGCGGGCGTTCATCCTCACGACCCCGGGTGAGTATCCCAGAGACGTCTGCGTCATTCA
>DASWII010000036.1:0-25608 GCA_036397755.1 Gemmatimonadales bacterium | reverse complement strand
CTTGGCAAAGAACGTCCGCCCCGTCTGCGTGAGCGCCACATCCGTAAGCCCCGCGCGATCGTCCGAGTACCCGAGAAACGCCACCGTTTGCGGATTGAGCTTGTAGGAGAACAGCAGCTGCGTGAACAAACTCTGCGACTTGTTCGGGACCGGGAACGGGAACTCCGCCAGGTTACGGCGAACGTCCTGGAACTGCACCACCGCTCGCACGTGCGCCCGCGTGCTGAAGTGGAGAAAGATTCGCGACTGGGCCAGGTTGGCGGTGAAGATATGCTGACCCTGATGCATCAGGCGCTGGTACACGTGCGACACGTTGACCGTGAGCGGGCGACCCACACTGAACTGCACGCTCGGAGCCGCGACGACCCGCAGCGACTCGCGGTTGTTGGCCACATCCACGGCCCCGCCGACGTGTCCCGACAGGTTGAAGACAACCGCTCCGGACGGACGGATGGACAGTGCCAGGCCGCCCTCGACCATGTCGTGATCCACGTCCCGCAGGCGTTCGCGACTGTACGAGCCGAACAGCGTCAGCGACGTTTGTAGTGGACCGAGATAGCCGATGTTGGCGGCCACCTCCCTGTCGGTGAGCGTGCCGTCGTGCTTCCACGTCGCGGCACTCGTGAGTCCTGCATGCAGGCGCGTGTACCACGCGCCCCGCGGCCCCCAGAAATTGCGGACCGCACCGGCGCCCACCTCGCGCTGGTCGACCCGCGGAACGAATCCGGCATCCGCGCGGAACTCCGGGCTCAAGTCTTCATACTGCGCATATGCAAACCAGTCGCGGCTCGCGTGCTGCAACTGGAACTCGAGTCCTCCGCCGGTAAACGCCTCGGCCGGCTGACCGAAGTCCGCCGACACTTGCGCCGGATAGGCCGTGGCCGACAACAGGTACTGGGCACGGAGGCTATTGGAACGTGAAATCTGCACAAACGCGTCGAACCCGCCGACCCGATTGAAGTACCCCGATCCTTCGCGATCCGTGTACAGCAGCCCGATGTACGACGACGATCCGACGTCGCGCCGGTATCGCACCACGGTGGTGAAGCTACTGTCCGCGAGTTGTGTGCTCGCGGACCCCTCGTTCGCCGGAAGCACGAGGTTCGTCACGCGGTCGTAGGCGCCGAAGAGCCCGATCCCATTCGCCCCCGCCTTGCCTGTCAGCTTGAGTCCTCCCAACGGGGCCGCGACGGTACGAGTGAAGACGGCGTTCACCGGAGTATTGAAAAAGTCCGCGCCCTCGAGAAAGAAGGGTCGTTTCTCGGGGAAGAACAACGCGAATCGGGTGTTCACGTCCAGTTGCGCGGCATCCGCCTCAACCTGCGAAAAATCGGGATTGACCGTTGCGTTGAGGCTCATGTTGGAGGTGAGCCCCCAACGCAGATCCACCCCGGGGTCCACCTTGATCTTGCCCGCGTCGACGCCGCCATCGGGAAATCCGGCAATCGTGTCGCTGCGGCTCGACGTGAGGGTCGGCGTCAACTCGAGATTCAGGCCCGGCGAGATCCCCTGGAGTCCCGTCAGCTTGTTGGCTTGGCACAGCAGGCAACTGTTGCTCCGATCGGTGGGCATCGAGCGCACCCGATGACGGTTGCTCCGTGGATAGGATCGCTCGATGATGATTCCCCACGTTTGCAGGCCCGTGGTCTTGGGAAACCGGAGGGAGCGAAACGGGATCGCCACCTCGACGACATAGCCCTCGGCCGTGATCCGGCCGGCGGAGGCCCAGATCGCATCCCACGAGAAGTCCTCGAACCCTTCCGCCGTGGAGAGCACGGCGTCCATCTGCACGCCGAGCGGATTCACCCGGAACTGGAAGGCCCGACGCTCATCGTTGAACGGGTCCAGCAGGAGCACGATGTGGTCATCCTGCGGCGTGCGGTTCAGATCGTCGCGGTCGGCCAGGTGCGCCCGAATCTGTTCGGGGTGCGGGTCCGCGGCTTCGCATGCCATGTAGAGACTGCGCGCATCATACGTGACCCAACACCGGGTCTCGACCGGGGGAGCGAGGTTATCCCCGGGGAACCATTCCCACGCGAGCGGGATGGGCTCCGCGCCTTCCCAGGCGGGCTCGTCAAGGCGCCCATCGACCCGCATCGGAGTTGCGGCGCGTCGTACCGAGAACACGGTCGCGCCCGGCGTCCGGCCTTGCGACGGCTGCTGTCCCGCCACGACGGACGCCGGGCACAACGCGAGTACCAGGGTGAGCGCGTACCGCGGGCGAAGGCATACGAGGGTCATGCGGGCTCCGAGACTGGGGCACTGGGTTGGATGCTCCAGACCCGACGAGCGTCGCGCGCGCCGAGTTTCATAGGGGAGACCCTCATGGTGCCGTGCGCAGGCGACGCGATGCCCACTCCACGAGCAATCCGGTAAGAACCACCGCGAGCACCACGTGGTGCCACGGCCGCGGGGTGTGCGACCCCGCCGGCGGTCCCTCCAATTGCGCGGGACCGAGTGCGGCGGCCAGGCTCGCCACTGGAGCCGCCGAGTAGTCCGTCGCCACCGGATAGGCATCCAGCACCCTCGGGCTCGCCGCCGCGGCCAGATCGCTGACGAAACCCACGTACCCTGACGGCTCCTCCGAGTTCATCCGCCAGCGCCAGAGATCGCGATAGGCGAGCTGCACAACGCGCCCGGTCCCCACGCGACGGGCCACCACGGCGGGCGCGCCATCCAGCTCCTCGAGCACCACGCTCCCACGCTCGAGACCCACGAGTGCCTGCCGCGCGAGCGCGGCGCGCGGGTCCGCGCGGAGAAAGGCGCCCGCGCTCGCCGGCACGTCGCCGCTCGCCCGCGCGACGGACGCGGTGAGGAACGGTCCACCCTCGACGGCGTCGGCGAACAGCACGACCCCCCCACCCTGCACGACGAACCGATCCACGTCGCGGGCCAGGTCGGCCGCCGTGGCATCGAGAACGAACACGACGTCGAACCGCGCCGTATCGAGCGGCGCCGGCCGTCCCTGCGTGACGTACCGCGCTGGAGCTACTCCAAGTCGTGCCGTCACGTCCCAGCCGCGTTCTTCAAGCGCCCGAACGAGAAAGGCCGCCTCCCATCCGACGCGCCCAAGGACGAGGACTCCCTTCCGCACCGGCGCCGCGTGGAGCACCTCCCCCACCGCACTGCCGTCAATGTCGATCGCCACTCGCGAACCGTACACCACCGAGCGCCGGGCCGTCACGGACGGGCTCACGGCGATCGTGTCGCCGGCGCCCAGACCGTCGGTCAGCGACACGGAGAGCCGCCCGCCACCCGCAGAGCGCACCACGGAACCGCGCCCGGGATCGGCCAGCTCCTCGAGCTCCACGACGAAGGGCACGAGTGCGTGTCGCCACGACAGCGCGACACCGACATGCCTCGCCGCCGCCAGACCGTCTCGGACCGGCGGCGACGGCCAATCGGATATCTCGACCCACGCCGTGTTCGGCAGCCCCACCCGATACCACTCCCGCAGCGCGCGCGCGAGCGCATCCCCTTCTCCCCCGATCGTCCGGGTGGAAGTGGCAGGCAACAGCGCCCCGACGATCAGCGTGGCGATCCCCGCCACCGCGATCGCTCGCATCGAGCGCTCGAGCAGCACCTGTCGCTCAGCGCGAGAGCGCATACACCACCAGGTTCACCGCAAAGCGAGTGTTGTCGACGGACAGAAACCGTTTGTTGTCCGGATGATAGGACCACTCCGAGCTGTAATCCTTGTTGGAGTACAGCACGACGATCCGGCCCCCGCGGATCACAGCACGAAGCTGCTTGTGCACGAGATTGTCGCCCCACCCGTTCAACTCGTGGGCGGTGGTGGGCGGACCGTCGAACTCGAAAAAGGCCGAGTAGAGGTCATGATCGTTGGGAAGCTCAACCAGCGGACCAGCGGTGCGTTCCAGCTCCTCGACCGCGGTAGTGTGAAACGCCCCGTCGACGTCGTGATTGTGATCGTCCACGAATAGCATCCCGCCGCGCGCCAAGTACGTTTGCAGCATTGCCCGCTCACCAGCGGTGAACCGCACAGGCAGATGACCCGTGAGATACAACAGCGGATACCTCAGCACGTCCGAAGACGCCAGGGACACGATCGCGCCACTCGGCGCGACCGGAATCGACGTGTACCGCGCGACGGCATCGATCACATTGGCCGGCACCAGCGGCGCGCTGTCCCAGTCGCCGGACTCGTACTGCCCGGTCGCGAACACGAAGTCGCTCACGGCATGATGCTCCAAGGCGTCGCGGCGACGGATCCGACCGGTACGCCGCCCAACGCCGCCAACGCCCGCCGCAGGAAGCCACCCGGCTCCCTTCCCTCGCGCAACGCGCTCACCGCCTCATTGAGCGGCACGACGGCATCCGGGGCGTCGGTGAGCGCGGCCAATCGGAGAAGCATCAACGAATCGAGACCATCGGGTGCGCCCATGGCCACGCGTGTCAACGCCGCCCGATAGCGACCGAGCAACCGGGCTCTGGACCCGCCGGCGCCGGGCCGCCGATCGGCTGGCGTCGACGTGGGCGCCGTGCCGCTCAGACGCACGCGAGGAAGATCGATCACGGCGGCCGCCGGGCGGCCACGCAGGTAAATCCTCTCGGCGGCACGCGCACGTTGTATCGCCTCCAGCGCGGCGTACATGTGCGGCAGCGCGCCCTCGGGATCGGCGACCCCCAACGCACGTCCGGCATCCCACATGGCGTTGTACGCTTCCAGCAACGGGCGATTGACGGCCACGACCGGTGTCTCGTCTCCATGAAAGTCCAGCGCTTCTCCCGCACCCTCCGCCGTCGCCGCTCCCGCGGCCGCGAGGAGGTCCTCGGGCGACAGCGCGCCGGCGGGTGTGTCTTCGACGTGCGCATGCTCGCCGGCCTCCGCGTCGCCCAATCGCATGAAGATGATCTCCGCGACACGGCGGCGGAGGCGCTCTTGATCCCGCGCAATGGCACGCGATTCTCGCGTGACCGTCGTCTCCGAGAGCTCCGGCCGCCGCTGGACGAGCTCCTCGGCAAGCATGATCAACAGTCGCTGGCTGAGCAGGGACGAGTCCGCCGCGAGCGGGGGAAGGGCTTCGAGGGCGATGCTGTCGTACTCGCCACGCCGCGCGACTCTCACCGTGCGGGTCTCGGACACACCGATTCCCGGGCCGGACACCGTGTTGAGGTCGCGAGCGACGGCGCGGACGTGCAGGAAGGCGCCATGCGTGGCGCCGAGGGCCACGAGGTCGATGCCCGCCCGGAGTTGCGCCGAGGTTCCGGCGAGTGGCCGTTCGCTGACCCGCGCGGTGCCGAACTGAAAGCTCTCGCCCTGCCCCGTGCTCACGATGACCTCGAACCACCCGGCGTCGAGTCCGTAATCGTCCGCGAGCGTCGCCGCGAGGTCGATGACCCCGGTCGGGTCCGGCAACACCGTGTCCCTCGGCGGCGCGTCGAGCCGGACCACCGGCGCCGAATCGGTGACGGGCACGAGTAGCAACTGACGACCGCGCTGCCCGTCCTCGAACCGGCGCAGTTCCGGCCGCGGAGGCATGGGAAAGCGGACCGCCCATCGCGCGCCCTGGGTGACGGTCGCGGTTCGCTGGGCGCCCGCAACCATGACCACGGATCGCTCCCCGGCGACGCCTTGGACACGCACATCGCTCCCAACCAATGCGTGAACTTCCTCGGGGTTCTCGAACGTCTGAGACGCCCGGTTGACGTACGGCGGCGGAGCTATGGTCACCACGAGATCCGCCAGTGGATCCACAGCCCGAGCCAACGCAACCCTATCGAGCGCATCGCCCGCACCCGGCTGGAACACCCGCCGCGAGGTCCCGGACGGCGCGAACGCCATCGCCGTCAGGACCACGGCGGACGCCGCGAGGGGTCGGATGATCCGTTTCGCTCCCTCCGCGGCTACCGTTCGCTCCCACCCGGCGGGAGCGAGCTGCTCGTCGAGGCGGGACGCGAGCGGCGTGGACTCGTAATGGCGATCCATGGCGGTAACCAGTCGGTACCGGAGATCGGGCACGAGGTGCTCGATGAACAGCGCCACCGACTGCACCGACCCCGCCCTGCGGCCCCACCACAGCCGCAGTATCAACGTCCCCACCCCAACGATGCCGGCGATGGGGATCATCCATGACCGCACACCGCGAGGTACGCCGATGAATGCGTCGAGCGCCATGGCGACATCCAGCAGGCCAACCATGCTGACCACACTCCACAGCACGCTGCCGAGGATCACGGCGGCGATCAGCACGCGCCGGCTCGCGCGCACGCCCGCACCCGCCCCGGTCATGAGCGCCGTCCCCGTCGGACCAGCCACTCGACCCCCAACACGGCCGTGGCCAGCACCAGCCACCACGGATCCGCCGGGATTCGCCCCCGGGGCGGCGTGTTCAGCCCAGCCGAAACGACCGCACCCCCGTTGCCCTCGAGTGCCGCGATCGAACTTCGCTCCAGCGGTCGCGTGTCGGGCCACCCTCCGCAGGGCGCCACGAGTGCATGCAGCACAATCTGGGCGGCGGGGCGCAAGACGAGATCACCATCGTGCGGGAACACGAACCCCGATTCCCGGGAGCATCCGGCGCCGAGTGGCTGCTCGGTTGCGGCGCTCGCGCCGTCGATCCACTGGACCACGGATCGACCGGGCCGCGGGGCGCTCGTTCGAAGCACCGGACCAAGGAGCGCCACGCCGTCGGCCACGAGGCCGCGCGCGGTATCGGCCCCTGCGATGAGCGAGTCGGCCGGCCAGGTGATGAGCACGCCGCCCGATTCGCGCGCCCAGGTGGAATCCTCCATGGAGGTGTGTGCGGAGCGCACGCGCACTGTCGGGGTGTCCAACGCGCTCCCCACGAGCGTCATCCCGTCCGCCACCGGACCGCTGACATCGACGTCCAGGCCCACTCTAGCCTCTCCCCGTGGCGCCACGGACACGATCTCGATCGCCCCGTTCCACGCCGCACGGATGTCCGGTGTCGCCGCGTCCCATACGTCCTGCACGAGAGGCATCACGAGCGTGAGTGTGAATGAGTCCGCGTCGCTGCGCCGGGCGCGGGCTGCCTCGAGTGCCGCGAGGATCGCCACCGACGCCGTCGTCCGCCCGATGGAGGGGTGGGGCGGCTGGACTCGCTCACCGGTTACCAACTCCGACACCGGGTTCGCCACGACGAGCACGAGGTCGTCCGCTCGGCGAATCTCGCGGGCGACGGCGGCCAGCTCGGCCGGATCCGCGGCTCGCCACCCGAGCACCGCGACGACCCGCTGTACCGGCTGACGCGACGATCCCCACGGGCGAGCGAACGCCACGGCAATCAGGAGCACCGCGGTCAGTCGCAGCGCGAGCAACCACCAGTCGCTCGGGCGTCGTGCCATCGCCGCGGCGGACGCGGGCACCGCGGGCACGAACCTCATCGTCGGGAACAACCGCCTCGCCGGACGGCTGCGCGCGAGAAAATGGATGCCGATCACCGCCGCGCCGACCAGCGCGCCCACGAGCAGGTACACCGGGGCCGCGAAGCTCACTACGCCTCGACGACCCGGCGGATCGCGCGATCCGCGGGCTCATCAGTCCGCACGAGCGTGTAGGCCGCGCCCGCCTCGCGCCACGCCCGGGCAAGGTCGTCACGCCAGGCCGCGAACGCGCGCCGATACGCCGGCAGGCCTGCCTCCGAAAGCGGGCGGCGCACCCGCGTCGCTTCAGGATCGACCGCGTCGAACGGCAGGGTGCCCGGTTCCAGTTCTTCGGCAGCCACGATGTGCACCACGGTCACCTCCGTGCCCGCCGCCGCCAGTGTCCGGCCGGCCGCGATAATGTCCGCGTTCCCTTCGTCGAGGCAGTCGCTCAGCAGCGCGACGCGGCCACGTCCTTCCAGATGACGCAGCACTCGTTCGAGCTCCGCGTCGCCGTCGGGGCGGATGCCGTCCAGAATCGCGGCGATCTGCCCGACGATGCCCCGTCGAGTGCGCGGTCGGAATCCCGTCTCCGCCCCCGCGACGAGCAGGCCGACCGGGTCCCCAGCCGACTGGGCGATCGCCGCGAGACCGACGGCCACCTCGCACGCGCGCGTCCACTTGGTGGGTGCCGTGTCGGGGAAGTCCATGGACGCCGAGGCGTCCACAACGAGGATCGTGCGCAGCGTCGCGCGCTCGACGCTGATACGCTGATAGGCGCGGTCCGTGCGCGCGAGGAGCTTCCAGTCGAGGTGGCGGGGGTCGTCCCCCTGACGGTACGGGCGGTACGCGGTGAACTCCGCCGCGAGTCCGAGCTGGCGCGAGGTGTGGGTGCCGGCGGACCCCGCCGGCACCGTCTTGCGGGCCGGCCAGCGCACGCCATGGATCGCGTCGAGCAGCGTCCCGTAGCGCCCGACCCCGGACATGCTAGAAGTGAATGCCGCTCGCGGGCACCGGCACGCGTTCGAGCACGTCGCTGATCACCCGCTCCGCCGTCACGCCTTCGGCTTCGGCCGCAAAGTTCGGGAGGACCCGGTGCCTGAGTACCGGATAGGCGACGCGCCGTACGTCGTCCGGCTCGATCGCGAGTCGCTCGTCCAACAGCGCGTGGGCCTTCGCGCCCAGAATGAGCGCCTGGCCACCCCGTGGACCGGCCCCCCACCGGACGAACTTCCGCACGAGGTCGGTCGCCGTCGCATCGGGCGGGCGGGTAGCGCGCACGAGAGCCGCGGCATACTCCAGGACCGGGGTGGCCGCCGCCAACTCGCGCGTCGCTCGCTGGAGCTCCAGCGCCGAAGCCGCGTCGAGGGTCGTTTCCATCACGACCGTCTCGCCGCCGGTGGTCGAGCGCAACATGGCCACTTCGTCGCTTCGCGACGGGTAGTCGATGCGAATGTCGAACAGGAAGCGGTCGAGCTGCGCCTCCGGCAGCGGATACGTTCCCTCTTGCTCGATCGGGTTCTGCGTCGCCAAGACGAAAAACGGTTCCGGCAACGGCATCGTCTCACCCGCCGCCGTCACCCAATGTTCCTGCATCGCCTCGAGCAACGCGGCCTGGGTTCGCGGCGGCGTCCGATTGATTTCATCCGCCAACACGATGTTGGCGAAAATGGGTCCACGCACGAACCGAAACGCCCGATGTCCGGTGGCCGGGTCCTCCTCCATCACTTCCGTTCCCGTGATGTCCGTGGGCACCAGATCGGGCGTGAACTGAATGCGACGGAACTCGAGCTGCATCGCCTCGGCGACGGACCTGATGATCAACGTCTTGGCCAACCCGGGTACACCCACCAGGAGCGCGTGGCCGCCCGCCAGCAGCGTCATCAACACCTCGTCGATCACCCGCTCCTGACCGAGGATCCGTCTGGACACCTCCGATCGGAGCCTGGCGGCCAATGCGGCGAGAGCCGCCGGATCGGCGACTCCCGCCGCATTTCGTGCGGGCGAGGACACGGGCTACACGGCCTCGGAGAGACTCGTGAAGTTGAAGTCCCGCACCTTGATGGCCGGCATCACGACATCGCCCCCGGCCTCCGTCCCCCCAAGCCGTTCGGCCGGACCGAGCGCCTCGAGATTGTTCAACATGAACAACGGCGACTCGTTGAACCGGAAGTTCTGCAACGACCTGGTCACTTGGCCGTTCTCGATCAAGAACGTTCCATCGCGGGTCAGGCCGGTGTACAGAATGGTGCGCGGATCCACTTCGCGAAGGTACCACAGGCGCGTAACCAATACTCCCCGTTCGGTTGACGCGATCATCTCGTCCACCGGCGTGTCTCCGCCCATCATCTTGATCGACGACGGCGAACCGGTCGGCTGCTTGCCCTGCTTGGCCGCCCAGAACCTGCTGTAGATCAGCTGGTTCAGCTTTCCGTTTTCCACCCATACCTGACGTCCGAGCGGAAATCCCTCACCGTCGTACGGCTGGCCCAGGATTTGAGGATCCTCCGGATCGGAAACTATCGTGACTCGGGGATCCACGATCTGCTCTCCAATCTTGTTGCCCCCTCCCTCCTTGACGAACGGGCTCCGTCCCTCATCCGCCGACCGCGCGTCGGCCGCGAACGCCAGCAACTGGACCAGATCGCCCACGGCCTGCGGTTCCAGAATGACCGTGTACCGCCCCGGCTCGATGGCCACCGGGCTACGCGACGCCCGAGCCTTCGCGATCGCGCGACTGCTCACCTGCGCCGCGCTGAGCTTCGACCAATCGTGATCGTCGGCCGCCGCCCAGCCCGATCCCGTTCCGTCCTTCGTGCGCACCGTCAATGTGTAGTTCGCCGAGGTGGATCGATGGTAGGCAAACAGCCCCGCGCTATTGGCGATCGCATTCGCGCTCGCCCCGCTGACAATGAATCCGGCCGCCTCGAGGTCCCCGGCGGACCGCGTGACCTCCAGGGCCGTCATGGCCGCTCGAGCGCGCTCGGCGGGATCGAGCTGCGCGGTGGACTGGAAGTAGGCTTGCACCGCTGGGTACCGCTGCGGCCCCAACGGCGGCATGTTCTCCGGATCCTCCGGTGCCAGTTGCGCCAGCGCCTCGGACTTCTCCACGACCATCCTGAGACTGTCGTCGGACAGATCGTTGGTGGTGACGACGGCGTGTCGCGCGCCGTACCAGCTCTGGACGGCGACGTTGGCGTCTTCGACGCTCCCCGACGTCGACATCTGGTTGGCCGCGAACCGTGTATTGCCCGTGCGCCCGCCACCGATGTTCACCTCGATATGCTCGGCCGTGGACATGCCGACGATCTTCTCCGCCAGCGCCTCCATTTCCTCGCGAGAGAAGACCGTCATGACTGCCTCCCCGTGTTGATCACGTTGATTTGCCGGAAGCGCGCAGGAACGCAGCCGTGACTCACGGAGTTGATCTGTCCGGGTTGACCCTTCCCATCGAAGAAACTGCCACCCAGGTCGTAGCTCGCCTGGCCCCCGATCATGTCCATCGAGTTCCAGAAATCGGGCGTACGCATCTGATAGGCGACGTCCTTCAGCATCCCGACGATCTTGCCCCCCTTGACCTCGTGGAACACCTGGCCGCCGAATTGCGCATTGTACCGCTGTTGGTCGATGGAGAACGAGCCGTCACCCACGATGGCGATCCCCGCATCCGTCGCGGCGATCAGGTCGTCCCACGAGCGCTCTTCTTCCCCCGGAAGCAGCGACACGTTCGGCATGCGCTGGAACTGCACGTTGTCCCAGCCCTGCGAGTACGAGCATCCGTGCGAGCGGGTCGCCACACCTTGCTGGTCGTACCACCAGCGCAGCCAAGCAGCCTGTTCCCGGGTGGTCTGGTAGTCGTTGAACACGCCGTTCTTGACGATGAGGAATGCGTCCGGCTTCACGCCTTCATCGTCGTACCCGATCGTCGACAGCGCCCCGACCTGGGTCCGGTCGCCCTGGATGTTCATGAACTCGGGACCGTATTGGAGCTTGCCGAGCATCTCACGCGGCGGCGCAAGGAAGCTCGTGCCCGCGTAGTTCGCCTCGTATCCCATCGCCCTATCGAGCTCGGTCGGATGGCCGATCGATTCATGAATGGTGAGCCACAGGTGCGACGGGTGCAGGATGAGATCGTAGCGGCCCACGTCGACCGGCTTGGCGGTGAGCTTCTCCGCCGCCTCCTCACCCCACTGCGGCGCGCGGTTGACCAGATCCTGCCGCAGCACGTACTCCCAGCCACGCCCCATCGGCGCGATCGCCGCATTGCGGTTCTGGAAGTCGCTGAAGTCCGGCGCGACCGCCGTGATCTGCAGCACCGGCCAACTCCGGATGAACATCTGGCTGATCACCGAGCCCTCGGATGAGGCGAAGTTCCGTTCATCCTTGACGAAGAACAGCGCCGAAAACACGAACCGCACATTCGTCGCGGTCATGGCCGCCGCGTTCGCCTGCAGCAAGAGTTCGGCTTTCTCTTCGATGGACACCTCCCACGGATCGATCTCGTACGCGCTCGTCCACCGCGCATCGGGATAGACGGGCGCCGGGAGCAACTCGACGCGCCGATCGCGCGCGATCCGATTGGCCCTGGCAATCGCCACGGCCTCGCGCGCCGCCCCCGCGACGCCGTCGCGGTTCACGTTGCGGGTCGCTGCAAACCCCCAGGTTCCGTCGACCAGGGCACGGACGCCGCACCCCATCGTGTCGGTATCGACCACGTTCTGGATCTGTTGCTCGCGCGTGAACACGAAGTTCTGGCGCTGGCGGCCGATGCGGACATCCGCATAGTCCGCGCCGGCCATCTCGGCGGCGTTGAGGGCCACCATGAGCAACTCTCGGCTCACCGCATCCTGCGGCATGGCGCTCGCGACACGAGGGCGGGCCGCCCCCAGGGCCTGCGCCCCCGCAATGGCCGCGGCGGCGGCTCCGGTTTGCTTGAGGAAGCTTCTCCGGTCAGTCATGGGCATTTCCGACGTTAAGGTGAGAAGAATGGGCTTCCGCCGTCGTCATCACGTCCCGCAGCTATGTTAGTTCGGTGGGACCTACCACGCCCGCCAATCCGGCCGGCGACGCAGCTTACTACCGAGATGCCGGCCATGCGTTCCGCGTCGCAACATACGCCGGCCACGCGTTCCGCGTCGCAACATACGACGGACGAGGTCCGCCGCGAGTTTCATCCCGGCCGTCGTCAGCGTCCGCCGGTCCGCGCGCGGGGTCTGCGTCGCCCCACCCCGCTCCCCACCGCCATCCCACGCCGTCCAAACGGGCAACGCTCCGCGGCCGTGCGCCTGCCGCGGAGCGTTGCGCACCTCCCGCCAACCGAACTAGCTGTCGTAATACAGGAAGAACTCGTGCGGGTGCGGGCGCAACCGCAGCGGATCGACCTCGTGGTCCATCTTGTAGCGGATCCACGTGTCGATAAGGTCCTCGGTGAAGACCCCACCACGCAGCAGGAACTCGTGATCGTGCTGCAACGCCTCGAGGGCCTCCGGCAGCGAACCGGGCGTGTGGCGGTAGTGGGACAGCTCCTCCCGGCTCATCTCGTAAATGTCTCGATCGAGCGGCTCGCCGGGTTCGATCTTGTTCTGGATGCCGTCCAACACGGCCATCAGCATCGCCGAGAACATGAGGTATCCGTTGCTCGACGGGTCCGGGCAGCGGAACTCGAGACGCTTGGCCTTGGGGCTCTTCGAGTACATCGGAATGCGGACGGCGGCGGACCGGTTCCGCGCGGACATCACCAGGTTGATCGGAGCCTCGAAGCCAGGCACGAGGCGCCGGTAGGAATTCGACGTCGGCGCGGCAAAGCCCAGGACCGCCGGCGCGTGCTTCAGGAGACCTCCGATGCCGTGCAGCGCCATCTCGCTGAGGCCCGCATAGCCGCTGCCCCCGAACAGCGGCTTTCCACCCTTCCAGATGGACAGGTGGGTGTGCATTCCGCTGCCATTGTCTTCAAAGATCGGCTTCGGCATGAAGGTGACCGTCTTCCCGTGCCGCTTGGCCACGTTCTTGATGATGTACTTGAACCACATGAACTGATCGGCCATCGTCAACAACGGCGCGAATCGCATGTCGATCTCGCTCTGGCCCGCCGTGCCCACCTCATGGTGGTGCGCCTCGACCACGATCCCGATCTTCCGCATCTCCTTCACCATCTCCCCACGTAAGTCGTGATACGTGTCCGTGGGGCTCACCGGGAAGTACCCACCCTTGTAACTCGGCTTGTACCCGAGATTCGGCTCCTCGAACCGTGCGGTGTTCCATGCCGCCTCGACCGAGTCGATTTCGTAGAAGCCGCGGTGCTGCGTCTGCTCGTATCGCACCTCGTCGAAGATGAAGAACTCGGGCTCCGGCCCCACGAAACAGGTGTCCCCAACGCCCGTGGACTTGAGATACTCCGTCACCTTTCGCGCGATGTGGCGAGGGTCGCGCGAATAGTCCTCGCCGCTGACCGGGTCCTTGATGTTCGCAATGACGCTCACCGTGGGCTCCGCGAAGAACGGATCGATGCACGCGGTCGCGGGATCCGGCACGGCCAGCATGTCGGACATATGAATGCCCTGCCAACCGCGAATCGACGACCCGTCGAAGCCGACACCATCCACGAACGTGTCTTCGTCCCACGTCTCGATAGGAAACGAGCAGTGCTGCCACGTACCGAGCATGTCGACGAACTTCAAATCCACCATCTCGGCACCATGCTTCTGGGCAAATGCAAAAAACTCGGCTGGGGTCATAGGGACGTTCTTCGCCTCTGCGGTGTAAGGGGGCTGCGGTGGCCGTGTGGGACACAAGGTCGGGCTTGCGCCCGGCGGAAATATATAGCGCGTCGCTCACCGTCAAAGGGCATGCCTCGGAACCTCCTCCCGGTATTCCACACACGTCGTGTGGAAGTGTGGACGCGGTCTTCCTCGACATGTCCACACCGCGGTGGATAACCGCCGAAACCGGAACCCGCGGCCAGTTCCGTGCTCCACATCTCCCTAGACATCCGGCCGCTCGACCGAACAAAGAACGGCGCTTGTCCGCGTCGGTCGAGACTCTAAATTGCTCCCGTCGTTTCGGAGAAGGGTCGAGACGGGCTGTCTCGACCACGTCCGTAGTGACGGGTCCCATGGAGAATTCCGGGTAGGTCGTCAACGCATCAAGGGCTCAGACGACCGACGATCCGGGTAGCTGCCTTCCGGGGACTGGCAAAGCCAGTCGCGTGCTTTGCCCGCGTCGATGTGGCGCCTCGACGTGCAGGGTGGGAGATCGGTCCGCGACTCGATCGACCCGCAGCGCCCGCGGCGGTGAACCACGTGGCCCGGCCAGGCCGCATGGGGATGGAAGCCGGAGCTCTCGACCGCCCTCCCGTGGGGAACCAACCTCGGCGGCGGTGAGAAGAAGAACAGCGGGAGTCAATCCCCTGGCTCCGGGTAGCCGATGCGATAGGCGGCCTGCCATCCTCCGGGATGCGCAGGCCGCCTGTGTTTTCCGCCGGGAGCGCGCGCGTGCTTGGCGGTGGCTCCGTTCGTGGCGATTGTCCTGTATGCCGGTGAAGCAGTGGATTGCCAAGCTGACGCCGCTGAAGCAGGGCGTACTGGGCGGCTACCTCGCCTACGTGCTGACCCTCACGCTTGCGCCGTTGCCGGCGACGGCCGGGACCCTGCCACCCTGGACCGACAAGCTCGTTCACTTCGGTCTCTTTCTCCCGATCCCGCTGCTCGTCGCCGTCAACACTCGGGCACGCGCCCGCGGCCGTGTCGTGGGCTGGGCTGTGGCAGTGGTCTTGGCCGCGACCATCGAGGCGGTGCAGGCGCGCCTGGCGTTCCGCACAGGTGACGTGTGGGACTTCGCGTGGGGCTCGGGCGGCGCCAGCGCCGGGATCGGCCTCGCATACCTGTACGAACGCCTCATCCACCCCGGATACGACTGACCGTGCCCGCCCCCGAGCGCGCGTCCCGCATTCTCCAAGTCGACGCCGACGCGTTCTTCGTTCAGGTCGCCCGACTCGAGGATCCCCATGGAGTCGGGGCGCACCCGCTGCTGCTGGTCGGCGGGTCACCGCGAGGTCGCGGCGTGGTCACATCCGCCTCGTACGAGGCGCGGGCGTTCGGCGTGCGATCAGGCATGCCCACCGCGCAGGCGCTGCGGCTGTGCCCCGCTGCCACTGTCGTGGGTGTGTCCCGCCGCGCGTGCAGCGAGCGCAGTCGCCGGATGGTGGAGGTCCTCGAAAGCTTCACCCCCATGGTGGAGCCATCCTCCATCGACGAGATGTACCTGGACCTTTCCGGCACCGAGGGCATCCATGCGGGCGCGTCCCTCGAAGATCTGGCGCGCCGCGTGCGTTCCGAGATCCGCCGGGAGACCGCGATTGCCGTCTCCGTGGGCGGGGGGACGAACCGACTGGTGGCCAAACTGGCCGCTGGGCGGGCAAAGCCCCACCGAGCGCCAGAATTGGATGGCGTGCTCGTGGTCCCGGCCGGAGGCGAAGCCATGTTCCTGGAGCAGTTCGCACTGGCGGAGATTCCGGGCATCGGCCCGCGATTCCAGCAGCGCCTGGCGCGACATGACCTGATCGCGGTGCTGGACGCACTCAGGGTGAGCCAGGCGACGCTCACCGAATGGCTTGGCGCGCGCGCCGCGCGCTGGCTGTACCAACGCATTCGCGGGATCGACGGTACACCCGTGCGCCGGCGCGAGCGCGCCAAGTCCCTGTCCCGCGACACCACCTTTGCCACCGACATCGGTGACGACCGCGAGCTTGGCCGGCACCTGCTGCGTCTGCTCGATCGCGCCGCGGCGGACCTGCGGCGGCATCACCTCACAGCGCGGACGATCACGGTCAAGATTCGCGACCGCGATTTCACGACCCGCCAGAAGAGCCGCACGCTCGCTCGGAGCATCGTGGCGGAGCGGGTGCTTGGCGTCGTCGCCCAGTCGCTGCTGGAGGCGCTCCGGCGCGACCGTCGCATCCCCGCCCGGCTGCTGGGTGTTGCGCTGTCGGGACTGGAACCAGCGGACGCCGCCGACCAACTCGACCTGTTTCAGGACGACGAGGCATCCGAAGAAACGGCGCGCGACCGCGTCGTCGCGCGGGCGATCGACCAGGTGCGAATGAAGTTCGGCGACCAGGCCGTCACGCGAGGCGGCGCCCTGCCCGCGAAGCACCCCCGCAAACCGGGCCGCTAGACGGCGGCGGTCGCGCGCCTGAGGGTCGCCTTGACCCGCGCGACGAATCGAGCCGGATCGATGGGCTTCCGGATGTAGTCGTCCGCCCCCTCCTCGATCAGGAGCGCCTCGATCTCCGGATCTTCTTCGCCGGTGAGCACGATGACCGGGAGGCCGACGGTCGTCGGGTCCTTGCGGAGCTCCTCGAGGACGGCATCGCCCTTCATCTTCGGCATTTGCAGGTCGAGCACCACCAGGGAGAAGTCTTCCTCGGCAATCAGCGTCAGCGCCTCCCTGCCGTTCTTCGCCTCGGTCACGTCGATGTCGTTCTTCTCCAGGAGCTCGCGCGCCAAAACGCGATCCACCTTGTCGTCGTCCACGATCAGCACGTGCGGCCGTCCGACTTCGGGAACGATGTCTTCCACGGGATCGCCGAGCACCCTCTCGAGCTCGTCGAGACTGGTGAGACCGTTCTTGACCCGATCGATCCCCATCTCGCGCAGCGGCCGCATGCCGGACGCCTTGGCCGCCCGCAACAATTCGACGTGCGAGGTTCCCTTCGCCACATGGTCACGCAATTTGGACCCGACCGTCACGATCTCCAGCAACGGAAACCGGCCCCGGTATCCCGAATCCCCGCACTCCTTGCACCCGACGGCCCGGCGCTTCGGCGTGATGTCGTACTTCGCCACGAGCCGCTGCTCCTCGTCCGTGAGGTCGTCGTTGATCTCCTCCGCACAGCGATCGCAGAGTTTTCGCACCAGCCGCTGCGCCACGGATCCACGGAGGCTTTCCGCAATCGACGGGCGGTCGAGCCCCAGGTCGATGAGGCGCTGAATCGAGCCCAGTGCGTCGTTGGTATGCAGAGTGGCCAACACGAGGTGTCCCGTCATGGCGGCTTGCACCGCGATTTCCGCCGTTTCCAGATCGCGGATTTCTCCGACGAAGATCACGTCGGGATCCTGCCGCAGGATAGCCCGCAGCGCGATCGCGAACGTGAAATTCCGTTTGTTCTCCACCTGCATCTGGGTAATCCCGGCCAACTCGTACTCCACCGGATCTTCGACCGTCATCACATTCACCTCGCCCGTGGCGAGGCGTCGCAGGCACGAGTAGAGCGTGGTGGTCTTGCCGGAGCCCGTCGGGCCGGTCACCACCATGATGCCTTCGCGGTTCATCAGCAGGCGGAGCAACCGCTGCAACTCGGATTCGGACAATCCGAGCTGCTCGAGCTCGACGCTCGATTCGGGGTCGAGGATGCGGATCACGACCTTCTCCGAATCTCGCGTCGGGACCGTCGAGATGCGGAGATCGTAGTTCTTCGCGCCGATGCCGATCTGGACGCGCCCGTCTTGCGGCCGAAGCCGATCGGAAATGTCGAGATCCGCGATCACCTTGATGCGGGAGACGACGCGGTTGAGCGCGGGGAGCGGCATCTGCATGTACTTCCGCAGCACACCGTCCACGCGGAACCGCACGACACCGCCGGCACGGCTCGGTTCGATGTGAATGTCGCTGGCCCGTTGCTCGACGCCGTCGCGCAGAATCAAGTTGGCCAGCCGGATGACCGGCGCGGTGTCCGCTTCGTCGGCCGCGACATCCTCGGGCCCCGTCTCCTCCACCACCCGCACGCCGTCATCGCCCTCGCCGGCCCCGCCGTGCATCTCATCGAGAAAGTCCTCCGGGCGCAGCGTGCGAAGGAGCGACTGCACCGCCCGATCGGGGGAGTAATTGGCGTCGATGAGCTCCTTGACCGTCTTAGGCGGCGCCACCTCGAACACGGGTGTCCGACCGGAAGCGAACGCCAACGCTCGCTCGGCCTCCAGATCACGGGGGTCGCTCGCCGCCACGAAGAGGAAGCGATCGTCTTCGCGAAGCGGGAAGATCCCGTAGCGCCGTGCGACCCGCTCCTCCACCAACTTCATCGCCCGGGGCTCCCGGACCGTCGTGTCGGATACCGGGATCTGATAGTACGCCGCCACGCAGGTCGCCAGCGCCTCGTCATCGAGACCGAGCGCGTCCCTGGACTTCGCCCACACGACCTCCATCGAGTCGCTCGCGTCGAGCTCGAGTTGTTTCGCTCCCTCGATCTCCGCGTGTACGAGCACTTTAGAGAGCCAATGCTTCGGCATTCTATACCATCACCCCTCGGGGTCTCACGCCCCCGCGAAATCCTGAAGGAACTGCATCACCGCGTCGTGCTCGACCCGGATCTCCCGCACGAGCCGTCGCGCCTCATCCATCGCGCCGTGCTCGCCCGCCCGTTCCGCCTCGGCGAGCAGGGCAGCCAACCGCTCGGCCCGAATCGTGGCCGCCGCCGACTTGTAGGCGTGCGCCGCCGTGTCCACCGCCGACCCTTCGCCAGTCTCGAGCGCGGTCTCCAGGTCCGTCATGCGACCCGGCGCGTCTCCGACGAATGTGTCGAGCAAGGTCCCGAGCACCTCTTCCACCCCCGCTTCGCGCAGCGACTCCCGGAACGCCGTGATGTTGACCGGACTGGACATAGGCCCGGGAGTATACGTCCCGACCCGATCGTTGGGGAGTGCGGCCCGCTCCACGGCACGGAAGAGATCGTTGGGCATGAAGGGCTTCGACAGGTAGTCGACCATCCCGCGCGCGAGACACTCCTCGCGATTGGCGTGCGCCGTCATCGCGATGATCGGGAGATCCGCGTTCGCCTCCTGGCCGCGGATGCGCTCGGCGGCTTCGAATCCGTCCATCCGGGGCATCTGAATGTCCATCACGACGATGTCGTATCGTTGCGCCGCCGCCGCTTCGACGGCTTCCACCCCGTCCTGGACGACATCGACCGTGTGACCACGCTTGCGCAGCATTGCCGCCGTGACCTGCTGGTTAACCGGATTGTCCTCCGCCAGCAAGATGCGAAAAGCCCTGTGTGAACCTTCAGTCACTCCCGCCCTCCCGCCGAACCCGAAACCTCTGCCCCAACGACCCGCCCCGCGAGGATATCCTCGAGGTACCGCACCACCCCTTGGAACTCCTGCTCGATCTGTTGCAAGAGTTCGCTGGCTCCCCCAAGCGACGCACTGCGCCCCGCTGCCTCCAGCACGCTCAGCAGCTCGGTGAGCTGCTCGGCGCGGATCGTGGACGCCCCGGAGCGCAGCGCGTGCGCCGCCGCCACGACGTCCACCGAAACTCCACCGCCCACGGCCTCCCGGAGCGCGTCCAGCCGTTTCGGCGCGTCCTCCAGGAAGATGCCGAGGATCGAGTCCCCCGTTTCGCCGACCGCGGACTCTCGCATCATCCGACGGAACGCCACCAGGTTGATCGGCCCGGTTTCCGGCGAATCAACCTTCGGTTGCGGAGCGCGCTTCAACCCGAACTCTTCGACCACCGCGAAGAGCTCGTGCGGCTTGAAGGGCTTCGCTAGGTGACCGTTCATCCCGGCGTCGAGACAACGCTGCCGCTCCTCGGCCATGGCGTGCGCGGTCATCGCGACAATCGGAAGCTCGTCCATACCGTAATCCTTGCGGATCTCCGCCGTTGCCTCGAAGCCGTCCATGTCCGGCATCTGCAGGTCCATCAGCACGAGGTCGTATTTCTCTTTCCTCACCGCCGCCGCCGCCGCGCGGCCGGTTTCGGCGACATCGACGATGTGTCCACGTTTGCGCAACATCGCCGTCGCCACCTGCTGATTGACGGGGTTGTCCTCCGCGAGCAGGATCTGGAGCCGACGGCGCGTCTCGTCGATCACGTGGCGGGTGATCAGCGTGTCGCCGGTGCCGGTGGGCTTGTCGGCGAGCACCGCCGCGACGCCCTCGATCAACTCGAACCGCGACACGGGTTTGGTCAGGTAGGCGTGGATGCCAAGCTCCCGGCAGCGCTGGCCGTCACCCCGTTGGCCCGCCGAGGTGAGCATCATGAGCTTGGTCTTCTTGAAACTCGGGTCTTTGCGGAGATTCCCCGCCAGCTCGAACCCGTCTCGCCCGGGCATCCAGGCATCGATGATGGCCAGCTCGTAGGGCCGGCCCGTCGACAGTCCGAGATTCAGCAGCTCCTTGGCCGAGTCGGCATCGGCCGCCTCATGCACCATGACCCCGACGCCACTCAGCATTTCCCGCACGATGCGACGGTTCGATGGGTTGTCATCCACGACCAAGCCCCGCGCACCCACCAGTGAGGCACGCTCCGCGAGGGGCACTTGGGAATCCGAAGTGTCCGCCTCGAGCGCAAACCGCGCGGTGAAGGAAAACGTGCTCCCGACCCCCAGCGCGCTCTCGACGTTCACTTCGCCACCCATGAGCCGCACGAGCTTCTGGGAGATGGATAACCCCAGTCCCGTGCCACCGTACTTCCGCGTCGTCGAGGCGTCGACCTGACTGAACTCCTCGAAAATGTGATCCAGCTTGTCCGCCGGGATCCCGATGCCCGTGTCACGCACGTCGAAGCGGAGCAGCGCGGATTCCTCGTCCTGTTGCACGGGCGTGACCGAGACCACGACCTCTCCCTCCTGCGTGAACTTGATCGCGTTGCCGATGAGGTTGGTCAGCACCTGACGCAGGCGGCTGGGGTCGCCCCGGAGCATGCGCGGCGTCTCGGGCTGCACGTCGTACGCCAACTCGATACCGCGGTCGAATGCACGGATGGCGAGCAGGCGCACGATGGAATCCACCAATCCCACGACATCGAACGGCAAGACCTCGAGCGAGAAGTAGTCCGTGTCGATCTTCGAAAAGTCGAGAATGTCATTGATGATCTTGAGCAGCGACTCCGCCGAGATCCGAATGAGCTCGGCCGATCGTTGCTGCTCGCCCGTCAGCTCCGTGTCCATGAGCAGTTCCGTCATGCCCAGGATCCCGTTCATGGGCGTGCGGATCTCGTGACTCATGTTGGCGAGAAACGAACTCTTGGCCTGGACGGCCCGCTCAGCCGCCTGTTGGGCCGCGATCAGCGCGTCGCGGGCAGCCGCCCGTTCAGTCACATCGCGCGCCGTGCCGTGCGCGCCAATCACGACACCCGACGCGTCTCGATTGGGGCGAGCGTTGAATGACAGCGTGTGAGGTTCCTTGTCTACGCTGCGGTGTACGGTCTCATAGTCGGTCAATTCCCCGCCGTCGAAGACCTTCTGAAACGCCGCCAGATCTTCATCGACGCGCTCGGGGGCCACAAGTTCGGTGAGGCGGCGGCCGATCATGCCCTCCGCCGACATCCCGTAGATCCGCAGGCACGCCGCATTGAGGTACGTCCAGCGTCCCTCGAGATCCATCTGCCACACCAGATCCGACGCGGACTCCACCAGCTCCCGATAGTGCTCCTCAGCCTCCTTGAGCACCTGCTGGGCGCGCTTCACCCCACGCAGATCGTCGTACACGACGATCGCGGTACCCAGCGGATCGCCCCGCACCGGCGCCACAGCGATCCTCACGGGAATCAACTCACCGGACCGATGCCTGCGGATCGCCTCGACGCTCGCCGGCCTGCCGCGCTCGATTTCCTGCCACAGGTACTCCGAGGACCGCCGCACGTCGGCCGGAACGATCGCGTCGTCCAGCGGCATGCCCAACAACTCCTCGCCCGCGTATCCGAAGAGCTGCTCGAACGCAGGGTTCAGCGTGCGCACCAGTCCGTCCGAGTCAACCGTCGCCAACGCGCTCGGCGCTGAGGTCAACACCGCATCCAGGAATTCACGTTCCAGGACGACCTCCTGCTCGCTGAACTCCAGTCGCCTGGCGGTCTGCAGATAGGCCAGCGTGGCGCCGTGGGAACGCTGGTATAAGACAATCATCGTCGCGGCGAACAGCGCGATGAGGACGAACGACACCAGCACCTGGAACGCTTCCGGCGTGCCCAGCTGCACCGGAACCGCCGCGGCGATGAGGCCCAAAACGAGGGGGCCGAGCACGCCCCCCATGTATCCGTAGAAACTCGGCTGGTCCGCCTGGAGTGTGACCGTGGCGCCCGCCACCAGCCCGCAGAAGATGACCATCATGTACGTGAATTCGGCGAACGGGAGGTTCGGCGCGATCACCGCGGCCCCAGCGCCCCACGCGAGACCCAACGCCAGTACCATGTACCGCAAGTAGCGCCGCACGAGCACGGGCTCGGCGATGCGGCGGAGCAGCCGCCCTCGCATCAGGCCCGAGACGACATTGGCCCACACGACAACCACCAGCCAGATCGCCAGGTTGAGCGGCGGCACGGATCCCCACCCGACGACGCCGATCAGAATCGCCAGCAAGATGTGCACGAATTCCCACGTGCCAAACTCGGTGAGCAGCTTCTCGGTGAGGACTTGCAGCGTGCCCTCCTCGATGTACTCACGGAGCCGGCGGTCCCGCTCGTCCGGATCGGCCCGGGGAACCATGCGTGACAGCCTGCCATCACTACGGCGCTCTTCGTCGACCTTGTACGACTGGCTAGCGAACATCAGCACGGACCTCCCCGGCTCGGGGAACGGCGGCGAATTCGGGGTTGCGGCACCCAGCGGCGCCACATGCCCCGGAGGTTGGGGACGAACGCCCAAATATATGCAATTCGGTCACTTCCGGGACTTGTAGGCCAGACACTGGATGGCCACACCCCGCGAGGCGCTTTCCGGCCACGAGCGTTTTCCCCGGCGCCTCGATGCCGGGCGATTCCGACCGAAACCTGCCCATACGCCCACATCCGACGTAGTGTTGTTATAGTTATGCCCGTTTCCAAGCGAGAAACGTGCCCATGACGATCGCGTTGCCCATCATTGAGGAGTCGGATTACACCGACCACGAGATCGCGGCGCTCCACGGGGAGATCCGCGACCTCGCGCGGCGGCGCCACGCCGTCATTCTCGCGCACAACTACCAGCGGCCGGAAGTCCAGGACGTCGCCGACATCGTCGGGGATTCCCTGGGCCTTTCGCGCCACGCGGCGACGACCGATGCCGACGTGATCGTGTTCTGTGGCGTGCATTTCATGGCCGAGACGGCGGTCATTCTGTCGCCGCACAAACGCGTGCTGCTCCCGGACCTCGCGGCTGGCTGCTCCCTGGCCGCGTCCATCACCGCGGGGGACGTTCGGCGCTGGCGCGAGGAGTTCCCGGACTACGTCGCCGTGGGCTATGTGAATACGAGCGCGGAGGTGAAGGCGGAGCTGGACTATTGCTGCACCAGCGGCAACGCCGTGGAGGTGATCGACGCCATCCCGGAGAACAAGGGCGTGCTGTTCCTCCCGGATTTCTTCCTCGGCGCACACCTCAAGCGACTCCGCCCGAATCGGCGCATCGAGGTGTGGATGGGAGAGTGCCACGTCCACAAGGATATCAACGCGCGCAACGTCAATGCGTGCCGAGCGCAGTACCCGGAGGCCGAGGTGCTCATTCACCCGGAATGTGGCTGCGCCGGACAGGTGATCTACTCCGCGGGCCTCGGCGATGTGGACATGAACGGGCTCCACGTCGCGTCCACCGAAGGGATGATTCGGGTGGCTCAGCGCAGTCCGGCTCCGCAGTTTATCGTCGCCACCGAGGTGGGCATCCTCCACCGGATGCGGCTCCTCGCCCCCAACAAAGAGTTCATCGCCGCCGACCCGGAAGCGCTGTGCGGTTTCATGAAGACCATCACGCTCGAGAGCGTGCGCGACGCGCTGCTGGAAGACCAGTATGCGATCACCGTGCCCGCGCATATTCGGAAACGCGCCAAGTCGGCCATTGACCGGATGATCGCGATCGGTTGACCGCGACGCCCGTGCCCGACGACGCGCGGGCCCTCGCCCGCAGACTGCTCGCCGAGGACGGCGAACGCGACCTCACGACCGAACTCCTCCCCGACCCCACGCGGGCGACGCGGGGCATCATCCGCGTCGAAGACACGGCGTTGGTTGCCGCCGGTTTGGCGTACGCCGCGGCTGTTGGGGCCGCCGCCGGATGTGCATCGACGACGTGGGAGACGGCCGAGGGCGACCTGCGCACGCGCGGGGAAGCCCTGGGGACGATCGCGGGATCGCTGGCCGCCGTGCTGCGTGCGGAACGGCCGTTGCTCAACGTCTTGCAGCGCGCCTGCGGCATCGCGACCCTCACGCGGGCGTTCGTCGACGCGCTGGAGGGGACCCGCTGCCGCGTGCTCCACACGCGGAAGACCGCGCCCGGCCTGCGCGCGCTGGACGTGGCGGCCGTGGTGGCCGGCGGCGGCCACGAGCACCGGCTTGGCCTCGATCGGGCCGTGATGGTCAAAGACAACCACTGGTCGGCGCTCGGAGATCCCAGGACGGAGTTGCGCGGCATTTGCCGCCAGGCCCGAGCGCTGGGAGTCCAGGCAGTGTACGTGGAAGTCGAGGACGCGGACCAAGTCGCCATCGCGTGTGAAGCGGGTGCTTCGCGCCTCCTGATCGACAATCAGCCGTCGCGGCGATTCTCCGAGCTGGCCCAGCAGGCTCGCCGGCTGAGCCGGAGCATCGAGCTGGAGGCGACGGGCGGGATCACCCTCTCGAACGTCCGAGCGTACGCCGAGGCGGGCGCCGACTATGTGTCTGTCGGCGCGCTCACCCACAGCGTCACCGTCGCGAATATCGGCATCGAGCTGGCGCCCGCCTGAGCAACCGCCCCGGCCTCGCTTCCCCATCCGATCGAGCGCATCAGCGAAGGACGGACTTTACGCGGGTGGGCTTTCCGGCTTGACTGCGGTCAGCATCACCGCCTTGACCCCGTAGGCCTCGGCGGCGTCCCGCGTCGAGTCCTTTCGGAATCGGAATCCCTCGACGACCGCCGACCGGACTCGCTTGAACCCGGCGCCTTCGAGCAACGCGAACATGTCTCCCTCCGGGAGAGCACCGCCGATTCAGCTAGCCCAGAGCTTGGGGTCGTTGACGATCGACTGAGAAAGTTGCTTGGCGCTCACGATGTCTGTGAGGGACGTGCGCCCGCCCGGTTTGAGCACGCGGAAGATCTCCCGAATAACCCGACGCTTGCGGAAAGACAGGTTGATCACGCCGTTGGAGATCACGACGTCCACCGAGCCGTCCGGAAGCGGGATATCCTCCATCCGACCTTCGTGACACTCCATGGTCGCGCCCGTGGCGGCGGCGTGCGCCTGCGCCTTCAGGCACATCGACGGATTGAGATCGACACCCACAACCTTGCCGGTGGGACCCGCTCGCCATGACGAGATGATAGCGTCC
>DASWII010000035.1:0-154298 GCA_036397755.1 Gemmatimonadales bacterium | reverse complement strand
CGCCGTGTTGTAGGCCTCGAGCATGTCCCTCATCTCGGCCGCCGGCACGGGCGGGGACGGGAAGTCCTCCGCCGACTGTTCGAGCCCATCGATGATCTGCAGCGCGAGTCGCGCGATCTCGGGCTCGGTTCTTGGAAACCTGGGCATGTGATGCTCCTTTCGGGGTGGTGAGGTGAACGAAGACCGCTTGGCGGTGGCCAAACGTCCGATGTGCCCGCTCGCGCCGAGCATGCCGGCGCGCAACGGGCCGATGTAAGCGTGCAATCACCGTTTGTGAGGTCGCAGACGCCGGATGCAACACGTGCAACCGGCGGATGTGAACGTGCAAACGGCGGATGTGAACGTGCAGACGGCGGATGGAAGCGTGCAGCGGGCGGTTGCACCTGGGGCGACCGCCAAATGTGAACCCGCAAACGGCGTTTGGGGGGTTGCAACCGGCAGATGCAAGCGTGCAACCGGTCGATGGAAGCTGACAAACGGTCGTTGCAAATCACCCGTGCGCGCTCGCAATCCTGGCCGTACCAATGACTTGCGACGTTTCACGAGTAGTGGCCGCTGGGGGTCTTGTCGCCGCTCCACCAGCCGACGGTGTCGTGGGCGTCGTCGGACACCGTGTGGTGGAGCGCGATGCCGGACTTGGGGCACGGCTCGGCGAAGTACTGGGTGTCCGGAAGCTCCAGGGTCCGGTCGACGTGCATGCTCATCGGTTCCTCCCGTTGAGTGACCGCGGTGGCGGCGGCGGGTGCCTGCCGGCCAGCGGGTCCCTACATATCCTGTACGATGGGGAGCCGATGTTTTTGCACTTCGCGGTGTAAGTTGTTCTGCGGAAGTGAGTTGACGGTTCGGGGTGCGTTCGGGAAATGAGGTGATGCGGGCCGTGCGGGGGCGCGCCGGGGCGCCTATTGGCGATCCATCGGCGGCGAGTCGAGGAGGGGTTTGAGCTTCCGTCTGAGGTGCTTGCGCGCGCGTGAGAGGTAGCTGGCTAGTGTCGCCCTGGGCACGCCCATGAGGTGCGCGATGTCGTCGCACGTTGAGCGAAGCAACCAGCAGCGCGGCGTGGTACAGCGAACATGAGGTAAACCGAGGGACGCGAAGCCGCTCGGCAAGGCTACGTGTCCTCAGAACGAAGGCGCTTGACAGTAGCGCCCACATAGAAGGCTGCGGCAGGTCTCTTGAGGAGTCCTCGTGTGAAGCCAGTTGCCGCGATCGTCATCGCCTTCATTGTCGGTGGGGTTGCTGGTGGCGGCAAATGCCACACTGCCATCCGGCGCTGCCCCGGAAAGTGCGGTTGCCAGTGCGCCAAATGGCGCACGGACGCCCTTCGATGTGCCTGGCGAGGAGGTCGCCCAGTTCCGCGGCTCGGCGTGCGGGGGTCCAGGCACGGCGCGCCGAGAAGGCTCGGGCCATGCAGGGCCGTACCGAGTGGCCGGTCGGCGAGTACCGAGCTGCCGCCCGAGTTCTTCGGGTGATCTGAGCCTCGCGCCGCTCCCACCCATGGCGTAGGTTCCGGCAAGGGAGGCCCCTCATGCCGACGTACCGCCAGCTCCACGAGCAGAGCCTGGCCGAGAACCGGCCGGACCTGTACCGCGACCTCCAGCGCCAGTGTGAGTTGACGGGCTACCTCGATGACATCGCCCAGGAGGCCCGTGAAGAGCACACGCTGATCGTCCGGCGGATGGCGGAGCGGCACCCGTATGACCCCGCGGAGTGGAAGGGCAGCCGGGAGGCGTGGGAGGGCTGGCTCGACCGGACGGCGCGGGAGTTCGTGCTGAACGACCTCGTGTTGGTGCCGGACGAGGAGACCGAGCGGGCCATGCGGGAGGGGGCCTACACCGATTGACTCCCTCCGTCAGATGTCCCAGCGGAAGCGGCGCCAGCTCCCGCCAGAGGCGTTCGGCTGAGCCTTGCGCCTGCCGACCTCTCGACCCCGCGGAGAACCCCGTTCCTGTCGGCCTCACACGCCACCCGTCGGTCGTGGAGGGGCCGTGCTACGCTATGCCAGCCTCACTGCTACAGAACCGCCGTCTTGCCGTCTGAGGCCAGGTACAATGCCACCCCTGCCGGGCTCGCTTAAGAAGGACGACAGGAGTGGATAAACACGCCCGCTGGCTGAGTACGCGATCGCAATCTGCCGAAAACGATCGAGCGGCCCCTCCTGTGGCGTCGTCGGCCCAAGGACTGAGCTGGGCGTCTGGGACACTCCGCCACCTCGCCCCAGGACGGCGCAATGCTCGCGGGAACAACGCGTGAGTTGGCGTCCGGGTAGGGTATGGAGGCGCGGCGCCTACTACAAGGTCCAGGTCCAGGACGCTAAGGTCGGAGCGTGGACTGACGAGAAGCCGGCATTCGACAATCTCTCGGATGCCAAGAACTACATCCGAGATCGTATTCCTACCGGCACAGTAACGCGCATCATGGTCGTGGAGGGCAGGAGGCGTCGCCATCCTCTTTCGGAAGGCGGGGAAAGTTGACGCCGGCCCGCGCACTGAGCGACGCTAGGCCGCGGACAGCGCCGTTTCCGCGTTGGCCCTCCAAGGCCATTTACGGAGCCTTCTACGCCTACCGCACCGAGTACAAGCTACTAGCCGTGAGCGCTTCGCGGCGGGGTACAATAACGCCAGCGGTACAACTCGGGTTATTCCAGCAATTGTGCGATAGAGTGATTCGGGACGCTGTCACTTCTCTTTTCGATCGATATCCACTCCAGTCGGCGTTCGGCTGGCACCTTTCCCCTGATAACTCCAAGCTTGCCCGGCGGCCTTCATCGGTACGCTTAGCCTGCCAAGGGGCGTTGGCCAACTTGTTTACGCCCGCCACTAGAACGTGGTTTCAGTCGCTCGCTAGCGTCCTTGGTGGACTTGCCCACCTGAGCGTCAGCCACTCAGGAGAGGTCAACAACGATCGCCGCACAAGACGGACCATGCCCACGTATCCGACCGAACCGACAGTCCTCCGTCGGTTGTCGGAGGACGTGCTCGGACCAGTGTGTCAGGGGCTTGGCCGCCTGAACGCCTCAGAAGAATCGGCCTGCCTCTTAGACCCCTCGGTTGAGTCAGGGCAGATGCTGCTTGATGGAGCACTGCATATTCTCGAGTTCAAGTATGGCGACGTTGACTCCCTCGCAGCATCCTCCGCTCTTGTGCGGGAGAACGCGGGCCGTTGGCTCACAACCACGCTCACAGGTGTAGATAGGAACGCACGCTGCCTTGTAGCCACGCGTAGCCTGCTTCGTTTGCTTGCGTGGCGCTTCCGGCTTCCGGGCTACCGGCTGGGGACACTGCACCACGGTGACGCCTACTCTTGGCTTACGCGCGGGACAGCACGCTGCACCGTGTTGCTGAACAACCCACCTTGGGGAGCCAGCGTCCCCGAATGGGTCGTGAGGCGGATGACGCGCAGGGGGTTCTCCGGGGCCGTTGCGCGAGATTCTGCCACCGTCTTCTCGGTTCTCGGCCTCGACCGCCTCCAAACCTTCGGGCGGTATGGCCTCATCCTCCCGGCACCTCTTCTCGCCGGTGAGAAGGGGGCCCAAGTGCGAATGTACCTGGCGGAACACACACGGCTCGAATCAATCGAGTGGCTGCCGACCGAGTCATTTGCACCGGCAACCCTGCGAGGAGTCTCCGTTACAGGAAGCCTCGGGGGTCCGGTGCGTTTTGTGAGGATCGTTTATGGGGGCGAGAACCACCGCCGCAGAGTTGCCCGCGTCCGGCCCTTTGCCCTTACGCGTCCAGAGTCGTGCTGGCACGCACCACGTCGTGGGATTCCAGGATGGTCGTGCCCGGTTGTCCCCTTGGGTGAGCTCGCCACGATTCACACGTGCACACAACTTTACGCGAGGGGACGTGGCTCGCAGCCACAGGGACCCGAGACTCTGAGAACTCGACCCTTCAGCAGTCGCACATTCAAATCTGGGTTCTGCCCTGCCGCCCGCGGGCGGGACGTCACGCCGTTCCTGCTCCGCACCCCTCAACTCTGGGTGAACTGGGGACCTTGGCTGGCCTATCCAGGACCGAGCCCGTACGATAGCGCCTCGTCAGCGAGGCTCTTCTTACGCGAACTGGTTCGGCGCGACGGGTCGGTTTCGGCAGCTGTGGTCCGCGAGCCCATTGTCGCCACGTCTGGTGTTGTCGTTATCACACCGCATTCCATCAATGCGGACGTTCTCTGCGCGTTTCTGTGCTCCCGCCTCCTTGCCACTCACATCCGCGACACGAGCGCCGCCTTCGCGAAGGTGGACTTCCAGCGGTTGACGATCACCGAGCTTCGCCGACTTCCGGTACCGATGGCCCTTCGCTCCGGCGAGAGTTGGAGCAAGCTTTTACGACGCCGGCTGGCCATGCACGCCCGGTACCTCGCGAATTGTCAGGACGCACAACGTCGGAACGCCCGATTGCAGGCTTTGGACAGCGTGCTAGACGACTTCTCCAGCTGGGGCCTCTGATGTATCCGCTCTTCCTTGGCTTCTTGCTCCTGGGTCTGCCTCAGGAGACGCCTCGGTCGCAGGTTCCCGCACCGACTGATTCTGTATCGGCAGGGGATTCGACGGCGCTGACCCCTTTGGCTCACGTGCGCCTGCTACTTGAAATGGGAATGGTCAACGAGGCGCGCGCTTATTCGGCCTCGCATCTTCAGGACCCCAGGTTCAGAGATTCATTAGACCGCGTTCTCGAGGCGACCGAGGCCGCCGAACGCGCCAACGTCCTCCGTGTGCAGGATTCCCTTCTTACCCTCGCGGCGGCGTTGCTAGAACACGGAGACAAAGTCGGGGCAAGACAGCTAGCGATCCGCGTATTGTCATCTGCCGCTGACTCGCTGCACCAATCCCAGGCGCTCGAGCTCCTGTTGCGGCGTGACCTCACCCAAGGGCGTGTGGCTGCGTCATTCGAACAGCTGCTCAAGTGGGTCACCTCGGCACTTGTTACGGCTCTGGCCGCGCTGATAGTTGTCTTCCTCTACTGGTTACTGGAGAAGCTCGCCCGCAGAATGAGACTAGCTCGGCGGGCGCGCAAGAAGCTACCTCCTCGCATCGTGCTCACCCGAATCACTGACCACACCAAAGGGGACCTCGAAATCCCTATGGCCACGTCGTTTGCATCTCTCGCCCTTCCCCACCGAGCGAGCGCTGGACTGCTCGCTCTCCAAGAGCGGGAGTTCATCAACGAGGCCCGTGCCAACCCGACGGGCAGCAATTTCCAAGATCTTAACGCCGCACTGTCGTCTCTCCCCGGGTACCCAGGGCCGATAGTATCAGTGCTCCGCCAGTTATACTGGAGAATCAGGAGTGCCGGCGACACTCCAGTAGCCGCGAGCCTTCGCGATGCTGGCGGACAGATTGAGGTCCGTTTGACCGCCAGAACCGCCCCCGGTACGATTCTGCAGGTGCGAAGCGTGAGCGGCGCCCAAGATTGGTATGACCCAGGCCTAGATGCGATACAAAAGGCGGTGGCGAAGTTGTACTATCTCATTAGCCGGCCGGAAACCCCAGGCGCCGCAAACGACGCATACCATCGAGGGCTTGACGACCTAGACCGGTATGCCAGTAGCCGGAACGGGGGCGCGCCGCTGGCCGCAGCGCTGAAGGCGTTTCAAGAAGCTTCGTTCGTCGATCAGACCATGTGGGACGCCCAACTTCACCAGGGTATTGTCCTGGACCTTCTGGAACAGCACTCGGACGCGCAGCGCGTGTTCGAAGGAATGGAGGAGGATTCTCGATGCCCCCCTCCCTTGAAGCACAGAGCGAGCTACAATCGTGCCATTTCCTTAATGCGCCAGTACAACCCTGAGAGGCTAAAAGCATCTGCTGAAATACTCGCCAACCTCGAAAAGAAGGCCCCTGACCTGGGGGCGTGGGCTCCATTACCCAACCTCGCCCACGCCAATGTCATCGCACACTATCCCATTTTTTGGGAGAGAATACTGTACGGAAATCGAGCCCCTGATGAGCAGGAGCGGCTTCATAGGAAAAAGGAGCAGGTAGCCACACTCGAGCAATGGCTCAGAGAGGTTGAGCAACGCACTACCGTCGCGAATACGACCCCCGACCCGCTTCTCGATAGGCAGCTTGAGTGGGCCCGCATGAACGCGCGCGGCAATGTATACCTCAACATCGCGAACGGCTTTCTCCTTCCCCCAGCGCCTGTGGAGTTCATTCCAAACCAGGACGCGCTGCTGCGGATGGCGCTCTCCGAGTTCGAGAAATGCGAAATCCTACTGCCGCCGGGTGTGGAGACTCTTACCAACCTGGCAGCAACCCATCTTGCATTGGGGAATCGTGAACGGTGCCGAGAGTACTGTGACCGAGCGATAAGGTTGAACGCTTCCTACGAGTACGCGTACTACCGAAAGGCTCAGGCGTGGGTAGGCGTCGATAACGCGAAAGCTGCAGAGGTGTGCCTGTCATTCGCCGGGCAGAAGGGCATCCGGGAGTTCCGGGAGTTGTGCGACAAGGTCATCCGGCATGGCTGAACTAGTGCCCTGAACGCGGCGCGTCTGAACATGACGGAAGCTGCTCGACTGGCTCGCGCCGCGGCATCGCGAGGTCCCCGCGGCGTCGTCGCCGGCCGTCAGCACCGTGGGGGACCTGCTGCTCCGCGAAGGCTTGGTCAGCTTGGAACGTCCCCCGCCATCCGTGGAGTACCCCAGCGATAGATAGCGCCAGTTCGCCAACGTCCTGCATGAGGAAGCTCCTTTCCTGATCGCTGCTTCTTACAGCGATCGGTTTCGGGTTCACTGCACCCGAGGAGCTTCCTCGTTTTTCTCCCCCCTGTCGAGGGGCAGCTAATTACACAAAGATAGGGACACTACCGAAAGAGTGGTCAAGCGGCTGATGCTACCGCCTTCCCGATCGGCCGCAGGTGGGTAAGCGAGTGACGCGTCTAGATCCGCCCGGGCTGGCGCGTAGCCAGTAGCCCGGGTTCAACGGCATCAACCCCAGGGCTTTGGGGCCCCACCCCACCCGACCTTTCAGGAGACGCGCGCGACCCGAACGAACCGGCGTTGGGCTATTCCGAGTTCGTCTGCTTGAGTCGGGGCCAGTTCAATAGTCTGTTGTCGCGGAGCCTCCCCAGGGCCCGAAAGCCTCGAGCCGTATTCAGAGGGCTGGCGCTGGAGTCCCGTTTGTAGATGTGTCGGAACAGTCCTTCGAGCTCGCGGATTCCCTCGTCCCGGATATTGTCCCACACCTCAAAAACCGAGAAGTGTGTCCACCGTCCTCGCTTGGAGCGACGGTGGCGGCGAAGGCGGGTTCGCAATCCCCCCGTGCCAGCCCATCCCACGCCGACGTAGACAACATCGTAGTGCGGCTTCGCGTCCCGAGTCAGAGAGCAGCACGCGCATCAGCGCAAGGCGCTCATAGAGCATATGCAGGTAAGAGTCGGTTCCCTTTCCCACGTGTCCCGGTAGGTAACCATTTCGAGGAGAGATTGGTCCTTCAGGGCTAGCTTGTTCTCGTCCCCGATCCCGACCGTCATCGTGAAATCTGCCCCGACGTCGAATGGCGGGTCGATGTAGATCAGGTCTATCTCGCCTCGGAAGTCCTTCAACAGGGACGCTGCCACCGGCTTGTTGTCGCTCCAGATGAGCATGTTCCGGAAGTCGTCTAGGTGCGCCGTCTGAGTGTCGAAGAGCCCACCCTGCGCCTCCGCGCGGGCGCGAGGTTCGTCTACTGTCTCGATGCGCTGGAGCGGCATGGTGAGCCCGGCGCCATCGACTTCCCGCCGGTTACCGAACTCGTCGTACTTTCCTTCCCACACCAGTTCCGTCTTGAGGGTCGCGAGCGGGTGCGGATTCCCGGGGCCGAAGGGTCCGGCTGCGGTTCGAGGATCCTGTCGGTTTCGTGAGGCCATCTGTCGCGCGTTCTCCTCTTCTGTCACAGCTTGCGCTAGCGAGCACCTGGGCTCATCGTCCCCTGCCTGCCACCCCGCTAGCCCGGGGGCCGCTCCTCGGGTGGGAAGGTCTTAGGAAGATCGGACAGGCAAGGGATGCAACACGGCGCAAACCGGCGCAAGGGACGCTCCGTAAAAGGTGCTGGAACCACAAGGCCTTACGACTCGGTGAGACCATGATGGAAGGGTCCGACAGAACTGCAAAACCTCCATTCGGCGGTTCGAATCCGCCCGGCGCCTCTTGGAGAAGAGCCCGCAGTCATGCGGGCTCTTCTCTCATGCGGCGCCGGGCCGCGTCAGTCCTCACCACTCGTAGCGTCCGGATCAAGCCGGTGGTTCCGCTCGGTGACCTGGGGTCGGCGTCATGATCCGTGGCCCCCCGGCGGGAACCGTCGATTCCGGTAGGGGGTAGTGCTCGTGTTGGCCCCTCGTCTGCCCTACCCTCCCGGAGGTGTTATGCAAGCCAACGTTCGTTCGAAGCAGTCCCCTCGTTTTGGTCCTCTCGTTCTCCTGCTCGGGGTGAGCCCCGTGGTGCTCGCCGGGTGCGCCGGGTCGGAGGGCACGAGTCCCGATGACACGCCCGCCAGTATCAGCATCGTAAGCGGGAACAATCAGACCGGCGAAGTCGACTCGCCACTCGACGCCGGTCTTGTGGCCGTCGTCAAGAATGCCGGTGGTGACGGGCTGAGTGGAAGAACGGTCCAATGGACCGTGATAGCCGGTGGCGGCACGCTCGGGGCACCGAGCTCGACGACGTCCGCTTCTGGACAGGCCTCTAATACCTACACCCTCGGTTCCAACGTGGGCACGAACACCGTCCGAGCGGCGGTTCAGGGCACCTCACTTTCGACTGATTTCAACGCGACGGCAAATGCCGCGCCGGACCTCGTGCCTGCGAGCATCGCGGTGGTGTCCGGGAACAATCAATCCGCCCCGGTCTCAACGGCCCTTGCACAATCACTGGTGGTGGTGGTCAAGAACGCGGGGGGGGGCGTGCTCTCCAATGTTGCGGTCGATTGGTCGGTGACGGCCGGGGGCGGAAGTCTTGGCTCCGCGGTGTCGACCACGGCAGGCAACGGGGAGGCCTCCAACACGTTCACCGTCGACGATACTGAGGGTTCAAGCACGATCGAGGCGGCCGTGCAAAGCGACGCCACGCTCACGACCCAGTTCACGGCAACGGCCACGGCCGTGGCCGACGCGGCCGTGAGTGTCAATGACAATCAGTTCGATCCCAACGCCGTCAACGTTGGGCTGAACAGCAAGGTCACGTGGACATGGGCGGGAGCGAACCAACATAACGTGACCTTCGTCGATGGTGGACTGACTAATTCCGGCACGCAATCCAGCGGCACGCACGAGGTCACGTTCACGCAGTCAGGCTCCTTTACGTACTACTGTACCATCCACGGAAGCCCGGACGGAGGAATGCGGGGTTCCGTGACCGTACCGTAGTCCGGAACAGAGGCGCTCCCGGGTCCGACCAACCACCGTAGGCGGTCGGACCCGGGAGTGCCGCGGGAGAAGGGCGCGCCGGTGCCGGTGCCGGTCGGCAGCGGCCTACGCATGCCCAGGAGTCACGCGTTCGACAGGGTGCTCCCCGGGGGTCGTCCACTCTTCACGGCTGTTTCAACGTCGATTCACCCCTCCCCAGGCATTATTCTCTCGGTGCCAGTGGGAGGTGAACCATGGTGCGCCATATCGCTTGCCTTTGTGCCGTCGCCGCGCTGGTGGTTCCGGCGCGGGCATCCGGACAAGAACTGTCTCAGGCGTTGCGACAGCTCAACACGCTCCTTGCCGCCAATACATTTCGGGATCACAACGGTGCGACCGGGAGTTCCAAGGTGATCGTCGAGGGCGACAAGCTGGTGGTGGAAGTCCGCAAGCTGAAGGACACGAACGACATCACCAACGTGTACGAAGCGCGGCTCATCGACCTGAACGTGGCCGCGATGGCTACCGATTTTCGGGATTCGCATGCGTCGATCCTCATTCCGTCTCAGGGGCCGGTCGCAGCCAGTCTGCGCTGCGTGACTGGCGGGAGCCCCAACGAATGGGCCTTGCCGTCGGTGCAGTCCGTCACGCTCTTGCTCAGGGCCGATCGGGGAGCCGTTGCTCAAGCACGAGACCTGTTGACGCAGGTCATCCGCCTCGGTCGTGCGCAGGTGAGTGCAGTGCCGTAGCTACGAAGACCGATGACCTTTCGCGCGCCCGAGGAATTCCGTACGTTGGCGCACTGTTGAACGCGCGATCGCATCAGGAGGCAGCTTGTGGGTTATCGGCGTTTCGTAGACCGCGAAGGCCACGCGTGGGAGGTTCGCGACGAGTCACGCTCGTCGTGGCGTTTTGCGCCCCTCGCGGGCAATCCCGGACCTCCGCGGACCGTTACGCCGCCCGGATACGAGAACGATCCGTTCGAGATGAGCGATGAGGAGATGCAGCGCTTGTTCGACGCCCACCCACCGCGTACCGGTCCATCACGGAAGCCGCCACCCTTCAGAGACTGAGCGACGCACTCGGTCGCGTGAGAGTTGACACGGCGTCCCCGGCGGTGGCTGGGCGGCGCTCGGGATCGAGTTGCAGCGCGGCGAGCAATCCCATCTCGACGTCATGGCCGGCGAGTTCCATGGCGCGGCGATGGGCTTCCGGCACATCCCGCCATCTGCCCATCACTAGCTCACCCACCGTTGCGGGTCGGGGCGGCAGATCACCGGTGAGCAGCTCGTACAGGGTTGCGCCGAGCGCGTAGACGTCCGCGCGCTCGTCGAGGTCCCGCACGCCGAGGGCCTGTTCGGGAGCCATGTACCCCGGTGTGCCGATGGCCTCGGGACAGTACCGCTGTGCGTCGCAGCAGAGGCAGCAGGCCGCGGCAATGCCGAAGTCCGCGACTACCGGGCGCCCGCCCTCGAACAACACGTTTTCGGGCTTGATGTCCCGATGAATGATGCGTTGACCGTGAGCGTAGTCGAGCGCCGCGGCGATGTCCTGTGTGATTCGGATCGCCTCCCCCGGGTTCAACGGCCCTCCGGCCACGAGCAACTGCCGGAGCGATCCCCCCGGATAGTACGGCATGGTAAAGAACGGCACACGGTCGGCGTATCCCGACGTGTGCAGGGGAACGATCCGGGGGTGACGAAGCTGAGTCAGCATCCGGATCTCACCCAGAAAACGCTCCGCTTCGAGGGATGGGGCGAGATCCGGTCGCAATACCTTCACCGCGACGTCACGGTCGTGGGAGTTGGGGCGTCCGCGGTACACGATCCCGGCACCACCGTGGCCCAGCTCCTCAAAGAGGGTCACGCCCGGTATGGTCGGCGTGCGCTTCACGGCTTGCGCGCTCGGACGAACGCCGAGAGGAACCGCCCGGCCATCTCAGGCGCCAGCGCGTCGACATCGAGTCCCGCTTCTGTCAGCAACGCCCTCGCGTCCTCCAGTTGATACACTCGCACCGGCTCGATTGAAATGTCCTCGAACCCCACGTCCCGCAGCATGCCGCTGAACTCGGTGACTTCGAGCGCGCCGGCTGCGCATCCCGCCCACATCTCCAGGCTGCCGCGCACATCGGCGGGAATGCTGCCTTCGACCACGATGTCGGTGACTGTCAGGCGGCCGCCCGGTCGCAGCACGCGAAACGCCTCGGCCATGACGGCCGGCTTGTTCTCCGAAAGGTTGATCACGCAGTTTGAGATGACTACGTCCACCGACGCGTCCGGCAGCGGGATGTCTTCGATCCGGCCTTTCAGGAACTCGACGTTGGTGAGTCCGGCGGCCGCCTGGTTTTGCCGAGCGAGCTCGAGCATCTCATCGGTCATGTCCAGACCGTAGGCCTTGCCGCCTGGAGTCACCCGGCGTGCCGACAACAGGACGTCCAGCCCACCTCCGGAGCCGAGATCGAGCACGACGTCACCCGGATGCAACTCCGTGAGCGCCGTAGGGTTGCCGCAGCCGAGCGAGGCCGCGACCGCCTTGGCGGGCAGACCGCCAACCTCCACTCCGTACAGATCCTTGGTGATGGTGGCGCCGTCATCGCCACAGCAACTGGGTTCGCAGCCGCAGGACGCTTTCTCGCCTTCAAGCGCGTTTACGGCCGCCCGGGCGTATTTGCGCCGCACCGCATCGACCGTGGATTCGGGGTTCGTCATGGAACCGACCTTTCATCAAGATTAGTTGATATATGTTACCAAAAAAACTCACCGGCAGCAAAACCGGCCGGTTTCCGCAGCGGCGGCTCCCGCCGCAAATGCGGCCAGCTCGGCGAGCGCACGTGGGTCGAGTCGGTAGTAAACCCACCGACCCTCTTTGCGGTCAGTCACGAGGCCAGCGCTCCGCAACGTCTTCAAATGGAATGACAACCTCGACTGCTGTGCGCCCACGTGGTCCATCAACTCACAAACGCAGTGCTCGCCTTGTTGAAGATGACGAACGATCTCCAAGCGGGTTGGGTCCGCGAGCGCCCGAAACTGCTGGGCACGTCGGTCGAGGTCGGTGGTCGATGCCGTGGTCATGGAGAAAACGTAACAAGAGTGGTTGATATGTCAACCCTGGCGGGCGGCGGCGTGACACGACCGGGAGATGCTGGCCCGCGAGCAGCAAGGGTTGGGGTCGGCGTCTTGACCGGGCGCGGCTCTAAGGATGAAGCGAGACCGGCCGCCGCCACGGATCTGCAGCGGCGGGCAGTCCTCGAGGCATCGGAGGCGACCCACGAGGGTCGCGTCGGCACGGCCACCCGACTGGGTGTCAAGCAGCTCATGGAGGAACTCGAGATCCGGTCGGGCGACCCTACAGAGGCTCGAGGCGCGCGGTGAAATGCCGCAGCACCTCGGCTGACTGCGTGATCCGCATGCCGCGTATGGCCTGGCGGTTCGCGAAGAGCTGGCAACAATGCTCGCCGACGTACTCCATGTGACTCCTCGTGTAGACGCGCCGCGGCACCGCTAGGCGCACGAGCTCCAACGCCGGCCACTCGTCTTGTTCTCCGAACATCAGCCCACCGATTTCGACGCCGCGAATCCCGCCCTCCAGATACAGGGCACAGGTCAGTGCTTGGGCGGGGAACTGCTCTTGAGGGATGTGCGGCACGAAGCGCCTTGCGTCGAGGTAGACGGCGTGCCCACCCACGGGGAGGACGATCGGCACACCTCCGTTCGTCAGTACGCGACCGAGATCTTGTACTTGCTCCACGCGGTGCGCGAGGTAGCGCTCGTCCAACACTTCCTCGAGACCTCGTGCCATCGCCTCGAGATCGCGCCCGGCTAGTCCTCCATAGGTCGGGAATCCCTCGATGAGGACCAGCATGTTCTTGATCTCTGCCGCGAGCCGCTCGTCATTGAGCGCCAAAAACCCGCCCATGTTGACCAGGCCGTCCTTCTTCGCCGACATCGTGCACCCGTCGGCCAGTTCGAAGAACCGCAGCGCGATGTCGCCGATCGTTCCCTCCTCCTGGCCGCGCACCTGGTTAAAGTACGCGTTTTCCGCGAACCGGCAGGCATCGTAGAAGAACGGAATGCCATGGCTGCGGCACCAGGCGGACACCTGGCGCGCATTGTCCAGGCTCACGGGTTGGCCGCCCCCGGAGTTGTTGGTGATGGTCAGCAGGACGAACGGGATGCGGCGCTTCCCCACGTCGGCCAGCACATGATCGAGCTTGCCGATATCCATGTTTCCCTTGAACGGCAGCTCGGCGAGCGGGTCGTAGGCCTCGTCGATCGCGCAGTTGACCGCGATGCCGGCGTTATGCTCGATGTTTGCACGAGTCGTGTCGAAATGGATGTTGTTGGGGACGTGATGCCCCGGTTTGACCAGAGTGGTGAACAAGAGGTTCTCGGCTACGCGGCCCTGATGAGTGGGAATGACGTGACGATAGCCGGTAATTCTCCGCACCACGTCCTCCACCCGGAAAAAGTTGCGGCTCCCCGCATACGCTTCGTCGCCGAGCATCAACGCGGCCCATTGTTGATCAGACATGGCCGACGTACCAGAGTCGGTGAGCAGGTCGATCGTGATGAGGCGCGACGGGATGTTGAACAGGTTGTAGCCGGCCTCGATGAGGGCGGCCTCACGTTCCGTGCGCGATGTGAAGGCGATCGGCTCGATCGCCTTGATCTTGAAGGGCTCCATGTCTCAGAAGGCCGTGGTGAGCCCGACGGGGAGGCGCATCACGTTGAGCCACCGGGTGATGTCGTGGGCGCGAACGCCGGAATCGCCTCACCGGCGCGCGACGAGGGCGTCCGCACCAACAGGAAACTCGCGACGGGCGATGGGGCTATCGATCGCACTGTGAAGACCATGGGTTGCATCGGACACCCTTGATTGGAAGACCTCGTGGGTTGCCCCTACGTTGCTGGTGGAGCATGCTTCGGGTCGAATACGGAGCGAAACTCTCGGACCTATGATGAAGCCGCGAACAACCATCTGTGAAGGGTGGCTGAGCCGCCGCAGTGGGCGCGGATTTGCTGCGGTTGTGGGTGTCGGGATCGGGTTGGGCGGCGCGCCTCTTCTTGCCCAAATGCCCGATCTCGTAACCGACCGACCGGACCAGACCGAATCCACGGCGATCGTGCCGCGGGGGTATGTGCAGGTGGAAACCGGATGGACCTTCGCGAGAGCCACTGAGGCGGGTTTTCGTTCGGACCTCCATACGGTTGCCTCCAGCCTGGTGCGCATCGGCACCGTCAGTCGCATGGAGGCACGGATCGGTTTTGCAGGTTGGCAAAGGGTCAACCAAACGGGGTTGCCGCCGGTTGCCGGAGCCGGCGACCTCGACGTGGGCATCAAATATCAGTTACTCCCGGGCAACGGACGGAATACTGAGATCGCTCTGCTCACCTCGATCGTGCTTCCCACCGGCGCCACCGCGTTTCGCAGTTCGCGAATCGAGACCGCGGTGCGGCTCGCCGTGTCCCACTCGTTTGGGGAGCGCGTGGGATTGGGCTACAACGTTGCGACCACGGTTGCGAGCCAGCGGTCCGGTCCTCGTGGCATCGTATTCGAGGAGCTCGCCTATACGGTGTCCTTGGGTCTCAAGGCGACTCACCGTGTCGGCCTCTTTGTGGAATCGTTCGGTAGCTTCTCGACGAGCGCCCTCACGCGATCCGAGCATTCATTGGACGGCGGCCTCACGGTGGCGTTGCTGCGTCTCCTGCAGTTGGATGTGAGTGGCGGGTTTGGACTGAATCCCGCCGCCGCCGACTGGTTCATCGGTGCGGGCCTATCTGTTCTCGTCGGTGGGTAGCTGCCAACAGGCGCGTCGGGTTACCCACGCTCATCACTTGTGCGAGAGACTCCACACGTAGGCTGCGACGTCCTGCAGCTGCTCGTTCGATAGCTGACCGCCGCCGCGAGGGGGCATCGCCGCGCCCGTGCTCGATCGGTCAGAGCTCACGCCTTTCCGCAGCGTCTCGAGGATTCCCGCCAGGCTCCCATCGCTGTGGAGCCACTCGTCATCGGCGAGGTTCGCCCCGAGATTCGGGATCCCCTTCGCATCCGTCCCATGACACGCCATGCAGAGCCCCGTCCCGTTGAACAACGCAGCCCCACGTTGGATGGCGGCGTCGGTGACCTCCGGGGGACGGGTGGTTTGCGCCCCCGCCGTGACCGGCAGCAGGACAAGCGCCGCGACCAGCCAAGCCTTCATGGCGACTGCTCCATCATGAGGAGATCGAAAGGTACGACCGGTGTGTGGAGATTCGCTACAGCATCCGCTCACGCCGTGTGGTGAGGTCGAGGAGGGAGTACAACCAGCACCGACGCGTAATGCCGGTCGCGCAGACATACACGGCCGCCAGTCCGATTCCCAGCGACAGCACAACGATCTCGTGTAAGAGACCAGCAACAAACAACAGGGCCACGCCAATGATCGCTCTCACCAGCGCGTCCAATCGCCCGACATTCATGGGACGCCCTCCAGCCAGCCCGCAGATCAAACGTGGCGGGGCCACCGTGAACTCCGGGTCAATAAGCTATGAAGACTCGGTCAAGCGGTCGTGGGCGGCCGAAACGGAACAGCGATGCTGATTGCCAGTCCTCCAGGCGCCGAGCGCTGGGCCGAGATCGTCCCGCCGTGGGCATTGACGATCGCTGCCGAAACCGAGAGCCCGAGTCCCGCGCCGCCACGGGTGCGGGCGGAATCTCCGCGGACGAAGCGCTCAAACAACACGGACAACAGCTCGTCGGGCAGCCCGGGGCCGGTATCCATGACGGTCATGCTCCACCGCCGCGCATCGCCGTCGAGCGCCACGGTCACCGCGGTACCGTCAGGAGTGTGCTTGATCGCATTGTCCAGCAGATGGTCGCATACCAGCCCTATCATGTGGGGGTCGACCTGCGCCAGGATCGCCGGACCGGGTGTGAGTGCAAACCGGTGGCTGGGTCCCCGGCCCAGCGCGCGTTGCACCGACCGTTCCACCAGCGCCCGTACGTCTGTCTCCTCCATCGCTGGGCGGAGGTCCTTGGCGTCGAGCCGCGCGAGGAGGATGAGCGAGTCGCTGAGCGCAGCGAGATGAGCCACTTCCTCGAGCAGGCTTTCGAGCACCGCCTGGTATGTCTCGGGTGAGCGTGGGTGGCGTAACGCCACCTCTATCTCGCCCTGCATCGCGGTGATCGGCGTGCGCAGATCGTGGCCGGCATCGGCGATCATGCGCCGCTGCGAATCGAGGGCGGACTCGAGGCGGGCGATCATACGGTTGATCACGGCGACGAGGCCCGCCAGCTCCGTGACGTCGGCGTGGGCCGAGATCCTCTGTCCAGGGTGCTCCGGCTCGACCGCTTCGGCCTGGGCGGTGATCGCCAGGACCGGCTCGACACTGGAGTCAGCGAGCCAGCGCGCTCCTAGGGACGTGGCCAGCGTACCGAGCAACACCGTGCCGAGCATGAGAAGCAGGAGGTCATTCCGGCTCCTGTCGAGTCGTTCGTAGGACGCGGCCACCTGGACGACCAGCCGTCCTTGCGGTCCGCGCACCGCGACCGGTACGTACAGCGCGCGAATACGCTCCCCGAGCCAGGGTTGCGTGGTCCACACGTCCGCGCCGCTGGCCGCCTGAGTAAACGCGGCCGTATCCAGCGGGAGGTCGGCGGCGAGACCCGTGTTCGCTGCCACAATCGTCCCAACGGAATCGCGCGCCACGACGAAGCGATTCACCTCGTCGACGAACTCGTCCCATGTGAACAGATCCGGATGTGGATGGAGCGGAAATCCGGCGCGCAGGTATGACGACTCCAGTTGCGCACCGGCCGCGAGGTCGCGATCGAGCTGTTCGAGCATGAGGCGCCGCGCGCCGAGGAAAGCCCAGGCAGCGATGAGGAGAAGCGCGGCGAAGAGGGTGGCGGAGAACCGCACGCTCAAGGTGCGGCGCAACGAGTACATCAGGTCCGTTCGCCGTTAGGCCTCTTCAGGCAGAACCCGACGCCGCGCACCGTCTGGACGTATCCGTCCTTCCCGGCGTCGCGGAGCTTTCGTCGCAAGTTGCCGATGTGGACGTCCACCACGTTGCTCTCTGGATCGAAGTGCATGTCCCAGACCTTCTCCAGCAACTCTGTACGCCGCACGACATCCTCGGGGTGGAGCATGAAATGCTCGAGCAGCTGAAACTCCCTGGGAGTGAGGTCGAGCGGCCGCTCACCGGCCCAGGCGCGATGCTTGAGGCGATCGAGTTCGAGCGGTCCGTAGCTCAGCCGGTCGAGTCTCGCGGCTCCGCCGCGCCGCACCAGCGCGCGCAGGCGGGCAAGGAGCTCGTCGAACTTGAACGGTTTGGTCAGGTAATCGTCGGCGCCGGCGTCCAATCCACGGACCACGTCCTCGGTGGCGTCGCGCGCCGTGAGCATCAGGATCGGCGTACTGCGACCCTCGCGTCGAAGCTCCGACGCCACCTGCAGACCGTTCTTTTTGGGCAGCATGAGATCCAGCAGAATGGCGTCGTAGTCGTTGATGTGGGCCAAGGCCGTGGCTTCCTCCCCGTCCTTCGCCACATCGACCGCATATCCTTCCTCGCGCAGCCCCATCTCAATGAAGCCGGCGACTTTACGATCATCTTCGACGACGAGTATTCGCATGGACGTTACCGTACCCGGTTTGGCGTAACTGGTGCAACAAGGGTCTATGAAGAGCCCTTCACTCCCCTGAGGCGTATCGTGGGATCTGCAGCACAAAGCGGCATCCTTGTCCCGCGGTGCTCTCCACGGTGAGATCGCCACCGAGAATGCGGGATAGCTTGCGCGAAAGGGCGAGTCCGAGTCCGGTTCCGCGATCGGTCTGTACGCCCGCCCGCTCGAACGCCTCGAAAATGACGAGCTGCAGCTCGGCCGGAATGCCGTCACCGTGATCGATGACTTCGAACCGCAGCTTGTGATCTGCCGCATCCAGCACCACCTGGATTTGCGCACCGCTAGGGCTATGCCGCACGGCGTTGGTGAGCAAGTTGATCAGCACCTGCCGCACCCGTTGGGGATCGGTACTGCAATCGACTGGCCCCGGCGGTCCCGCAATGGCAATCGGTACACCCTTTCGTTCCGCCGCGGGTTCTACGGTCGAAACGGACTCCCGGACGATGGTCCATGCATCCACGGCGCGCACGATCGGCTGCAGCTTGTCCGCGTCCAAGCGACTCAGATCGAGAAGGTCGTCGAGGAGAACCAGCATGCGCTCCGCTGACTCGTGGACTTCCTTGGCCGCTCGCGGCGCTTCGCCCCGTGTACGCCGAATCCACAGATCGGCCCATCCGTAGACCGCAGTCAACGCATTGCGTAGCTCGTGGTTGATCATCGAAAAGAACCGATCCCGCGAGATCTGCATCGCCCTGAGTTCGTTCAGGAGCCGTTCGCGTTCGCGACTGAATCGCGCGTTCTGGACGGCCACGGCCGCATGGGCCGCGAGGAGGACGGCAAACGACTCGTCATCTTCCGTAAAGGCGGTGCCACCCGCTTTTTCCGTGAGGTAGAGATTCCCGATTGGGCCGTCGCGACCGATCACGGGCACGCCCAGGAAGGTCTCCATGACCGGGTGGTTTTCCGGGAAGCCGGCGGCGTCAGGGTGGTCGGCGATGTTGTGGAGTCGCAGTGGGCGAGGGTCGCGCGTGAGGATGCCGAGGACGCCGCGCCCCTGAGGCGGGTCGCCGATGCGCGCTCGCTTATCGTCACTGAGACCGCTCACGACGAAGGTTTCGAGCTTGCCCTCGGCGCCGAGCACACCGAGTGCGGTATAGCGTGCGCCGATCACCTCGCGGGCGGAGTCGACGATCTCCTGGAGCACCCGATCGAGATCGAGTTCGGCCGTGATGCGCACCGTCGCGTGTGACAAGCGACGAATACGATCCCAGGTGCCAGTGGGTGAGCGTGGGGAGGTCGTCATGCCGACCGGAAGGTACGCATGCGCCGCATGCGGCGGCCAGGGTGGGGTGGAAGGCCCCCTACCGTTCGACGTCCCGTTGCGCCCTATTCGAGTCACGATCAAGGGACGTTATGGATCTTGGAACTTCTCAAGCGACGCTGCTCCTGCTGGCTCTCGCCAGTGGTGCGGCGTTACTCGCGGCCGTCGGCGTCGTCCCGCTCATCGGACGCCCGACACCCCCGCCGGGCCTCATTGGGTGGACCAATGCGGTGGCGGCCGGGCTCATGCTGGGTGCGGGATACGCGCTCGTTGCTTCCGGTGTGGCCGTGGAGCCGGTGCCCGGAGTGATCGGCGGAGGGTTCGGGGTGCTCTACGTCGCGTTCGCGCACTGGATCACGGGAACTGGGCAACTGGAGCTCAATCGCATGGGTGATGCAGGGCCCGTCTATCCGTACCAAGTGCTCATGGTGCATGTGTTGCACTCCGCATCTGAGGGCCTAGCGATCGGGGTCGCCATGGCAGTGAGCACGTCGTTTGGGGTCTTCATGTGCGTCGCGATCGCCGTCCACAACATGCCGGAGGCGACGGCGCTCTGCGCCATCCTGCGCAGCCGCGGCCTGACGCTCCCCCAGGCTGCGGGGATGGCGATCGCCGTGCGGCTGAGCCAGGTGCTGTTGGCGGTGGCGACGTTTGCGGTGGTGTCGGCGGCTCCGGCGCTGACCCCCTGGGTCCTGGGCGTGGCGGTCGGCGCCCTCATCTACCTGGTGATGGCCGAGTTGCTGCCCGAGTCGTATCGGGAGGCCGGGCACCGGAGCATCGCCCTCGTGACAATCGTCGCCATGATGATGCTCGTGCTGTTGAGCGGCAGGGCCCTGTGACCGGGCACCCAGCCCTGCTCGTCTTCCTGTATGCTCTGGTCACCGCCCTGGCTACGGGGCTGGGGGCGCTACCCTTTGCGCTCGTGCGTCGCGTGTCGCCCCACGCGGTGGCCTACGCCAACGCGATCGCCGCCGGCCTCATGCTCGGGGCGAGCTTCGGGTTGGTGGTCGAGGGGACATCCTTCGGCCGGCTGGAGACGGTGATCGGCGTGGCAGTAGGTGTCTTGTTCATCCTGGTGACACAGCATGTGCTGGCAGGTCGAGAAGTCGAACTTGCCGACGTACGCGGAGCCGGCGCGCAGCGGATGCTGCTCATCGTGATCGTGATGACGGTACACTCGTTCGCGGAAGGTGTCGCGGTCGGCGTGTCGTTTGGCGGTGGGGTGACGCTGGCAGCGGTCATCACGATTGCGATCGCCGTCCACAACATCCCCGAGGGCCTGGCGATCTCCGCGGTCTTGCGTCCACGGGGTGCGACGGTCGCCGCCTGCGCCGGCTGGAGCATCTTCTCGTCGCTCCCGCAGCCGCTCATGGCCGTGCCCGCGTTCCTGTTCGTCGATGCCTTTCGCGCGGCACTACCCTACGGCATCGGGTTTGCCGCTGGCGCGATGGTGTTCATGGTGTTCGTCGAGCTGCTTCCGGAGGCATTCGGACAGGCGCGCCGCTCGGTGGTCGCGACGCTCGTGAGCCTCACGATGGTGGCCATGATCTTCTTCCAGCAATACCTGTAGCGCGTTACCTCGGGAAAGTCGAACGGCCAGGTTCGATCCTGGCCGTCCGTTCCGCAGCGCGTGTCGTAGTGGATTAGAAGGGCTTGAATCCCGGCGATCCAAAGCGCTCGAGTTGCAGGTGGCTGAGGAGTGGGTACGCATACGAGACGATGACGAGGATCACGGCGACCGCGAACCACGGCCAAAAGCGATCAAGCCATCCGACGGTGGTCGGCGCGCCTTCAACCGGCTCCGCAAACTCGATGTCAGGTTGCTCAATGCGCTTGCCGGCCACCACGGTACCCAGCATCACGAGAAGGAAGAAGGCGGCGCTGATGAACAGGATGATACCGCCAACCGCGGAGAGCGCTGTCAGCCCCTTCCACGACTCCGCGATGGCGCTGCCGCCATAGGTCGCCTCGTACACCCGCCTCGGCATGCCCTGAAGGCCGGTGATGTGATTGCTGATCGAGAAGAACACCATCCCGATGAACCACAGGAAGGGTTGGACCTTGGCGAGCAAGACGAGTTCGAGATCGCGCTGCACGAGTTTCGGCACCAGCCAATAGGACACCCCCATGAAGGTGAGCGCCGTGGCCGATCCAACCGTCAGGTGGAAATGTCCCTGAATCCACGCGGTGTTGTGGATCATCGCGTTCATGCCGAACGCCGCGTTGATCGCGCCCCCGAAACCCCCGATCGCGAACAGTATCATGCTGAGCAAGACTGCAGAGACAAGCGGATCGTCCCACGGCAGCGCGCGAATCCACCCGAACAAGCCGCGACCGCCTCGTACTCGACCCGCGATCTCGAACGACGCGACCACGGTGAACGCCGTGACAAAGCTCGGGAACAAGATGGCCGACGTGTTGACGGTGTGCAGCATTTTCCAACCCGCCGCGATGCCGGGGTCCATGAACTGGTGGTGAAACCCGACCGGGGTCGAGAGAATCACGAACAGCATGAACACAAGGCGCGCGAGAGGGTCGCTGAATAGCTTGCCGCCGGCGACTCTGGGTGCCACGGTGTACCACACCACGTACGCCGGAATCAGCCAGAAGTAGACCAGCGGGTGGCCGAAATACCAAAACAGCATCCGGGCAAGCAAGGGATCGACGGTTTCGGATAGCCCCAGCGACCAGGGGATGAGTTGCAGCAGCATCTCCGCGGCCACGCCCACGGTGGCCAGCAGCCACACGAGAATCGTCGCAAGCAGCCCGTGGACGGGGAGTGGAACCGGGCGGCCCGGGTGATCACGCCGCCAGGCGGCGTAGGTCGCCAAGATTACGCCGGACCACAGCCAGGACCCGACAACCAGCAGCGTCGCGCCGATGTAGAACACCGGGTGCGCCTGCAGCGGCGGATAGAACGTGTACAGCACGGTCGCCTTGCCCGTGAGGATGGCCCAGGCGGCACCAGCCGTGCCGAACAGGGCAACCCAGAATCCCGCCCAGGCGACTTTGGGTGCCGCGAGGGGTCGGTCCAAGGCCTTCGTGGTGAACGCGACGCCAATCCCCATGATGACGAATGTGGTGAACACCAGCGCCATCAGCACGCCATGCGCGGTCACCGACATGTAGTACATCTGCGGTGACCGAAATGGCAACTCGAGACTGGCGCGAGAGATGGCCTGCATCAGCGCCATGAATGTGGCGACCCCAAACGCTCCCAGCCCGACGCCGATATTGGCCGTCGCGAGCGATCGTTGGTGGATCATGGCGCCTCCACGATCAGGGTCGCATACATGCCGTGATGGCCCACCCCACAGAACTCGTTACAGGTGATCAGATACTCTCCCGACTCCGGAAACGTCATAGTGAACTGGCTGACGTAGCCCGGGACGATCATCGTGTTTCCATTGGTGCCCACAATCTGGAACCCATGAACCACATCGGCGCTCGCGATGCGGAACGTCACCGGTCGGCCGGGTGGTACACGAATCTCGTTCGGCTGAAACGCGTACATCATCGCGATCAGCGTGACGGTGACGGACCCGTCCGCAGCGACCGTCACCCCACGGTTCGCGAACCGGGCGTCGGTCCAAATGGAGCGCGGGTCCACCGTTTCAACGTGACTCGGTGGGATGCGTCCCTGGGAAATGGTCGCGAACGCGATCATGCTCAAGAACAGCGCGATAATCCCGGCGGCGCTCCACATCCACACGCGTTCGTACACATGAATGTGCATGTGCCCGTTACCTCGTTACCGCACCACGCGGCAGATACAACAAGACGAAGAACAGCAACCAGCCGACGACGAATACCAGGCCGTAGAGCCCGATCAACGCCAGCGTGCCTCGAGGATGGTCCGGAAGTTCAGGAGGGCCATTCGACATGGGTGATGCTCCTTAGAAGAGTGGCGTTTCTGCCGGGAAGGCGTGGTCAAGTGCTCCCTGGTGGCATGCCGCCCCACAACGGCCAAAGGGTGAGGGTGTCCCTGTGGAACGCGCATAGCCTAACTCCGTCAGTACCATATGGCGACTGGAGGCAAGACTGGCAACCCGGAGTTGGACGGCGCGCCACGCGGATGCGCGACCTAGTTCTGCCCAAGGGCGCGTCTTCGCACCCGGCGACGCCCGGACCATTCATGCCGGTCCGCCGCCGCGAGGGTCGTGGGAGATCCGCCCGGGCCCCGGACCGGAACGACGAGCAGCGATCTGGCCATCCGGGTGAGGAGTCGTTCGGTTGTGCTGCCGATCAGGATTCGATCGACCCAATTGCGTCCGTGCGAGCCCACCACCACGAGATCCGCGGCCCATTGATCCGCCACCTGCTGAACCACGTCCAGTGCCTTGCCCCTGTGAACCTCGATGTCCGCTTCACGGCCGAGCGACGCGTCCACGGCGTCTCGTAGAGCCACCTCTGCCTCCGGGACGCTCGTGGGTTCCTCACATTGCCAATTGGTGTCGGTCGTGGTGGGGTGGGCTTCGAGGACGTGAATGGCCAGCACCTCGGCATCGAGCGCAGTGGCGAAGCGCCGGGTGGCCTCGAGTGCCGGCCCGCCGGCATACGATAGGTCGCTGGCCACCAGAATTCGTGCCATCCGCTCCGCCGTCTGGGCGACCACAAGAACAGGTACGTCGACCGACCGGATCATCCGGTGGGCGGTGCTGCCGCTCCACCAGCGCGAAGGAGCTCGGCGGCGCTTCCGTCCGAGCACCAGCAACCCGGCTCCGTGGTCGTCGATCGCCTTCTTGAGTCCCCAGCTTGGTGTTCCGAGGCGGACTTCGATCTGGTGGGTCTCGCCCGGAAACTGCTCTTCCATGCGGGCGACCACATGCCCGCGTGCCAGATCGCTGATGTCGTTCGCGAACTCGGGCCGTACGGCGCTGTGGGCGAGATCCAAGGGGACGCGTGCGACGTCTTGCGTCACGTGAACCCAAGCACACCGCGTACCCGTGCAGTCCGCCAGCAGCCGGGCCATGCGCGCGGCCGCCGCCGCCTCCGCCGATCCGTCGACCCCCACAATAATGGGCTTCCAGCACACGATATCGATCTCCGAATTGTCGTTGAGAAGGGCGCGTTTGCGGGTAACCGAGCCACGGAATGATGGAACTGGAGCCGTGACGAAACCCTGAAATGCCCCTGAAGCTGCTCAAGCGGCGTTCAAGGGCTTTTCACCAGACCTTCATGGGGGTGGGGATAGGATTTGCGAGTCATCCAGCAAGGGTGGCTTTTCTGCGGGAGTGCCCTGGAGGGAGGGGCCGACGTTCGCGACGTCGCCGAGTTCTCGAGGGGCTTCAGCCACCGGCCGCAGGCGAGGCGATAGGGGATCGCCAAGCACGCAATCCGGGGCGAGATCGATGGAGTCCTGTGCTAGCGGCGATCGCTAGCGCGATGACCGAAACTCGGAGGGAGATCCCTCACCCCCGGTGCACGGGAGGGCGCCGGGGGTTTCTCGTTGTATCCAATTTTCAGATGCAGCTCTTGCGCGTCGAGTCCGGCAAGTGGTGACGGCGAGTCGGGCGCGCGAGCGGCGCTCGCTACGGCCGCCCGGCGGTGATCGCGGGGGTTGGCGCGGGGATTGCTGTCGGATGCACGACCATCACCGACGCGGGAAGGTCATGGAGCAGATCGTAGCTCACACTGCCGAGCACCGCCCGGTCGAAGCCGCTGCGCCCGTGATGACCCACGACGACGAGATCGGCTCCCCACGAACGGGCCTCGACCTCGATCACGGCGGTGGGGTTCCCTTCCCTAACGAAGCGCTCGGCGTCTGGGTCGGCGATCAGCGGCCATACGCTCTTCTCGAGCACGGTCATCGTGGCGTCGTGCATGGCGGTTAGGTCAACCAGCGGCTCGAGTTCCAAGGCATACGGGATCGGTGCCAGCGCATGCACGAACCGGACTTTCGCTCCCAGCCGCCGTGCGAGTTGCTCCGCGGCGGCGATGGTGCTCGCAGCCGTTTCATCGACGTCCAGCGCGACGAGCACCCGTCGCACTCGTGCCATCGACGGCGTCGCCACGAGCACCGGGAGGTCCGACGTGCGCAGCAGCTGGTGCACGGTGCTTCCCGCAAGCCACCGCCCCAGGGCGGAGTGCCGCTTACCCCCCACCACAATCAAGCTCGCCCCGGACTCGACGGCAGTTTCCGCCAGCACATGGGCGGCGGGTCCTATGCGCACCTCGAGGCAATCGAGGCAACCCGCAGGTACTCGATCGCCCAGTGAGGCACGGACGATGTTGACCGCGTGGAGCAACAGGTGTCTGCGAATATCATGCTCGGTGATGCCGGGCGGATGACCGGGCAGGACCCAGGCGTCGCTCACGGCGTGCACGAACACGGCGCGACCTGACACAGCGTTGGCAAGGCGCCAGGCGGTCACAGCGGCCCATCCGCCTTCGGTCGAGGTGTCCACGCCGGCCACCATGACCGGACCGGTCATGTGGCTTCACCCGGGCCTGGACCCCCGGCAGGATCTGGGGACCGCACGATCAGTACCGGCGTGGTGGCACTCCGAATGACCTTGTCCGCCACGCTGCCGAGCAGGAGTCGAGGCAGGCCGCTTCGCCCGTGCGTCGTAACCACGATCAGGTCGGCTTCGGTCTTCCGGGCGAACGTCGTCACACCAGGTCCTGGCTGCACTCCCGGCAAGACGGCTGTCTCGATGGTTCGCCCCGTTTGGCTCCACCTCGTCTTCACGTCGAGTAGATACCGGGCGGCGTCCTCTCCCTCTTGACCCGCGACCTCCTGCGGCTCCTTCACCCCGTAGGGCATGTACGGTGAGGCGGCAAACCGCGGGGGCACCGCACGCACCAGCACGTAGGTGGCTCGGGCCGGCGCACCGATCCGGTGCGCCCAATCGAGTCCGGCCTCGGCATACTCCGATCCGTCCAGCGCCACCACGATGCGCGTGAACGCATAGGGCGTTCGCAGGTCGATGGGACCTTCCTGGGCAGGTCTGAACAGCAGCACGGGAACGCGAGAGTGACGGACGAGGCGGTCCGCGACGCTGCCCAGCCAGGCACGACTCAGCGGTCCGCGCCCGTGGGTGCTCATGACCACGAGGTCGTCGGGCGAGGATGACACGTGCTCGCGCAGGGTCTCGGCGACACGTCCGCTCAGGATCGTCGACGTCACGTCGACGTCGATCGTGTCTCCCACGCGACCGATGACCGCCTTCAAGTACTCCGCGTACGATGCCCGCAGTTCATCTCCTGGGATCTGCCACTCGGCGATGAGCGGCTCGTCCAGGCAGACCGACACAAGCTCGACCCCGCTCTCCAGCAATCCCGCGAGACTCAGCGAAATCGGGATGGCGTTCTCGGCGAACGGTGAGCCGTCCAGCGGCACGACGATCTTCATTATCGGGGACTCGCCCCTTCCCCTGGGTGATTTCACCGTAGCGCCCGACGAGTGAGGGTGGGCTAAACGCACCTGTAACCCGGATTCATGGACGACCGGTCCGCCCCGGAGCGCCGGAGGTGTAGGTTTCGTCAGCGCTCATGTGAAGCGAGGTTCGATGCGGTGGTCCTGGAGTCTCGGCCAGCTTGCGGGGATTCGCGTCCAGGTGCACTGGACGTTTCTGATCCTTATTGGGTGGGTCGTGCTTCAACACGTGTCCCGCGGGGCAAGCGCGGTGGAGGTCGTTCATGGCGTGCTTCTCGTCCTGGCGGTCTTTGGATGCGTCGTATTGCACGAACTTGGCCATGCGCTGACGGCCCGAAGGTTCGGGATTGCCACGCGCGACATTACGCTGCTGCCCATCGGTGGCGTCGCCCGCCTGGAGCGTATGCCGGAACGGCCGCTCGAGGAGCTTCTGGTTGCCGCCGCGGGACCGGGTGTGAACGTCGTCATCGCTGGCGTCCTCGCAGCCGGCCTCCAACTGTTCGGCGATGTGGACCCGTTGACGACCGCGTTAGCGGTTGACGGGACGTTCGTCGCCCAGCTCATGTGGATTAACGTGATTCTGGTGGCGTTCAACCTCCTCCCGGCGTTTCCGATGGACGGCGGTCGAATCCTGCGTGGAATCCTCTCGATGCGACTCGCATTTGCGCGCGCCACCGCTATCGCGGCGCTGGTCGGGCAACTCATGGCGATCTTGTTTGGGGTCGCGGGGCTCATGGGAGGCAACCCGTTCCTCGTCTTCATCGCGGTGTTCGTCTACCTCGGGGCGCAGGCGGAGACGCGCTATGCTCAGACCCGCTCGGTGCTCGAGGGCGTGACGGTGGCGGACGCGATGACGACGAGGTTCCAGGTGTTGCGATCGGACACCGCCCTCGGAGCGGCAGCGGAAGAGTTGCTGACCGGCGGGCAGGAGGACTTCCCGATCGTGCGGAACGGAGGTTTGGAGGGGATGCTCCTGCGACGCGATCTCGTCACCGCTGTTCGAGCCCGGAAGCACGAGGTTGCGGTGGCGGACCTGATGCGAACGGACTGCGTCGTTGCAGAGGCGGATGACTCGCTCCATGCGACGCTCATGAAGATGCGCGCCGCACGATGCTCCTCGGCGCCCGTGGTTCGACTGGGTATCGTGGTCGGGCTGCTCACCCTCGAGAGCGTCGCGGATCACGTGACCTTGGGGCAGGCGACACGCCGGGGTGAACGAGCCGGCGTGGCGTCGATCTTCGCCACCGATTAGCCACCGTCGAGGTACGCTATTGTGGTTGCGATCCGCTGTCGGCTGCCGCTGAGGGGCCCACCAGACTGACGAGGGTCTGACCAGGTTTGGGTGCAGGCGGCTTCTCGGCGGTGACGATTTCGACAGTCGCCCGACTCCCGGATCACAAAGAGCTGGAGGGCGCTCTCACCAGACCGCTTCCGATATGCCGCGAAATCCAACTCCTCGGTCAGACGGGTTCGCTTGATCACGAGGACGCTTGCCAGGCCGACGAGACCGTGTTCCATCAGACGTTACGTCCGCGCCTGACGGTCAAAAGCTAGGCGCGTGCGCTTCGGCGCCGGCTATCGCGACGATGCCCGATCCGGTGGCGCAGAGCTGGCCTTGGTCGTCGGAGAGTCTGGCATCGACGAACACGAGCCGGCGACCGGTTCGCGTTGGTCGCCCTTCGGCCACCAGGCTCGTGCCGCGCACCGGCTTGAGAAAGTTCACGTTGAGCTGCGCGACACCGACTTGCTGTCCCTGGAGCTGAAGGTAGCCCGTGAGGCCGATGACCAGATCGATCATGCCTGCGATGACGGCACCCACCACCGCGTCCGTGCCCAATCCACCACGGTGATATGGTTGCAAGTGGTCGATTCTCGCCCGGGGCACACTGGGATCGGACAGGTCAATCCGTGCCGCCATGTGCTGCATGGCCGGATGCCGGTTCCACTCGGCCACGAAGGCCGCGATGAGCTCGGGCGTCGCCGCGCTCGGATGAGGAGGCAGATGCGTCATAGCTGCGAGAGCGAACTTCCGCCGTCCACCACGAAGATTTGACCAGTGATCCAGCTGGCGGCAGGTGAGCAGAGGTACGCCACCATCTGCCCGACGTCCTCGGGGGTTCCCCAGCGTCCGAGCGGGATCGCTCGGCGCATACCCTCCGTCAGAGAAGCCGCGTCCCCTCCGGCGGAGAAGGCTTTGGAAGCGCCTGGAGTCGGAATCGGCCCCGGGGCAACGGCATTTACCGTGATGCCGTCAGCCGCCCATTCGAGCGCCAACGTGCGTGTGAGGGCGTCCACCCCCGCCTTCGCCGCCGTGGCATGCGCCATCTTGGGCCACCCGCGATAGTGCAGGGTCATCGAGATGGAGATGATGCGCCCGCCGCCCTGTTGTCGCATGACGGGATACACCGCCTGGGAGGAATAGAACGTTCCGTAGAGGTCCGTCTCCACAACCGCCTTCCATCCCTTGGGCGACAGCTCAGCCGACGGCGAATAGAAGTTTCCGGCGGCGTTGTTGACGAGAACGTCGAGACGCCCCAGGGCGTCCGTCGCTCGCGCGACGGCATCGCGGAGGGAGTCGGGGTCACGAACGTCTCCCGGAATGGGCAGAGCCCGTACGCCGCGCTCGACCAGCTGCCGAGCCGCCGGATCCAGATGGACCGACCGCCTACTGACCAACACGATGTCGCAGCCCAGGTCGGCAAGCACTGTGGCGATACCAAAGCCAATGCCGGTTCCACCGCCGGTGACGAGTGCTACTTGCCCGCGGAGGAGTCCATCCTGGAAGGTCACGTTCAGCTCACCGCTAGGTGAAGAGGCGAATAATAATACGCGGGCTCGGTGTCCGAATCGTGGCCGCAGCAATCGACGACCACCCGCCGAGCCTTGCGGCGATCCGCGCCGCGGGGCATGTTCCCGTCCCCGTCAAAGGAGGTGGTGGCAGTGCGTGTATATCCAGCAGAAGCGATCCGCAATGTCGCTGTAGTTGGTCACGGCGCCAGCGGCAAGACAACCCTCGTTGATGCCCTTGCGTTCGTGACCGGAAGTTCCCGCCGCCATGGTTCCGTGACAGACGGAACCGCCCTCACCGACTACACCCCAGACGAAATCGAGCGGCAGTATTCGATCAACCTTGCCCTCGCGCATGCCGAGTGGCGGGACGTCAAGATCAATCTGGTCGATACGCCGGGATACCTCGACTTCATCGGGGACATGCGTGCCGGCCTCTCCGCGGCCGACAGCGCGCTGGTTGTCGTGAGCGCGACCGGTGGCGTTGAGGTTGGAACGGAAGAAGCGTGGGCTTTCGCGGAAGAATTGGGGCTTCCGCGGTTTTTCTTTCTGTCGCTGCTCGACAAGGAGCACGCGGATTTCGAGCGGGTATTTCGCGACATCAAGGATCACGTCACTCCGAAGGTCGTCCCGATCGAGATTCCCGTGGGCGAGGGTGTGGCGTTTCATGGAATCATCAATCTGTTCTCGAAGAAGTGCCACCTCTACAAACCGGGGACGAAGAACGGCGAGTACGATGAGGCGGACATCCCCGCGGAGTATCGGGAGCGCTTCGAGACATACTCGCAGGAGTTGATTGAGACCATCGCGACCACGGATGACGCCCTGCTGGAGCGGTACTTGGGCGGTGAGGAAATTTCCCGGGACGAGACGATCGCGGCCATGAAGCGTGGCGTGCTCAAGGGAGAGCTCTTTCCACTTCTCTGTGGGTCGGCGTCGCTCACGTACGGCATGCGTGCACTGCTGACCAAGCTCGTCGAGTTGGCGCCCTCGCCCCTGGAGCGTTCCGTGATTGCCGAGCGGTGGGGTACCCCGGAGCCAATCGAGCTCCAAGCTACGGACGACGGCCCGTTCGTCGCGCAGGTATTCAAAACGATCTCTGAACCCCATGTCGGCGATGTGTCGTTCTTCCGGATCTATTCGGGTGAGGTTGCCAACGGCACGTCGGTGTTCAACGCGCCCCGCGATGTCACCGAGAAGCTGAACCACCTTTCGGTGACACAAGGGAAAGAGCGGCAGGAAGTCCCCATGCTGCACGCGGGCGACATCGGCGTCGTTGCGAAGCTGAAGGACACGCACACTAACGACACGCTGTCCACCGCGGCGGTCCCGGTTGTGCTACCCAGGATCCCCTTCCCGCCCGCGCTTACGGTGCTGTCCATCGACGTCAAACAGCGGGGGGAGGAGGACAAGCTGTCCACCGGGTTGCACAAGCTCCACGAGGAAGATCCCACGTTTCGCCACGAGTACAGCGCCGAACTACAGCAAACGCTCATCTCCGGTCGGGGTGAGCGCCACCTCGAGGTCATTGTCGGGCGATTGGAACGGAAGTTCGGCGTGCACGCTGAATTAGGGCGGCCGAAAGTCGCTTATCGCGAGACCTTCAAGGGCAAGGCCGAAGGTCAGGGTCGACACAAGAAGCAGACCGGCGGGCGGGGGCAGTTTGGCGACTGCTGGATTCGGATCGTGCCCCAGCCGCGCGGTGCGGGCTACGAGTTCGTGGATCAGATCAAGGGCGGGGTGATCCCCTCGAAGTACGTGCCGGCGGTGGACAAGGGAGTACAGGAAGCGGCCGTCCGAGGGGTCATCGCGGGGTATCCGGTCGTGGACTTCCGGGTCGAGTGCTACGACGGGTCATATCACGACGTGGACAGCAACGAGCAATCGTTCAAGATGGCCGGCATTCTCGCCTTCAGGACGGTGGCTCAGAAGGCCAAGCCCATCCTGCTGGAGCCGATCCTCGAGATCGAGGTGCAGACTCCCGACGAGAACTTGGGCGAAGTGATGGGCGATCTCTCCTCGCGGCGCGGGCAGATCCTCGGAAGCGAGGCCGATGGGAGGCTGACCAAAGTGCGGGCCTACGTGCCGGAGGCGGAGTTGTACCGCTATAGCACCCAGCTACACTCGATGACACACGGCCGAGGCACCTGCAGTTGGAAGCTCTCGAGCTATCAAGAGGTGCCTCCGGACGTGGCACAGAAGATCGCCGAGGACCACCAGAGGGAACTCGCCGAAGCTAGCAAATAGCGGCACCCCTATTGGCATGGGCGAGCGAGGCGTCAGGTGACGCTACGCCCGCCCGCGTTTCGGCGATCGACGAGACGCGCGCTTGCCGTTCCCATTCCCATTCGGTTGGGCGTTGCGTGCGCCGAGAAACGGGGCGGACGCTCCATCGAGCATCCCGAGAAAATCATACTCCGGGTCGCGATTCCTGGCACCGACGAACGCCTCCTCGCGCGGTTGCGTCCAGACGTAGCGCTCGCCGCGATAGTTCCGCAACACGACCTCGGTCTCGGTCACTTCCTCGACGTACTCCGGCAGCAGAGGGATCTTCCCGCCGCCACCCGGTGCATCAATGACGAAGTGGGGCACGGCCAAACCGCTTGTCCACCCTCGCAGACCCTGGATGATCTCGAGGCCTTTCTCGACCGTGGTCTTGAAATGCTCGACCCCAGCCACGTTGTCGCACATGTAGATGTAGTATGGCCGCACACGGGCGACGAGCAGGCGCTGCATGAGTTCCTTCATCACGTCCACGTCGTCGTTCACGCCCTTCAGAAGGACGGTCTGACATCCCAAAGGCACGCCGGCATCGGCGAGCATCCCGAGCCCTCGCACCGCGTCCGCCGTGAGCTCCACGGGGTGATTGAAGTGCGTGTTGATGTACAGCGGGTGGTATCGCCGCAGCACTTCGCACAGCTCCGGAGTGATGCGTTCGGGGAGGTGGCACGGCACGCGGCTCCCGATCCGGATCACCTCGAGGTGCGGGATCTTGCGGAGGCGTGACAGGATAGCGTCCAGCCGGCGATCGGACAGGAGGAGGGGATCGCCGCCCGAGAGAATGACATCGCGGATCTCAGAATGCTCTTCCAAGTACCGAAACGCACTTTCCAACCGGGAGAGGGCGATCTTCTCCGGATCCCCCACCTTACGCCGGCGCGTGCAGAACCGGCAGTAGCTGGCACAGACCGGACTGACCAGAAACAACGCCCGGTCGGGATACCGGTGCGTGATGTTGGGCACGGGGCTGTCGGCATCCTCGTTCAGACTGTCGAGCACACCGTCGATGACCTCCAGCTCGTCGAGGTCCGGCACGTACTGACGCCAGATGGGATCGTGGGGTTCCTCGATGAGCGCCGCCATGGGTGGCGAGATACGGAACTCGAAGTTCTCGATCGCCTGATGGAGTCGGCCGAGATCGGGAAAGTGCTCCGGTCCGAAGCGCTCGACGAGCTCATCGAGCGTGCGGATGCTGCGGTCACGGAGGAGCTTCTGCCAATCGGACATGATCAACCGCCGCTGCTGAGGGAGGATGGAATCAGCTGCTTCGTGTAGACGACGAGTCCGTCGTTGCGTGCGTAATAGTCAGGAATGACCGCGGCGCGCTCGTACCCGAGGTGTTCGTAGAACGAGCGGGTGGGATCATAATCGGGTCGCGAAGACGTCTCCACGACGACCAGCCGGCCGGCGTGTTCCGCGATCAGTGTCTCCGTGGCGGCCATGAGTCGTCGACCTACGCCGTGACGGTGCACCGAGGGGCTCACCGCGATCCAGTAGAGATCCCACGTTGCCTCCGTACCGGGAATCTGGCCGTACAGGGTGAATCCAACGAGCTGATCCGCGTCGTACGCTCCGAGGCCATGGTAGTCGACGCCCGGTTGTTGGGCCGCGCCGTCAAACACCTCGAGTGCGATGGCGACCTCCGAGGCCCGGAATACGCCGGTCGCTTTCACCAGGTGCCGAACGAGGTCACGGTCCGCCGCGCGCACGGGCGCCAGAGTCAGCGTCGGTGCCTCCGTCGCGCTCATCAGTGGACCCCCGCGGGGGTCGTCCTGGCGGCATGGGCGGCCAAGGCGGCATCCACGATGCGGAGAACCAGGTCGTCATACGACCAGCCGTGCGCGCGCGCCATGTTTGCCAGGCCGGCGTTGGGGGACGCGTCCGGGCAGGGATTCACCTCCAGGATCCACGGAGTGCCGCGGTCGTCCAAGCGCAGGTCGACCCGGCCGTAGCCGTGACCGTCCACGGCCATCCACGCGCTACGGGCCACGTGCAGGATTCGGTCGGCGAGATCGGGATCGACCTGTGCAGGGCACACCGGTTGCGTGCCGAGATCCTCCGCACTGTCAGGCTCCCATTTCGCGGCGAACGATACGATGGGCCATGCGTCGGAGGGCATGTTGGTGAAATCGATTTCGGACACGGGCAACGCCTCGTCCCCGACGAAGCCCACGTTGAACTCTCGGCCCGCGACATAGCGCTGCGCGATCACGCGTCCGAACCGCGCCCGCATCTCCTCCACGCGGTCCCGCAACTCGGCACGCGTGGTCACGACGGACCGCTGGTCGATCCCGATGCTGGCATCCTCCTCGGCGGGTTTCACGATCGCCGGCATGGATACCGCGCACGGGTTGCTCGGGGCCGAGACCTCACACCAGTCGGGGACGGGGAGGCCGTGCCTACTGAGGAGCGCGTTCAGCGTGGACTTCCGGTGGCACAGGGCAATCGTGCGGGCCGAAGTTCCGGTCATCGGCAGCCCCCACAGTTCGACCACGGCGGCCACCTGATACTCGAGTCGACTCACCCCTTCGACGCCCTCGCACAGATTGAACACGAGGTCCGAGCGGGCGAGCGCGCCCATCCACACGCGGTCCCGCCGCACCGGCACGACCGCGACCGCGTGGTCGGCGCGATCGAGCACGTCGGCCACGGCGTCGACGGATTCGCGCACGGCACGCACGTCGGCAGCCGCCCAGTGATCTGCGCCGGCATCATACAGAATCGAAGTTCTCAACTGGCAGCTCGCGTTGGCTCGCTGACTTCCAGGATCTGTCCGCTCAGGCGCCGCCACGCGATCGCGGCGGCCACCTGGATCAACTCGTCGTACGTCATTCCGGCGGCGCGGGCCGCCCAAGGAAAGCAGCTGTGCTCGTCGGGGTCGGGAATGACACCAGGCAGTGGATTCAGTTCGAGCACGTGCGGATTGCCGTGCGCATCGAGTCTCACGTCCACCCGACCCCAATCGCGGCACCCGAGGGCGCGGTACGCCGCGAGCGCGACGGTCGTGAGGCGTGCTTCGAGCGCCGCCGTGATCTGCGCGGGGCACTCCAGGACATCGAACTGCGCGCCCGGGTGATCCCACAGCCACTTGGCCTCGTACCCCATGATCGGCAAGGCCCCATCCGGCAGCGCCTCGAAGCGATAGCGGATGACGGGGAGGCAACGTGCTTCGCGGCCGTTGCCGAGAATGGCAATCGTGAACTCCTGGCCGGGGAGGTACGCCTCGGCGAGCACCGGCTCGTCGTAGGCCTTCAGCAGCTGCAGCGCCCGCTCGATGGCCGCGTCGGGTGACGCCACGTGGTTCGCCTCGGCGATGCCCTTCGATGACCCTTCCCAGACCGGCTTGAGGAACATGGGAAAGTGGGTGACCGCTTGCAGCGCGTGGACATCCTCCGGCGACTCGAGCAGTACGGAGTCGGGTGTGGGGATGCCACGGTGGCGGAGAATCTCCTTGGTCCGCCCTTTGTGCAGGGACAGTCCCAACGTCAGTGGGTCGCTCCCCAGGTAGGGAACACCGAGAAACTCGGCGATCGCCGGCACATGCGCTTCGCGGTTCGGGCCGCGCAGTCCCTCAGCCATGTTGAAGAGAAGGTCGACGCGCGCCCGTGCGAGCCGGGCCGGGAAGTCGTCGACGGCCTCGAGCAGCACAACCTCGCCGAACGCTCGCAGCGCACTGGCGACGGCGTCGATGGTCGTCGCCTCATCCCATTCGACGAAATGATCGGGCTGAGATTGGAACTCGCGGGGGACACGATCTGCGACGTCGAGCGAGGCCACGACGTCGTGCGGTCGTTGATTAAACGCGAGTCCGATTCGCAATGCCACTCCATTCACGGAGTTTCGTTGCGAACCACGATACGAAATGCTGGAAACTTATGCAATAGTCTCGCGGATACTTTTTTTGTGGATCGAGGTCGCGCGACGGCGTCGCGCGAGCGATGTGCCGCTACCGATTCCGTTCGTAGCGCTGAAACGAGAGAGGAAACGCGTTGCGATCGTCGGCGGGATGATGCTCAGTATCCATCAGACGCCATGAGCCGCGCGCCAGCGGGGGGAACATGGTATCACCCTCGAACTCAGCATGCACCAGCGTGAGGTACACGCGGTGAGCGTGGGGCAATGCGAGCCGATAGAGCTCGGCACCACCCCCGACGAAGACCTCATCGTCCGCGTCGGTCAGGGCAAGCGCCTCGTCCCACCCGCCGGCGCGCCGCACGCCCTCAGGCAGGCGGAGATCGGGATCGCGCGATACGACGATACAGTGTCGCCCCGGTAGTGCGCGTCCGATGGAGGCAAAGGTGCGTCGGCCGATGATGAGGGCATGGCCCATCGTGAGCCGCTTGAAGTGCTGGAGGTCGCGGGGGAGATGCCATGGAAGCGCGTCGCCACGTCCGATAACGCGATTCTCAGCCATGGCGACGATCAGGGAAATCGTCAGACCGCCACCTGCGCCTTGATGGAGGGGTGGGGGTCGTACCCGGTCAGCGAGAAGTGCTCGTAGCGGAACCCGTCAATGGAGTGGATCGATGGGTCGAGCGCGATTCGTGGCAGCGGCCGCGGTTGCCGTGCAAGCTGGAGCCGCGCTTGCTCGAGGTGGTTCAGGTAGAGGTGCGCGTCCCCGAAAGTGTGCACAAACTCGCCCGGCTCGAGACGGGTGACCTGTGCGATCATCATCGTGAGCAGGGCATAGGACGCGATGTTGAACGGGACGCCCAAGAACAGATCGGCGCTGCGCTGATACAACTGGCAAGACAGGCGCCCGTCGTTCACGTAGAACTGAAAGAGCACGTGGCACGGCAGCAGTGCCATGTCGGCGAGGGCGCCCACGTTCCACGCGCTGACCACGAGACGGCGCGAATGCGGGTTCGTGGCGATCTCACGTATGACACCCCCGATCTGGTCCACCGTCCGGCCTTGAGGCGTCGGCCAGGACCGCCACTGCGCACCGTAGATCGGTCCGAGGTCGCCACGCTCGTCGGCCCAAGCATCCCAGATCGACACGCCGTGTTCCTTCAGATAGGCGATGTTGGTCTCCCCCCGCAGGAACCACAGGAGCTCGTGGATAATCGACTTGAGGTGGAGCTTCTTCGTGGTGACGAGCGGGAACCCCGCCCGCAGGTCGAACCGCATTTGATAGCCAAAAACCGCCAGCGTTCCCGTGCCGGTGCGATCCTGCTTGCTGGCGCCGTGCTCGAGAACGTGGCGCAACAGGTCGAGATACGGTTTCATCTCACGTCGTGCCGTCGATGGCGAGGCTCCTCGCCGGTCTGGGCCACCGCTCACCCGCGAGCCACCTGAAATACAGTCGGACCAGGGAATTACTGCGAGCGACGAGGCGCGTCGTCCGCAGAGTCCGAAACACGTCCTTTCGAGAGATCTTCACCTTGTGCGTCGGGTCGAGCAGCCGCCGATCGCTCTCCGCCAGGCGCAAGGTGCGGACGGCGAAGAACAGGGACGAGAGGCAGAACTGCCGCACCTCGGGGAATCGCCGGGGCAAGGTGGTCGAGTACTCGAGTGCGTCCCGGAGGTGACCCTTGGCCTTGTCAATCAGGGCCGCCATGACCCGGCGGGCGGCTTCGGGGTGCCGGCCGTTCTGCAGATCTTCGGGATGGATGCCCGCGGCGTCGCACAGTTGGCGCGGGACAAAGCTCCAGCCCCGCTGACGATCATCCGCGACGTCCTTGATGATGTTCGTCAGTTGCAGGCCGACTCCGAACGACGCCGCGAGGCGGGCGAGGTCGTCATAGCGCGCGCGGTAGGAGGGGCCGAAATGCTCGCGGAACAGCGCTGTGAGGAGTTGGCCGACCGTCCCGGCCACGTAATAGCAATAGCGTTCGAGTTCATCCACCGTGCTCAACGCCTCGATCGTTCGCGTCGGTGCATCGCCGCGACGGCGTACGAATCCGGCCATCCCTTCGCACATCTCCTGGATCCACGGTCGGACGGCCTCCCGGTGGGACGTGGGGAGCCGGCGGTACTGGTCGAGCACGATGTCGGCGGACGCCACCAGTTCCTCCTCACTCGACGTGGGGTGAGGAAACGCGGCAGTGATCCGGTCCCCCGAGGGGCCTTCGTCCTCGAGACACCTCGCGAGATGGTCGAGCAGTTGGGCGCGCTCGCCCGCGGGCAGGCTGAGCGTATCCTCGAAAGTGTCCGCAATGCGGCAGAGCAGATAGGCGATGAGAACCGAGTGCTCCAGCCCCGACGGGAGCAGGCGAATACAGACGGCAAATGTCCGGGAGACCCGGGGCAAAACCTCCTCGCAATAGGCTCTGCCGTCTCGTGCACCTTCAACGACGGTCATGAGCCGGGAACCCCGAGGCGTGCCGCCGCGGCATGCATCACACTGTCCAGGAGCACCATGCCCGCATGGTCTAGGGGCACCAGGGCTTCGATCTCCCGCTCACCCCTCGAAGGGTCGAGCCTCGTACGGTACACCACCTCGGAGACCACGACCGACTGCAGTGCGCGCGCGTCGTCGACGAAGAAGCGCAGCCTCACGACGGCGCCAGGATTGCGGGCGTAGCGGCCCCCGGATCGCCCCGCACGGGTGTCAAACCAATACGTTTCGAGATACCCCTCCTGCGCGCTCATGGCCTGGACGCGAAAGCCGACGGCCTGAACCGATGCCGCGAGTGCGTCAACCACCGTCGTCGCCACGGCCGGCAGGGTGTCGGCGCGCGCGCCGGCGAGCGGGCCGAAGTACGGTCGCGTCGACGCGGCCGTGCAGGCCAACGCGAGCAGGAGCGCGCCAACGACCCACAGCCAGGGTCGACGGGTACCCATCACGACCTTACTCGTGCTCTTCACCATCCGTGTGGCTGTGATCGAGGGACCGCTCTTGGATGGCGCCGTCGAGTACGGTGGTGGGGATGCCGCCGCCATATTCGAACACGATCGTGCCACCGACATGAGCGGTCCACGCTGAAAACACCGCCCCCAACGCCGCGAGCGAGTAGAACAGCTTGCCCTCGATAGGGGCGAAGCCCCGGCGGCGCACGACGCGCCATACGGCGAGTCCCACCAGAATGACCGTCATCCAGATCCCCATGGTCTCATGCCGTTCCATCACGAGATGGACGCTGCCACCGTGTTCGATGGACTCCTCGGCGGCCAGCCCAGACCAGAGAGCGAGCAACGCGCCACCTCCGCCAATGACCAGCGTCCAGAATCCCGCCGCCTTGAGCGATTCACGCTTCGTGATCGCCCCGGCAAGCTCCAGCGCCACGGCAACCACGAGAAATAGCGAGGGGAAGTCATTGAGAGCGGCGTGCCACTGGGCGAACGTTTGGGGAAGCACGGTCAGATTCCTAGGTCGATCACACGCGGCGGTGTGGATGTGTAGTCATAAAACCCCTTCCCAGACTTCTTCCCGTACAGGCCGGCTAACATCATCCGCTTGAGAAGTGGAGGAGGAGCGTAGCGTTTCTCACGGTACTCGTCAAACATGATCTGCGCGATGCGGTACGTCGTGTCGATCCCGACAAAATCGAGGAGCGTGAAGGGACCCATCGGGTGCCCAGTGCCCAGCACCATGCCCTTGTCGATGTCCTCGACGGTCCCGACCCCCGTTTCGAGCGCGCGGATCGCGTCGAGAAGATACGGTACGAGCAGCAGATTGACGATGAATCCGGAATTGTCCTTGGCGGCGATGGGCTCTTTGCCCAGAGCCTTGGCGAATGTCATGGCGCGGTCAAACGTCTCGCGTGAGGTCGTAACCGTTCTGACGACTTCGACCAGCTTCATCAATGGAACGGGGTTGAAGAAGTGGAGGCCAACGAAGCGGTCGGGTCGGCCGGTCGTGGCAGCCATTGCCGCGATCGTCAGACTGGAGGTGTTCGACGCAAAGATCGTATCCACGTCGCAGGAGCCGTCGAGCTCGCCAAACAACGCATTCTTGACCTCGAGGTCTTCCGTGACGGCCTCGATCACGAGGTCGCAACCCGCCAAGTCAGCGACCGCCGTCGTGAACGTCAGCCGATTCAGGGCTGCGGTGCGATCGTCGGCGCTGAGCTTGCCCTTCTCCACCAAGCGGTCGAGGGATTTTTCAATCCGTCCCCGCCCTTTGACGTTCAGTTCCTCCGAGACTTCGCGCACGACCGTCTTGAAGCCTGCCTGTGCCGTCACCTGCGCGATGCCACTACCCATCAACCCACAACCCAGTACACCGACTGTCTTGATCTCTCCCATAACCCCCCACCTTCGTGTGTTAAGGCCCCGGATCAAATACCCAGATTGCGTCGAACTTCCTCCGCGATACGCGTGAGGGGGCTCGGCCGCGTGGTCTCACTGGGCACCTGAATCTCGCCATGTTCCAGTCGATCGAGCACCTGTTCCAATGCGACTTGGACGCGGTCGAGGCGTCCGATGCGACTCCGCGCCCAAGCGAAACCGCCCAGGCCTCCCGCCACCGCGGGGACGAGCGCGAGCAGTTCCGCCACGCCGAGTGTCGTTCCTACGATGGCAGCGGCAGCCCCGCTTACCGCGAGGAACGCCCCCCCTCGGATATGCACCCGTCGCGTGTTCTCGAGATCGGCCACGAGCCGGACATGGGTTCGCCCGTCCCGGAGGGACGTGCATTGGGCGGTGATCTCGCGGGCGCCGGCCAGCACATAGGAACGTCCACCAAGTTTGAAATCACGGCGCACCGTGGACAACAGGTCGGATTTGGGCTCCCATGACGTGTGGTCCGCGGTCCGTCGTCTCACGATCAACAACTCCCCGGTCGTCATCCAGTGGCCCAATGCGCGCTCGACCATCGCCAGGTCCTGCGGGACCGTCCGCGCGGCCATGACGTACTGTGGGCCGGCCAACCAGTGCCGGAATCCCCGTTCCGTCGCGACGAACGCCTGGGTTCGTTCTTCAAGCAGCGCCTGCTGGAGATACGGCGTCGGTATCCCGACATCGCTGCCCATCTTGAGCAGGTCCGACTCGGACAACCCTTCTCCAATATCCTGCTCTGCTGCCTGGAGCTCCGCAGCACGCCGGATGATCCGCTCCAGCGCCTGACGGTCGATCCGGTCGGACTGAGGAACTAGATCGGTCATGACCGCCGTCCGGAGTACGGTGCCACCGCTGGCTTCGATTCCGTCAGAGTGCCTCGACGATCACCGCCGCTCCCTGCCCACCACCGATGCATGCGGAGCCGAGCCCGTACCGCTTGCCGGCCGCCCGTAGCGCATGCAGCAGATGAATCGTGATGCGGGTACCACTGGCGGCCAGCGGGTGCCCGATCGCGATCGCGCCGCCGTGTACGTTGGTGCGCGCTCGGTCGAGGCCGAGTTCCTTCTCCACGGCGACGTACTGTGGTGAAAACGCCTCGTTCACTTCCACCAGATCCATCTCGCTCAACGACAGCCCAGCGCGATCCAGGGCCTTTCGCGCCGCCGGGGCCGGTCCGATGCCCATGTATTTGGGTTCGACGCCGGCAATGCCCCACGCCACCAACCGTCCCAGCGGCTTCAAGCCCCGTTGCTTGGCCACTGCGGCGTCCGCCACGACGGCGGCCGCCGCGCCATCGCAAATCCCGGAAGCATTCCCAGCGGTGACGAATCCGTCCTTCTTGAAATACGGCGGGAGCTTGGCCAGACCCTCCAACGTCGTGTCCGGTCGCATGTGCTCGTCCGCTCGCCACTCGACCATCTGCTTGGTTTGGCGGTCCTTGATCGGGATCGGAATGACCTCATCGTCAAACACACCGTCTTGCCATGCCTGATAGGCCCGCTGCTGACTCGTGAGCGCATACTCGTCGACTTCCGCACGCGTGAGCTGATACTTGTCGGCCAAGTTCTCCGCGGTTTCCGCCATCGAGAACCCACACTGGGGGTCCTTCAAGGATTCCCATAGCGTGTCCTCGAGCGGTGACGTCGGTCCAAGCCGCAGACCCCAGCGGGCCCCGCGCAGTACGTGCGGAGCCTGGCTCATGGACTCGGCCCCGCCGGTGAGCACCACCGTCGACTCACCCAGGAGAATCTGCCGCGCACCCTGGATGATCGACTCGAAACCCGAACCGCACAGCCGATTCACCGTGACCGCCGGCACTTCGACCGGGAGCCCGGCCTGCAGCCCGACATGCCGCGCGAGATAGATCGCATCTGCCGATGTCTGCTGTGCATTGCCAAACACGACGTGATCGATCGCGTCTCCCGCGACGCCGGAGCGCTCGAGGGCATGGCGGGCGGCCGCGGCGCCCAGCTGCGTGGCGGAGAAGTCCTTGAGCGTGCCACCGAACTTCCCAAAGCCGGTTCGCACGCCGGACAGGAAGACCACGTCTCTGTCGTGATTCTGCGTTCCCATGTCTCAACCCCACCAAGAGGACAGAGTGTGAATCGAGAATATAATGGAAGGGTCCGGGTGCCCATCGGCGGGAACGCCCCCCGGTCGTGAGGCGCTAAAAGCGGATCTCGTGAACCAGTACTGCGGTCGCGGTGCCCAGCAGAGCCCCGGCCACGACGTCCGAAGGAAAATGCTGTGCGCCGACGACACGTGAGACTCCCACCAGCGTGGCGCCTCCGAGCGCCAGCCAATGCTGCGGGCCCCGATGCCCTCGCCCGTCCAGCCAGTAGTTCGTCGCGATCGCGAACGCCACCGCGGCGTGTCCAGAGGGAAAGGACCGTCGAGCGCCGACGGATTCCGCCGCCACGTCAGCTTGGCCGGTGTACATGACCGGTCGCATGCGGCCGAATGAGGCCTTGGCGAATTCCGTCAGTGCGAGGGCCCACGCGGCGGCCTCGGCCGAGGTCGCTGCGCGGCGCGCCCCGTTCGCTCCGCTGGATAGGTCGATCAGCGTCGCGAGGCCGAGAGCGGCGAGGCTCGCATCGCTCGCCCGGGACCACCCGCTGCTCGGCGGCCGCACTGCCCAGCGGTCGAACGCAGGGAGGTTGGTCGGACTGCACGGGGCGCACGGGGGTGGGCCTTCGTTGATATGCAGCAGGTGGGGGGAGGCAGCCGTCAGGCCGGCCACCAGGGTGGAAATCGCGGGACCGACAAGATCGATTCTCGGACGATTCGGTTCCTGCCCGGCGAGCCCTGAGGTCCATCCGACGAGACACGCGAGCGCCGCAAGCAGCCGCCTCTGCCCCGCACGTGCTGGGCCGCCTGCCAACCGGTCTCTCGGGTGCGAGCCGGTCGTCCTGCATACTCCGTGGAGCGCTGCCGCGCGTATCCCAGCCGACGCGTCGGTGCGCCGCAGCCCGATCTCGCTGGCGGAGGTGATCGTGACCGCCACTGAGCCGAACGTCGTCAACGGCGGAGAGGTGCGCCGCACGTCACGCAGTAGCTCCAATCGCTGTCCGTACGATCGCCGCAGACGGAGCAGCGAGCGGGCGCCAACACCGATCCACAGTGGGGGCAGAAGGACACCGCGCGCCTGGTGGGCAAGGCCCCCGCGCAGTGCGGGCAGATGGGCACATCCATGACAGGCGCAAACGGAGACACCGGCGACGGTGCCGGGTCGGCGGCGATCTCCGGCATGGGCTGCTCGAGAGCGGGTTCACTCTCGACGGGCGCCGCGGCCGCGGGGATCGGGCCCGCCACGGCCGGCCGGTCGGGCGCTGGAGCGTCTGGCGGTGGTGAGGAGAGTGGTTGATATGCGGCTCGATCGGACAGCACCGCGCGGACGGCCTGGGGTGACAGCGTCACGCGAGCTGCCGCGAACTCACGATACGTGGTCGGATCGGGGTCAACCTCATCGAGTTCGGCAGCCAGCCTGGCCCGGGCGTCATCCGGCTCGAGCGCGACGAGATCGTGCTCTCCCGCCAGCAGCCTCAGTAGCGCCGTGTCGTAGTCGTCGATCGTATCGAACCCGAGTTCGAGTTTGAAACGACGGTACGGCGCCACACGCTGATATACCTCCGAGATCTGGAGTGGCGTGTGCAGACGTTCCGGGTCCTCCGTGTTGAGCCGCATGACGAGGAAGCGAAACAGCTTGACGACGTCGTCCATCGCCCGTCAGCGCCACTCGCCGCGCCACCGATCGTACAGCACCGGGGTCACACCCGCCCCCTGGAGCAGCTCGATACCGCTCGGGTCGCGGTAGGCGCGCCGATAGAAGACGTGTGACACGCCTGAATTGATCATCAGCTTGGCGCACATCAGACAGGGGCTGTCCGTGAGAAAGATCACTTTATCGCGCATCCCGCCCGGGGCTTTGATCAGCGCGTTGACCTCGGAGTGAATGCAGCCGCATTGTCCCGGCACCGTGGAGTCACAACGATTGGGCAGCCCGCGCGCATTCCCGTTGTAGCCGATCGCCACAACGTTCTCGAGGCGAGCGTCCGTAATGACCGTCCCTACCTGAAGTCGCGCGCACGTCGAGCGCTTGGCGAGTTCCTCGGCCATCCGCATGTACACCTCGAACAGCGGGATACGCTCGATCGCCGGACCGTGCTGTCCGCGATTCAGTGGGTGCGTATTGGCTTCGACCCCGTCCTTGAACCCCGTCATCCTTCCCCCCTGCCAGCGGCCTCATCCAGGAATGTCTGATCCGGATCATAGCCGGTGAACTTGTTCACCCTCTGCCGATCGGCGAGCCAAGCGAGAAATCCCGAAGGCTCGGCGCCCGACGAATGAACTTGGTCGCGGGCGGCCCGCACCGCCAAGTGATCTGCGTATTCGTTCTTCGGATGGCCCGCGTGTCCCCGCACCCAGGTCCACTCCGGATCGTGATATGCGGCGACATGCACGAGCTGCTTCCAGAGTTCGAGATTCTCAATCGCGCCGCCCTTGCGACGCCAGTCGCGCGCGCGCCATGCGGGTACCCACTCGCGCATCCCCTTGACCAGGTACTCGGAATCGGAGACATACGTGACGCGGAGTCGACTCCCCTTCTGGGACAGCAAGCCGAAGACGGCGATCGCACCGCATAGGGCCATGCGGTTGTTGGTGGTGTCCGGAGCCGAGATGAAAAGGTCACGCCGGGCGATAACACCGGCCGACTGGATCTCGATCAGCGCACCCGCACCCCCCGGTGTGGGTCCATCCCTGCCGTTCCCGAGACAACTCTCGTCGGCGTGGACGACCACGACGGGTGGCGGCGGCTTAGTCATCGTGCTCGATCGCGATCGTCCCAGGGACACCGTCGCAGATCTCTCCAACCTCGGAGGCCTCCACGTCGATCGCGTGAAGGTCGGCAAGCAGCGAGGCTGCCGCGGTCGAGGCGACCGCCATCAGCAGCCCGCCAGAGGTTTGAGCGTCAGCAAGAGCTGTCCTGAGTGTATTAGACACGCCCGCGCTCCACGACGCGTATGCGGCGGCCGCCGCGACGTTGCGTTCGGTGCCGCCCGGAACGGCTCCGGCATCGATGAGCGACAGCACACCTTCGAACATCGGGACTCGGGCGGCGAACACGCGGGCGGCGACGGCACTCGCGACGAGCATGTTGTGTAGATGTCCCAGAAGGCCGAACCCGGTCACGTCGGTGGCAGCGTGGAGCGCGTCGCCCGCGCGGCGCATGCAACCCGCGGCGTCGGCGTTGAGCGTCCTCATGGAGGTGATCGCCACCTCCATGAACTCCTCTCGGATCAGTTCTCGCTTGAGCGCCGTACTCAGAATGCCGGTTCCCAGGCGTTTCGTCAGTACCAGCCGGTCGCCCACGCGAGCGCCGGCGTTGGTAATGACCGCGTCGGGGTGCACTTCGCCGATGGCCACCATCCCGAGTTTCGGTTCCGGGTCGTCGATCGAATGTCCGCCGAGGATGAGGGCCCCGGCCCTGGCGGCCACATCGGCCGCTCCCCGCATCGCCTCTCCCAAGAGCTCGAGCATCTCGGGGTCGCGAGGCCACGCGACTAGATTCAGCGCGAACAACGGTTGGGCACCCATGGCATAGAGGTCGCTGAAGGCGTTTGCGGCGGCGATCGCGCCGAACGCACGTCCGTCGTCCACGATCGGCGTGAAGAAGTCCACCGTCGCCACGATCGCTCGATCCGGGCTCGTGCGGTACACCGCGGCATCGTCCCGCGTGAACGCACCGACGAGCGCGCGGGGGTCGGTGACCTGAGGCAGGTGACGCAGGACCTGCGCCAACTCAGCTGCGCTGAGCTTGCAAGCTCAGCCAGCGCCGTGGGACAGGCTGGTCAGTCGGATCCGAGGCCGCTGATCGCGCGGTGCGTCGGACATGCGTCCTCCCAAGGGAAGGCCTGCGATGAATGATATGTTGGCCGTCTATGCGGCCGCCCTCGTTCTCGGCGCGACGCACGCGCTCGAGGTCGATCACATGGTAGCAGTGAACGCCTTCCTTGGAAACCGACCACGGGTTGCGTCCGCCGTTGGATATGGGATCCGCTGGGCTTTGGGGCACAGTATCGTGATCGTGGGCGCGGGGAGCGCGCTTGCGATCAGCGGCCTCGTCGTGCCCACCGCGTTCGTGGAAGCCGCCAACGTCTGCGTCGGGGCCGTGCTCATCGGTCTTGGCGCATGGGCCTTCCGTGCCACGCATCGGCTGCATGTCCACACGCCCGCGGATCACGGAGATCACGCCCATCTCCACGTTCATGCGCCGGGAAGCCACCCGCACCGGCACGGCGCTGGGGCGTCAGCGCGTCACCACCGGCACCTTTCCACGGTTGTCGGTGCGGCGCACGGGCTGGCCGGCACGGCCCCGGTGACCGCACTGGTTCCCGTCACACTCCTGGCCGGCTTTTGGGGGCCGTTCGCCTATCTGCTGGTCTTTGCGGTCGGGACCATCGTTGCCATGGCGGCATATGCGGGCCTGGCGGCCGTCGCTGTACGGCGACTGGGATCGTCGGTGCGGGCCGCGAGATCGCTTGCCGGTCTCACAGCTGGGGGAAGCGTCGTCGTCGGTGTGTGGTGGATCGTGCGGGTATTCCTGCCGGCCTAGTCGCGCGTCCCAAGCGTTCCATGCAGACGACGAGTCCCGGCTGGTTCCTCCTGTCGCTGTCGTACCGGCGGCCTCAACGCCCCGCGCAGCCGGGACTCGAAACCTCTCCCGCGCCTCACGCCGCGCGGAGCGCAACCCTGAGCGCCCGGAGTCCAATCAGCGTCCGTTCCTCCTTCACGCCCCCTTCCCACGAGCCGTCACTGAGCTGACCACGCAGCAGATGCGGCACGGTGCGGTCGACTGCGGCCCGCGCCCGCAGACTGGGAGTGGCCGCCAGGACATCGAGCACATTGAACAGCTCTGCTCCCGGCCAACTCCCGTCCGGCGCTTGGCGGGCAACGACATCTCCGATGCAGGCTTCCACCTGTTCGCGCAGATCATACGGTCCGAGGGTAATGGCCCCGAGTGCCAGACACGCAAGGTCGAGCGGCCATCTGGGATCGTCGTCCTGCCACAGAACCGACAGATCGATGAGGCAGCGCACGTGCTGGCGCACGGCGTCACGTCGATCCTCCCCGGCGCGGAGCACGACACGGAGTGCAAAGCAACTCGCGGCGAAGCGCGCTTGCTCCTCGTCGTGAATCGTGAGGCCGCAAGGGAACTGGAGGGGTGCCACTGCCTCGTCCCGCAGACCGGCCGAGAAGAACCCCGACAAGTAATGCGTGCAGAGTCGCGCAACGTGTCGTTCTGGATCGCAACCCTCACCGAAGTGGCCGGGACCATTCTGACGAGACAGCACGAACCCAAGGGTGCGAACCACAGGGGCGTCATCCGGTCGACAGCCGAGGTCGAGCAATTCGCCGGTTGCCCACGCAGTGCGCACGAGAGACCCCTCCACGCTGCCATCCATGCGGGTCTGACGCCGGGTCTCGCGAATCGCGAATCCGGCGGCTGCGTGGTCCTCGGCGCGGTGAAGGCCCGTGAGCTGGCGGGCGAGAATGGCCTGGCGGGATTCGCGCCCGGCAAACCACTCCACAGCCCGCGCGAGCGCCCGCTGAGTATCACTCGTCTCGAGATTGCCCGTTCGTACCGGATTCGGGGCTTCGAGCCGTGGTGGGGCAGTTGGCGAGTGTGGGCGGGTCATGCGGTCCCGTCGTGTGATGAGTGCCTGGAAATCTGGAGTGCCGGTACCGACCGGGGCTAGGGGCCGGCACGACCGACGTTCAACGACGCTTCTTGCGCAGCGTCTTGGTGGCCTTCTTCGTGGTCTTCTTCCCTCCCTTCGCGGCCTTCGCCGTCTTCTTCGGCGCCTTCTTAGCCCTGCTCCGCGGTCGGGCAGCTTTCCCCCGCCTCGACGCGGCCTTCTTGACGCGACGGGTCGTGGCGCCTGGCGTACTCCGATCCCCCGCCCCGGGCGACTCCTCCTGAGGTGGTCGCGACCAAATCAACTTGGTCTCGTCGACTTCCTCAGCCGGCGATCGCGGCGGTACCCCAGGCATCGGGTCCCACATTCCCGGGCCGCCCGGCCCGCCGAACGGATCGGAGCCGATCATCAACACCTCCCTGCCGCTATGGGTTCGCCAGTGTCCCTTAGATTTCCGAATGGTGCGGGCCGGCGCAAGGGGTACGCGAGCGCGCGACAGGTGGGCGGGAGCGGCGGCTTGCTTGACACGGCCGCTGAACGAACCTTACGTTCGCGCATATCTTTTGTACTGACTGCGAGTTACGCGATCTCAGGGAGTCGGTTTGTGACGATGCGGGTGGTACTCCAGGCGGTCCGGCTGGCTGGGCTTTGTGCGGCGTTGATGGCGACGAATGCCGAGGCGCAGGTTGCGCAGCTTCAGGTGGACCCGAACCAGGTGACCTTAAGCGTGGGCCAGCGCTTCGAGGTGCTGGCCACCGCGCTCGATCGGTCGAACAACGTCCTGCTGGGTGTGGAGTTTCGCTGGACCTCGCGACAGCCCGCGGTGGTCGCGATCGAAGCTGAACCTGACGGCATCGCAAAGCTGGTGGGTCTCACCCCCGGGTCGGCCCAGGTGGAGGTTGCCGTCGGCTCGCGCACGGCGACGATCAGCGTGGAGGTGCAGGGGTTCACGTACGCGGGCCCGATTGGTGAGGGGACGCCAACGCGAATCGAGATTGAGCCCCCGACCGCGCTGCTGCTCCCGAGCGAGGACGTACAGCTCCTGCCGCGGTTCCTCAAGGACGACGGCACGCCTGCCGCTCCGGTTCCTTTGTCGTGGCACTCGTTCCGCCCTGACGTCGCGAGCATCGATCAGTCGGGCATGTTAGTGGGGATTCAGGAAGGGACGGGCCTGGTTGAGGCGACGTCCGAGAGCGGCCTGCGACAGCGGGTGCAGGTCCAGGTGGGGGTGGTTCCGTGGAGCTTCGGCGTGCCCGTGGTGTCCCTGGCGCCGGCGGAGTCGGACACCCTGGAACTGCGTGTCCCGAGGCAGGGGAATCGGTTGCTTGACCCCAAGTGGGTGTCGTGGAGTTCCGCCAATCGAGACGTCGTGACGGTCTCGGCGGGTGGAGTCGTCACCGCCATTAGTGCGGGGCGGACCAACGTCACCGGCTTCGGGTTCGGCCAGGAGGCGTCGGTCGAAGTGCGCGTACACCAGGAGGTGGATGGGTTCACGGTGGCGGCGATCGGTGGCGACACGATCTTGCTGCCGGTGGGTGGGACCGCGGGGTTCCGCGTGGTACCGGTGGCGGCGGACGACACCCCGATTCCGGATGCGCCGATCACGTGGATCGTGGGAGACCCCACGGTGGCGTCCTATCAGGCGACAGATTCGGTTGCGCGGGGGCTGAAGGTGGGTGTCACCACGCTCGAGGCGCGCTATCGCTCGGAGACAGTCCGATCGTGGACGCTCAATGTCGTTCCCGCCCGGGTCATGATCGAGGATCGCCGGATCGCCCTTTCGTTCGGATCCAGTCGGCAGGTGCGCGCCTGGTTCACCAACGACGTCGGAGAACGCGTGGCGCCCGCCGAGGGGCTGCAATGGTCCACGGCGAACGCCGCCGTGCTGGGGGTCAGCGGTGACGGCACCATTCAAGGAGTGGAGTTTGGCGGGACACAATTGATCGCGGGCTCCGCTTGGGGTCGTGGCGATACCGTCCCCGTCTTCGTCGTGGGCGACTTGATGTTCACGTCCATGCGTACGGGATCCGCGGATGTCTTTGCCGCGAGCCTGAGCGCGCCCGGCATCGCTGGTCGGTTAACGGCGGAGACTTCAGCCGAGTTGGAGGCGGCGTACTCGCCCGACGGTACGCGGTTCGCGTTCGCTTCCGATCGTGGCGGTCAATTCGATCTCTTCGTCGCGGATGCGGACGGCTCCAATCTTCAGCGCGTGACGGACAGTCCGGAGTCCGAACACCTGCCGGCGTGGACCCCGGACGGACAGCGGCTCGTCTACGAGTCGGATCTGAGCGGCAGCGCACAGATTTGGATCGTGGATGTCACCGGGGCCAATGCGACGGCCCTGACGGCTGGGGATCGTGACAACCGCCATCCAGCGGTCTCGCCCGACGGGCGGATGATCGCCATGACGTCGTTTCGCGACGGCAACGCGGAGGTCTATTTGATGGGCATCGACGGTTCCAACCAGCGGAACATCACCGCGTCGCGGTTGGAAGAGTTCATGCCGAAGTGGATCGACGAACAGACCGTTGCGTTCCTCAGGGGTGAGCGGCGGCACCTGACGGAGCAAGTCGAGATCGTGAGCCTCGGCTTGAGGCAGGGCGAGGAGCGCATCCTTTCACCGCCGCGCCCGGTGCTGGCGTTCGACGTGCGACCAGGCGGGGACTTGCTCGCGGTGATCCTGTCGCTCGCGGGTCCCAGCGGCGACCACGTACGGCGGCTATTCGTGCTGCCGCCCGAGGGCATCGACGGCGTGGCGGTGGAAATCAGCCCAGCGGACGAGTTCGACCAGCTGGCCTATCCCGCGTTCCGGCGCTAGCGTCGTGTCCCCGGAGTTCGTCGTCTGGATCCCGAGGCCCGGATGCTCCCAGGGGAGCATGCGGACCAGCGGTCTCGGCGTCGCAGCTGGCCAACAGACTTCGAATCCCGGCTGGATGGGGCGTTGAGTCCGCCGATACGCCAGCGACCGGAGGGGTCCGCCGGGACTCGTCTTCTGCAAGGAACTCCTGGGACACGACAGTAGGTCGATGCGGGCTCTCGTCCTCACCGGTCATGGTGACCTCTCTCAGCTCGAAGTCTCCGAGGTGGAGCAGCCGGTCGTGCAGCAACCCGACCATGTGCGGGTGCGGGTCTATTCGGCGGCGCTGAATCACCTGGATCTCTGGACGCTCAAAGGACTTCCTGGAGTCTCGCTCCGGTTTCCGCACACCCTGGGCGGGGATGGTGCCGGCGTGGTGGAAGAGGTCGGAAGTGGCGTCGAGTCTCTCACGGTTGGTGATCGGGTGTTGCTCAACCCGGGTCTGTCCTGTGCGCGCTGCGAGTACTGCGCCGCAGGGAAGGACCCGCTCTGCCGCTCATACAGGTTGTTGGGAGAGCATGTCAACGGGACCGCGGCGGAGCAGATTGTCGTGCCCGCTGCGAACGCCGTACCGATTCCGTTCATCCCGGAGGGGCACCCACCCCTCTCGTGGGTCGAGGCGGGTTCCTACGGACTGGTTGGTCTCACCGCCTGGCGGATGCTGGCCCACCGCGCAAAGGTGCGGGCGGGCGAGACCGTCCTCGTCTGGGGCGTTGGCGGCGGGGTCTCAGGCATGGCGCTGAAGATTGCCAAGCTCATGGGCGCCACCGTCGTCGTCACGTCGTCGAGCGATGCCAAGCTCCGTGTGGCGGAGTCGTGGGGGGCCGACCACACGATCAATCACGCGACCGAGGACGTGGTGGCGAGGGTGCGCGAGATCACGGGCCGTCGCGGGGTCGATGTGGTGGTGGAGAACGTCGGGGAGGCAACGTGGGACCGGTCGCTGCGGGCACTCAGTCGCGGTGGGCGTCTCGTGACGTGTGGCGCGACGACCGGACCGACAGTGACGATCGATGTCCGGCGACTGTTCTGGTACCAGTGGGACATCCTGGGGTCGACGATGGGGGGACGGGAAGACTTCGACGAGGCGGTCCGGCTACTCGCGGAGGACCGCCTGCGCCCTGCGATCGACTCGGTGTTTTCCCTGGAGCGCAGCGTGGAAGCCGTCGCGCGACTCGCGAGCGGCGACCAGATGGGGAAGATCGCGATCGCCATCCACGCGGAGGCTCAGTCCTCAGCGATGTAGCAACACCGTGGAGCCAGCGGGACCGAAGCGCGCGCCTGGATCTGGGCGGCGCACGATCCCAACGAACCGCCCGACATCATCGAACAGCGCGAGCCCCCGGCGCGTACGGATGAGTCGTGCGCCGGCAGCGGACCGCACGACTCGGTCAAACACAGGTGGGTGAACGGCGCGCTGCCCCGTGGTGTCGATCCCGTGCACTGCGAGCGGTCGAGCGGTCATTGAACGTCACCTCTTTGCGCGGCCCCTGCGGGAGCCCGGTTACCATCTCACTGGCTTAGATGCTCCGGGATTCGGGATGGTTGCAAAACGACCGACGACCTCCTGCGGACCCACCCGCGGTCATGGTGACTGCGGTCAACTCTAAGTGATTGCCAATCAACCGGTTAGGAATGTTCCGCCGAGTTGATTGGCGTCTTCGATCGGGGTATATTACAGGGACCTCCGACGGGGTCGAATCCGACCCCATTTTTCGTTTTCCAGGGAGCACCATGTCGGCACCGAATCAGCGGGAGCGAATCCTCCCCAGGCTCATCGAAGACGAAATGCGCGAGTCGTTCATCGACTATTCAATGAGCGTGATCGTGCAGCGCGCACTGCCCGACGTGCGAGACGGTCTCAAGCCGGTCCACCGTCGCATTCTCTATGCGATGAACGAGCTCGGGCTTCAGCCGGGTCGACCGTACAAGAAGAGTGCGACCGTGGTGGGCGACGTGCTGGGCAAGTACCACCCACATGGGGACACCGCGGTCTACGACTCTCTGGTGCGCATGGTCCAGACATTCTCGTTGCGGTACCCGCTGGTGGACGGACAGGGGAACTTCGGGTCGGTCGATGGCGACAGCGCGGCGGCCTATCGATACACCGAGGCGCGGCTCACGGCGCTCGCGGTCACGATGTTGGAGGACATCGACAAGGGCACCGTGGAGTTCACTCCGAACTTCGACGATCGGCTGGAAGAGCCCACGGTTCTGCCCGGCAAGCTCCCCAATCTCCTGGTCAACGGATCGTCGGGCATCGCGGTCGGCATGGCAACGAACATTCCCCCACACAATCTCGGCGAAGTCGCCGCGGCGGTAAAACACCTGGTGGAGCATCCGGATTGCAGCGTGGATGATCTCCGCCAGCATATCACCGGTCCTGACTTTCCGACCGGCGGGTTCATCTACGGCACCGAGGGCCTCAAGGAGTGCTACGAAACCGGCCGGGGGCGGATCGTGATGCGGGCGCGGGCGCAGGTCGAGGAAAGGGAATCGTCGGGCAGGGAACAGATCGTGGTCACGGAGATTCCATTCCAAGTCAATAAGTCGCGCCTGATCGAGCAGATCGCTGGTCTCGTGCACGAAAAGAAGATCACGGACATCTCCGACATGCGCGACGAGTCGGATCGCGACGGGATGCGGATCGTGATCGAACTGAAGCGAGACGCGAATCCCACGGTCGTCCTCAATCAGCTGTACAAACGGACCCAGATGCAGACCACGTTCGGTGCCATCATGCTGGCGCTGGCGAACGGTCAGCCGCGTGTGATGTCGCTCAAGGAGCTGCTCGAGCATTTCATCGAGCATCGTCACGACGTCATCACCCGCCGGACGCAATACGAGCTGGATCAGTCGTTGGCCCGCGAGCACATTCTCGAGGGTCTCAAGATCGCCGTCGACAACATCGACGAGGTTGTGCGGATCATCCGGAAGGCGAAAGACGTTCCGGACGCAGATGCCGCGCTTCGTGCGCGGTTCGATCTGTCCGAAAAGCAGAGCGAAGCGATCCTCAACATGCGCCTCGCCCGGCTCACGTCTCTGGAGATCGGCAAACTGGAAGAAGAGCTTGGCGAGGTCCGTACACTCATCACGTCGTTGAAGGCGCTCCTGGGCTCTCGCCCGAAGCGGATGCGGGTGCTCACGGACGAGCTAGCGGAGCTTGCCGGGCGTTTTGGGGATCGGCGGCGGAGCGAAATCGTCGCCGATGAGGGCGACTTCTCCGTCGAGGATCTGATCGCCGAAGAGGATATGGTGGTCACGATCTCGCATGCGGGATACATCAAGCGCATACCGGTGACCACCTACCGGCGCCAACGACGAGGTGGGCGCGGGCTCAACGGCATGGGAACACGCGACGACGACTGGGTCGAGCATCTCTTCATCGCATCGACCCACGAGTACGTGCTGTTCTTCACCGACCGTGGTCAGGTCTATTGGTTGAAAGTGTATGACATCCCGCAGGGTGGTCGCGCGGCTCGGGGTAGGCCGATCGTTAATCTGATTCAGATCAGCGGGGAGCAGCGCATAGCTGCGTTCGTCTCCGTGCGGGAGTTCGGCGACACCCAGTATCTGATGTTCGCGACCGCCAAGGGCATGGTAAAGAAGACGGTTCTCTCGGCGTACGGGAACCCACGCTCCTCGGGTATCAATGCCATCAACGTGGATGACGGTGACGAGTTGATCGACGTGCAGGTGACGGACGGTACCAACGACATCGTACTGGCCACTCGTAACGGCATGAGCATCCGGTTCAGCGAAAAGGACGCGCGCGAAATGGGACGCGCGACGTCCGGGGTACGTGGTATCCAGCTTGCCACGGCCGATCGGGTGATCGGCATGGTGGTCATCCGCCGAGACGCGACGTTGCTCGTCGTCACGGAGAAAGGTTTGGGGAAGCGCTCCTCCATTGCGGACTATCGCGTGCAGCGGCGGGGCGGGAAGGGCATTATCACGGTCCGGCAGAGCGAGAAGACGGGTGCGGTGGTCGCGCTCAAGGAAGTTCTCCAGGACGACGAATTGATGATGGTTACCCGCCACGGTGTCATCATCCGGGTCCCCGCGTCCGGCATACGCGTGATCGGACGCAACACTCAGGGTGTGAGGGTCATGAATCTCGACTCCGGCGATACGCTCGTTGACGTTGCGCGCGTCATCAGTGATGACACGGTGGAAGGAACCGACGCCGAGGTTGTGGCGGAGGGGCGTGACCAACGGGAGATGACGCTGTAGCGGGGTCACTCGGATTACCAGTCACGCTGGCGGACGTCGAAGAGGCGGCAGCCGGGTTGTACGAAGTGGTCGTGCGCACGCCCGCCCTCCCGTGCTCTCCATTGTCCAACGCACTGGGCGTGCCGACGTATCTCAAGTTGGAGAACCGCCAACCCACCGGGGCTTTCAAGCTCCGGGGCGCCTGGACCTTCATTCGTCGGCTCGCCCCGCAAGTCCGCGCGCGCGGCGTGGTCACCTACTCCAGCGGGAACCACGGGCAGGCGTTGGCCTACGCCGCCCAGCGGGCCGAGGTTCGCGCCGTCGTCGTCATGCCGGAGTCAGCGCCGGCGATCAAGGTCGAGGGGGTACGGCGGTGGGGTGGCGAGGTGGTGTTTGCTGGTAGCACATCGGATGATCGCCGCCGCCGGGCGTTAGAGCTCGCGGCGGCGGAGGGGCTGACCGTGGCGCCTCCGTATGACCACTGCGATATCATTGCGGGCCAAGGCACCGTCGGCCTCGAGATCGTCGAGGACGTGCCGGACGTGGCGATGATCGCCGTGCCGGTTGGTGGTGGAGGGCTGGTCGCCGGAGTCGTCACGGCTGTGGCGGCCCTGCGTCCCAAAGTGAAGATTTGTGCGGTGGAGCCCGATGGTGCCCGTGCCCTCGGCGCCGCGCTGGAGGCAGGCCATCCCGTGCGCCTCGACCGCTCGCACAGCATCGCGGACGGCTTGCTGCCTCTGGCGGTCGGCGAGTTGAATTTCGCCCTCGTCGCTGGACGCGTGCTGGCCTGCGCGGTGAGCGATGAGGAGATTGCGTCCGCGACCGCCTGGCTGTATCGCACGATGCGGGTGTTGGCGGAGCCATCGGGTGCAGCGACGACGGCCGCGGCCCGGGCGGGGCGACTCGCGCCGGACGGGCCGGTCGTGCTGATCGTGAGCGGCGGGAACGTCGATCCGGAATGGGTGACAGCATTGGACCGCACTACGTGACTTCATGAGCGACAGTCCTCAGAAGATCTTGGTCGCCGACGACGACCGAGCGTTGCTCAAGACGCTGACGACCATACTCACGTCCAAAGGGTATCAGGTGGAGCCCTTGGAGAGCGGGGAGAATCTCCTGGCGATTCTGGAACTGGAGCGACCCGACCTCCTGATGTTGGACATCATGATGCCAAAAGTCGACGGGCTCCAGCTGCTGGCGCAGGTAAAAGCCGACCGTCGCTACGCAGACCTCCCGGTGCTGATGATCTCGTCAATGTTGCCGGAGGAAGCCACGGTTCGCTCGCTGGGTCTCGGCGCCAACGACTTCATTAGTAAACCGTTCCGCGTCAAGGAGCTGCTTGCGCGCGTGGAGGCGCATCTTCGGGTGGGCGCGGCCCTGCGTGCCGTGCGGCGGGAGGCCGAGCAGCAGGCCAAGGAAGCGGCAACCCATGCCGAGATGCTCGACATCCTCCATGAGGTCACGGATGCGCTCGCGCCCGAGGAGATCTATCACATTCTGACGCGGCGCGTAGCGAATGTGCTACGGGTTGGGCGGTGCTCGGTGGTCCTCGCCAAGTCGGGAGACAGCGTTGGAACGGTGGTCACCGCCTCCGAGAACCCCATGCTGCGCAACCTGGACGTGCGGTTGGATCGCTATCCCGAAATCGGTCGCGCGCTCGAGACCAACCACCCCGTGCTGGTCAGAGACGTGGCGACGGACCCGCTGTACAACGATGTTCGCCAGGAGTGGGCACGAGAGGGCGTAACAGTTGCCACGCGGTCGGCCATCACCGTGCCGTTTGGCCTGCAGGAGCAACAGACCGGCGTGTTCTTCGTGCGCACGCTGCAGAGTGAGGCCCCGCTCACCGAGCGCGACGTGCAGTTCGCGTCACGTGCAGTCGAGACGGCGATCAATGCCGTCGAAAAGGCCTATCAACTGCAGTCCGCGGAGTCCGACAAGCTCCGGTATCGCTGGCTCGCGACGACCGACGTGCTGACCGGATGTCTCAATCGACGGGCGCTCACGGAGCGGCTCGAATCCGAGTTGAAACGCCTGCGCCGGTATGGACTGGCGTTGTCCATCTTGATGATCGACGTCGATCGGTTCAAAACCATCAACGATACACTGGGGCACCTCGTCGGCGACCGTGTGCTTCAGCAGGTGGGCAAGCTCTTGCGAGACGAGGTGCGAGAAGTGGACGCGGTGGCACGGTATGGTGGAGAGGAGTTCGTCGTCCTCTTGCCGGAAACAGATCGAGACGGAGCGGCGCAGTTTGCCGAGCGGATTCGGGTCTCCGTGGAGCGGCACGACTTTTCCGATGGGCAAACGCCGCTCCACGCGACGGTATCGGTTGGCGTGGCCAGCACGTTGGCCACGGATCTCCGGCACCCCGATACATTGATCAAGCAGGCTGACGAGGCCCTCTACCGCGCGAAGCGGGACGGCCGCAACTTGGTACGGATATGAGCCGACGCTGTCCGCGCTGCAAGACTGTCTATGCCGGTGAGGCACGGTTCTGCCCGAAGGATGGCACTCCGCTCGTCGACGTGAGCGGTGGGGCGCCGCCCGCGGTGAAACCGAGGGATCCGGAGGCCAAGAAGTTGGTAGGGACGCAGGTGCGTGCCGCGGTGCCGAAGAAGCAGGGAGCAGGACTGGACCGCGCTGGCTCGCTGGTGGATCAGATGTTGGATCGGCGGTACCAGGTGCTGAGCAAGCTGGGTGAAGGAGGAATGGCGTACGTGTACGAAGCTCGGGATGTGCATTCCGGCGAGTTCGTCGCCATCAAGGTGCTGACCCCGAAGCTCAGCAAGGATCAGAGCTCCGTCGAGCGCTTGCGCCGCGAGGCCGGTCTGGCCATGCGTCTCGACCACCCGAACGCGTGTCGCATCCTGCGCCTGGGGGAGACCGAGGACGGCCTCATCTATCTCGTGATGCCCTTCCTCAAGGGAGAGCTGCTGTCCGATCGCGAGGCCCAAGTCGGACCGATGGAGGTGCATCCCGGCGTGGAGATCATGGTGCAGTGCTGCGCTGGCCTCCATCACGCCCACCAATTCAATATCGTGCACCGGGATCTCAAGCCTGAGAACATCATGCTCGTCAAGCATGATGACGGCTCCGACCAGGCTGTGGTCATGGACTTCGGGCTCGCGAAAGAGAGTCGTTCCGGGAGTGGAGCTGCCAAGCTGACGGCGACGGGCATCATACTCGGGACACCCGAGTTCATGAGTCCCGAACAAATCCGCGGGAAGGACCTCGACGCGCGTAGTGACGTGTATGCACTCGGGATCGTGGCGTTCGAGTTGTTCACCGGCAAACTCCCGTTCCAGGGACGCACCCCGCAGGAGATGATGATTGCGCGTCTCCGCGGGCGGCCCACGCCGCTGCGGCAGTTGCGGCCAGCGTTCCCGGAAGCGCTCGAGGCGGCTCTGACGAAGTCCATGGACTCCGAGCCGGACCGGCGTTTTCCCACGACGCTCGAGTTCGGACGCGCGCTCGTGGAGGCAGTTGCCGTTGCGGAGCGCGACCGGTTGCGCGCGTTTCTTCGCTAGGCGCCTTTGGCGTGCAGCGGTATCCCGCCTTCGATCCGCCGGAGTACGTCTCGTGGCACGGGGATCCAAGCTTGATCGAGGAGTTCGAGGCCACATGGCGCCGCGATGAGCACCGCGCCGAGACCGTTCTGGCGCTATCCCGCGATGCGCTGCTTGGATTGTACCGAGGGTTGGTGCGGGCGCGCCTGCACGACGTCGCGCTCAAGCGTTGGGTGTGGCAGGGAGTGATCTCGAAGGCCTGGCTCGGTACGGGAGAGGAGGCGACGACGATCGGACCCGTGCACGCCCTGAATCGCGCGGAGGACGTCGTCGCCCCGATGATCCGTAACGCCGCCGCCTCCTGCGAGATGGGGATGCCTGTTGCCGACATGCTGCGGGGGTATCTCGGAACCGCCGACTCGCCCTCGCGGGGTCGGGACGGCCACGTTGGAGATTTCTCGCGCCGGGTACTCCAGCCCGTATCGCATATCGGGAGTATGCCCCCCGTCATCTGCGGGATCGCCTTGGCGTTCGTCCTGCGCTCGGAGCGGCGAGTCGCACTGACGTGGATTGGTGACGGTTCGGTGAACGCGGGGGCAACCCATGAGGCGCTTAACTTTGCGGCCGTGCTTCGCTTGCCGGCCATCTTTATCATCCAGAACAACCAGATCGCGCTGGGCACGCCCGTGAACGAACATCACCCGACGGGGCACTTCGATGAGCTCCATGAAGCGTACGGATGCGCCGGCTGGGCCTTCGACGGCAACAACGTGCTTGACGCGTTTGCGGCGACGAAGCTCGCCGTCGATCGATGTCGCGCCGGCGAAGGCCCGGTAATCCTCTCGGCGGCGACGTTTCGGATGGGCGGTCACGCCACGCACGACGAGCAGGACGCGCGGCGCATGATTCCCGCGGAGACCTATGCGTATTGGGGTGCGCGTGATCCTATCGGTCTCTATGAGGAGCAACTCAAGCGGTTCGGCGTTCCGCAGGAGCAATTGGACCAGGCCGAGCGACAGGTGATCGAGGAAGTCGACGATGCAATCGAGGTCGCCCTGGGCAGTCGCGATGCGCGGACGCCGCAGCCGGAGTCCGCCGTGTTCGACGTGTATGCACCAACCAGCGCGGCGTGACCGCCGCGGCATGACCGCCGCTCGAGTCTCGTGGGCGGCCTCCCGCCCGCGCGGCCGACGATCGGTGCCTTGCCTCGCCCGGTGACCGGCCGGTCGCCGTTACCTCGGCTCACGAAACGACAAGACCCCACACGAGGTTTGCCAGGATCGCGGTGATGGCAATCGGGCACACGTAGCGGATCAGGAGATTCCAGGTTCCCTCGAATGGGAACTGACCGTCATTGGCCCGCACTTCGTCGCCTGCTCGCTTCGTACCCCAGATCCACGCCGTGAACACGCTGATCAGCAATGCACCGACGACGAGCGCGTACTGGCCGAAGACGGTGAACAAGAAACTCAGGAAATCCATGCCGATGCCCGGCAACGAAGTCAGGAAGGGTACCGCGCCGTTCGCCAGCGCGCTCGGGATACCGAGCACGAACGCCAACGCTCCGAGAAGAATCACGGCCTTCTTGCGCGAAATGTTCTTCTCGTCGACGAAGTACGCCGTACCGACCTCGAGAAGCGAGATGCTCGACGTGAGCGCGGCAATGAAGAGAAGCACGAAGAAAAGCGTGCCAAAGATGATGCCGCCGATGGGTGCCGGCGGGATCGTGCTGAGTAACGACGTGAGTACGACGAACACCATGCCCGGTCCACCAGCTCCAGCGTCCAGCCCGGCGTGAAATAGCGTTGGGAAGATCAGGAGACCCGCCAGGACGGCGACGAACGTATCGAGCCCGACCACCCACAGTGCGGATGAGACGAGGTCGTCCTTCTTCGAGATGTAGGAGCCGTACGTAATCATGGCGCCCATGCCGAGACTCAGGCTGAAGAAGGCCTGGCCGGCCGCGGCGAGGACGGTGCCGCCCGTGATGCTGCCAAAGTCAGGTTTAAGGTAGAACTCCAGGCCGGCTCCCGCACCCGAGAGGGTGACCGCACGCGCAACCAGTAGCAACAACACGATCGCGAGACCCGGCATCAGCACCTTTGTCCAGCGCTCGATACCGTCGCGCACGCCACCGATCACGACGGAGACCGTGATTGCCATGAAGAGCAGATGGTATCCGATGGCGGGCACCGGACTGGCGGCCACGCCGGCGAAGATCGTGGCCGTGTCGGCGCCAGGCGGGAATGCGCCGGTCGCGCTCTTCCAGATGTACGCCAGGGTCCAACCAGCGATGACCGAGTAGAAACTCAGAATCACCACGCCAGCGACAACGCCGAGCCCACCGACGACGATCCATGCCGAACGCGGCGCCAGGGCTCGGAACGCGCCCACCGGGTTCTTCTGAGTATTCCGTCCGATGGTGAGCTCCGCCAGCATGACCGGAGCGCCGATGAGCGCCACGCACAGCAGGTAGACCAGCAAGAACGCGCCGCCACCATTGGCCGCGGCCATGGTCGGGAAGCCCCAGATATTCCCGAGCCCCACCGCGCTCCCGGCCGCAGCCAGGATGAACGCGGCTTTCGAGCCCCACGTGTCGCGCGGTGCATTCGAGTTCATGAAACCGTCTTCCTTTCCATGCGAAAGGCGAATCTGGGCGAGAGCCTTCGGGTTATGAAAACTCTCGAAATTACCGGGCGCAGGTCAGATGTCTAGCGGGTGGGAGCCGCAATCGCGTCCCACGCGGCGTCGAGCGCCAGGGCGGCGGATGGGTGATCCGGTGGCCAGCGTCCGGCGGCCGTTTCCTCCAACACCCTCCGAACGATCGCCAGCCAGCAGTCGGCCAGGACCGCGGCCGGGCCCGCCCGCACCATGCCATCGGCCTTTCCGGCGGCCACGATAGCCTCGATCGCGAATCGGAGGTTCCCACGCATTTCAAGGCTGCGTGCGTCGAGCAGGTCCTTCCAGTCAGTGAGCATGACACACCTCACGAGCGGACCGTCGCGTAGCGCCATCGTGCGCCAGTGCTCGGCGAGGTCCCGCAACCGGGCGCGGCAGTCGCCGGGCGGGGAAGTCCTGGCGCGGTCCAGGAAGATGCGTGCCCCGGCCCGGTAGATCTCGTTGAGCATGGCCTGCTTGCTGCTGAAATGCCGGTACATCGTGCCTTCGGCGACGTTAGCCGCACGGGCAATCTGCGGGGTGGTCGTCGCGTGGTATCCCCGTTCGGTCATCAGGCTGACCGCGGATCGTACCAGGCGATCGCGCGTTGCCTGGGCGTTTCTTGGACCGGTCTTGACGGTAGCCATGGTCTGTGGGTGAGTCATCACTCACATCTTACTCAGCCGCACCGTGGAGCGGAAGTCACTGCGTCCTGACGAGGTCGTGCTCCGGTTATCTTTAGCGCCCGAACTTGGGCCCCGGGGGGCCGGACTCACTGTGGATGGAGGTGGGGTCGAATGAAGATGCTGGTGTTAGGCGCGGGCCTTCAGGGATCCGCGTGTGCATATGATCTGCTGCAGACGTCCGACGCCCAGGTCACACTTGCCGACAAGCAGATCGGCGACCTTCCGGCCTTCCTGCGCCCGTATCTGGGCCATCGCCTGACGGCGCTCGAGCTCGACGCTCGTGAGCAGGAGGCGGTGGTCAGCACGCTGCGCAGCTGTGACGCCGTGATGTGTGCCCTGCCGTACTACTTCAATCTCCCGGTCACGCAGGCGGCGATCGAAGCTGGCGTCCACTACTGCGACCTCGGTGGCAACACGCAGATCGTGCATGACCAGGAGGCCCTGCACGGATCGGCTAATGACCGCCGCATCTCGGTGGTTCCGGACTGTGGACTGGCTCCCGGCCTGGCAAATATTCTTGCGGCCGAATGTGTTCGCCGAGTGGGAGGTCGCGCGCATTCAGTGAAGCTCTTTGTAGGTGGGTTGCCGCAGCACCCGAAGCCTCCCCTGAACTACCAAGTCGTGTACTCGCTCGAGGGGGCGTTGGATTATTACACGACGCCCTCCTGGATCATCCGCGAGGGTGAGCGCATGCAGGTCGAGCCGCTCACCGAGCTTGAGGACGTGTGCTTTCCCGCGCCGCTCGGCACGCTCGAGGCGTTCCACACCGGAGGAGGTCTCTCCACGATGCCGTGGGCGTTTAAAGGGATCGTGCAGAACATGGAGTACAAGACGCTGCGCTATCCGGGGCATGCACACATCATGAAGGCAATCCGCGATCTGGGGTTGGTGGACCTCGATCCCGTCGTCGTCGGGAAAGTGTCCGTGCGGCCCCGGGACGTGTTCGTCGCCGTGGTCGAGCCGCACCTGCGCCACCCTGACGCGGAGGATCTGGTGGCGCTCCGGGTCGTGGGTGAGGGGGAGCACGACGGACAACCGGTGCGCGCGGCGTTCCGCGTTTTAGACCGCTACGACCGGAAAGTCGCGATCACCGCCATGGAGCGGACGACCGGGTACTCGTTGTCGATCACGGGTCAGATGCAGGTCGCGGGGGAGATCGCGCCGGGCGTCCAGCCCGCGTTCCAGGCCGTGCCGTTCCAGCCGTACGTGGATGCACTCGCCCGCCGCGGCATCGAAGTCGTCGAGGAGTAGGTCCTCAATAGGACCATTGGGTGTGGATCGTGAGGGTTCCACCGTCCTCACCGAACCCCACCGTTGCTCCCATCACCGCCGCACGGAAGAAGTGCAGCATGATGCCGCCGCCAGCGCCCACGTGGAGTCCCTCGGCGGTGAGTCGAAGACCATCCTGGTCGAACACCCGCCCCGCGTCGAGGAACGTGAGCAGGGTGACGCGATACAGCGTGGGAGTCGTGATCGCTTCCCAACGGATATCCGCGTTGAACAGCAGCTTGTCTGCCCCGAGAAAACGGCGCTCGAGGAACGCGCGATGCGACCGCTCACCCCCGACTCCTGCATAGACGTTCTCACTCACTTCGACGACGTCGAGCGCCTGCAGGGGCGGATCTCCGCCCGCGATCTGGGCCACCACTCTGCCGGCAAAGGTGACGCGACCGAACGGGGTAACGTACGCCGCACCGGAAAGCGTCGTTCGGTGAAAGCGGCTTTCCCCACCAAACCGAGAGTGGATGCCTTCGAGCAGGACCCCTCGCGCGGGCGCCACCTCGTCGTTTCGGGTGTCGAACACGAGCCCGATTCGTACACCGAGCTGGGCGACGGCGCGCTCTACCTCGAGGCTGGGGTCCGCGGCGAAGTTCTGGGCGAGGAGGCTGAGTCCGGCCACGGTGTCGGTGCGCGAGCGCTCGAGATGAACGCCGACCAGCGCCCGCAGCCCGCCGACGATCTGGCGCTGCGCCTCGGCGCGGAGGAAGGCCGACTTGTGGTTCCATCGATAGTAGAGTGGCTGCTGGTCGTTCTCGAGGGTGCCGTCATAGGCGGTTTGATTGCCGAGGCCGAAGTAGTACGCGCGCGCCTCCCGGCTCACTTTCGCCGTGGCGGCAAACCTCCACCCCTCCACGAGCCGGGGGAGCCGCGCCTCGAGCACGAGGAGCTTGCTCCCCGATGTCGAGACTTGGCCGTCGATCTCGAGCGATCCGCCATAAGGCTGGGGTTCGAAGAAATTGAGGAACCCCATGGGGCGGATCTGCGCGTAATACAGACCCGCGGTAAACCCGTCCTTGGACGTCCAGAACAGCTTGGGGTAGGAAACGTCCGTCCAGTTCCTGCCGATCTTGGGAAGGTCCGGAATCTGAGCACGCACCTCCCCGGTGATCGCGCCGACAAGCAGCAGCGATGCGAGCCAGTTCCTCACCGCGACTGCTCAAAGAGGTACGCCGTGTCGTAGCGGGCGGCGGTTTCGCCATTCCACGCGGCATAGCGTGACGGAGTAAACGTCGCCGCACCGAACTCGCCGCGCTTATTGACGGCATAAAAGCTCAAGCCGAACGTCGGACGCCCATCGTCGCCGATGAGACGTGGCTCCGACATCGTGAGCACTCTCCGCAGCGTCTCGAGGCACGCATCCGTTGGAGCCATGCCTCGTCGCATGAACTCGACAACCAGAAACGACCCACAGGTCTGAATCGCCGATTCGCCTCGCCCGGTGGAGCCCGCCGCTCCCACGTCGTTGTCCGTGTACTGGCCGGCGCCGATGATCGGAGAATCACCGACCCGGCCGGGGATCTTCCAGGACAGGCCGCTGGTCGTGGTGACCGACGACAAGTCACCGTCGGCGTTCACCACGTTGCAGTTGATCGTGCCCGTGACGCGCCCCATGTCGGGGGCATCGTCGGGCACGTCGAGCCAGTCGTCCGCGGCGCCACGGTTGGCGCGCCATCGAAGCCACCGTTCGCGCGAGGCTTCCGTCAGCAGGTCTTCTTCCTTGAATCCGTAGGACAGCGCGAAACGTTTCGCGCCTTCTCCGACCAGCATCACGTGATCGGTGTACAGCAAGACGTACTTGGCGACGACGCTCGGAGTCTTGATCCCCTCGAGTGCCGCGACGGCCCCGGCGCGCTTGGACGGTCCGTGCATGCACGAGGCGTCCAGCTGCACCACCCCCTCCTCGTTGGGCAGCCCACCGTACCCTACCGATTGGTCGTTCGGATCCAGCTCCTGGATCTTCACTCCCTCGATGGCGGCATCCAGCGTATCGATCCCTTCGGCGAGGAGTTCCCCGGCCCGCTGGACAGCCCGGAGTCCATTACTGGAGGCGACGGCGGCGGCGCGCCCCTGCTTCGAGCGCCGGACGGCCGGAGCAGCCAGCGCGGGTTCGACTCCAAGTCCAATACCTCCCGCGACCGCAGACACGGCGCCCACGAACGATCGCCGACTCAGATTCTCTGTCATGATCTTCGCCTTGCTGTGAGTAGGTTACTGGCACGCGAATTAACCGAAATCCGCGCGAGCTTGTCAACTTGATTCCCATACCGGCCGGGGATACGTTCCTCGGCTCGACCTCACGGGAGGTGGAGGAGCGGGTGGTTTCTCTCGTACTGCCCGTGTTCAACGAGCGCGACAACCTCGAGCCGGTCATCGCCGAGCTTACGGAAGCCCTGCGATCGGTGCGGCACGAGGTCATTGCGGTGGACGACGGCTCGACCGATGGATCCCTCGAGCGGCTGCGCGATCTGACCCGCGCGTTCCCGAACCTGCGCACCGTGGTGCTGCAAACCCACACCGGCCAAAGTGCCGCCATTGCGGCTGGCTTTGACGCGGCCGGGGGAGGAGTGATCGTCACGATGGATGCGGACGGCCAAAACGACCCGGCGGACATTCCGGCGATGTTGACCGCGCTGGAAGCGGACGCGCGGCTGACCGCGGTGGTGGGCTTTCGCACCGAGCGGCGCGATTCGCGCTGGAAGCGGGTACAAAGCAGGGTGGCGAACACCGTCCGGAGCTGGATTACGGCCGACGGCATTCGCGACACCGGATGCTCGCTCAAAGCCATGCGGGCCGACGCCGTGCGGCGGTTACCTCGGTTCGACGGCATGCACCGCTTTTTGCCGGCGCTCATTCAATATCACGGCGGTGTCGTGCGGGAACATCCGGTACGCCATCGGCCCCGCCTCGCAGGCCGCAGCAAGTACGGCATGTGGCGGCGCGCGGTCCGGGGAGTACATGATGCGTTCGGCGTGCGCTGGATGGGGCGCCGCGCCCTGCGGTACACCGTCACCAGGAACGGGAGTGCTCGTGGCCGCAAGGCGTGAGCGGCTCGACTCCGCGATCTTCCATCTCCCGGTCGACAAGATGCGCGCCGGGTATTACAGCGACAAGTACTTTCAGCGAGCGCGCGACATCTTGGTGGCGGACGATCACCACCCGCATGTCACGATGCAAGTGTTCACCAAGTCGGAGGGCGTGCTTGGCGGCATGGACGAGGCGATCGCGATCCTCAAGCTCTGTGCGTTCTCGTGGGGTGATCTCGTCGTCAAGGCGCTGTTCGACGGTGACCGCGTCAAGCCGTGGGAATCGGTGTTGACGGTCGAGGGGCCGTATGACGCGTTCGCACATTTGGAGACGCTGTACCTTGGCGTGCTGGCGCGGCGCACGCGCGTCGCGACCAACACGCGGCGCGTGGTGGATGCGGCGAAGCCGAAAGAAGTGATGTTCTTCCCGGCGCGACACGATCACTGGCTCGTGCAAACCGGCGATGGTTACGCGGCGCACATTGCTGGGGCGATCGGGGTGTCCACGGACGCGCAGGCGTCGTGGTGGGGATCGGAAGGGGTTGGCACGGTGCCCCATGGACTGATTGCGGCGTACGGTGGGGACACGGTGCTGGCCAGTGAAAAATTCGCGGAACACATGCCTGTGCACGTCAAGCTGATCAGCTTGGTCGACTTCGAGAACGACAGTGTCGGCACGTCGCTCGCGGTTGCGCGTGCACTCGGAGACCGCCTGTATGCGGTCCGTCTCGACACGTCACGCACGCTCGTCGACAAGTCCGTCGTTCCGCTGATGGGGGCGTTCGATCCCCGCGGAGTGAATCCGCAGTTGGTCGCCAATGTCCGACGGGCACTCGACGCCGAAGGATTCCACGAGGTGAAGATCGTGGTGTCGGGTGGATTCACCGCCGAAAAGATCCGTGAGTTCGAGGAGCTGAAGGTTCCGTGCGACGCGTACGGTGTCGGGTCCTCACTGTTCGCCAACGAAGGGAAGTTCGATTTCACGGCCGACATCGTCATGGTGGACGGCGAACCTTGCGCCAAGGTGGGTCGCCAGTACCGGCCGAACCCGCGCCTGCGCCTCGTCGAGTGAGGAACTGATGCCATGACGCCGGAGTTCGGACAGTTCTTCCTCCCGGGCCCCACGGAAGTCCATCCCGATGTACTGGCCGCGATGACGCGGCCGATGATCGCGCACCGCGGTCGGGAAATGGTCGACCTCATGCGGCGGCTCGAAGGCCCCCTGCAACGTCTCTGCCGCACCAAACGGCGAGTGCTCGTCGGCACCTGTGCGGCAACGGGGTTCATGGAGATGGCGGTCCGTTCGGGTGTGCGTCAGCGTGCGCTTTCACTGGTCGGCGGGGCGTTCGGCGAGCGGTTTGCCGCCATCGTGGCCGCGACAGGCCGGGAAGTCATGCGCCTCGAGGTCCCCTACGGGCGCACGGTGGAGCCGGACATGCTACGCGACGCCCTGCGACGGACGGAGGTGGACGCGGTGACGCTGGTACACTCCGAGACGTCGACGGGCGCGTTGGCGCCCCTGGAGCAGCTAGCGCAGGTGGTGCACGAGCGTGACGACGTGCTCTTGCTCGTGGACGCCGTCACCTCGCTTGGCGGCTCGCCGGTCGAAACGGACGCCTTGAAACTGGATTTCGTCTTCACGGGGAGTCAGAAGGCCCTGGCCCTGCCTCCGGGTCTCTCGGTGGGCGTGGCGTCGGAACGGATGATCGAACGCGCCAAGACCGTCCCCGAGCGGGGGGCGTATCTCGACGTGCTGGCGTTCGATCAGGCCGCGGCCGACTACCAGCCGACGAACACACCGGCGCTTTCATTGCTGTACGCACTGGACGCGCAGATGCAGCGCATTGAAGAGACGGGCGGAGTCACGGCACGGTGGGAGCGACACCAGCGCATGCGCGAGATGGTGGAAGCTTGGACGCAGAACCGCGGGGCGGAGTTGGGGGTAGGGTTGCTGCCAGCGGAAGGCCGCCGATCCTGGACGGTGTCATGTCTCACCGTTCCCGCAGGACGCAACGCGCGCGATTGTGCCTACGCGATCCGTGATAAGGGGTGGATCGTCGGCACGGGATACGGCAAGCTCAAAACGACGACGTTCCGGATTGGTCACATGGGCGATCATTCCCCGGAACGACTGCAAGCGTTGCTCGGCGTTGTCGAGGAGGTGATGGCGTGAAGTACGTGGTTGTGGTGGCGGACCGCATCGCCGAGAGCGGGTATCACATCCTCCGGGCCGAACCGTCTTTCGACTTGGTCTCCACCGCGGGGGCTCCCGCGGAACTGCCGGCGGCCCTCGCACGGGCGCACGCGCTCATCGTGCGATCGGAGACGACGGTCACGGACGCCATGATGGCGGCCGCGCATGATCTGCATGTGATCGCGCGCGCCGGGACCGGTGTCGACAACGTTGATGTGCATGCGGCGACACGCCGGGGGATCGTCGTGCTCAACGCTCCCGGGGCCAACACGGTCAGCGCGGCGGAGCATGCCTTCGCCCTTTTGCTCTCGCTCCAACGCAAGATCCCATGGGCGGTCAACAGCATGCGCGAGGGAAAATGGGATCGCAAAGCGTTTCCGGGCCGCGAATTGCGGGGGAAGACGATCGGGATCGTCGGACTGGGCCGGATCGGCCAACACGTCGCGCAGATCGCCCGGGCGTTCGGCATGGAAATCCTGGCGCACGACCCGTACTTGCCGGAGCCCCGCGCGCGCTCACTCGGTGCGGAACTCCTGTCCATCGACGACTTGCTGCCGCGGGCGGACGTCGTGTCGCTTCATCTCCCGCTCAACGAGGAAACGAAGCACCTGCTCGACGCACGACGTCTGAGGCTACTGCGTCCCACCGCGGTGGTCGTCAACACGGCGCGGGGCGGGTTGATCGACGACGACGCCCTGGCTGACGCGGTTGCCTCGGGCGCCCTGGCCGGCGCGGCACTCGATGTGTTCGATCCCGAACCGCTCCCGGCGGATTCCCGGCTCCGCACCCTGGAGGGCGTGATTCTCACCCCCCATCTGGCGGGCTCGACCACGGAGGCGCAGGACCGCGTTGCGCGCGAGATCTGCCAGGCGGTTCGGGATGCGCTCTTGTCCGGATCGATTGCCGGAGCCGTCAACCTGCCCGGCGTGAGTGGGAAGGTTTTGGGGCGTCTGGCGGGAGTCCTCGAACTGGCACGGCGGGTGGGTTGCCTCGCTGCCAGCATCGCGCACGGTCGCACGCAGGCGGTGGAAGTGGCGTATGGCGGGGCGGACGACGAGGCCCCGAAGCCGGTCATGCTGGCAGCGGTGGAAGGAGTGCTGACGGCCATCGGGGTCGGTCCAGTCAGTCTGGTGAACGTGGCGGCGCTGGCGGCGGAGCGCGGCATGGCCGTCTCACGCCGCGTGGGCAATCCCGTTGCCGGATTCGAAACCACTGTGGGGGTGACGGTCGAGACCACGGACCGGCGCACGACGGTCGTCGGGGCATTCATCGGCGATCGGCTCGGAAGAGTGATTCGCGTGGACGACTTCATCGTCGACATACCGGTGGAGGGACACGTGTTGGTCATTCGGAACCGTGACGTCCCGGGTGTGATCGGTCGCGTGGGCACGATTCTGGGCGGGGCTGATATCAACATCGCGTCCTATCATCAGTCCCGCCGCAACCACGAAGCTGTGGATGTCCTGGCCGCGATCGTGGTGGACAATGTGCCGGCGCCGGCAGTGCTGACGGAACTCGCGCAGCTCTCGGACGTCCTGGAGGTCAGAATCGCGGATCTGTCGGGACAACGCCTTCCGGGCAACGCGCGCACCGCGTGAGCCCAGAGGACGAGAGTGTTCAGCGTGTGTGGCTAGATTAGGGGCACGATGACCGAGCACCCTCCGATGCCAGATCGCTACGATCCCACGGCGACCGAAGCCAAGTGGCAGGCGCTGTGGGAGCAGTACGGCACGAACCTCGTGGACCTCGCCGGCTCCGTGCGGCCGTACTACAACCTCATGATGTTCCCCTACCCTTCGGCCGAAGGGCTGCACGTCGGAAATGTGTTCGCGTTCATCGGCGCCGACGTGCACGGCAGATTCCGGCGGCTCCAGGGGTGGGATGTCTTCGAGCCGATAGGGTTCGATGCCTTCGGTATCCACTCGGAGAATTATGCGCTGAAGGTCAACACGCACCCGGCGGACCTGATTCCGGCCAACATTCAGCGGTTCCGCGAGCAGCTTCGGCGCATCGGGCTGATGCTCGATTGGACCCATGAGGTCCGCACCACCGATCCACGGTACTACCATTGGACGCAGTGGATCTTCCTCCGGCTGTACGAAGCCGGCCTGGCGGTGAAGCAGAAAGCGCCGGTGAACTGGTGCCCGGAATGCAAGACGGTGCTCGCGAACGAGCAGGTGATCGACGGATTCTGCGAACGCCATCCCGATACGCAGGTCCACCAGCGCTTCCTCGAGCAATGGTTCTTCCGCATCACGCGGTTCGCACAGCGGCTCCTGGACAACCTCGCCGCGATCGACTGGTCGGAATCGACCCGCACGATGCAGCGGAACTGGATCGGGCGCTCGGATGGTGCGGAGTTGGTGTTCACGACACCAGGGGAACATGAGATTCGCGTCTTTACCACGCGGCCGGACACGGTATTCGGCGCGACCTACATGGTGCTTGCGCCCGAGCACCCGCTCGTGGATCGGTTCACGACGTCCGAGCAGCGCAGTGCGGTACGCGACTATCGCAGAGAGGCGGCGACCAAAGATATCGTCGCGCGCCGCGTCGGCGAGCGCGAAAAGAGCGGTGTGTTCACAGGCTCCTATGCGCGGAACCCGGCGACCAATGAATCGATTCCGATCTGGATTGCCGACTACGTGCTCATGGAGTACGGGACGGGCGCCATCATGGCCGTGCCGGCGCACGATGCGCGCGATCACGAGTTTGCCACGCGGTACGGCCTGGAGATCAGGGAGGTCGTGGTGCCCAACGCCCCGGATGCCGAGCGGCCGTTCACGGGGTGGGACGGCGTGCTCACCAACAGTGGTGCCTTTGACGCGATGGAGTGCCGGGCGGCCGCGCGGGCGATCACGAGTTGGCTTGCGGCGCGAGGTGCGGGTTCCGCGACGGTGCAGTATCGCCTGCATGACTGGTGCATCTCGCGCCAGCGGTACTGGGGACCACCGATTCCGATCATCTACTGCGAACGGTGCGGTACCGTGCCCGTCCCGGACCGTGACTTGCCCGTGATTCTGCCCCCGCTGGAGGACTTTCGCCCCGACGAGAGCGGCGTCTCACCGCTCGCCCGCAACGAGGAGTGGTACCGCGTGGCGTGTCCAACGTGCGGCAAGCTCGCGCGCCGTGAGACGGATGTTTCGGATACGTTTTTGGACTCTGCCTGGTACTTCCTGCGCTATCCATCCACCGCGTTCGACGATCGTCCCTTCGACCAGGATCTCACGGCGCGGTGGCTCCCCGTGAACTCGTACATCGGAGGAAACGAGCACGCGGTGTTGCATCTCATGTATGCGCGGTTCATCACCATGGCGCTGCACGACCTTGGCCATCTGTCGTTCGAGGAACCGTTCGTCCGCTTCCGAGCGCACGGCATGATCGTGAAGGATGGCGCGAAGATGTCCAAGTCTCGGGGCAACGTGGTCATTCCGGACGAGTACATCACGAAGTGGGGAGCGGACACGTTTCGGATGTACCTGATGTTCCTGGGTCCGTATCAAGAGGGCGGTGACTTCCGCGACGAGGGGATCGCTGGGCTGCGACGATTCCTGGATCGCGTCTGGGATCTGATCGTGCGTGCGGTGACCGCCGGCGGCGGCGGAGAGGTGCCCGACGCCGCCGTGCGGAAGCTCCACCAGACCATCGCCGGCGTCGCCGAGGATTGCGAAGCGCTGCGCTACAACACGGCGATCTCGAAGCTCATGGAGTACGTCAACGTCTTGCGGGGACGGGGGGAGGACGAGGCCGGGGATCGCGTCGTCGCCACGGACCTGCTCCGGCCGCTGGTGATCATGCTGTCGCCGTTTGCTCCGCACTTTGCCGAAGAGTGCTGGGAGTGTCTGGGCGGTGGAGCCTCGGTGTTCGGGCAGTCCTGGCCGACGTCCGACCCGGAGCTCTCGAGGGAAGACACGGTGGAGTTGGTCGTGCAAGTCAATGGCAAGGTCCGGGGGCGAGTGGTTGCCCCGGCAGGCCTCGCGGAAGACGATGCCGTGCGACTGGCCTCGGCGGACGAACGCGTGCGGCGATTCGTGGGCGGCAAGCCCGTGCGCAAGGTCGTGTACGTGCAGGACCGCCTGGTCAGTCTCGTGGTCGGTTGAATCACGTCGGAACCTGAGCGGTCTGCAGGACTATGACGTGAGAACCCCAACCGACTGGCCCTCCGCGATACACTACTCGCGGCGAGTCGACGAACCCATTCGCGCGCTGTGCTCGGTTTGGCCCACGATCACATCGAACGGCTTGCTGAACTGCTGAACACGGTCGACAGGCTCGTGCTTCCCTGGGCGACGCCCGACGAGTCGCCTCGCGACAGTACGCTGTTGTAACCAATTGTTAGCACACGACTTGCAAGCACGCCCCCACGTCGGTGCTCGACCTCGAGGTCTCCTCATGCGACCCTTTCTGTTCCCACTGCATCTATCCTATCGGGCATGCCAGAACTTGCCGTTGCGGTAGACGAGCTCGCGATCCGCCGGGCGAAGACGGGCGATCTCGATGCGCTCGAGGCGGTGTACCGCGCCTATCAGTCGATGGTGTACACGCTCGCCCGACGCATCTGTCCGACACCGGAGGATGCCGAAGAAGCGTTGCAGGAGACCTTCCTCGAAATCTGCAAGAGCATACGCCGGTTTCGGGGGTCGGTTCCAGGGAGCCTGACGGCGTGGGTGAAGCGGATCGCGGCGAGCAAGGCCTTGATTCGCGTGCGCCACGAGAAGTACCGCGAAACGGACGAGTGGCGTGACGATGGGTGGGGGACGGCAGGAGTTGATACCGGACTGTCGATGGATCTGGAAACGGTCTTGAGTCAGTTGTCCGCGACGGCACGTGCGGTGGTCTGGCTGCATGACGTCGAGGGATACACACACGAGGAGATAGCCGGGCTCATGGGGAAGACGGTGAGCTTTTCCAAATCGCAACTCTCACGGGCACACGTGCGGTTGCGACGCATGCTTGGCGAGGAGGCCTGATGTACAGGCATCTCACGATGGCGGAGCTCCTGGAGCTGCGCGACAGAGAAGGGAAGGTGGCGGCACGCCAGCACGTGGACACGTGTGAAGCGTGCGCGTTCGAGTTCGAGCTTATCCATCAGCGCGTTGCCGCGCTTCGCGCACTGCCGGCGCTGCAGTCGCCACGCGATCGCTGGGAAGTAGTTCGGCAGCAGCACGTTGCCGGCCGACGGCGCGGCGCGTGGCGGGCTGCCGGCATCATGGGCATGGCGGCAGCGGCGATGTTGGCGGTGTTCGTGGGGGTGCAGTCATTCACTACGGATGCGGTTCGAGCCGAAGCCGATCTGCAGCAGGCATTGGCCCAGTGGATGGCGGAGTCACGACGGCTCGAGAGTCTGTTGCACGCGGTGGATCGAGAGCCTCGGGTGATGACGGGAATGACGGCGGCAACGATCGCGGATCTCGAAGACCGGATTGCCTTCGTGGATGAGGGGATTGCCCGGGCCACGGCCGCACGGTACGCGCCGGATCAGGTGGGCGCGCTGTGGCGTGAGCGTGTCGCGCTGATGGGGACGCTCGTCAACACACATGTACGCAACGTGGCCTACGTAGGCTACTGACGCTCTTGGACTGCAATCAACGGATGTTGGAAGACATTCGGGGAGTGACCATGAAGATACGGCGATTGATGTTACTGACACTCTGCGCGCTCGGGCTCGCCGCTCCGGTGGCCGCCCAGGAGCGCGACGCCGAGCGCGCGGCGGCGCTCGATCGGTTGGAAGAGGCCCGCGACGAGCTGGACCACGCGTTACGCCAACTGCGCGAAAGCGACGTGCCGGAGGCGCGCAGGAACCTCGAGCGGGCGATGGAGCGACTGCGGGAAGCCGAGCGCGCGTTTCGAGGTGTGGACCGAGTATCCGTGTTCCGCTATCGCAGCGGCCCTGGACGCTTCGAGATCCTCGAGCCGGAAGATCTGCCCGGGGTCGTGATGTTCGACTCGGATCGTCCGCGGATCGGCGTGATCGTGGAGACGCGTGAGGGCGAGGAGGCCCGCGACGGGGCCGTTTTGGCGGCGGTAACGCCGGGTGGTCCGGCCGCGGAGGCGGGGCTCAAGGCGGGCGACGTCATTGTGGCGGTCAACGGTACGTCGGTTCTCGGGCGCGACGGTGGCAGCCGCTTCGTCGACCTCGTACGTAACGCGGAAGAAGGTGACACACTTCGCCTCGAGTACCGCCGGGAAGGCGGCCGGCGCGTGGCGCTCGTCGCTCCGCGCAAGCTCGACGATGTGAGCACCTCGGCATATGCGTTTGGCGAGTTCGCGCGGGGCCTCGAGGGGATCGGCGAGCGTTTAGAGGGGCGACTCCTGAGCCGGGCGGATTCAGGACGTAGGTGGGAGCTAGTGGAGCCCGGAGTGGTGGAGTCTCTTCGCGGGTTCGGTGGAGAGGGCGACATGGCTACAGCCATCGTCTCTCGCCTTCGCGGAGGGGCGTTCCTCGATCTGCAACTCGTGATCGTGAATCCGGACCTGGCGAGCTACTTCGGGACCGACAAGGGTGTGCTCGTGGTGAAGGCGTCGACGAACGAGGACATTCCGCTCAAGGGTGGCGACGTCATCATCAGCATTGACGGCCGCGAACCGCGGAATCCGGCGCACGCCATGCGGATTCTCCAGTCGTACGAACGCGGCGACAAGATCACGCTGGAGATAATGCGGGACAAACGCCGACAAACGATTGCGGTCGCGATGCCGGACGGGGATCGGTAGCTCCGGAGAGGCACCGCGACAAATGCGGGGGGCCGGAGGAAGCCGGCCTCCCGCATTTGTCGTTGTAGGGCCCCAGGTGAGAGGGGGTTGCACTCTCGATATATCGTGCGATATTACGTACGTAATATCGCACGATATATCTGGGGAGGTGGCGTCATGCAAAAGGAAGAATGGAACTTCGGATTCGGGCCGGGCGCATGGTGGTGGAGCGGGCGCGGGGCCAGGAGAGGAACACGGCGTCGGGTATGGTTCGAGTCGGGGGACCTCAAGTACGTGATCCTCAAGCTGCTCAAAGAGAAACCGATGCACGGCTATGAGGTGATGAAGGCGCTCGAGGAGCACACGCACGGGTGTTACAAGCCTTCGCCTGGGTCGGTGTATCCAACCCTGCAGTGGCTCGAGGACGAAGGGCTGGTGGCGTCGAAGGACGTCGAAGGGAAGAAGGTCTACGAGATCACCACGGAGGGCCAGGCGTTCCTGGACCAGCACCGGTCGACCGTGGAGGACATCTTCGAGCGCGTCGAGGACACAATCGATGCGTTCCTTGCCGATCCGATGCCCGAGGTCACGCGACTGGTAGGGAAACTGGTGCCACAGGCCTATCGCGTTGCCTGGCGCTATCGGGACGACGAGACGAAGCGTACCCGATTGCGCGAGGTGCTGGAATCAGCGCTCGGAGAGTTGGAAGCCATCGGCAAGTAGGACACGTGACACGGGCGGCGCGGGTCGTTTCCGGCGCCGTCCGTGTCACGTCGGGCATCACGGACGCAGTTTGGTCGACAGCCACGTGACGATCGTGTCCAGTACTTCGCTCGGTAGCGACGCATCCTCGATGGCCATGTACTCGTGGGGAGACCCGTCCTCGAGGCTCATGAGGAACAGGTGGTTGAGCTTCGGGAAGATGCGGACAGTGACATCCCGGTTGCCACCCTCGCGGATCGCATCCGCGAGTTCCGTCGCCTGTTCCACGGTGACCTGCCGGTCGTACTCACCGTGCAGCACCAGCACCGGCTGAGTCACTTGGCGGGCGGCAACGAGGGGATCGTAGGTCCAGAAGTACCGCATCCATGGGTTGGCGGCTGCAAGGGTCGTCATCGCCTCGGCCAAGATCGAGTCGCGCAGCTCCGCGCGCTGCGCGTCGGTGAGCCCGGGGGCGGTCTCGATCGGTCTCGTCACCTGGTAGTGGATGATCTCTTCGCCGGTTTGTGATGATCCAGCCATGATGACCAAGGCGGCAAGCTCCCGATCTTCCGCCGCCACGATCGGACCGATCACGCCTCCCTCGCTGTGCCCGATCAGCGCCAGCAGCTTCCCGTTGATCTCCGGGCGCGCGCGAAGCCACGCCAACTGCGCTCTGACGTCACCGGCGAAATCACGCGTCGTCGGCGCGCTGTTCCCGCCCCCGGACGCGCCGACACCGCGGTCGTCCACGCGCAGCACCGCGATCCGCGCGTGCGCCAGCCGGTCGGCGATCTCCGCGTACGGTCTGTAGTCCGGCACCAGCGGCCACAAGTTCTCGTCGCGGTCTTGCCCGCCCGAACCCGTGATGGTCACGGCTGCAGGAAACGGCGGTCGCCCAGTGGTGGGCACGGTGAGCGTACCGGCCAGCTCAAACGCGTCGCCGCTCTCGGAAGTGACCGGGATGCGCACTTCGGTGGCCGTGTACGGAGCGCCCGGAGGCGGCGCGTAGTCCGGTTTCGGGCGTTCCAATCCGGGGAGCGGATCGAGCGGCAAGTTGGGCTCGACCCGTTCGACCCGCAGGCGTTGCGGGAGAACCTCGATCTCCCCCACGCGCCCGTCCGGCCGGAGCTTTACGGTGAGAGGCAACGGCCCCAGCGTGAACTCGACCGTATTCGTGCCATGCCGGATCGTGGCCTGCACCACCGCACCGCTCTCCGGCGACCACAGCTCCCAGATCGTATCTCGTCCGGCGACACGATAGGCGATGTCCGCGAACACCGCGGTGGTCTGGCTGGGCACGACGGCGGATGGCCGGCCCGCTGCCACGCCGGAGGTGTCCTGCCCGCCGCGAAGCTGGCGCCAGCGCACCGAATCCCCCGCCGCGGTGGCCCAGTACTCGGCCACCAGACTGTCGTTCGCGAGCAGATACACTCGACTCTCGAAGGCGGTCCAGCGCCCGTCCGGGCCGAATTCCGTACGGTGGATCAAACGCGCCTGGAGCACGGGGATCTCCACGGTACTCTCGAAGTGCCGTGCGTCGCGCGTGAACGACTCCCGCCCGACTTCACTCTCAGCCTGGTACATCCGCATCATGGCGGCGTCCTGGCCGACCTGCGCCACGGCCGATGCGTTCCAGCAGCACAGCCCGATAATGGCCAATCCCAGCACTTTCACGATTCCCCCCTTTTCCCCAATGACTCGACGTCGTTGTCGCCGAGCCGGCCGGCACGCAAGAGCACCTGCCTCAAGAGAAACTCGATCTGTCCGTTCACGCTGCGCAATTCGTCGGCTGCCCACCGCTCGATCGCGGCATAGACTTTGGGGTCTATGCGTAACGGAAACGACTTCCGTGGAGTCACGTCGCGCAAGCCCTAGTACAGCGAGCCCGCGTTCACGATCGGCTGTGGACTACGGTCCGCGCACAGCACCACCAGCAGATTGCTGACCATGTTCGCTTTGCGCTCGTCGTCGAGCTGCACGACGTCTTGTTGGGCCAACATCGTCAGCGCCATCTCGACCATACCCACCGCCCCCTCCACGATCTTCTGGCGCGCGGCGATGATCGCGCTCGCCTGCTGTCGCTGGAGCATTGCACTCGCAATCTCCGGTGCGTACGCGAGGTGGCTGATTCGTGCCTCGACGACCTCCACCCCCGCCTTGGCGAGGCGGTCTTGTACGTCGCCCTTCAACTGATCGGCGATCTCGAACATGTTGTGCGAGAGGGACATTTGTCCCTCTTCGAACGCGTCGTAGGGATAGTTGGTCACGGTCGTCCGCAGCGCCGACTCACTCTGCACGTGTACGTATTCGACGTAGTCGTCCACCTCGAACAAGGCTTCGGCCGTGTCCACGACGCGCCAAACGACGACCGCGGCGATCTCGATCGGATTGCTATTGAGGTCGTTCACCTTGAGCTTGGCGGTCTCGAAATTCCGCACGCGGACGGAGACTTTGGCTTTGGTGAAGAACGGATTGGCCCATCGGAGTCCCGTCACCCGCTCCGTTCCCGCGTAGGCTCCGAACAGCTGGAGTACCCGGGCTTCGTTGGGGTGCACCATGAAGAACCCGCCCCAGAGAATGCCTACGAGCGTCGCGGCGATCGCCGCGATGACGATCGAGGCCGTTGCCTCAGCCTGCAGCGCGGCGTACAGCCACAGCCCCACACCCACCGAGACCAAGAACAGCACCACGAATGCGACGTAGCCGGACGCCGTGCGGCGCGCGTGTTCGCGAACCATAGGACCCTCTCGAATAGCTGGTATCGATATGATATCATATAGATACCAAACGTCAAGTGGCGGGAGAGTGGGAGGATGCCTGCGTCTTGTCGGATACGAGATGCGTTGGAGTCGGCTCGCCCGGTGACCTTACTCCCGTATATACGCGTGACTGATGATGATGGGCTCGATGGGAAGACTGCGAAGGCGGCCTTGAGGCCGCGTCGGGGTCCCGGCGATCACGTCGACGACATCCATCCCCTCGATCACGCGACCGAACACCACATAACCCCACCCCTCGGCGGTACTGTCGCGATAGTCCAGCCTCGCGTTGTCCGCGAGGTTGATGAAGAAGTCCACGAGCCCGCTGTGCGGGTCCGCCGTGCGGGCCATGGCCAGCGTCCCGCGCGCATTCAGCAGGCCGGTCGGGTTCTCGTTGGCGACCGGGAAGGCGCTGGTGCGTCGTTCGCGCATGTCAGGCTGGTATCCCCCCGCCTGAATGACGAATCCCGGCTCGACCCGGTGCACGATGATTCCGTCATAGAACTGCGAGCGCACGTGCGTGAGGAAATGCCTGACCGTTTGTGGCGCGTGCTCCGGGGCGAGTTCGGCGACAATCGTTCCCAGGCTGGTCTCGAAGACGACCACCGGTGGCGAAGAGGTGCTGTCCGTAGCCGGTGCCGCATCCTGTCCGGAGCAGCCGACGATCCACAGCGCCACGAAGGCGGCGAGATTCCGTTGTCTCACGAGCACTCCCTGTCGTGTCGGGACGCTACCGGTTGCGCAGCGGCCACTCGACCACGGTCGGGCTCAGCCGGTAGATCCACCGTACGGCCTTCGTCGCCCCCACCGCGATTTCGACCCTGTCGGCCTCGATCCCCCGGAGGGCCTCGGCGGCCACTTGTTCCGGCCTGAGCTTGCGACGGCCGCGCCCGGTCGTCATGGCCGTGTCGACGATCGGCGGCGCCACCTCGACGACCCGAATGTGCGGGGCCTGCTCCGCGAGCTGGTATCGCAGCGCCTGGGTGAACGAGCGCACGGCAGCTTTGGTGGCGCAGTACACGGGCGCGCTCCTCTTGGGGCTGATGGCGAGGATCGAGGAAACGTTGACGATGGCGGCCTCGGGTGCCAGCAACAGGAGTGGCATGGCGAGGGTGGTGAGCTTCACTAGCCCGGTCAGATTGGTGCCCACCTCCCGATCCACGTGTTGGCAGATCTCGTCCGCATCGGCCGTGGCATAGTCGTCGTTGTATTGAATCCCGGCGTTGTTCACGAGGAACGACAGTCCACCGAGCCGCTCTCTCACGACGGAAAGCAGTTCTCGGATGGAATCTTCGCGGACCAGATCTACCGTCGCCGTGGTGACGCCTTCGAGGTCGCGCGCCGCGTCTTCGAGTGGCTGGGATCGTCGGCCGGCGATGAGAATCCGGTTGCCGCGGCCAGCCAACGCGCGCGCAAAGGCGAGACCTATGCCGGTGCCGCCGCCGGTAATCAGTATGCGATGGTCGGAGATCCGCATCGACGAGCCGCCCTCTACTGATACATCGAGACGTGGGCCAGGCGACCCGCCGGGCCCACGGCCCATCCTTCATGCGGCGATCCGAAGCCCACGGCCCAGTAGCTCAGCGTGTCGAGCGAACGCCAGCTCATGCCGCCGTCGATCGTGAAGGCCATGCCGTTGGGACCGGTCACGACGAGCGCCACGTCCGGCGCGCCGGTGACCACACCCGATCCGTAGATCGCACCGCGAAACGGTGGGGATGTGACGAGTTCCCATGTTGCGCCGCCGTCCCAGGTGCGCGCCGCGTTGTTCGTGACGCTGGCCGGATCCCCAATCCTCCCCCCGAATGCCCACCCTAACAGCGTATCGGTGAACATCAGGGACGCGATGCCCGTTGCCTCACCCGCGGCGACGGGCGTGTCCGAGACCTTCCAGGTGGCCCCGCGGTCGTTGGTCCGGAGCACGCGTGCAATGGTGGCGTTCCCGGTGCCGATCCAGCCATGCCGGTCGCCCGCCGTCACGACGCACGTGCCGCTGGCGGCGAAGCTCCCTTCCGCCGCGAGCGCGGGTGGGGTATTCGAGGCAGGGACGCGCGACCACGTCCGGCCGTCCGTCGTCCTCAGGATGACAAACCGCCCGCCCACGGCGTCGCTGAACGCCACCCCGTGCATGCCATCCCAAAACGCAAAGCAGTCGTAAAACGTCTCTGGATCGTTGCTTTGAAACTGCAGGTCCCACGTGCGTCCCCCGTCTTGCGTGTGGTAGATCCGCGAGCGATCGCCTGGGCCCGCGCTCATCAGCCAGGCGATGTCGCTGCTCAGCGCGTGCACGTCGCGAAACTCGAGGGAGTCGGCGTTGGGCACCTTGTTCACGGCCCACGTCTTGCCACCGTCCGTGGTGCGGGCAAACGTGCCGCTGTGACCACTCAGCCAGACCGTTTCGTTATCGACGATGCTCACCGCCTGCAGGAGGTCGCCGGTGCCGATCGAACGTGGCGTGACCCTTGGCGCCAAGCGGTACTGCACCGCCACCGCTACACCCGTCAACGTGATGACTCCAACCAACGCCAGCCTGAGTGCTCGTGTCATGATCGTCCCTCGAAGCGGGGGAATCTTTCCTGATCTTCGCGTTCCCAAAGGTACGGCTCGGGTCAACGTCCGTCACGCGACCCGCGTCCACGTTCATGCAAACGCGACCTCGAGCGTCACGACTTCAAACGACGTCATGTCGAGCGCAATCGCGCGCCTCGACTGAACGGGAAGCTCGTCCTCTCGCTCTTCAAGCAGATTCGTGCGCCACGCCCCCGCAAGGTCCTGGGCGAAAGCGAGCTGCTGGGTCGAGGGCTGCCCGCTCCAATCGTACAGGCGCACGACAAGCGTGTCGCGATCCGCGTGACGCTTCACCGCCGAAACCGCCGCGGCGGGGTGCGTGCCGGTGGGCCGGATTTCAAAGAGCCCTCCGTCAGGTGCGATCCCATGGGCGCTCTGCACTTGGACGGCCACGGGGCGGACGCGATAGGCCGCGCTGAGGCGCTTCAGGTCCGCCGCACGGTGGGGCTCGCACAACGGAACGACACCGTAGTGGAACCGGTGCGGGCCTTGGCACTGCGCGTCGGGCGTCGGTAGGATCGGGCCGACCGCCCTATCGCGGCTCGAGAGGTCGTCGCGTGACAGCCAGCCGACGCACCGCAATAGCGTGAGTGCGATGCCCACGGTCTCATCGGACGCGCGAAACGGCGCTACTTCTGGCAGGCCGCGATTGAGCACGGCCACGCCGCGCGTTCCATTCTCCACGAGACTGAACTCGCGTTGTGGATAAGCGTCCGCCGGCTGCTGGACCCAGTCAGGTCGTTCGGCAACGTCGACGGGTCGGTGATCGAGATGAAAGGCGCCGTCGCTCACGATCTCGGTTGCGCGCAGCCCCGTCGGGAAGAGCGCTCGGAGGCGATGGTCGCGTGCGTCGTTGTCGAACGCCGTCTCGATCTCCACCACAGGACTGCCTCTCGTCACGCTCGCCCGAATCCGCACCCGACAGCCGATCCGCTCTTCAGTACGGCGTGTGCGATCGCGGGTGAGGGCCTCGGGCAGGTTCCAGACGAAGGCCGTCTCGAGCGTCGCGCGGAAACCCGTGTCCTCGACGATCGCGACACGACCGTGCAGGCCGACCGCGGAGACCGAAAGAGGCTCCTCGGCGTGCGCATAGTCGTATTCATCGCCGGCGTCCTCGTCATCGACGAGCCGATTGAGCCCCTCGTAGCGAGCGTCGTTGCGCTTGTCGTCGATGGCGAGGCGACCATCCGGACTCATCGTCACGCGGATGAACTCGTTCTCGATGGTTGTCTCGTCTGCGGCGAGACGGTGCGGCAGCTGGGTCGGCGCGCGGTCGGGGGACCGATGTCGCAGCGAGACCACCCCGACGCCAATCGCCGGTAGTGTGACATCGAACTGCACGGTCACAAAGAGGTCATGTCTATCGCCGCTCACCTCGAACCAACCGGGATGCTCGCGCTCATACAGCTCCAACGCTTCGCGCTGTGCTTCCGCGTCGATGATCCTGGACCACTCGGGCCCCCAAAACCGTTTCACCCGGTCCGCGCGCACGACCGTGAAGGGCAAAGGCATACCCGCACGGTCCACCAACTCGATCCGCGCGACCTCGATGTCGGCCGACAGCACCACGGTCTGTTCAACGATCGCGCGGCGTGGGAAGGGTAGAGGATTGAACACCGCGAGGTGGGCGCCGTCCGAACCCGTGCGAGGGAAGAGCCGCTCCAGACCCGTCGCAATGTATTCCTCGGCGACCTCGACGATGCCGTGAAATCGTGTCATCATCTCCCGGTGCACGAGATCGGTGCCGCAGCCGCAGATCGAGTCGTGGGGATGGTTGGCGAGGAGTTGTTTCCACAGCACGTCGATCGCGTGCCCAGGGTACGGCGCGCCGCAGACGAAATGGAGGTAACTCGCCAGCGGCTCGAGCACCGCGGCGACTAGGCACTCGCAACGCTCGTTTGCCTGCTTGATCGGCATACGCGTCGAGAGCACGCCCGGCAGCAGATGCTCCGTGCGCGCGCCCCGCAGCTCGCCGGCATAGACGCTGAGTCCGGGCCCGGCTGGGCGCAGGCCGTCCAGAAAGGTCGTGAGTGATCCTATCTCGAAGTGGCTGCCGGGGTTTGCCTGACGCACCGCGGCCATGACCTCCGTCAGGCCCTGTTGAGGCGGCAGATGGTCACAGCCGTTGGTGAGCAGCCGGCGGTCGGAGCGGGCGAGCGGAGCCATGCGATCCAGGGCGCGCCGCACCCGGTCGATGGCCCGATCAGGGTCGGCGGTGTTCCCCGAGAACATGTCTCGGTCGGAGTCGAATCCCAACGCACCGGCGTTGCAGTAGCCGCCGACCAACTTGATTGCCAGGACCTCACTGCCGTCCGGTGCGACCCAGCGAAACTCCGATCCGGTTGCGGAGAGCTCGTCGCCACTCCCGCGAGTGAACACGAAGGTGTCGATTCCGGCCCGTCGCAGGATCTGGGGCAACTGTGCAACGTGCCCGAACGCATCCGGGACATACCCCACCTCCTGTCTGCCACCCAGGTCGGCACATACCCGAGCGCCGACGAGCAGGTTTCTGACGGAACTCTCACCGCTCGTCAGAAACTCGTCGTGCAGGACGTACCACGGGCCGATCGCGAGCCGGCCGGCTGACACATGCCGCCGGATGCGTTCCCGGTCCGCCGGACGTTGAGCGAGATAATCCTCGAGGACGATCACCTGGCCGTCGAGTAGGAAGTGTGGCAAATCGTCCGGCCGGTCGAGACGCTCGAGCACTTCCGACACGATGTCCAGCAGGCGCACGCCGAATCGCTGTACGGTGAGGTACCATTCGCGGTCCCAGTGCGTGTGGGGGACGAGGGTGACGTGTGTCGGTTCCGGTGTCACCGGCTGCTCATTTGCCATGCTTCCGGGGCGCGGGGTTGTGGCGTATTGTTGACTCTTGACGAACCGCGAGCCGAAAGATGCCCAACCACACACGCCGCCGCATCCTCCACCTCGCTGGGCTCCTCGGCGCCATGCAGCTTGCCGCATGTGCGCCGGCCACGCCGAGCGCCGAAGCCCAAGAGGCCATGAATAGCCTGACGCCGTCGGAGATCGAGGTCGGTTGGCAGTTGCTGTTCGATGGCGCCACCCTGCAGGGGTGGCGCGGCTTCCACCGTGAGGGTGTTCCGGCCGGTTGGCAGGTGATGGACGGGGCAATCACGCGGGTCGGTGGGGGTGGTGACATCATCACCGGCGAGGAGTTCGCAGATTTCGAGCTCGTGCTCGAGTGGAAGGTCGCGCCCGGGGGCAACTCAGGGATCATGTATCGGGTGAGTGAGGAGGCGAACCGTACGTTTGAGAGCGGTCCGGAAATGCAGGTGCTCGACGACGCCGCGCATGCGGATGGAACGTCACGGCTGACCGCGGCCGGGTCGAACTATGGACTGTACGCCGCGCCTGCGGGTGCGGTGAAACCGGTCGGGGAGTGGAACGCCGTGCGGATCGTGGTCCAAGGAGCGCACGTCGAGCACTGGCTCAACGGCGTGAAGGTGGTCGAGTACGAGTTGTGGAGTCCGGAGTGGGAGCAGTTGGTCAGGGACAGCAAATTCGTTGAGTGGCCCACCTATGGGCGCGCAAGACGGGGGCACATCGCCTTACAGGACCATGGTGACTGGGTCGCCTACCGCAACATCAAGATCCGGCCGCTAGGTGAAAGATAGGCGTGAGACGCCCACGTTCAGCTGTCGTTGACCGTGGCCCTCAAGGCATCCATCGCGTCCGTGAGTTGGGCGTCCGACAGGTACGGAGCAGGCCCAAAGCGTAGCACGTCTCGGCGATAGTCCGTCCACACACCGCGCTGCCTGAGTCCGGCGGAGAGCCACGCAGCCCTAGGAGCCCGGAGCGCAAGGAACCCGCCCAATTGCTCCAGGGGAACGGACCGATCCCGCGTGACGACCGCCGGGTCAAGATCGAGCGCATCGAACGCCGCGGCCAGCGTCCCAACCTGATGTTGCGACACCTCACGCAGAAACGCCGGTGTGAGATCGTGCTCGCCGAAGAAGTCCAGCACCGCCGCGGCTCGGTAGTGACTCGTTGGATCGTACGTGGCCCCGGCAAAGCGCGCCGGCCCCGCGCCGTATGCCACCTCGTCGGAACGCTGCCCCTCCGCCAGATCGGCGAACTCGCTGAACCAACCGGTGATCACGGGTCGCAGGGTGCAATCGGGAGGAAGTCGTAGGAAGCAGTTGCCCTCACCCAGTTGGCAGTACTTGTAGCCACCCCCGACCACAAACGCCTGCTCCAGTGCCTGGTCGGCGAGCGAGAACGGGACAGCATTGAGGGTGTGGTAGGCATCGACCAGCAGCGCGGCCCCCACGCGACTGCACGCGTGAGCCACCACGTCGAGGTCGGGGGCGATGTGGGCATTGAGGTAGAAGACACTGGAAACGACGACCAGCGTCGTACGGTCGTTCACGGCGGCGGCCAGCCGCTCAGCCACGGCAGCGGCGGGCTCGTGCGAGATGCGCGTGATCTCGATGCCTTCCTCCGCCAGCCGGTCCAGCTGCCGCCGCACGGTGTGAAACTCTCCGTCGGTCGTCACGATGCGAGCCCTTTGCCGCAAGGGCAACGCCGACAGGAGCCGTACCAGAAGGTCGTGGGTATTGCTGCCCAGGGCGATGGTGCCGGTCGTGTCGCCGAGTAGCGCGGCGAGGGCCTCGCGGACGCGGTCGGCCTTGGCGAACGCGCGCTGCCACTTGTCGTCGACCAACTCCGCCGCATCGGTCCACGCTGCCTGCTGCGCCTCGAACCCGACATCGGGCCACGCTTGGTGGGAGTGCCCGGTCAGCAGGAGCCGTTCCGCCACACGAAACCGCGAGTAGTGTGGCGCGAGGGCGTTCTTGGATGCGCGCAACGACGATAGCGAGGGGCGGGGCATCAGAGTTCGGTGCGGATGTCCCACAGATCCGGGAACACGGGTTTGAGCAGCGTTGTGACGAGATACTCGGCGCCGGTGGAACCGCCGGTCCCCCGTTTGGTGCCAATCGTGCGCTGCACCATCTTGACGTGACGATAACGCCATTCCTGCACGCCTTCGTCCAGATCCACGAACCGCTCGCACAGCTCTCCAGCGCCGGGATCGGTGCGGTACGCCTGGATGAGTGCCTGCTTGTTCGCGGCGTCGGGTTCGATCGGTGTCGTCACATCGGCACGTCGATGGACCGCATAGCCGCTCAGGCGGAGGTGGTCCAGCAGCGCGTCCCACAGCGTCGGTTCCTGGAACCGCCGATGTAGGTTTGCCCGAGCCGTCGAGCCCTCCGGAAAATGATCGAGCGCCCAGCGGTGCTTCGCGCCGAGTACAAACTCCAACTCACGGAACTGGTAGGACTGAAATCCACTGCCGGATTCCAGGCGATCGCGGAACGAGAGGAACTCCAGCGGTGTCATGGTCTCCAGCACGTCGATCTGCGCGACGAGTGTCTTCAGAATCGTGAGGACGCGTTTGAGCGTGTGGACCGCCCGCGGACGATCGTTGGCGTGAAGCAGACGCTTGAGATAGTCGAGCTCGTGTAGGACTTCCTTGAACCACAGCTCGTACACCTGGTGAATGACGATGAACAGCGTTTCGTCATGCTCTGGCCCATCGGACAAGGGTTCCTGTAGGGACAGGAGCGCGTCGACCTTCAGGTATTCGGAGTAGGTGGGCATGAGTGGGCGTTCGCGTTAGCCGTTAGAGGACGTGAGATGGTGGACGTGAGGTCCCACAGAGCGTTGCCCGCTCACTTGAATCGCGGGGTGTAGCTGTTGAGCGTTGCGTACTGCTCCGGCCAGGGCAGGTCGACGCCGAGTTCGTACGCCGCGTGGCGAGTCCAATACGGATCCCACAGGTGCGCTCGGGCGAGCATGCACAGGTCCGCTCTTCCGGCGGCGAGGATGGTGTTCACGTCCGTGAACGACGAGATGTTTCCGACGGCCATGGTTGCGAGTCCGATTTCCCGTCGTATGCGATCGGCAAAAGGCGTCTGGAAGAGCCGCCCATACACCGGTTGCTGATGGGGAACGGTCTGGCCCGCTGAAACGTCCACGATGTCACAGTCGTGGTCCTTAAGCCGTCTGGCTACCTCCACGGCATCCCCCGCCTCCATCCCGCCCGGCGCCCAGTCGACCGCGGAGATGCGGACGGACATGGGTTTGTGTCGGGGCCACTTGGCGCGTACGGCGTCGAACACCTCCAGCGGAAACCGGAGTCGATTGTCCAACGTGCCACCGTAATCGTCGTCACGCAGATTGGTCAGGGGCGACACGAAGCTCGCGAGCAGGTACCCGTGAGCGAAGTGCACCTCGAGCATGTCAAACCCCGCGTCGTTCGCCATAGTGGTCGCGCGTTCGAACTCCCGCACGACCCCGAGCATATCCTCGCGGGTCATCTCCCGAGGGACCGGACTGTGATCGAAATAGGGGATGGGTGACGCGGAGACGATTGGCCAGCCGCCGTGCTCCAACGGCTGCACGTCACCCTCCCACATGCGCTTGGTTGCCGCTTTCCGGCCCGCGTGCCCCAGCTGGAGGGCGATCTTGGCATAGGAGTTCTCATGGACGAAGTCCACGATGCGCCGCCAGGCCTCCACGTGCTCTGGCTTGTACATCCCCGTGCACCAAGGAGAAATGCGTGCCTCGGGGCTCACATCGGTCATTTCGGCGAACACGAGCCCGGCGCCGCCAATGGCGCGCGCACCCAGATGCACGAGGTGCCATTCGTTTGGCGTGCCGTCTTCGGCGGAGTACTGGCACATCGGAGAAACGACCACGCGATTCTCGAGCACCATGTCGCGCAGCGCGAACGGCGTGAACATGGGCGGCCGCACCGGCGTCGAGGGCGCCGAGGGTCCGGCGTGACGCCCGGCACTGTCGGCGAACCATCGGTCGATCTCACGCACGTAGGCGGGATCGCGCTCCCGCAGGTTTTCGTGCGTGACGCGCAGGCTGCGAGTGAGGAGGTTGAAGCCGAACTGAATCGGCTCCAGATCCATGTAGCGTTCGGTGTCCTCGAACCACTGCAGACTCACCTGCGCGGCCCGTTGGGCGCTCGCCACGGCGGGCCGTCGCTCCTCTTCATATGCCATGAGCGCCGCCCGCACATCTCCGGGGTGGGCGCGCAAGGCGGCCGCGAGCGCCACACCGTCCTCCATCGCGAGCTTGGTGCCCGAGCCGATCGAGAAGTGTGCCGTGTGGGCGGCGTCACCGATGAGCACCATGTTTTCGTGCCACCAGCGCGCGTTCCGGATCGTGGGAAAACGCCGCCAGACGGACTTGTTGGTCAGCAACCGGTGACCGTTTAGCTCCGGACCGAAGAGATCCTCGCAATACGCCAAGGCGTCGGACTCCGACGCCTCCGCCATTCCCGACGCGCACCACGTGCGTTCCGTTCCCTCCACGATGAACGTGGAATGACCCGGGGCGTATTGATAGGCGTGGACTCGCCAGAGTCCATGCGGCGTTTCCTTGAAGTAGAACGTGAAAGCCGGAAACGGCTTGGTCGTGCCCAGCCACACGAAGCGATTGAGACGCCAGTCGATCGTCGGCTGGAAGTGGTCGGCGTACCGCTCGCGTACGGTACTGCTCGCGCCGTCCGCGGCGACCAGCAGGTCACAGTCTCGCAACGAGTCGACGTCCGTGATCTCCGCCTGAAACCGGAGGTCGACGCCAAGTTCGCGGGCGCGCGCGGCGAGCACATCCAGGAGCGTTGTACGCGCCAGCCCGCTGAATCCATGTCCGGTGGACGTCAGGATCTGATCGCGGAAGTGAATGTGGATGTCATCCCAGCGGAAGAACTGCCGGGAGATGGCCGCATGAACTTCGGGCTCCGCCTCGGCGAGGTTGTGTGCAGTAGCATCGGAGAATACCACCCCGAACCCGAACGTATCGTCCAGGCGATTGCGCTCGTACACCACGATGTCGTGTCGTGGGTCATCGCGCTTGAGCAGGATGGCCAGATAAAGTGCGGCTGGTCCGCCGCCGACCGCGACGATCCTCATGCGTGCGGATCGTTCACGGCGTCCAGGAGCTTGCCGGCGATTATCAGGTGCTGGATCTCGGTCGTTCCCTCGTAGATTCTGAGCGCCCGAATGCTCCGGTAGAGTCGCTCGACCGGATGGCTGGCCAGCACGCCGGTTCCGCCCAAGATCTGGACCGCGTGATCGATGACACGCTGGGCCGCCTCCGTGGCGAAGGCCTTGGCCATGGCCGATTCCAGCGTGACGCGCTCGGCGCCTTCGTCGCGTTCCCAGGCCGCGCGGTACGTCAGCAGACGCGCCGCCGTGAGATCGATCGCCATCCGCGCGACTTTGTCTTGCACGAGCTGGAACTCCCCCAGGGGCTTGCCGAACTGGTGACGCCGCTTGGCGTGATCGAGAGCTTCCCGGAGCGCGCGGGCGGCCATGCCGCAGGCGGCGGCGGCGACCGTCGCGCGCAGGCGGTCCAACGTCGCAAGTCCGAGCTTGAAACCCTCCCCCGCCGGCGCGAGCAACGCTGAGCGCGGTAGCCGGCAGTCGTTGAACGCGATGTCCCCCAGCGGGTGGGGAGCACTCATCACCTGGGGCCCGACGAAACGGAGGCCAGGGGTGTCGGCCGGAACGAGAAAGCACGCGATGCCGCGATGGCGCTGGGACGGATCCAGCGTCGCGAACACTACATAGAAGTCGGCGATGCCCGCGTTGGAGATGAAGCTCTTGGCGCCGTTCAGTACGAATCCCTCTCCACTCTCCTCGGCGCGGGTGTTGAGCGAGGCGACGTCCGAGCCGGCGCCGGGTTCGGTCATTGCGAAGGCGGCGAGGGCGGTGCCGGCCAGCGCCGGTTCAAGCCATCGCGCACGCTGTTCGTCGGTGCCCGCCAAGACGAGCGGGGTGGCTCCCAACGCTTGGAGCGCGAAGACGGCGTCGGCCAACGGAGACGCCGCGGCCAGGGCCTCGCGCATCAGACAGCATGCGCGGAGATCTTGGTCGCGTATCGGCTGTAGCCATGCACCCCCGAGGAGCTTCAGGACCTGGCGCGCCTGAACCCTCGCCGCCTCATCCTCACCGACCCCCGGGAGCGCCGCGATGTCGGTCGTCGCAAACCGATCGGCCGCGGCGGCAAAGGCGATGTGCCGCTTGGTGAGGAACGCGCGCACGGGATGGACGTCGAGCATCGGGCGCTACACGAACACGGCGTCGCGCTTCGAGCGAAAGGCTTCGTAGGCTTCACGGAAGTTGGGGCTCAGCATGCAGTCAGCTTGCGCATGGGCCTCGAGCTCGAGCGCGGTGGCGAGATCCAACGTGGCTTCGCAATTCAAGGCTGCCTTCGTGACGCCCAGCGCGTGCGACGGACCGCGCGCAAGACGCTCGGCAACACCGCGCGCTTCTACGAGCACCCGATCCTGCGGAACGACTCGATTGTACAACCCAATGCGATGCGCCTCTTCGGCGGAGATGAACTCGCCGGACATCAATAACTCGGTGGCTCGCCCGAACCCGACGATACGCGGCAGCATCCACGCGGCGCCCATGTCCGCGCCCGAGAGGCCCACCTTGGTGAAGAGGTACGCGATCTTGGCGAACTCGGCGGCGATGCGCACGTCGCACGCGGTCGCGATCACGGCCCCGGCGCCGGCCACCGTGCCGTTGAGGGCGCCGACGATCGGACGCCGGCAGGCGCGCATGTTGTAAATCAGATCGCACGTCATTCTGGTGAACTCGCGCAGGCCGACATGATCGCGCGCGAACAGCTCGCCGATGATGTGCTCGACGTCGCCGCCGGAGCAGAATCCGCGACCCGCGCCGGTCATCACAATGGCGCGCACACCGGGTTCGGTGTCTAGCGCTTTCATCGTATCGCGCAGCTCTGCATAAACGTCGAAGGTGAGCGCGTTCAGGCGCTCCGGTCGGTTGAGCGTGATCGTCGCGACCGAGGTGGTGGCGTCGAGATCGTAGAGGAACGTGGTTGGTGAGATGGCCATGCTCAAGACTCCGTCGCCGCGTCGGCGGTTATCCAGGCGGTCGCTTCGATTTCCACGAGTGCTCCCGGCTCGAGCAGTCCTCGCACATGTAGCAGGGCCATCGCCGGGAAGTGTGTGCCCATGACGCGACGATAGGCCGCGCCGATATCCCGCAATCCGGTACGATACGCCTCGACGTCCGTGACGTAAATCGTGAGCCGGCCAATATCGGTCGGCGCGCCACCGGCGGCGCGGACGACCGACACGATCTTCTCGAGGGCTCGCTCCCACTGGGCGGCCATGCCGTGCGGCATGGAACCGTCGGACCCAGCCGCCGACTGGCCGGCCACAAGGAGGATCCGCCCGCCCGTGGGCCCCAGCATGCCGTTGTTCCACCCCCGCGGCGCTCCCAACGCCTCCGGATTGATGATCTCGAAGGTCATGCGTGCGTTGCTCCGCCATCGATGACGATCGCCTGGCCGTTGATCCCCCCGGCGCGCTCGTCGCAGAGTCCGGCCACGACGTGAGCCACCTCGTCCGGTGCGATGAGACGACCCTGCGGCGACCGATCACGCATGGCCTGTCGCACGGCTTCCGACTCCCTCCCGGTCTTCTCGACGATCCGCGCGACCGACTGATCGGTCATCGGCGTGTCGACATAACCAGGGCACACAGCGTTGACGGTCACGCCACGGCCGGCTACCTCCGCCGCCAGCGCCCGCGTGAAACCGATCAGGGCGTGCTTCGACGCGGTATATGCGGCGATGTACTTCGCTCCCGTGAGTCCCGCGACCGAGGCGATGTTGACGACCCGACCCCAACCCGACGCGAGCATGGTGGGAAGAATGGCCTGCGTCAGCAAGAATGGACCCGTGGCGTTGATCGCCAAGAGCCGGTTCCAGTTCTCCAACGTGATGCGATGGACCGGAGCGGAGTCCGCAACCCCCGCGTTGTTGATGAGAATGTCCACCGCTCCAAACCGTGCGATTGCACGCTCGGCCAGCTCCACCACCTGGGCGGCGTCCGTGACATCGCACGCGATGGCGACCGCCTCGGCGCCTCCGGCAACCAGTTCCGCAGCGACCGCCTCGATCTCGGCTTCCGTGCGGGCGGACACCACCACGGCGATGCCTTCGGCGGTCAGCCGCCTGGCAATGGCCGCTCCGATTCCCCGACCGCCGCCCGTCACGAGGGCCGTCCGTGCGCTGCCGGCGGGTGAGCTCACGGGGAGGGCCGCGCCATGTCGAGTGACTCCTCGACGATGCGGCCAAGCGTCGCGATCAACATCTCACCCTCGGCCGCGGTGGCCTCCGCGGGAAACCCAAAATATGCCTGCGTCCCCCCCACTTCCATGAAGGTCTGCTTCCCCTCGCGGACGGCATCCGACAGGGACAAGTGGTTGGGTTCGAGCGACCGCATGGTCTCCTCATGAACGAGGTCGGGACGTGCCGCGAGCACGATGGAACCCTCGTAGCGTCCGGCATGACAGGCCCCGCTCGCGAACTCCGCGCCCAGGCGGGACGCCCATGGTTTGCGTGTGACGTTGGGGAATATGACCTGCAGCAGGCCTTCCTGCCGGCAGATGTCCTCGGCTTCCGACAACGCCGACAGATGCGTCGGGTCGAAATGTGCGTTGATCAGCATCAGACGGCTGCACCCGACCGCCGTAAGCGCCCGAGCGATATCGACGATCTGCCCGACCACGTGATCGGGGTGGATCGACAAGGTTCCGGCGAAACTCTCGGCGAACGGAGCGGGGGTGTAGGCCAAGGTAGGGAGGATGAGCACGGTACGGCCACCGCCCGCAATGCGACCGGCGGCGTTTCGGGCCATGGCCTCCGCGATGATTACATCAGTCTGCAACGGAAGATGAGGGCCATGCGCCTCCAGGGCCCCAATGGGAAGCAGGCAAACGGCGTCCGCCGAGAGCGTGCTCGCGTCGTTCCACGTCAGGTCGGCCAACTGGTGTACGGGCATACGTGGTGACAATTTCCCCCGATGACGTTCATTCCACCCGAGCAATTCAACATCGCCGACTATTTTCTGGACGCTCGCATCCGCGAGGGTCGCGGATCACGCATCGCGCTCATTACGGACAACGGCACCCTGACCTATCGCGAGGTGCAATGCCTCAGCAACCAGTTCGGCGCGGTGCTGCGCGCCGCAGGGGTGGAGCCGGAGCAGCGGGTGATCGTCGCTCTCCCCGACGGACCGGAGTATGTGGCGGCCCTGTTCGGCGTGTTGAAGATTGGGGCCGTCGTGGTGATGGTCAACCCACATCTCCGGGCACACGAGGTGGAGTACTTCTTCGCGTACACACGCGCCAGCGCGGCACTCGTGCAGCGGGATGCGCTGGACACGTTCAGGGCCGCCGCGACCGCCTCCCCGCATCTGAAGCGGTTGTTGATTGTCGGGGACCGTGAGTTCGACGCCGAACGCACAAGCGCGCCCACTGAACTCGTGTCATTCCCGTCCCATCGCGACGACGCGGCCATCTGGCTGTTCTCCGGTGGGACCACTGGCAGGCCCAAGGCCGTCGTGCAGACACACCGGGCGTTTGCCAATACCACCGAGTGCTATGCCAAGGGAGTGATCGGTTACACGGAGGACGACGTCACGATTGCCGTGCCCAAGCTGTTCTTCGGGTACGCGACCGGATCGAATCTTTTCTTTCCGTTTGCCGTCGGCGGGACAGCGGTGCTGTTTGCCGACCGCTGTACACCCGACGTGCTGTTTGCCAAGATCGCCGCCCATCGTCCGACCATCCTGATCAACGTCCCGACGATGGTCCATCAAATGGTAAGTCATGCCACGGCGCGCGAGCAGGATGTCAGCAGCCTGCGTCTCGCGACGTCGGCTGGCGAGGCGCTCCCTGGCGAGCTGCACTCCCGCTGGAACGAGACGTTCGGTGTGGAACTGCTCGACGGCCTTGGTACCGCCGAGATGTGGCACATCTTCATCTCGAACCGGCCGGGCGCTGTGCGTCCAGGCACTCTGGGTACGGTCGTGCCCGGGTTCGAGGTGCGGGCGTGCGACGAGTTCGGGCATGCGGTGGGCGCGGGTGAGATCGGGGCGTTGTGGGTGCGTGGAGATTCGCGGGCCCTGGGCTACTGGCAGCAAATGGACAAGACGGCGGGCGCGTTTCGCGGCGAATGGTACGTGTCGGGCGACATGATTGCGATCGATGCGGACGGGTATGTGACCTACTGCGGTCGCGCGGACGACATGTTGAAGGTCTCCGGGAAGTGGCTGGCGCCGCAGGAAGTCGAGAGTTGCCTCCTGGAACACCCGGCCGTGCGCGATGCGGCCGTCATGGGGATGCCCGACGCGACCGGACTCACGCTGACGCGGGCGTTCGTCGTGACCGATGGCGACCGGGGAATGGTGGAGACCGAGCTCCGCGCGCTCGTCCAGGAGCGCTTGGCCGCGTACAAGCATCCGCGCGCCTTCGTGTTCCTCGAGACCATGCCGCAGACACATCTCGGCAAGATCGATCGCGGGGCGCTGCGTCGATTGGCAACCACCTAGCGAAAGGGCGCCCGCGGCCGCGAGGACCCCTGCTCTGTGTCCCGGTGCGTCGGCCGCCGCTGCGGGGGCCTCGAGGTCTTGAGACAAGCACGCTGGCGCCCCTCGGGCCCGACCGGTACTTTGGCGCGAACCCTCCGCGGAGAATCCAGGCATGCACCACGCCGGAGCAGTTCGCACGCGCCTCTCGGCGATGATGTTCTTGCAGTATTTCATCTGGGGTGCCTGGGCAGTCACCATGAGCACCTATCTCGGGCAGACACTCCGGTTCGAAGGCGGACAAATCGGTCTCGCGTACGGCACCACGGCTATCGCCGCGATGATCTCTCCGTTCTTCGTGGGGATGGTGGCCGACCGGTTCTTCGCCACCGAGAAGATGCTCGCGGCGCTCCACATCGGTGGGGGCCTGATGATGTACTGGGTCTCGACCGCCGGCGATTTCGGCACATTCTACCCCGTGCTGATCGGATACGCGCTGCTGTACATGCCGACGTTGGCGCTGACCAATTCGATCTCGTTCCACAACGTGGACGATCCGGCGAAGGATTTCCCCAGCATTCGGGTGCTCGGCACGATCGGCTGGATCGTGGCGGGCCTGTTCATCGGCCTCATGGGCATCGAGGCCACGCCGTGGCCGATGCGGATCGCCGCCGGGGCGTCAATCGTGCTGGGGTTGTACTGCCTCTCGCTTCCGCATACGCCACCAAGAGCCGCCGGTGGTCCCGTTCGCGTGCGGGACGTCCTCGGTCTGGACGCCTTGGCACTCATGCAGGACCGTTCGTTCACGATCTTTCTGATCGGATCGTTCTTGCTCGTGATTCCGCTGCAGTTCTACTACGGATTCACGAACCTCTTCCTCAACGAGTCCGGGATGATGGCCCCCGCCGCCAAAATGACGTTCGGGCAGATGTCCGAGATCGTGTTCATGATCGCTCTGCCATGGTTTTTGCTGCGCTGGGGCGTGAAGCGGATCCTGATGATCGGTATGGCCGCGTGGGCGCTTCGCTACGTGTTCTTCGCGTACGGGGATGTGCAGAGCGGGATCTGGATGCTCTACGGGGGCATTCTCCTTCATGGCGTGTGCTATGACTTCTTCTTCGTAACTGGCCAGATTTATGTGGACCAGCAGGCGGGCGAACGGATCCGTGCGGCGGCGCAGGGCTTCATCGCCTTCGTGACCCTGGGTGTAGGGTGGTTTATCGGCTCGTGGGTGGCGGGGCAGGTCGTGGAGGTATATCAGCTCGCGCAACCGGTCGGTGCGCTCGAGCATGACTGGCGCATCGTCTGGATCGTTCCAGCCGTCATGGCCGCCGTAGTCCTGGGGCTGTTTGCCGTGGCATTCCGTCCGTCACCCAGGGCCGCCGCACGGGTGGTCGCGTGACGGACCAGTAAATTGAGTTCAAGACCCTTCGCGGGAGTCGGATCATGAGTGCAAGCGAGTTGTCGCGACGCGAGTTCATGGAGGGAATGTCGGCGGCGGCGGCGTTCACCATCGTGCCCCGCCACGTATTGGGCCGCGGGTACCAGGCGCCCAGCGACACCCTCAACTTCGCGTGCATCGGTGTCGGGGGAATGGGGTGGAACGATGTACGGGGCGTCGGCAGGGAAAACGTCCTTGCTCTGTGCGACGTGGACGCCCGGAGCGCACAGCGAGCGTTTGCGGCCTTCCCGAAGGCGAAGCGGTATGTCGACTTCCGCGAGATGCTCGCCAAGGAAGGCGACGGCATCGACGCGATCACGGTCTCCACGCCCGACCACGTCCACGCTGCGGCCACCATGGCCGGGCTGCGGATGAAGAAGCACGTGTACTGTCAGAAACCGCTGACAAGGACCCTGCACGAGGCTCGTACCGTGGCGGCCGAAGCCGCCCGAGCGGGCGTCACCACGCAGATGGGCAATCAAGGCCATGCCGGCGAGGGCGTTCGCCTCATCCGCGAGTGGGTGGACGCCGGCCTCATCGGCGCCGTCCGCGAGGTGCACTACTGGACCAACCGGCCCATCTGGCCGCAGGCGATCGATCGTCCGACCGAGGCCCATCACGCACCGCCTACCTTGAACTGGGATCTCTGGCTCGGGCCGTCAGCGGAGCGCCCGTATCACCCGGCCTATGCCCCGTTCCGCTGGCGAGGTTGGTGGGATTTCGGTACCGGTGCACTCGGCGACATGGCCTGCCATGCGATGGACGCCGCCTTCTGGGTGTTGGATTTGGGCTATCCGGAGCGCATCCAGGCTGATGTGACGGAGTGGTACGCCGAGACCGCCCCGAAATCGTCGCGCATCGAGTACGCGTTCGGACCGAAGGGCGCGCGTCCGGGAGTGACGGTCGTGTGGCGCGATGGGAGTCTCCTGCCACCCGCGCCTCCCGAGGTCGTCGATCCACGAGCCTGGCCGCCAAGTTGGGACGGGGGGCAGCTGTGGATCGGCGACGACGGCAAACTCGTGGCCGGCGTGTACGGCGAGAACCCGCGGTTGCTCGATGCCGCAAAGCACGAGGAGGTCACGGCCAACCCACTGCCGCAGACGTACCCGCGCGTGGAGAACGTGTACGCCGAGTGGATCAGCGCGATCAAGGCCGGAACCAAGTCCGGGTCGGATTTCGCGACCGCGGCGGGCCCCCTCACGCAGATGGTGTTGCTGGGCAACCTGGCGGTGCGGACGGGGCGCGCGCTCGACTTGGATCCTCAGACGGGCGAGGTCACCAACGTGCCGATCCCGCCCGAGCTGATCCGGCCGGCGTACCGCGACGGTTGGACGCTCTAGCGGGAGTGTTGCGGGGCCGCTGTACGTGATCGCCGGTGTGGCACTGCTCCTGTGCCTGAGCGGTGCGCCGCAGGACACCACGCTGGACGGAGTGCTGCGGCGCGCGTTCATGCAGGGCCCTGAGAGCGGCATGCGCGCCTTCGCGAGCGCGCGGGGCGCCCGGCCGCGGAGTGTCACGCCGTCGCTCCTCATCGACGTGGCCAAGGACCTCGTGACGCAGGGGGACACGGGGGCCGCGGTGGCCGCGCTCGAGCTGAACGCGACCGAGTTTCCGGAAGCGGCGGCGGCGGCCGATGCGTTGGGACACGTGTTGGTGGCCGTGGGGCGGCTCGAGGAGGCCGCGGCGGCCTACCGGCGATCGTTGGCGATCGACATCTACAATCCCGACACCGGCAAGCGACTCGATTGGATCGATGGGCTGTTGGCCGCGCAACGCGAGCCGATGGTGGTGCCGGACAGCATACTCCGGGCCTACGGTGGTACATACGGGCCCTACGACATCGAGTTTAAGAGGGGTTGGCTCACGGTGCGCGCTGCGGAGGTGGCGCGGAGCCCGCTCCTTCCGCTGTCCAACGGGCTCTTTGCGGTCGAGGGCGTGCCGACGCTGCGCCTGTGGTTCGTGCGCGCGGCGGACGGGTCGTATCAGCGACTCGTCACGCTACACTTCGGTGCCGCCGGGCAAGTGTGGCCCCGGGAGAATCGCTAGTCTCGCAGGAGCGTCTCAACATCGAGCGCCTCGGTGATCATGGCCAGTGAGCCATCGGGATTCCGAGGCCACGCTTCGGGCGGGCGATCGCGGTAGAGTTCCACGCCGTTCCCGTCGGGGTCGCGCAGATACAGCGCCTCGCTCACCCCATGGTCGGCAGCGCCGTCGAGCGGTATCCCGGCGCCGCGCACGCGGCGGAGCGCGTCGGCGAGGGACGCGCGATCCGGGTACCGAATGGCCACATGATAGAGGCCGGTCGTCCCCCGTGGTGGCGGCGCGCCTTTCCGGCTCTCCCATGTGTTGAGGCCGATGTGATGGTGATACCCACCGGCGCTCAAGAACGCGGCGTGGTCGCCCATACGCTGGGTGACCTCGAACCCCAGCGTGTCACGGTAGAAGCGGAGCGCCCGCTCGAGATCGGCCACCTTGAGGTGTACGTGGCCGATATCCGTCCGCGGATCGAGGGGCGGGGTCACCGCCTAACGCCCGTTGTTACTGGACACACCGCGCCTCGGGGTCACCCACGGGTCCATCGACGAGCGGACGTTCATCTAGGTTCGCGACGTGGCGCACGAAGTCACGCACGAGCGTCGCGACGCGGGCGAGCCCGTCGTAATCGATGTACTGCGGTTCATCGGTGAGCTGATGGTAGTCGGGATGCCCTCCGCGCCCGAGCGACGCCACCGGGATGCCGTGCCGCGCATAGCTGTAGGCGTCGACGCGACAGTAGTATCGCAGTGGGTGTCCCGGTGCGTCGAACTGGTAGTCGAACAGGAAGGACGCTGCCATGCCGGCGTTGGCCACCTCGAGGAGATCGCCGAAGCGGGTGGACAGCCGCCGCGAGCCGACGATTTCCAAGTACTCCGGGTCCGCCGCCCCCGGACCGCGGCCCACCATGTCGAGGTCGACGTCGCCGATGATGGAATCACGCGGAACGGTCGGGTGCTCCGTGAACCACCGAGATCCCAGCAACCCCATTTCTTCACCGGCGTGCGAAACGAACAGTACCGAACGCCGCGGCCGCTCGCCCGCGGCGAGCGCCCGAGCAATCTCGATGAGACTGACGGTACCGGACCCGTCGTCGTCCGCGCCGTTGAACACGGAGTCCCGCCGGCTCGGACGCAACGCGCCGAGACTGTCGCGTATCGCTTGAATCCTCTTCGCCTCATCCGCCGTCGCGTCACGATTGCGCGAATCGGCGCCGAGCGGTCGGATCACCCGATTGTGTGCGAATAGCGAATCGTGATCCACGGGGGTCGAGGTCGTTCCGACGTGATCGTTGTGCGCGGTCACCGCGATGTACGTGTGATTCAACGCCGGATCTATGCCCCGCAGGATCCCCACCACGTTGCGGACCGGCCACTCGGGTGAACTGCGGGAATAACTATAGCCGCCCTGCAGCGCCGGACCGGTCGTTCCCGGGCTTGCCGACTCGAGATCTCCGCGCAGCATGGTCGCCGCCGCGTGCTCGCTCACCATGACTTGCGGAAGGGGCGCTCCCGCCGAACCGCCCTCCATCACCAAGGAAGTGCCCAGCGCCCGCGCGGCGTAAAATCGCAGCCCCTGCTCGGCAACGATCAGCCCCACCGCGCTCGCGCCGTCCGCCTGCAGTCTTTCCGCCGCCTGGTCCAGCAGCCCGCGCGCGGCCCTCCCGCTCACCTCCCCGCTCGCGAAGAGCACCAATCGCCCCTTCACCTCCGGTCCACGGGGCCAACTGGCGGTGTCACCGATCGCACCACCGTGCAGGGGCTGCACGCCTGTGGCATCCCAATCGCTCCGATTGCCCGGCACGACGCCGGCGCCGAACGGGATGGGTTCCTTTCCGGCCATGATGGAGGCATCCGCCCGCAGCGTGACCTGAACGAACGGAAGATTCTGGAAGAACGTCCCATCGTCGCCGGCCGGATCGAGACCGGCTGCTCTGAAGCGCGCCGCCACATACGCGGTGGCCATGGCGTTGCCACGGCTTCCCGTGTTTCGGCCCCCCATGGAATCGTGACTGATGGTGAAAAGATGTTCCCGCAGGGTCGCGGCGCTGACCGCGTTCGCCGCCTGTCCGTACACGGGTGAGGTCGGCGCGACGATCGCTAGCGCGGCCACAAGCGCGAGACTGTGAGATTGTAGTGACATATGTGTGTTGGGTAGGAGCTGTGACAGAAGTACCCTGAGCCGCCCGCGAAGTTGCGATGCGGGTTTCACGGTTCGCGGTCCTTGCGGTACACGCGGATGCGAACCGACTCCAGCGTGGCGACCCCTTCATCCACGTCAGGGTTTCCAGGTGCCCCGTGCCACCGCCGGGACGAAACTGTCCAGTCCCTTGGGGGGGAACGGCACGGTGCGCCGTTTCTCGGCGCTCATGTAGCCCGCCATGAGCAGCTTCACGACCTCCAGACCGTCGTCGAACGTCAGCATCGGTTCCTCGAGTCCCAAAAACGCTCGGACAAAGTGGCGGTCCTCCGCCTCATATCCGTACGCCACCGGTTCGTTGGCGACGACGGGCATGAGTCCCGTTTCCGCGTTCTGCTTCTCGACGAGGTCCTCGCCCGTCTTGCCCTTGACCGCCCGGCTGAAGAAGAGCTTCAGCCCCGCGTCGAGGGTGTTCCAGGACAAGGAGTATTCGGGGCCCAGAAGCTCGGCGGAAAGGCGCAGCCCGGCGCCCACGAAGCTCCACGACGTCGTGGCTTCGCCGAGCACGGTCTGCCCGTCATCGGTCTTGAACTCGATGGTCATGCTGGCGAAGTCCTCGGCCGGCGCTCGCGCATAGTCGACCTCTTTGCCCATCGATCTCTGCAGCTGCCGCACGTACTCCGGGCGAGTCCATTTGAGGCTCGCGATGTGACCCGTCACGCGCACCGGCTTCACCGACGCCAACGGCGATCCGGGCTGTGTGAGCAGGTGCCACACCACCAGCGCCGAGTGGCACATCATGTCGTTGAGCACTCCGCCACCCTGCAGGTTGCCCTGCCAGAACCACGGCATGTGCGGCCCGCTGTGCTCCTCCGCGGCTCTGGCGAGGTATGGCCGTCCCGTCAACGACGCGCCGCGCGCCCACAGCAGGGCGTGACCATGTACCACCTGGGGCGCGAACGCCTGGTTCTCGAGGTAGCCGTGTTTGATGCCCGCGCGCTTTACGAGCCGCGCCACCTGTTTGGCTTCCGCGACGTTGCGAGCGAGCGGTTTCTCGCAGGCGATCCCCTTCAGCACGCCCTTGCCGTGCCGCACCGCGTCGACGATTTCCTTGATGTTCTCGATGCGGGCATGATTGGGGCCGCAGATCCACAACGCGTCGATCGCCGGGTCGGCGACCATGTCGGTGATGGAGGTGTAGGCCTTCGCCTCCCCGACATCCAAAGCCCGCGCGATGCGCGCCGTCGCTTCGGCACGCTGTCTGTTGGGACTCCAGATGCCGCGCACGTCCCCGTCGCGCACCCCCACGAACGCCTGCAGATGGAATCGGGCATTAAAGCCGCTCCCGACGAATCCGATACCAAGTCGCTCCCGTGCCATGTGCAGTTCCTATCGCTCCCTGATCACCCGCCGTCCACTCCCAGCTTGCGCAACTGATCGGCGGGACACCCCGTCCACTGGGCAAGCGCCGTGTTTCCGATGTACTGCAGGTCCATCACCCCCATCTTGCTCGACCAGAATCCACTCGCCGTCAGATTCCGGAAGCTTGTGAAGAACGCCGCCCCTTGCGCGTAGGCCGGCGCGGTCCGATCCGGATACGCGATGTCATCGAGCACGGCGATGCGTTGCTGTGTGGTGCAGGAAACGAAGTCGGCGTCGAACCGCTCGCGGCACTCGATGTCGAGCCACGCGAGGCCGCCGCGCATCGCCGTCTGGCGCCGTTCATTGTCACCGTCGAGCATGATGAAGTCCATGAACTCGGGCACCCCCGCGTCGGTAGCGCTGCCGGATCGTTCGTCCCGCGGAATGACGAGGTCCACGAGCAATCGGACGGTGTCCCATTCATGCGCAGTAAAGAACCGCGGGACCGCTCCCTGGCGTGTCGAGTCGAGATTGGGCCGCAGCGCGTGCTCGGCGGCGCGGGCCACTTCGTCGGGCGTCCAGGTGAACGCCGACGCCGCGCCGGCTGCCGCGAGGGCGCGCACGACGTCACGTCGGGAGACCGCCCCCCGGAGCTTCGCCTGGGTGTTGGCGCGTCCGCTCGTCGCTCGGTCGCTCATAGCGCCCCCGCTCGCCGCTGCTCGACGATGTAATCGGCCGCGCGCCACGCCAGGGCGAGGATCGTCCACGTCGGGTTCTTGTCCGCTTGGGACACGAAAGGGCCGCCGTCGGCCACGAAGAGATTCTTGACGTCGTGCGCCTGCGACCAGGCGTTGGTGACGGACGTGGCGGAGTCGTTGCCCATGCGTGTCACGCCGAGTTCGTGGATGATACGGCCGCCCGGCGCGATGCCGTAGCCGCGCTCCGCCGACGGCATGTCGCCAAATGGCTCGCCACCCATCTGCCGGATCAGCGTGCGGAAGGTCTGCTGCATGTGTTTGACCTGAAGGCGCTCATGATCGGTCCACTTGAAGTGAAACCGTAGTACCGGGATTCCCCACCGGTCGACGGTGTCGGGATCGATATCGCAGTACGAGTCGTCATTCGGCACCATCTCGCCCCGTCCGGAGAATCCCACGATCGACCCATAGTAGCGTCGATAGTCCTCCTTGAGTGCCCGGCCGTACCCGCCGTCCTGGCCGGGGTAGTTGTGAATGTTGCCCATGAAGCCGTAACCGGGCATCCCGCGCCCACCCCAGATCTCGATATGGTATCCGCGCGGAAAGTCCAGTGTGGCGTTGTCCAGCCACCACGGCATGTACAGATGCGCCCCACCCACGCCGTCCTCGTTGTGTGGAATACCGTTCATCAGGGCGGGAATGAAGCCGGACACGTCCGTTCCCGTCGTATCCGTCAGGTACTTGCCGACGGTGCCACTGGAGTTGGCCAACCCGTCAGGGAACATGCTCGAGCGGGAATTGAGCAAGATCCGCGCGGACTCACACGCGCTCGCCGCCAAGACCACGATGCGCGCCCGCACCTGCTCTTCCCGTCCGGAGTCTTTGTCGATGTACACCACGCCGGTCGCAAGCCCGCGCCGGTCGTGCGTCACTTCTCGAACCATCGCGTTGACCCGCAAGGTCAAGTTCCCCGAGCTGAGGGTGGGGAGAATGAGCACGTTCGGGGACGTAAAGTTCGCGTTGGTGGAACACCCGCGACTGCATTGGCCACAATAATGGCATGCCGGCCGTCCATGTAGCGGCCGCGTGATGATCGAGAGTCTCGAGGGGATGCAGGGAATATCCAAGCGGCGGGATGCTTGCTGAATCAGGAGTTCCCAGCAGCGCGGTTGTGGCGGCGGCTGGAAGATCCCGTCCGGCTGGTTGGGGATGCCCTCCCGACTGCCGAAGACGCCGATGAGGCGGTCCACGCGATCGTAGTACGGCGCGATGTCGTCGTAGGTGATGGGCCAGTCGTCGCCGAGGCCGTCGAGCGTCTTACGGCGAAAATCGTCCGGCCCGAAGCGCAGCGAGATTCGCCCCCAGTGATTGGTGCGGCCGCCCAGCATGCGCGACCGGAACCAGTCGAACTCGGTGCCGGTCGCCCGCGTGTAGGGTTCGCCGCTGAGTGACCACCCTCCGAGGTTCGCGCCGAACTCGCCGAATTGCCGTTCGGGGGTCGATGCGCCACGTCGCGGCGAGTCGTACGCCCACTTGAACATCGCGGCGTCCTTCGTGTTGTCCCACATCGGCCCGGCCTCGAGCATGATGACCTTGACGCCGGCGTCGCACAGCGCCTTCGCCGCCATCCCCCCGCCGGCGCCCGAGCCCACGATGCACACGTCGTAGGTCTCCTGCCGCCGCAAACGCATATCGGCTCTCCTTGTCGTCCGCCGGAGAAGGTACGCGCGAGGCCGTGTGCTGAACAGTAGAAAAGGGGCCGGGTCGCCGGACGACCGAGCGCTGGCGGGTCCTGGGCGGTGGACTATCCTTCTTGAGCCATGGTGACGCTCCTCGTTTTGCAGGGACTGACCGAAGCCTTGACCGACAGCCCACCAATCGCCCTGGTGACGCTGTTCGGCGCTGGGCTGCTCACGAGCTTGACGCCTTGCATCTATCCCATGATTCCCATCACGGCGAGCGTCATCGCCGGCGCCGAGGGAGCAGGGGCGTCATTCCGCCGCCGCCTCGGGCTCACCGCCACGTACGTCGCGGGGCTCGCGTTGCTGTACGCGAGCGTGGGCTTGGTGGCCGGGCTCTCGGGGTCGCTCTTCGGCTCGGTGGCGTCGCACCCGCTTGCTCGGGTGGCCATTGCCGCGCTGCTTATTCTGTTTGCGCTCAGTATGTTCGGGGTGTTCGCGGTGGCCCTACCCGCTCGCGTCGTCAGCTGGGCCGGATCACTGCCGGGCGGGAGTTACCCGGCGGTATTCACCTTGGGCGCCACCTCGGGGATCGTGGCTGCTCCCTGCGGTGCGCCGGCGTTTGCGGCCGTGCTGACGTGGGTGACCACGACGGGCAGCGGCGTCCTCGGTTTCGCCTACCTCTTCGTGTTCTCCCTCGGCATGACGGCGGTGCTGGCGGTCGTGGGAGTCTTCTCCGGCACGCTGGTGTTGCTGCCGCGGTCGGGTCGCTGGATGGTATGGGTGACACGCGGCGCCGGTGCGATCATGCTTGGTATGGCGGGGTATTACCTCTGGCTGGCCGGACTGTCCTATTGGGGATAATCGTGCGTATGAGACATCTCACCCTTGGCGTTGCCGCCGCGAGTATCGTCGCCGGGACACCGCTCGCCGCCCAGGATCAAATTGGTTTGGCGCGCGGCACGGTGGCCGCGGGAGTCGTGATCGAGGACCTCGACGGCGAGCCGTTCGATCTCGGGCAAGTCGTCGGCAAGACGCCCGTGCTGCTGCAGTTTTGGGCAACCTGGTGTCCCGATTGCACCCGTCTGTTTCCGTACATGAAGGCGATGCACGCGGAGTATGGAGACCGCGTGACGTTCATCGCGGTCGCCGTGGCCGTGAACCAGTCGCAACGGACGATCCGGCGCCATCTGGAAAGTGAGGCACTGCCGTTCATGGTCTTGTGGGATACGCGGGGCCGGGCGACCCGCGCCTTCATGGCTCCGACGACGTCGTACGTCGTGATTCTCGATTCCAGCGGCACTGTCGTATATACCGGCGCGGGGAGCGATCAGGACTTTGCGGGGGCACTCGAGGCGGTGGTGGTCAACAGGCGGTAGGGGTCGGGATGCACCTCGTAAAGCAGCCGAGGAGGTCGATCTGGGCGAGTCGGTTTCCCTAAGTGCTTCAAGTCATTTGCGCGTTAATCACCGGCGTTGAGACCGCGTCTCTCCCCCGTCGCCTCCGGCGTGCGACTCCGTCCCTCGTCAAGCAGAGCGCGAAACGCTCGCGAATCCCGCGCCGTGACTGCGGCGACGATCCGATCCAGCGCGGCGCGCAGCCGCTCGAGTGCCACCGCCGAATGTGGGTTCATGGCCTGAATCTCGTAGTAGACGTCCGGGCTCTCGCGCACGGCCGCGGCGGCGAGCAACTCCAGAGCCCGGAAGGTGGTGCTGCGAACGGGGTGGTCGGTCCTTGGCAGGGCGAGCGCAAAGGCGATCGCGGTGGCGTGTGCCACGCTCAGGAGGTCGGCCATGATCCGGTCGTGGTCGGAAAGCGGCATGTGCACGACATTGACGGTGGTCGGCTCGAAAAGCTTCTCCACCGTCGAGGTGGCTTCAGAGTCGCCGGTGTCGCAGATCACCACGTCGGCATCGCGCAACAAGACAGCGGACGGCCCGAACATCGGGTGGATCGAGGCGACGCGGCCGCCGGCGCGCTGAAGTGCGCGGATCGGCTCGATGAGGGGCGTCTTGATGCTGGCGATATCGACCACCACTCCCACCGGCGGTGTCGCGGACCACTCCGCATACAGCTCGGCGGTGGCGGCCGGCGGCGTGGAGCACACGATGAGGTCCGCCGACGGCAACGAACGGCGAGCCCAATCGCTTTCCTCGGGCGCCGAGCCCGGGTCGAGAGCACCCGTGGTGTACCCTTGGGCCGATAGGAACCGGCCCAGCCATCGGCCCATCCGACCGGCGCCACCGACGATGACCGCGTTCTTGCCCGCGCCCACGGCCGCGAGGCGTATCCTGTCGTCGTCCTGAGCCGTCACCGAGGCACGGATGAGCCCGGCGAAAAGATCTTCGGCCACCTGCGGATCGAGGCCGCGTTCCTGCGCGATGGCGCGGGCGCGCTCCAACACCACCCTTTCCTGAGCGAAGTCCACTGTCGAGAGGTTCTGTCGGCGCTTGAGCTCGCCCACCTGCCTCGCCAGCTGCACACGCTCCGCCACCCGCGCCAGCAGTTCCAGATCGAGTTGGCGAATGCGCTCACGCAGACCGTCGAAATCCTGCTCTGCCATGGAAAACCGCCGCTCCTCGAGCCCGCCTACGTCGTGTCAATAGGCCGCGGCGCCTTGCCACCGAGGGTGCAACGGCGCCCCCTTGCGCCCGCCCGGTCGCCTACTGCCCGCCGCCGTCCTCCACGGGCGCCGCGATGCGATCCAGCGCCTCGCCGAGTTCCTCGTAGGCCGTCGGATCGATCTCGCGAAAGGGAATGGCGCGCCACGCGATCTTTCCGTCCGGTCCCACCACAAAGAGGTTCCGGTTGGTAAGACCGGGCCGACTCGCGAGCGCACCGTACTGCTGGCCGACGAGCGCGCCGAGGTCACTGGCCATGACGAACGGGAACTCGTCGTCGCGAGCCCACGACGCGAGGGCGTCCACCGAATCGGCGCTGATGGCGATGAGTACGACGTTGCGGCCGTTGTGGAACAGCTGTGCGTACTGATCACGGTACGCATGCATTTGGATCGTTCAGCCACGCGTCCTTGCTCTAAAGAAGAACGCCAGGACCACCGTCTTCCCTGCGTAGTCACTCAGGCGAACCGGTTCCCCGAGCACGCCATAGCGCGTGGCGCCGGGCAACGCAAAGTCGGGTGCCACAGCGCCGATGGCCAACGGTACGGCCGGTGGGGTGTCCTGTGCCGCCGCCGCCGTGGCGGCGATGGAGGCTGTGCAGATCAACGTAAGCAGTCGCATCACCGAGGCTCCCAAGGAGGGTGCCTCAAGTATACGACGGCCGGTGGCGGGGTCGATAGGCGCGGGCGCCGGCTACGAGTCGCGCCGCCACCCCGCTCCGCTCTTGCGGAAAAATGCCGCGTCGGCGGCGTAAGGGCCGGTGGCGGCTTCGAGGGCCGCCATCTTCTCCGGTGAAAGCGGTTTGAAGTCGCGGGCAATCGCGACGTTCTCCTCGATCTGTGCCACCGTGTCGCAGCCGACGATGACGGTGCTCACCGGCAGCGTGAGCACGTAGTTCATCGCATCGCGCATGGTGGTGACGCCGCCCGCGCGGAAGATGCGACCGCGCGCGGGGATCTTCATCCCGATGATCCCAATGCCCTTGTCCACCGCCACGGGGAGTAACGTCTCGATGAAGGAGTCGACATGCCGATCTGCCGCGTTCAACGCCATCAGGATGGTATCGAACTCGAACCGCGCGAGACCTTCGACCAGCACGTGCGGATCCCAGTGACCGGTGATGCCGAGGAATCGGACGATGTCCTCGTCCCGCGCCTGGAGCATTGCCTCGATCGCTCCGCCGGGTCCGAAGATCTGGTCGAGCTGCTCGACCGTCATGACGTTGTGCAGCTGCCACAAGTCGAGATGGTCCGTCTGGAGCCTCGTGAGGCTGTCCTCGAGCAGGGCCCGCGAGCCGTCGCGGGTCCGGTCGTGCGTTTTGGAGGCGAGGAACACTTCGTCGCGGCGACTCGCCATGACTTCGCCGATGTAGGTCTGGCTGATGCCTCGCCCGTAGGCGGCGGCCGTGTCGATGTAATTCACGCCGAGGTCGATCGCGCGATTGACGATCGCGACGGAGACGTCACGCGTCCCATTCTGCTCGAGCGTCGCTTGACCGCCGAGACTGAACAGGCGCACGCGATGCCCGGTCCGGCCGAGCGCGCGTTCCGGCATCGGTGACTCAGGCATTGGAGATCCCGGCTGATGCAGCAGGGCCGCCGTGGCTCCGGCGGCTCCCATGGCCACGAATTCGCGGCGGGACACGGGTGTGGGCGTCATACGATCCTCGCGGGCAGAGCGGTGTTGCAGCGAGCCTACGCGAGGGCCCCTGAAGAGATCTTGAGCCTCCCGTGAAGATGCGCCGACCGTCTAGAATCGGAGACTCCGCAGCGCGGCATGGCTAGCCGTGATGCTCGCGAATGGATCCTCCGGCGCGTCGTGCTCCACGAAGAAGTGATGGACGCCTGCGGATTCGCGCTGGGCGAAGAGCTTCGCAAAGTCGATCTCCCCGGCGCCCACATCCACCATCGCCCCGTCGGCCGCCATGTCCTTCACGTGCACGCAGGGGAATCGCCCGGGATGCGCCGCGAAGGCGGCCATGGGATCTCCACCGCCCTTGGTGATCCAAAAGAGGTCCATCTCGAACTGGACGAGCGCGGGGTCGCATTCCGCCAGGAGCGTGCTGTACACCGTGCGGCTCCCGACGGTGGCGAACTCGAAGTCATGATTGTGATAAGCGAACTTCAACCCCGCGGCATTGAGCGCTTCACCGATACGATTGAACCGGTCGGCCGTGCGTTGGAGCGCCGCGACCGAGTTCCAGTCGGTTTGGGCGAGCCAGGCCAGGATCAGATACTCGTGGCCGATGGTCTTGGCGAGGTCGACGAGTTCGGTCGTCTGGCCTTCGAGTTGCTCCAACGGTACATGGGCGGCGGGCGCGGTGAGATCGTTGTCGTCGAGCATGCGCCGGATGTCCGCCGGCTTGTGGTCGAAGTACCCCGCGAATTCCACCTCCTGATACCCGATATCCGCGACCCGCGCGAGTGTAGCCCCGACATCGTCCCGCATCGCGGCGCGCACCGTGTACAGCTGCACCCCGATCCGCTCCAATCGATCCGTGGGGTTCGCAGGCGCCTCCGGCGCCCGATCGAGCTCGCCGGATGGCGTGCAGGCAGGAAGAGCCGGCCAGCCGGCGGCGGCCACGGTCACCGCGCTGACCGTGCGGAGAAAGTTGCGCCGATCGTTCATCTCACAACTCCTTCCCGTCAAAGGGCCAAGTCCGTGACGGAGGGGTTCTGGTCGCCCGGCGACGTCACGGAGGCCCGTCGGGAGAAGTTGTGGGTGCGTGCCGAGTCCCGCTAGAGAACGTCAGTGGTGATGCGGACTCCGAACTCCTGAAACGCCGCAACTAGATGCACACGCCGAAACTCTGACGCCAGACTTCGCGTGAGCGCTCCGTAACCACGCCCGAGGATGAGACGTGCAGCAGGAACCGGTCCGTTTGGATCGGATCACAATACGCGACCAGTTTGAGCACGAGGAGCTCCCACCCGTCCGCGGCGGCGCGGTACCCTGACTCATCGAGGTCGCCTCCGAGGTCGAAATCGTGAAATGTCACGAGCAAGGCGGCTTCCTCGATCGTTCCAAGAGGGCCGAGAAAGGTGAGCAACTCGTCCGGCGTGCTGTAGCTCCAGATGGAGTCGTTGCGAATCGCGGCAACGTAGAAGAAGCAATCGCCCGGCAAGCACCGATGTGACGAGCCGGTCGGGGGGATCGTACTGTCGAATGTCGCCAGTGTCGCCGAGTCGAGTTGGTCCCGGGTCTTCGTGCCGGCGCCACCCAGCACCTGCCACACCGCGGTTGGCGAACCGATCCGAAACTCCCAATAGTCGACGGGCTCGGCGAGAGCAATGACCGCCAGGTCGAGTTCGGCCTCGTCGGGCAGTGGCGTGAGTCCGTCGAGGTCGATCGGCGTGTCGCATGCCGCGGACAGCAGCAGGGTGGCTGCCGTGGCCGCTGCGGTGACGAAGGTGTAGGCGGAGCGTCGCATGCACTCAAGAATACCTCGCCCGCTGCCGCTGAGTCACGCAGCCGCGCCGTCCGCGGCGCGACCCTCGGACGCCGATCCCTTACCAAGGCTCGACCGGCCGGGAATATTCTCCGCCAGCGTGTCATCCATCACGAGCAGGAGTGCGCCAATGTCCGTCGTGCAACGAGGGATCGTCGTGGTCGCGGGGATCGCGATCGCCCTACCGAGCGTGTCACTTGGCCAGGGGCCCGTTCCCAATGCCATCGCAGGGGCGATCGCGTCGATGGAGTGGCGTGCGATCGGCCCCGTCAACATGGGTGGTCGCGTGTCGGCCATCGAAGGCGTGCCGGGAGATCCGTTGACCTTCTGGGTCGGCGGCGCGGACGGCGGCGTGTTCCGCACCACCAACGGCGGGACGACGTTCACCGACCAGTTCACCGACCAGCCGGTGTATTCGGTCGGCGCCTTGGCGTTGGCGCCGTCGGATCACAACGTCCTGTGGTTGGGGTCCGGAGAGGGAGACCCGCGCAACAGCACGTCGTACGGCAATGGCGTCTACCGGTCGACGGACGGCGGCGAGTCGTGGACCCATCTTGGACTGGACGATACCGAGCGGGTCAAGCGGATTGCCGTGCATCCCGGCGACCCCGATGTGGCCCATGTGTGCGTACTCGGCCACGCCTGGGGACCCAACGCGGAGCGAGGCGTGTTTCGCACGACCGATGCAGGCGCGTCGTGGGAGAAGGTGCTCTTCATCGACCAGGACACCGGTTGCTCGGACCTCTCGATGAACCTGTCCAACCCGCGCGTGCTGTACGCCGGGATGTGGACCTTCCGACGGCGCCCGTGGCGGTTCGATGACGGTGGGAGGGAAACGGCCCTCTACAAGACGACCGACGGTGGGGTGACATGGGTCAAGCTGCGCGGTGCGGGGATGCCGAACGAGCCGATGGCGCGGATCGGCGTCGCGGTCTCGATGAGTCACCCCGACGTCGTGTACATGGTGACCGAGACGCCCACACAGGGCACCCTGTTCCGGTCGAACGATGCGGGATCCACCTGGCGGATGGTGAGCGACGAGCGGAGCATCAACTTCCGCCCGTTCTACTACAGCGATATTCGCGTCGACCCGACGAACCCGGAGGTGGTGTACTCGCTGTCGGGAGGACTGTTCAAGTCCACGGACGGTGGACGGACGTTTGACCGCATCGGTCGGGGCGTGCACGGCGACCATCAGTCGCTTTGGATCGACCCGATGGACTCGCGTCGGCTGCTCAGTGGCAGCGATGGCGGCTTTCAAGTGTCCCGCGACGCCGGCGAGTCGTTCGACATCATCAACAACGTCGTTCTCTCGCAGTTCTACCAGATCGCCTACGACCTGCAGAAGCCCTACAACGTCTGCGGCGGTCTGCAAGACAACGGGAGTTGGTGCGGACCGAGCCGCACCACGCACAGCGCGGGCATCATCGCCGACGATTGGTTCAGCGTCAGCGGAGGTGACGGGTTCTACGCCATTCCGGTGCCTGACAAGCCTCACTTGGTGTACTCCGATCTGCAGGGCGGCGTGTTCATGATCACCGACATGCGGAGCGGGGCCACGAGGCGCATCCACCCGTATCCCAACCGCATCGGGTCGGTCGGCGATGCGATGCTGGGGCACAAGTACCGCTTCAACTGGGATTCGCCCATGCACGTGTCGCCGCACGACCCCGGCGTCGTGTACATCGGCGGCAACATGCTGTTCAAGAGCGATGACTACGGTCACTCGTGGCGGGTGATCAGTCCGGATCTCACCACGAACGACACCACGAAGCAGCTGTCGAGCGGCGGGGAGGTCTATCAGGACAACACGGCGGCGGAGTTCCACACTACGATCCTCACCATCGCGGAGTCGCCGGTGCAGGCTGGCGTGATCTGGGCCGGCACGGACGACGGCAAGATCTGGATCACCCGTGACGGGGGGGTGAACTGGACGGACCTCACCGGCAACATTCGCGGACTGCCGGCGTTCGCCTGGGTCGCCAAGATCGATGCGTCCCACTTCGACCCTGGCACGGCGTACATCGCGGTGGACCAGCATCGGATGGACGATTTCCGACCCTACGCGTTTCGGGTGACCGAGTTCGGCCGCCGGTCCGAAGCGCTGAGCGCTGGACTGCCGCAGGATGACTACGTGAAGGTCGTGCGCGAGGACACTCGGAATCGTTCCCTGCTGTACGTGGGAATGGAACGCGGGCTGTTCGCCTCGTGGGATGGTGGTCGGCAGTGGGTGAGCATTCGGAACGGGCTCCCGCCGGCCTCGGTGCGCGACATCCAGATCCATCCAGTGGAGAACGACTTGATCATCGGCACGCACGGTCGCGGCGCCTACATCATGGACGATATCGGTCCACTCCAGGAGTTGGCGACCGTGATGAGCGAACCGACGCACCTGTTCCCCATTCGTTCGGCGGTGCTGTGGGAGGGAGGGAGTCGCGACGCGAGCCTGGGCCAGCGGGTGTACCGAGCACCCAATCCCCCGGACGGGGCCTATATCAACTACTACCTGGCCGCTGATCCGGAGCGGCCGCCGCGCGCGCGCATCACCGACGCCGCCGGGGAGGAGGTTGTCGTGCTGACCGCCCGGGACGCCAAGGCCGGCGTGAACCGGCTCGTGTGGAATCTGCGTCACGAGGGGCCGAAACGGGTCCCCGAGGAGAATCAGGGCGGGTTCCTAGGATTCGGCGGCGCGGCGGGGCCCAACGTGATACCAGGCACATACACCGTGTCGCTCGAGGCGGCAGGGCACACGATGACGGGACAGGTGAAGGTAGAGGCCGATCCACGGGTGGATCTACCGCCCGCGTACTATGTGGCGCAGCGCGACGCGGCCATCGCGGTGCGCGATCTCATCTCGCAAGTCAACGGCATGCTCGGCCAGGCCAACAGCGTCGAATCTCAGCTGCAGGCCCTGCGGGAGACGCTACGGTCGGCCGGCGAGCGGGGTGGCGAGCTGAACGATCTGGCGCAGACGGCGGCCGATGAAATCGCGGAGATCAAGGATCACACGCTCCGACCGCCACCGCGAATGGGGTATCGTCAGACCCCCAGGCTGCGCGAAGAGCTGCAATCGCTGCTGGGGTCGATCTCGAGCACCGCGTCGCGTCCCACGGAAGCGGAGATGCTCCGGCTCGGGGAGCTGCGGGAAGAAACGGCCGGAATCCTCGCCGACTTCAACCGCGTCCTGAACGCCACCATCCGCCGCATCAACGAGTTGGCGAACGACAAGCCCCGCATCATGGTCGATCGACCGATTCCGTAGGGAGGAAATGCCGAGCGTCTAGCCTTTCAGCTTCGTCGCGAAGAGCTTCCGGGCCTTGGCGAGCTTCGGAGCCACCACGAACTGACAGTAGCCTTGACCGGGGTTACGGCGATAGTACCCCTGGTGATACTCCTCGGCCGGGTAGTATCCCTCGTAGGGAACGATCTCGGTGACGATCGGATCCGGGAATACCTCATCCCGGGTCAGTTGTTCGACCACCTCCTTCGCAATCCGCTCCTGCTCCGGCGTGTGATAGAAGATGGCCGAACGATACTGGGTGCCCACGTCGCCACCCTGGCGATTCATCGTGGTGGGGTCGTGGATGCTGAAGAAGATCTCGAGGATCTCGCGATATGAGAGGTCCGCGGGATCGAACACGATCTGCACGACCTCCGCGTGTCCGGTTGCGCCCGAGCAGACGAGTTCGTAGCTCGGGTTCGTCTCATGCCCCCCGGCGTAACCCGACACGACGCGCTCGACACCCCGCAGCCGTTCGTACACCGCTTCCAAGCACCAGAAGCACCCTCCTCCCAGTGTCGCGACCTCACCCGAGGAATCGCTCATATTGCAATTGCTCCCGTCATCATCGTACCAGTCGAACCGCGGCGACGATGAGAATGAGTCCAACGACGGCGTTGATCCGGGCAATCCAAGCCGATCGGTGCCGCAGCGCGGCGGCCTGTGGGGTGCCCGGTGCCGCGCGCGACGCGGCCGGCCCGAGTACGAAGTCGTGCACCGCCCCCAGCACGATCATGAGCACGACACACGTCAACTTGAGGGCCAGGAAGCGCCCGTACGTGGTACCCCAGAATTCCGCCCGTAAGAGCGTTGCGGATTCGAGCAGACCACGGAACTGCAGATTTAACACGCCCGTCATCAGGAGCACGCCGACGGCCGCCCAGCCGATGGACCGGAACCGGCGGCCAAGGCGCTCAAACAACGCTTGCCGGAGCTCCGGTGGCTCGATGGATCGCAACACCGGTGCGCCCACGGCGGCGAAGAAGAACATACCGCCGAGCCAGAGCATCGCGGCGAGCAAATGGATGACCACATTGACGTGATAAGGCGACATCAGTTCGGTCCGGAGGCCTCCACCTCTTCGACCTCGGCAGTCTTATCCTCCGGCGCAGGCCCAAACATAGTCAACCGGCAGAGGCAGATCCTCGGAGTCCTGAAGGTACGAAGAAGTGGCGGTCTGTGCAGGGGACGATGAACTCACGAGATTCCGGTCAGGAGCGCTTGCGGGCGAACTTGAGTCCCGACCACGTGGAGTCGATGGCCGCGACCTTGTAATCGACCAGCCCCTGCCGTAGCCCGGCCCGCCGAACGTGGTGTTGGGTCACGTCTGTGGGCGTTCCGGATGCCTGTTTGGGCCAGGCGATCCACATCCCGCCGCCTTGGGCGAACGCGGCACTCATCCGCACGATCTTCTGCTCCAGGTCACGCCGCCGCTTCACGAACCAGAGGACGAGCTGCGCGGACGGGCTCGCACGCTTCACCAGCCGCACCCCGTCCGGCAAGGGGCCGAGGGTCCCGATGAACTCTGCCGGGGCGCCGATAAGTGCGACGGTCAGTCCCGGCTTGATCCCCAACTTCATCGGGAGCGGGGTGCCGGAATAGCCCGCCATCTGGCCGGGAACGCTGGGTTGAGCAACGGGCTGCGCCAGCGCGCGGCCGATCGCACTCCGGATGCCGCGCCATGTGGCGTACGTCGCGTCCGGAAGCAGCCGCTTCAGCCGCCGGACCTTGGCCGGCTCGCCACCGACGAAAACGATTGGTACATGACGCGTGCTCGACGCCTGGCGGAGCGCCAGCGCGACGTCGCGGCCGCTCGAGAAGCCCTTGGCGAGGTCGATGACCATCGCGTCCGGCGGGGTCCGCCGCAGCGCCCTCGAATCCGCACCGGAGTTGAGTGCTCGGTCATTGACGACAAACCCGACCGCGCGGAGCTGTTTTGCGGCCGTCCGGGCGGTGGGCGAGTTCCAGTGGATGAGCCGGAGTCGGTTCGGCATCCGATCGAGACGGTGTTCGGCCGGAGGATGTCCTAGCGGAAGTCGAACTTCTTGATGTCGTCCCATCCACGGGTCATGCGGCGGACATCGTTCACAACCTGCAGAAGCTCGAGGGGCCGGACCGGCTTGACGAGCACCTTGTTAGCGCCTTTTTCCTCCGCCAGATACAGGTGTTCGGGACTCTTGCCGGTGATGGCGATGATACGGGCGTTGTGGTCCATCTTGCGAATGTCCTCAATGACCTGGAAGCCGTTCTTCTTGGGCATGACCAGATCGACGATCACCACCGAGTAGGGACGCTGCTGGTATAGTCCCACCGCGAGCTCCCCATCCTTGGCGTAGGACACCTCGTACCCTTTTGCGGCCAGCACCTCGCCATAGGTCTTGCGAGTGACTTCGTCGTCGTCGACGACCAGGACCGTGTACACCATGGGGTCCCCCCAAGCACCTCAACATGTCAAAATAGAAGCAGTATGCCCCGCGCCGCCAGCCCGAGTTCCGGGGGGCACAACGGCACTTTGCCCCGAATCGCCCGGACGATACGTTCCCGCCATCCGACGCCGTCCGTCCATCTCTCGATCCGAGGAGCGCATGACCACGGTCTTCTTTCAGCAGGTTCCGGGCGTCCAGGTTCCGGCCAGGGCCACCCGCGGATCGTTCGGTCACGATCTGGCGACGGTACGCCAGGAGACGATTGGCGGGCGTGAAACCCGCGTGCTGCCGTGTGGCCTCCGCCTAGCGCGCGACCTACCCCACGACGCCAGCGGCGGCATCGCCATGCTTGTGCTTCCCCGCTCCAGCCTGTCAATCAAGTACGGCCTCATCCTGCCCAACTCCCCGGGACTCATCGACGCCGACTACAGCGACCCGATCGGTATCATCGTGCACAATCTGCGTGACACCCCGGTGACGTTGGATGCCGGTACCCGCGTCGCTCAAGCCCTGTTCGTGCGGGTGGAATTCCCGACGATCGCCGTTGGGGACGACGCGGATCCCGCCCGGGGGCGCGGCGGGTTTGGCTCGACGGGGTAGGGCGAAGCAACCCGCTGGGACGCGAGGCTAGCCCGACTTGCGGCCTGTGGTCAACTTGCGGCGCACCTCCCGGCGTACTCGCGCGGCAAGGGCATCGTGGTGTCGCTTGACGAACGCGTCGGCCGATCCGGGGTCTCGGGCAGCGAGCGACCGCAGGGACCAGGAAAGCGCCTTGACGACCATTCCGTCCCGATCGCCCACCAGCAGAGAGCACACGGACAACGTCCGGCGGGGGTCGCCCTGGCCCCCATCGGATAGCGTGTTGAGTGCGACGGTGCTCACCAGTGCCGCGCGGCGCCACCAACGGTCCGGGGATCGTGCCCACTCATGGACAACGCCATCGGCGATGTTCCGCCGGACCCAGCAGGGTCCGGCCAGGATGCGGGCGAACGCGTCCACGGTCCCCCAGTGGCTCATTCCGTCGCCGAGCGCCGCGAGCGTCGGGGCGTCGAGCGAGCCGAACGCTTCTCGATGATATCGCACCAGCTCGAATCCGACCCATCGCAGCGTGGGGTCGCTTCCCAGGGCTCCTGCCAGCGCATAGATCGTGCTGGCTGGTGCTCCGCTGAGTTCGTGTGACAACCAGCGGCGTGCGGTGCGGAGTCGTGGAACCGATCTGGTGGGTAGCGCGCGAAGTCTCTCGACCAGCTGCGCAATCGCGCGATCCGTCCGCTCGGGGACTCGCGGAAGCGAACTCATGTCCGGGGGAGCGGCTACTCGGTCAGATCGAGGGCTTCGCGAGCCGCCTGGAGCCGGTCGGCCGGCACGCGCACATCCACCCCCCGCACGCTCATCCCGCTGTGGCCCGGTCCGAAGATTCCGACGGCGTCGTGGCGATCGACGCGTGCAGGAATCCCGCAGGACTCGAGACGGCCTGCGGCGAGGTCCGCTTCCACCGAATCACCATAGTTGGCTACGACGACCCACTCCGAATCACTCATCGTTCGGCTTCGCTCACCGGCGCCCCCTCACTCGGTACCTTGCGCCTTGAACACCGCCGCGGCAAGAGCTCCACCCATCAAAGGGCCGATGAGATAGAGCCAGAGACCGCCCCAGCCGCCGTCGCCCATGAGCGCGTGGATCACGGTCGGGCCGGTTCCCACGGCGGGATTGAAGGCGCCGCCGGAAACCGATCCGCCGGCAAAGACGGCGGTGGCAAGCGTGAATCCAATCGCGAGCCCGTAGTACGAGTTGCCTGCCGTCGCTTTGGCCGTGGCGACCTGCAGTACCACCAGGGCGAGCGCGAACGTATACAGCACTTCAATCAGCAGGGCAGCGAGCGTCGATGCTTCCGCAGCCGGCGTCGGAGCGAACGTTTGCCCGGTAATCGCCCGCACGATCACCGCGGCGACGAGAGCGCCCGCGAGCTGTGACATCCAATATGGCAGGAGGTCCTTCGAGTCCAGTTTGCCCCTCAGCAGAACGGCCAGGCTCACGGCGGGGTTGTAGTGCGCGCCCGAGACGTGCCCGCCTGCGTACACCATAATCATGAGCGACGACCCGATGGCCAGCGGTGCCATGGAGATGCCTCCGACCACGACGAGCCCGACGGTGAGGACCAGGAAGAATGTGCCGATGAACTCGGTCAGGTACTTGGACATGTCCACCCCCATGGGAATGAGCGATCCTGGCGAATGTGCGTGCCGGCACGGAGCGGCGTAAGGTCCTGGCCCCGAGGCGCATCAAGGTGCATACATTGTCTGGTCGTCGAGGCGGTGTCACGGCGTTGCTCGCGGTGGTCCACCTCGAGAGTGGCGGCAACCCTGGTGCTGTGAGAGCGAAGACGTGAACGACCTTCCCGCGCCGTTGGTGCAAATTCGAGACGAACTCGAGGCCGCGCGCGCGCGGGTGCATGCGCTGGCAGACGGGGTGGGGGAACGTCTTGCCGTTCGACCGCCGTTGGGAGGCTGGTCGGCGGCGGAGTGCATCTGGCATCTGACGCAGACGACAAAAATGACGCTGCCGAACATCGAGATCGCGCTGGCCGCCCGCCGTGTGCCGAGGCTCCCCGACGCCTGGCGGCCCAGGCACAGCTTTTTCGGATGGCTGCTGTGCTGGGTGCTGGAACCGCCGTCACGAATCAAGGCGAAGACGCCACCGGCGTTCGAACCCCGTGACGTGGGCCCGATCGACGACGTGCTGGCGGATTTCGATGGTCAGCAAGACGCGTTGATCGCGTGCCTCGAGGCGTGCGCCACGGTGGATATCGCGCGCCTTCGCATGACCTCCGCGTTCTCCACCCGGGTCACGTACAGCGTGTACTCGGGCTTCCGCATCCTCGCGACCCACCAGCGCCGCCACCTGTGGCAGGCGGAAGCGGCACTGAAGGCGGCCACCTAGCCGTCGATACCGTCCTCAGACGTACCGCGCGATCGCCATCGCCGCGACCGCGATCGAGAGCAGACCGGCGACCCACCGACCGGCGGCGCGGACCCGCGCCTGGAGGTTGCTCATCTCGGCGGCGAGCGCACCACGCTGTGTATCGTCGGTCTCCTGCTGCATTGCCATCGCCTTGTGACCCATCTGCATCGCGGCCGGTCGCATGGCGGAGACCCCGATCGCGAAGGCGGCGATCGCCGCGGTCATGCCGATGCTCAACGTCATTCCGAAGGGCGATGAGAACCACTCGGACTGAAACCCGGCCGAGTCGCGCCACACGAGCCAAAGCCCCGAAAGCAGGGTGACGAGTGCCACCGCGGGCATGACGTCGAGATAGCGCCGTTGCATGATTCCGCGCATCACGGGCGCACCGTTCGGGCCGGCCTGGCGCACGCTGGGTTCCAGGAACAGGACGACAAAGAAGATGGCGCCCACCCAGAACGCACCGAAGGTCACGTGTAGCAGGCGCATGATGAGCATCAGCATGGTTGGACTCCGTGGGAGGGGAAGACAAGTTGCTGCTGCACCCGGCGCGGCTGCTAGATCTCCACCTGCATACCGAGTTCCACGACCCGGTTGGACGGCAGCTCGTAGTAGGCCGTCGCCTCGAGCGCATTGCGTGTCATGAGGGAGAACAGATGCTCCCGCCAGCGAGCCATTCCGGGTTTGGCCGTAGAGATCACGCGCTCGCGTCCAAGGAAGTAGCTGGTCTTGAGCGGGTGGAACGGACCACCGGGCACCTCGACTCGCGAGAGCAGGGCTGGTACCTCGACGGCCTCGGCGAAGCCCACCTGGATCTCCAACTGATACATGTTGAGCCCCAACTCCTCCAGGTGGAAGCGTTCCTCTTCATCCACATAGGGGATATCCCGCGTCTTGATCGTGAGAAAGACGACGCGTTCGTGGAGCACCCAATTGTGCTTGAGATTGTGCAACAACGCCGGTGGCGTGCCGACGGCCGACGACGTCATGAACACGGCCGTACCCTGCACGCGGTGCGGGGGGCTGTTGCGCATGTTGTCCACGAACAGCTGGGTCGGCATGATGCGATCGGCCATGCGTGCTGAGAGTAGCTCGCGGCCCGTCTTCCAGGTGGTCATCACCACGAACACCACACCCGCGATCATGAGCGGAAACCAGCCTCCTTGCGGAACTTTGGTGAGGTTGGCGCCCCAGAAACCGAGGTCCACGGCGAGGAACACCGCAATAAGCGGGACGATCATTGTCGGGTGCCAGCCCCAACGCCGCAGCGCCACCACGGCGAAGAGCAGCGTGGTGAAGACCATGTGGGTGGTGACCGCGACGCCGTAGGCCGCCGCGAGGTCGCCGCTCGAGCGGAACCCGAGAACCAAGCCGACGCATGCGACCATCAGAAGCCAGTTCACGACCGGCATGTAGATCTGCCCGCGCTGCTTGGCCGACGTGTGGAGAACACGGAGTCTCGGCAAGTAGCCGAGCTGCACCGCCTGGCGGGTCAGCGAGAACGCGCCTGAGATGACCGCCTGCGACGCGATGATGGTGGCCGCGGTGGTCAATCCGACGAGCGGGTAGAGCGCCCACCGGGGGGCCATGAGAAAGAAGGGTTGCTCGAGCGTTTCCGGTCGCGCGATGATCAGTGCTCCTTGGCCGAAGTAGTTCAGCAGGAGCGCGGGCAGCGCGACAGCGAACCAGCCCAACCGGATGGCGCGCCGCCCGAAATGTCCCATGTCGGCGTACAGCGCTTCTCCTCCGGTCACGACCAGGAAGACGGACCCGAGAACCAGGAACCCCCCCGCACCGTTGCGCTGGAAGAACGTGAATGCGTGGTGAGGGCTCAGAGCGATGAGTACGCCGGGGTGACGAACGATCTGCGTGATCCCGAGAACGGCGAGCGTCAGGAACCATACCAGCATGACCGGGCCGAATACCGAGCCGATGCGCTCGGTGCCGTGCCGCTGTGTGCTGAACAGCAAAACCAGAATGACGATGGTGATGGGAAGCACATAGGGGTTGAAGAAGGGAGTCGCCACACTCAACCCCTCGACCGCACTCAGAACGGAAATCGCCGGGGTGATCATGCTGTCCCCGTAGAAGAGGGCGGCTCCGAAGAGTCCGGCGAGCACGAGTGCCTTACGGCGGCTCGTGATCACCGCCGAACCGGGTGTCACGAGCGCCGTGAGCGCCATGACGCCTCCCTCGCCGCGGTTGTCCGCGCGCATCACGAAAAAGAGGTACTTCACCGAAATCACGATGATGAGGGACCAGAAGATCAGCGACAGCGTGCCGAGCACGTTGGCCGCCTCGGCGCTCACACCGTGGGCCAAATGAAGCGCCTCCCGGACGGCGTAGATCGGACTCGTGCCGATGTCCCCGTACACCACCCCGATTGCCGTGAGGGTGAGCACGAGGAGCCGACGTCCGCTGGGTCTGGGTTCTTTGGAGGCAGCGGTCATCCGCTCAAGCCGGCCATTGGCACCTTCGCGGTGGAGTGTCCGATCCGGTTCGACAGCACGCTGGCTGCGCCGAGGAATTAGCGCAGAAGATAGAGCGTTGACAAGCGAACGTCAGTAACGCCGTTTGGGTGCCTGTTCGTGCCATCCCCGGCGGGTGTACGTGCCCCGCGTAGACCCGACCGGATGCGGCGAGACCATCTGGTGTGGTGCTAGCGGTGGCTAATCGGAACTGCCACGACGACCACGACGAACGCGACGATCAACAGTACCGCTAACACGAGCCACAAGGTCTCCGTCGGTACGCGCTTCGTCGTGAAGGTGGCCCAAGCGCGCCGGATGCGGAGCGTCATCATGCATCTAGTCTTGAACGTCCGCCGCGTTTGGGCAAGTTCCTCCCGCGCGACGGTTCTCGGGGCCGTCCTCGTCCGCGATGCCGCGAGGCCCCGGCGAGGGTCGTCCTCGCACCCTGAACGGCGTGGGTTCCACGACCATGTCCGGGCTCGACCCCCCTCGGGGTGCCTCGCATTCGGCCGCGCTTGCGGCGTCGGCGACGCCATAGTGGGCTCGAATCAACTCGAGGGACGCCGGGGAGCGGATGCGCACGATGAACAGATTGCCGAACTGGTTGTGACACAGTTCGGGCATGTCCGGGCCTCCGAGGGCCGTGATGATGGCGGGGACGGTATTGCTGTGTCCCACGACCAGAACGGTTTGACCGTCAGGGACGGCCAGCGCGGCGGACGCCACCGCGCGCACGTGCGCCTCGATCCCGCCCGCCACGTCAATCTCGATGGGCCGCAAGTCGCGGTCCCGCAGCAGGGGCTCTGCCGTGAGCCTCGTCCGCGCGAGGGAACTCACGATCACGGCCTCCACGCCAGCGTCGCGGAGCGTCGCGGCGAGCGCCTCAGCCCGCTCGGCGCCCTGCGCCGTGAGTGGTGGATCGCTCCGGGGCTCACCGGCCGCCTCCGCATGCCGCACGAGGATCACGAGTCGGCCCGACTGGGCGTGGAGACTCGGAGCCGCCGCGCAGGATATCGCGGCTAGGATTGAGAGGAGTCGGCACGCGCTCATCGTGTACCTCGCGCTAGGTCGTTAGCAGTGGCCTTCAGCCCGTCTTCAGCCCGGCTTCAGGATTCGTAGGTGAAGATGCATACCTGGCGCGCATTGCGCCCGTCCGGGGTCGATGGGTCGGCATCCCTCGGGTCATACCCGACCCGCGTTTAGGTGGGACTGGTGGTAGCGACGATTGCGGAGCGGCAACAGGCGGCGCTCGAGCACCTCGGATTCCAACTGGAGCGTGCCGCGCCGGTCGTGGAGGTCGAGCGAGCGGACCCGCGCGGGTTCCGCGGGGCCGTAACCGCATCCGCCATGGGCACGCGCGTCGCCATCACGGTGGTCACCAAGTCGCGGTCACGGGCTGAATCGTCTGCGTTGGCCGCGCTCGAAGCCATGCGGCGGTACGTCGCGATGTTCGATCGCCACGACGCGTCCTCGGTGCTCTCGCACTTCAATCAAACTGGGCGGCTCGATGCCACGCCACGGCCGCTCAAGGATCTGGTGCTCCGTTCCCGGGCGTTCCACCGTTTGACCGGCGGTGGCTTCGACATCACAGTTGCGCCGCTCCTCGAGCTGCTGCGCTCCGCGGCCGGCTCCCCAACCCCGCGGCTCCCGACGCTCCGGGAGATCCGCGAGGTCCGCGAGCTCATCGGTCAGGAGTACCTGGTCGTCGAGGGTGAGCGCCTGTCGTCCACACGGGCCGGCATGCAGATCACGCTCGATGGCGTTGCAAAGGGAGCCATAGTGGACGTGATGGCGGCGACGCTTCGCCGTCACGGCATCAAGAACTTCTTGATCGACGCCGGAGGGGACATCCGTCTCGCCGGACGCAACGAGCGCGGGGTTCCCTGGAGGGTCGGTGTGCGAGATCCGGCCGGCGACCGATGTCTCCCAGAGGCGTTGGACCTCACGGGGGGAGCCGTCGCCACGTCGGGCGACTATGCCCGCCCCATCGGGGACACAGGGCTCACTCATCACATCGTCAACCGGGCCGAAGCGGCATCCCCTCGCCACTGCCGTAGCGTCACGGTGATCGCGCCCACCGCACTCGCGGCGGATGCGCTGGCCACGGGGGCGTTCGTGGTTGGCCCCCGCCGGGCGCTGACGCTGATCGACCGGCTTCGGGGCTGCGCCTGCCTGGTGATCGATCGGCAGGGCGCCCTCATGACGTCGCGTCGCTGGCCGCGCATGACGCCGATACAACGAGAAAGAGTGGAAGACCATGACCGCACCAGCTGATTCCTACACCAGGTCGCAATCGGTCGTGTTGGTTGTCCTCCAGGTCCTCATCGGGTGGCACTTCCTGTTCGAGGGTCTGGCCAAGGTGACGAGCTCGCATTGGACGGCTGCCGCGTATCTCGCGGAATCGCAGTGGTGGTTCAAGGGCGTCTTCGTTCGCCTGGCCGCGTCACCGGCGGCGCTCGTGGTGGTGGACTTCCTCAATTCGTGGGGCCTCGTCGCGATCGGGGTCGGACTCGTGCTGGGGCTGCTGACGCGGTACGCCGCCATTGCCGGAATCACGGCCCTCGCGCTGTACTACGTCGCCGCGCCGCCGTTCGTGGGGCTCAGCTATGCCATGCCGTCCGAAGGGAGCTACCTGATGGTGAACAAGGTCCTGATCGAGGGCGTCGCGCTTCTGGTTCTCGTGATGTTCCCGACTCGGCGCCTCTACGGGTTGGACCGCCTGTGGTTTGCGCTGCGCCATCGATCGACGGACGCTTCGGTTCACGCGCCGGCGTGAGGAGATGATCATGTCAGAGCGACCAACCAGCGATTCAGGATGGGACAGCATGAGCCGACGGGGTTGGTTCAAGACGTTGGCGTCATTGCCCATCGTGGGAGTGTTCCTCTACAACTTTTTCCGCAAGAGGGCGCGGGACGAGCGGATCGAGCGTGCCATCCTGTCGGAGCTCGGGGTGCGGGAAACCGGCCCCGCCGTCATTCCCGATCTGATCTCACGGCCGCCCAGCCGGCGCATCCGCCTCGGGATCATCGGTTTCGGCGGCGAGGGGGAGTCGCTGATTCGCCACGCCGGCTATGCCCATCCGGACTGGATCGAGGACCAGCGTGAGGCGGCCCGCCGCGACCCGGGCAACAAGAGTCTCGAGACCTACTTGAATCAGGAGGATCTCAACGTCGCGGTCACGGCGGTCTGCGACGTGTTCGACGTGCGTGCTGCGCGTGCCATCGCCGCCTCGCAGACGGCGACGCCCGCGGGCGGCGGACCGTCTCAGCCTCCGGCGACGCGCTACCGGCGGTATATGGACCTCCTGGAAAGCGATGACGTCGATGCCGTCATCATCGCCACGCCCGATCACTGGCACGCCAGGATGACGATGGACGCGGTGCGGGCCGGGCGCCACGTCTATTGCGAGAAGTGCATGACCCGCACCGAAGACGAGGCGCTGGCGGTGTACGACAGCGTCACGAACTCGGACATCGTGTTTCAGTTGGGGCATCAAAACCGGCAATCGGAGAGCCACAACAAGGCGCGCGAGGTCATCGATGCCAACATCCTTGGTCCGGTGACGCTCGTGGAGGCGACCACTAACCGAAACACGACCTGGGGCGCATGGGTGTGGGAGATTCACGAGGACGGCAATCCCGACACCATCGACTGGGAACAATTTCAAGAACCGGCCCCGCACAGAATGGGGTTCAGCCCCGAGCGCTTCTTCCGCTGGCGTTGCTGGTACGACTACGGAACGGGCTTGGCCGGCGACCTGCTGTCTCATGAGTACGACGCGGTCAACCAGGTGCTGCGCTGCGGAATCCCCCACTCGGCCGTCGCCTCGGGCGGGATCTACTACTTCAAAGACGGCCGTGATGTGCCCGACGTGTTCCAAGTGGCGTATGAGTACCCGGAGCGCGACATGACGGTGGTCTACAGCGCCACGCTCGCCAACGGGGCCAACCGAGGGCTGAAGTTCATGGGACACGACGGCACGATGCAGGTCAGCAGCACCTTGACGGTGTCGGCCGACAGCGATTCCACACGGTACGCTGACAAGATCAAGGCTGGGATCATCGATCCGTCCCGGCCGATGTTCACGTATCGCGACGGGTTTCGCGGCATCGATGCCGTGACGTCGGCCACCGAGCAGTACTTCACCAGTCGGGGATTGTTGTACACCTATCGTGGCGGCCGTCGCGTGTCGGCGTATCACCTGTTGGTGAAAGACTGGCTCGACTGCATCCGCGAGGGGGGCGTGCCGAGCTGCAACATCGAACGAGGGTTCGAAGAAGCGATCACGTGCCACATGGCCACCCGATCGTTCATGGAGGGCCGGCGCGTCGAATGGGATCCCGTGCGTCGCCGGATCGTGTAGTCCGGCTCGCTCCCATCAGTCCACGCTGCGTCGGACAGGATAGATGGTGGCGCCCTCCAGTGCCCGATCGAGGACGTTCCAGTTGGTGAGGCCGTCGTCCGATCGTGGCTCGAGGAGCGTGAAGATGAGACGGGCAAGGGGTTGATCGGTCGAGACAACATACCAGCCGCGGGGGATCGTCATGGCAATCGAGCGATACGCGCCTTCCAACGTGCGCTCGTGGTGCTGTTGAAACTCGCGCTCCGCCGCCGTGCTCGATGTGATGGCGAACTCCTCGACCTGTTCCTGCCGGTCGTCGGTGAGGCGGGTGGTTGTGATCCCGTGGTCCCGCAGCTTGTCGAGGACGCCGGTCAACTCCGCGGGCACATAGTACCGGGCGGGGACCCGGGCGGTCTCGCCGGCGGCAAACGTCCCGTAGTCCTCCATCGAGACGCGGTTGACCACGTCGCGACGCCGCAGCATCGGGGCGCCGGAATACGGGTTCCGCTCCACCGCCACCTCGCCCATGAGAATTTCTAGGAATCCGGTCGAGGTCGGGGCGGCCGTCACGGCGAGCGACTGCCCGCCTAGTGGCGTGCGATCCACCTCTTCGGTGATGTGGCGGATGCGACCGGCATGCGCGGCGGCGAAGTCGACGGCGCCTTCCACAAACCGCAGCGTGGCGGTCACCCGCTCCTCGAATGTGGCGTACGCGTATGCCTCGCTCAGAATGGCGAACCGATTGCGCAGCCCGACATAGTTGTTGTTGAACCGCGGACGGTGGTCGAAGGTGCGCCATTGCTGCACGCCGTCGCGGGGATTCCCGGTGGCGTTGCCGTAGTAGAACGCCTCCCATCCCTCCGTAGCGTGGAGGTGCTCCCGGGCGGCGGGGAGCCACTCGGTTCGCAGAAAGCGATCGATGCGGGGGTCGGTGTTCGGATGCAGCGGGGGCGAGTAGGTGATGTGGTACGCGTGCCGCGTGCCGTTGGTCGTGTGCAAGTCCAGGGTCACGTGTGGGTCATATGCGTTCATCAAGGCGACGAGTGCCCACGCTTCCGGGCTGTCGAGCTTCATGTGGTCCCGATTGAGATCGTAGTCCTGGGCGTTCGGTCGCTGGCCCATTCCTCCCGTCGGGCCGTGCTGTCCACGCCGATTCGTGAGTCGTACCCGCTCGTTGCCGTCCGCGTTGTAGATCGGCGCGATGAGCAGGACCAGCGAATCCAACCAGGCGCCGTGCGCGCCCCGCGCCACGTCGCGCAGCATCATCAACATGGCCTCCTTGCCGCATACCTCACCCGCGTGGATGTTGGCCTGGATGAATACCCGCGTCTTTCCGGTGGCACGCACGTCGCTCGCAGCCGCACTGGCAACGTCGCCGACGACCACAAGCGGGAGCGCCCGGCCCTCGAACGAGTATCCGAACGTCGTGTGGTGAATGCGTGGCGATGCGTCGGCCACGGCCCGCACGAAACGCATCACGTCGTCGTATCGACTGGTTTCGATGTAGTCCGTGTACTCGGCGCGCGTCAGCAGCGAGTCCAGCCGGTACTGCGCGCCCGCCGCGGACGTGCACGCGATTGTCGACACGGTGAGAACGGTCGCGGCTCGAACGAATCGATACATGGAGGACCCTTTGTCGGAGTTGGTCAGAGGTTCTTCAAGATCTCGCGATATCGAGCGGTCGCAAGCCGGGACGGCCGCCCCCTCGCGCAGAACCCAAGATTCCCCAAACCGCGATGCGGTCGCTCGACCACGATATTGCCCGATACATCGAGTTTCGTTTGCAGCGTCGCGAGTGCGTCGTGAAATCGGGCATCGCCTCGCGCCCGCGCGTAGAACGAGAGTACATACACGTAGAAGAAGAGGTTGTACCTGAGAAACGGGTACTCCACCTGCATGAACAGACTTCCGATGCCGTAGTGACACGGACCGATCGGCCGGCGCACGTCCCAGTGATCCAGCAGCGACTCCACTGCGCGATCGGTTTCCCCGCCTCCTTTGACATGCTCCGTAAACCGCAACGCGTCGAGCACGTACAGTGTCGCTCCAGGGTTGGCGCACCGTGTTTCAGGTCCCTTGCCGAACTTCGTGAAATTGCAACGCCAACCTCCCGACTCGTGTGCGCTTTCGAGCAATGACGCGATGGTCCGCTGAAAGCGCTGGTCCGGCGCGAATCCAAAGCGACCAAGCACGCGGGCAGCCTCGGCGGAGTAGCAGGGATAAAGCGGTGCCTTCGGCGCCAGGCGGATGCGGCCGTCGTCACGCGACGCCTTCCACACGAGCGCGACGCCCCCGCGAACGGCTTCGTGCGAGACCCGCACCCCGAGCTCGTAGAGCATCAACAACGAGCTGAGCGTACTGAAGGGGTTACCGACGTACAGCCGGCCGTCCTTCGTGGCCCAGAAGTCTCCACCGTTGTCATGCCGTTTGGCGAGGATCCCCCGATGTCGGATCGATGGGTGGTCGCAATCATGATCGCGTTGCAAGGGCGGCCGTTCCAGCCTGGTGTCGCATCCCAGAAATGTTTCGCAGCAGACGAGTCCCGGCGGATCCCTTCGGTCGCTGCCGTACCGGCGGACTCGACGCTCCACCAAGCCTGGAGTCGAAGCCTGTTGGCCTGGTGCGACGCCGAGACCGCCGGTCCGAACGCTCCCTGCGGGACCCACCGGGGCTCGCGATCCAGACAACGAACTCCCGGGACACGACTAGGCCAGCTTCCGGTTCTTCCAGTTCCACCATTTGAGCAACCGTGGCGAGGGTCGGGGCGTTCGGGCGTAATAGACCGCGCATCGGAAGCTGTAGAGCACACAGGGGTCCTGCCGCTCTCCGCGCAGGCGGCTGAGCGCGAGGTACATACGCTCAGGGCTTCGACGTTTCAGATCCGCGATGCGGTTGACACCGAGCGCGCGGAGGTCCCGCGCCAGGCTCGGGCCGATCGCGGGGATCGTCTGCAACTCGTCGTGCGCCGATCGTTTTGCTCGCATCTTTGGTCCCTCCGAGGTCAACGAGTTTCACTCCGGCAATCGGACGCTCGTGCGAACGATGGAATCCAGCAGCGGAAAGTGTCGTACGAGGTAGTCGTTCCCGACCCGCGCAATCGAGTCCTGTCGCGGCTGATTGCCGTATTCACTGTAGAGCGAGTCCACGGCTTCCATCCCGGTCCGCACGCGACCGATCGGTGGGTATCCCACGACGCCGCCGACGGAGAGTGTGTCGAGTCGCGGGTTGTCGGCAAGGTTGATGAACAGCGTGTATGAGCGCGTACGTGCCCCGCCACGTGCGAACGACACGGCGCCCCGCTCATTGCTCGGACGCACGGGCTCGTCGTCGAGGCGCAATTCGCCCCATATCGAGTCCACCGCCGGCCGCCCACTGAAACCAAACTGCGCCACGAAGCCGTCGACCACTCGGTAAAATCGTGCACCGGCGTAGAAGTTGTGACGCATCAGATAGAACACGCGGTCCACCGCCAGTGGTGACCAGGCACGATGCATCACGATCTCGAAGGCGCCCGCACTCGTCTCGATGTCCACCAGGAAGGAATCAGGGGCGACGGCGGCCAGGCGGTCCGGCGTGGGACGGAGGAGCGGGCTGCCCGCGCCGCAGGCCGCGACGAGCAAGGCGAAAACACACAGCAGCCCATGTCGCACCCACCCATGGCGGCCAATCGGCACTGGAGACTTTGTCGACATTACGCTGCGCGAACGTTTCAGCCGTTAGGCCTCGATCTTGAAGTACTCTCGACGTCCGCCGAGGACCAGGTCGTGATATCCGGCCATGATCTGACCCATCTCCTCGTCGCTCATGATCTTGCTCTCGATCGCGGCAAAATCGCCCATCGACTCCACCTCGAACTCCAGGACCACCGTCCAGAATCGCTCGCCACCCGCGTCCGTGCTGATGCGGAACGGTTTGAGTTTCAGGCGTTGCATCACCGGGACGACCCGCTTGAACCGCTTCACCATTTCACCGACTTTTCCGGGCTTGCAATGCAGAATGTCGCGAACGAGGTACATGGGAGGCTCCTTCAGGCTGAGCATTGTCGATTGCGGCTGCGGAGGCACTACATGTGCGGCCGATGGTCAAAGCTGCGCGTTGTGGAGGACGCGCGCCACGGCAGGTTCACGGCGAAGATGACGAGGATCTTTCCAGCGAGACGGAGTTTCAGGGACATGCCCGTCTCCCCGCCCGCTCACGCATTGGGGGAAATGTCGAGCTTCCAGTACTCGAACACACCATCATCGACCCCGCCCGGCTGATCGATCCAGGAGTCGGCCCCGCAGGATCACCCAGGCAATCTGGGTCGTGGCGGCGATACTCTCGAGAGGATTCGCCGACAACAATATGAGGTCCGCGACGAACCCGGGCGCGATTGCCCCGTGGTTTCGTGCTCTTCCCATGGCGCGGGCCGGCGTCACCGTGGCCGCCCTGAGCGCCTCCACGGGGGAGAGGCCGGCCGCGACGAGTGCCGCCATCTCCCGATGAATGTTGGGCAGGGCGCGCGCGTCCCGATCGATGAGCCCGTCGGTGCCGGCGAGGATGGCGACGCCCGCGGTGGCCGCCACACGCGTCACCGCTTCGGACCACGCGATCAGAACGCTGTCGGGAGTGCCGCGCTGGAAGACCCAAAGCGTGGGCTCGAGGTACATCCCTCCAGCGGCCATCGTGCGCATCACCGCTCGGATTTCCGGCCCATCGGGATCAACTTGCGTGTACGGGCCGTTTTGTCGTTCCCACGCGTCGTCAGCTCCGATCGCCGCGGTTCCTTGCCATGACAGGTACGGTGCGTGCGTCAGCACGTCGACTCCCGCACGGACGAGTTCGGTCGGTGTGGCGGGGAAGACCGTAGCGTGAGCCACGACGCGCATCCCTTGGCGATGCGCCTCGGCGGTGAGGCGCGCGACCAGATCCCCATCCATCATCGCGTACAGTTTCAACACTTCGGCGCCCGAGCCGCGCGCGGCCGCGACAGCCGTCATAACATCGGTCTCGCTGGTGACCGCCTGCGCCCACGGAGCCATGCCCGCCTCGAACCCGAGCCCGGCGCTCTGAAACCGCGGATCGCGGAAGAAATCGGGTCCCGCCATCACGGAGGCGTAGGCAATCCGCGGCCCGGCGATTTCGGCGGCCATCACGGCGCGCGCCAGATTGCCGGCGGCACGGTTGTCGCCCGCCATGGCCTGCACCATCGTCACTCCGCCCCGTGCGGCCCGCTCGATGTCGTTCACCATATCGGCGCTGAGATGCACGTGATGGTCCACGAGGCCCGGGATGAGGTACAGGCCCCGTCCGTTGATGGTGACGCCGGCATCGTCCGAAAGGGGAAGCGAGGCGGAGAGCACGTCCGCGATCGTGTCGCCGCGAACGATCACGCGCCGGTTGGGGATCACGGTTCCCGCGATCACGTCAACCACCGTCACGTCGTCGATCACGAGCGCGCGCCCCCGCGCGGCGTCGGCGTCCTGGGAACGCGCGTCACCGGCCGCCAACACGGAAACGGAGAGCAAGCAACGGAGGATTGTGAAGGCGCTGGGCCAAGCGCCCGCGGTCACAACCATGGTGTACTCCGGGCGGCGGACACCCCCCGCGTGCCGAAAGGGCACGCGGCTTGGATTTGTCAAACGTACGACACGGGCCGTGCGTTGGCGACAGATGCCGCCGCGGCATGATTCCATCCGCGAGTGTGCCGCCTTCATAGCAAGATCCGTCCGTCAGACTGGTCCCAAGTTCATCCTACGTACACCGTCTTGACGTTGACGAACTCGAGAATGCCGGCGCGGCCGAGTTCACGCCCGTAGCCGGACTCACGCACGCCACCGAAGGGTAGCCGCGGATCGGATCGCACGAACGCGTTGACGAAGCAGCTCCCCGCCTGGAGTTCCTCGCGGGCGATCCGCTCGCCCTCCGCCACGTCACCCGTGAACACGGCCGCGCCCAGGCCGAACGCCGTATCGTTCGCGACCCGCAGGGCCTGGCGACGGTCCCTGACGGGGATGATCGCGGCGACCGGCCCGAAGACCTCCTCGTCATAGGCCGGCATGCCCTTGCGCACATTCGTGAGCACGGTGGGTGGATAGAAGAACCCCGGCCCGTCCGGCAGGGTGCCTCCGACGAGGCAACTGGCGCCGGCCGCGATGCTCTCCGTCACCTGGCGATGTACGGCGTCGCGGAGATCGGCCCTCGCCTGCGGCCCCACGTCCGTGGTCGGATCGAACGGGTCGCCGACGCGCGCGGCTTGCATGCGCCCCACCACGAGTGACTCGAACTGCCGGCGCACGGCGTCCACCACGATCAGGCGCTTGGCGGCGATACAGCTTTGACCCGCGTTGATCAGTCGACTGGTGACGCACGCGGTGGCGGCGGCAGCGGGATCCGCGTCCTCGAACACCACGTATGGGTCACTCCCGCCGAGCTCGAGCACGGTCTTCTTGATCTTGGCGCCGGCTTGCTTGGCCACCGCCTTCCCCGCCCGCACGCTGCCCGTGAGCGTGACGGCACGGACCAGCCGATGGCGGATGAGCGTCGCGATCTGCTTCTCGGTCACGAAGAGGTTTGTGAACAAGCCGGAAGGGAAGCCTGCCTCGCGGAACAGCGACTCGATGGCGAGCGCACACCCGGGCACGTTGGGCGCGTGCTTGAGCAGCACGGCGTTTCCGGCCATGAGCGCCGGCGCCGCGCAACGGATCGCCTGCCAGAACGGGAAATTCCACGGCATGATCGCGAGCACGACGCCCAGTGGTTCGTAGGCGACATAGCTGCGCGCCGCGTCGGATTCGACGGTCTCCGAGGCCAGGAACTCCGCGCCGTGGTCGGCATAATGGTCGCACGCCCACGCGCATTTCTCCGCCTCGGCACGTCCGGCGGCGAGCGGCTTCCCCATCTCCTCGGCCATCGAGATCGCAAGCTCGGATGCCTTCGCCCGAAGCTGTCCCGCGAGGCGTCGCAGCAACTCGGCCCGATGCGCGAGCGAGGTCTTCTTCCACTCGTGGTGAGCCTTGTCGGCTGCCGCCAAAACCTCCTTGGCGTCCGCTGTCGAAATCGTGTCGAATCGACGGAGTTCCACACCCGTCGCGGGGTTGATGGCTACAAACGTCATCGATCCTCCAGAATTGACGCCTCGCAAGCACGCGATGCTGCTCCCCGGCTACAGCGCGTGATTGGTGGCGGTGAGTTCCTCTTCCCGAGCTGACGCCACGGCTCAGTTCTCCCGTGAGGCGGACGGCGACCAGAGAGAACCAAGTTCATCGTTGGTTATGATTGTGTAAAGAATGAATGCGTGGCGCGGCGGTGTCAGTGCCGTTTCGTGGGTCAGGTGAAGTCCGCGGCTGATACCGTGTCGACCCGCGCCGGGACAAGTGGCGGCACGCGGCCTTCCGGCGCAGATTCTCAGCGATCTGCGGGGGGTTTGCGTAGGCAAGGTAATGACCGGACCTCAGGGGCCCGGGCAGGTGACGGATCATGTAAGGTGTTATCAGCACGGGAGTTTGTGACCGCACATGGATGTACGAATAGCGATACGGTTCGGAATGGCAGCGATGGGTTTGGTGCTCGCCGCGATGACTGCGTGCTCGAGCGACGAGGCCCAGGAACAGGCGTACGCACTTGCCGACGTGGTCCGCCGCGACATCACGGTATCGGCGAATGCGGCCGGCCTGGTGGAACCGGTGAAGACCGTCGAGGTCAAGTCCAAGGCCTCGGGCGAAATCGTCGAGGTCCTGGTGGAGGAGGGGGATGCCGTCCGGGCGGGGCAACTTCTGGTTCGGGTGGATCCGCGGATCCCGCAGAACGCCGTGATGCAGGCCGAGGCCGACTCCGTGGTAGCCCGAGCCGAGTTGGATAACGCCGAGGCGCAGCTTCGGCGGGCGGAGAGCTTGCACGAGACGCAGTCCATCACCGATCTCGAGTACGAGCAGGCCCGCCTCGCGCAAGCAAGTGCGGCCGCGCGGCTCATCAGCGCTCGCCGAGCGCTCGAGGATGCCAAGATCGCGTTCGAGGACACGGAAGTGCGGGCGGCCACGGCCGGCGTGATTCTCGGTCGCAGCGTCGAGGTTGGCACGGTGATCGCTTCGGCCAGTCGGGACGTGAGTGGCGGTGCGGTCTTGATGCGCATGGCCAGTCTGGACACCGTGCAGGTGCGTGCGTTGGTCGACGAAACCGACATCGGAATGATCCAGCCGGGGATGCCGGTCTCCATCACGGTCGAGGCCTATCCCAATCGCCCGTTCGAGGGTCATGTACTGCGCATCGGCGCCGAGGCGATCGTGGATCAGAACGTCACCATGTTCCCGGTGCTCGTGCGCATCTCGAATCGCGAGGCGCTGCTGCGTCCGGGGATGAATGCCGAGGTGGAGGTACACATCGGCGAGGTGACCAACACGTTGGCCGTGCCCAACGCGGCGCTGCGGACGCGGGAGGAGCTGGGTCCGGCGGTGGACGCGCTCGGGCTCACCATGGAGGCGGTCGAGGCGCAACTTGGTTCCGCGGCGGGCGATGGACCGCCGCGCGGAGGCATGGCGTCGCACGACGGCACGAACGGTGGGGAGTTTCGCTCCGCTGGCAATCGGGGGCGGGATCAGAGTCTGTTCGGCGGTTCGTACATTGTGTTCGTTCTCGAGGAGGGCGAGCCCTGCGCGGTCGCGATTCAAACGGGGCTCACGGACTTCGATTACACCGCGGTCGTGAGCGGGCTCAGCGAATCCGACGTGGTCGTCGTCCTTCCGACCGCGGGCTTGATGGAGGACCTGCGCCGTCGTGAGCAGTGGGCTCGCGAGCGTGCCGGCGGCCCGTTGGGGAATCAGAGTCGGTAATGACGTACCTGGAGATCCTGCGCGTCGCCTTCTCGGCGATCCGGGCCTCGAAGCTGCGATCGTTTCTCACGGCCCTGGGGATCGTCATTGGTGTCGGGGCCGTGATCACGATGGTGGCGCTGGGATCGGGTGCGCAGGCGGCGGTGCGGGAGCAACTCGAGGCCCTGGGGACGGACCTGCTGTCGGTGACCGCCGGGCAGTCGTACATGCATGGTGTCGCGCGCGCCGAGCGGGTGAGTCTCACGAGCGATGACGCGTATGCGCTCATGCGCGACGGGACCCGTTTCAAAGCCGTGGTTCCCTCGCTCGATCGCCGCTTACAAGTGGAATTCGGCGATCGCAACGTGAGCATCGACGTGATCGCGACGACTCCGGAGTTCGCCGGCGTCAAGCGACTCGAGCTCGGCGTGGGCCGTCTCTTCACGCAAGGCGACGACTACGGGCGCCGCCGGGTGGCAGTGCTGGGGAGCAATGTCCCGAACGAGCTGCAAACGGACGCGGCGACGTTGCTCGGCAGCGAGATCAACATCCGCGGCATCGCGTTCGAGGTCATCGGGATCTTCCAACCCAAGGGGACGGAGGGCCGAGACGATCCGGACGAAACGATTTACATCCCGTTCCGCACGGGTGAGTACCGGTTGTTCGGAAGCAATCGTCTGAGCGAGGTCACGGTCCAGATGTACAGCACCGCCGACATGGGGCCGGTGCTGCTCGAGATCGAGACGATTCTGCGTGCCGAACATCGGTTGCGGCCGGAGCAGCCGAACGATTTCCGCATTCAGGACCGTACGCAGTTCCTTACCGCGCAGGCCGAAGCGGGCGAGACGCTGACCTACCTCCTCGCGGGTATCGCGGCGGTGAGCCTCATGGTGGGCGGCATCGGGATCATGAACATCATGCTGGTCTCGGTCACGCAGCGCACGCGTGAGATCGGCATCCGCAAAGCACTTGGCGCCACGCGCCGGAACGTGCTCCTGCAGTTCCTCGTCGAGGCGCTCACGCTCTGCATCCTCGGGGGAATCGTCGGGATCGTCGGGGGATGGGGAGCGGCCGTGTTTTTCTCGAACCTGAACGGCTGGCGCGTGATCGTGACCCCCCAGGCCGTGGGCGTCGCCGTCGGATTCAGTGTGGCCGTCGGGTTGTTCTTTGGTGTGTGGCCGGCCCGTCAGGCCGCGGCGCTCGATCCCATCGAGGCCTTGCGGTACGAATAGGGACCCGGACACGGGAGGGGCGTTCCCTCGGCGGGTCCTTACGCCTCAGCGTGCGGAACCGGCAACCGCGACCTGCCGGCGCTGACGACGCAGTAATCGGGAGCACACTAGCTGTCGAGAGTTCGGGCAGCTGCGCGTGCGGCGGCGAGGATTCGGACCGCGCTCGACAGCACCAGCGCCGCGATGCCCGCGCCGAGAATCAGGTCCCACACGGTCAAGTCCGTCAGCGCCACAAGACCGCCGCCCACGATCACGCTCACATTCACGAGCACGTCGGTTTGCGAGAAGATCCAGCTCGCCGTCATGTGCACCCCCGCGTCGCGGTGACGACGCACGAGGCGGAGGCACCAGGCGTTCGCCGCAAGGGCGACGAACGACACGAGGATCATGGAGGCAGGCTCGGGATCGCTCCCCATCAGCGTCCGCCTGATGACTTCCGCGATCGCCGCCAGCGCGAGCAGACCCTGAAGCACGCCCGCGACGCTCGCGGCACGTGCCTGGGCGCGACGCCCGCGATGCGCGCCGTAGAGTGCCACGGCGTAGACGGCGGCGTCGGTCAGCATGTCGAGCGAGTCCGACAACAGGGCGGTCGACTCGGCCAGCCAACCTGTGGTGGACTCCACCGCGAACATGACCGCGTTGATGGCCAAGACGGTGACGAGAACGGACGCCGGGGTTTCCCTGGCTATACGGCCCTCCGAGACGTCAGCAGTAATTCCGACTGATTCTTCACCCACGAGCGCTTCGTCATGGAACGCCGCGGGGTCCACCGGCCGCGCGGCGGCTAGGGCCCGTTACACACCGGTTCCCCTTCACGGCCCTTGCCAAGCGGCGGCTGCGCGCTGCCAGCGAACGTGGCGCATACCAGGCCGGGGATCCCTTCATAAATCGCGACTTCACTGTGACCCCCGTCGCTCGACGTCAGCAGGATGAGTGTCGCACCACGACTAGGGGCGTAGATACTCGCCATTTCCCGCAACGATCCCGCATAGGTCCGGTGGTCCGCGTAATACCTCTCCTGCGCCGTCAGAAAGTTGCGCAAGTCGCTTTGGAGAACCCGACGCGCCGCTTCCACTCGAGCGGAGTCGGGAGGTGCCGCCTGCGCAGGCGCCAACCGCGGTATCAGCGTGAGCGCCCCAACGACGGTCGTGAACGCGACTGACCTCAGCATGCCGACCTCCTTGAGCCATGATGGCTGCTAGCGTAATACGATCTCACCAGGATCCCTACTGCGCGCCGGATAGGGGCGCGCTGTTTAACGGCGTCCCACCTCAGGTGGGTGGTCGCGCAGTGGTGTCAGCAGCGGTGGCCTTACGCGCAAGCCAGCCGCGATACCCGAGGGCAATGGCCGCCACGAAGAACACCACGCCTCCTATGCCAAAGGCATAGCGACCACTCGCGAACGCCCCGCTGATGGCTATCACGGCCAGTACCGCGATCAGAAAGCGAATGACGCCAGAGAGGCCGATCGAGCGTCTCAGTGGGGAATCGGTTTCAGGCACGTGACCCTCCCGTGTGGTCTAGGGCCTATTGAAGACATGCCTCGTGTTGCAACCATGGAGGTGTGGAAGACCCATGGCCGCCACAAGAGCGGCTCTCATGACGCGCCGTAGGAGTATGTCGCCCTGGGCGTGCATCGGGCAACCGCGGTCCCGCAGGTACGCGAACCTCACAACTCGAGCGCACCCCCTCGGTAAGCTCTCCAGGGGGGGCTTCATGAGTATCGAGGAAGTGGACCCGGCGAGCGCGGACGATCTAAAACGAAGTCGTTGGTTCGAACGGGTGGCGGGATCACCATCCGTTCCGCATTGTACCTACACGCGAGCGAGTCGCTCGCGGGTCACTTCCGAACCGTTACGCGGGTGTGAGAGCTTCGACTATGGGGGCGTTCATCAGGAGACCGACTTGAGCGAGCGGTTCGCGATCACTGGGACGGTTCGTGCGCGACAGGGTCCGCTTCTTTCTCGGGTCTGGTCGACGGCGCTCGCGATGGCCCTCGCCGTCGGTGCGCGTCGATGCACCGATTCATCCGACGCTCCGGACGTCGGTGTGATCTACGACACGATCGCGGGCGTCGAGCGCGTCATCAGCACTGGCCGAGGCGTGTGGGCAGACGCCGGTGGCGCATGGCGGCTGAACGAGGCCGGTGGCATGGCGATCGGGGACCTTGAGCCATGCTGAGTGCTCGGGATCTGTCCTTCACGTACCCCGGCCGCACGTCGCCGGCGATCCAGCGACTCAGCTTCCAGGTCCACGAGCAGGAGGTGTTCGGATTCCTGGGGCCCAGTGGCGCGGGGAAGACCACGCTGCAAAGCGTACTGATCGGCGTGCTGCGGGGATGGCAAGGCGCCGTCACCGTGCTGGGCAGGCCGCTGGAGCGATGGGGGTCGGAATACTACCGATCGATTGGGGTGAGCTTCGAACTTCCCAACCATTACCTCAAGCTGACGGCCCGCGAGAATCTCGAGTACTTCCGGGCGCTGTACGACGGACAGACGGATACCGTGGCGGACGTGCTGGAACTGGTGGGTCTGGGGGGCGACATGGATCGTCCAGTCGCTGAGTTTTCCAAGGGTATGAAAAACCGGCTGAACGTTGCGCGCAGCATGCTGCACCGGCCGAATCTCTGGTTCTTGGACGAGCCGACCTCGGGGCTCGACCCAGTCAACGCTGTGGAGATCCGCCGAATCATCCGTGAGCGGCAGCATCTTGGCGTCACGACGCTCCTCACGACGCATGACATGCACACGGCGGAGCTGGTATGCGATCGCGTGGCGTTCATCGTGGATGGTCAGGTTGCGACCATTGACACGCCCGATGCGCTCAAGCGGCGCTTTGGAACACGTGAAGTCGAGGTGCGCTGGGAGAACGAGACGGCCGAGGAGGTCGTTCAGCGCTTCTCCTTCGATGGCCTGGCCGACAACACGGCGTTTCGCGATGCGCTGAGACGGTCGGGGCTCTCGGCGATCCACTCGCAGGAAGCCACGCTGGAAAGCGTCTTCGTGCAGGTAACCGGCAGGTCCCTGCAATGAGTCTCTTCGCCGCGACCGTAAAGCTGGATGTCCGGCTCCAAGCGCGGAGCAAGTTGTACACGATCGGCATGGGCGTGGCGATCCTGATGGGCCTCATCGGGCGATTCCTGTTCTCCGCTGAGCATGCCGGACCGCTCCTTGCGGCATTCTATTTATTGGGCATCGGCGGCACCACGTACGTGTTCAGCGCCTCGCTCGTGTTGCTCGACAAGAGTCAGGGAACTCTTCAAGCACTGCAGACGACGCCTCTGACCTCGAGCGCGTATATCTCCTCCAAGGTTGTCACGCTGACGGCGTTCGCCATGCTCGAAGGCACGATCGTGTACGCCGTCGCATTTGCCGACGCCCCTCTCGCTCCCTGGCCGCTCGCGACGGGCGTTTTCTTCCTGGGGGCATTCTACACGCTCGTGGGGCTGGGGCAGGTCGCGTCGCACCACTCCGTCCTCGCGTTCCTTATGCCGGGCGCGCTCGTGGTCGGCTCGTTGTTGCAATTGCCCGTGCTGTACGTTCTGGGGGTCGGGCCGCCCATGGTATGGCACCTGATCCCCACCCAGGGCCCGGTGTTGCTGATGCTTGCCGCGTCCGAGCCGCTCACGCCGTGGCAGTGGGCGTACGCGATCGGCGTATCGGCCGCGTCCCTCGCCGGCGCGGGATGGTGGGCGCGGCACCGGTTCCGCCGGCACATCGCCCTACAGGACGGCTGAACGATGCCTTCAGGGACGGCGGTGCTGGCAATGCTGCGTACGGACGGCCTTCGGGTTCAGCGGGACCGGTTTCTCCTGGGCATGAGTATCTACGTCGTCGCGATCTCCGTCGCGATGCGCTGGGCGATTCCGTGGATCGCGGGTGAGGTTGAGAGGCGCTTCGCCTTCGATCTCAGTCCATACTTCCCGCTGGTGGTGAGCCATTTCGTCATCCAACTCACCGGCCTGCTCGTGGGCATTCTCGGCGGCGTGCTGCTGCTGGAGGGCCGCGAAGACCGCACGGTCAAGGCGCTGCTCGTATCGCCGGTCTCTCTGGGAGCCCACCTCGCCGTGCTCGGCACAGCACTGTGCGTGGCGTGCGTCATTCTGACAATCGTGGAGAGCGCTCTCATCGCCATCACCCTTCCGCCGTGGACATCGCTCCTCGGCATCGCCATGGCGGGAGCCCCCGCGCCAGTGTTGTTCGCCCTGTTCATCGGCACTGTCGCGGAGAACAAGACGGAAGCTTTTGCATACATGAAAATAGTCGGCGTGGTACCGGTGTTCGCTTCGGCGGCATGGTTTGTTCCAGAGACGTGGCATTGGATGGCGGCCGTCTATCCTCCATTTGCGGCCTCAAAGGCATATTGGGTGGCCGAGGCCGGAGTACAGACATGGCCGTGGTGGGTCCTGGGAGCGCTCCTCTCGTCCGCCCTATGGTTGGCCGTCCTGGCCCGAAGCTTCATGGCTGCCGCGCGTCGGTGACACAGCACCGGGGAGAAGTACCCGAGCCTCGGCCCACCACGGTCGTGGAAGAGCGCTCGCAACCCATTGGCCATGCCGGTAAAGTCGCGTGGTGATCGCATGACAGCCACTGCTGCACAAAAGCGCTCTTGGCCGCTGCTAGCCTTCGCAGCGTTGTCATTCATTCCCGGGTTCGGGTTCTTCCTTGGCGCCGTCGCGGTCACTTGGGGTTTGCTCTCGAACCGACCACGCGCCAAGCTCGCCATCATTCTCGGGGCTAGCGGCTGTCTGCTGAGTCTCGCGGAGAGCGCCGCTTTGATGTTCGTGATGTACAACAATCCCGAGGTCGCGACTGCGCGGGTCGTTATGGCGCAGGAGGATCTCCGGCGCATTGCGACGGCGCTAGAGCGTCATCGTTCGCGCACGGGCTCATACCCGCCCGACCTCAAGATCTTGACTCGCCCGGTGTCCGGCAATCCTTTGCTGAATGTCGTCGATCACTCGGCGAGCCTGTTCAGCGTGCGACCGTACCAGTATCAGGTACTGCCGGATGGCAGCTACAGGCTTTTTGCGGTCGGTGCGGACGGCCTTGCGAATAGCGCCGACGACGTTCAGGTGCCAACGGACTCATTGGAGGACGACACCGCAGTGCGACGAGGTAACGACACCATGAGGAACCGGGAAGACAGGTAACAGATGGCGGCATCGCGCCCGATGTGGTGATGAACCGCCGAAAGGTCGGGCAACAGGGGCCATCATCGCGGGACCCCCGACATCTGTCGCTGGTACTCTGCCTCGTCGTAGTGTCCCTTCGACTCGGCAATGAGACCGTCAGCGCCAAGCGTCCACTCCTCGTACCCACTAATGTGCACTGATCGGCCGCTACCGCCCGGACCGGTATTGGTCCCCGTCCACGTCCAGTGGAACACGGCCTGGCTTTGCCGGTCGATCACGGAATCCATCGTGACCTGCATGTCGGGGAACGCGGTCATGAACTCCTGAGCCGTGGCTCGGATGGCTGAACGTCCGACCGAGCGAGCACCGTCGTTGACGGTAAGGGAGCCATCCACGGCATAGAAGGACGCCAATCTATCCGCATTCTGGCTGCTCCAGGCCGCGGCATACCGAGTCGCCAAGTCCGTCAATTCAACTTGCCCCGTTGATGCCGCTCTCGGACTACAACCCGCCACGAAGGCCACGGCGCAGGCCAGAACCAAAAGCGCGCTCGAGATGGGGCGTAGCGAACCTGCCGTTGAATATGCGAGGAGATCTCCGTCCGAGTGGAAGTCTGTCAGTCCGCGTTGCGGTCTCGTTGACGCGTGCCGCGTGCCGCGCGTCAGCGGCGCCGACGACCGCGTAGCTGCTCGAGGGCGCGGCGCACATACACGCGCGTCATCTCCTTGCGCCAGGCCAAACCGAAATCGGTGTTGTCCATCGGTTTCGAGGGTTTGTACGCGGCAAGCGCGGCGGCCTCGATCGTATCGTCCTCGAGTGAGGAGCCGATGATCGCCGCGCTGGCTTCCTCGTTCTCATACGGGAAGCTCGCGACGGCGCCCAGCACGATACGCGCCTCGGCGACGAGATCGTTCTCCCACCGCACCCATGCCGCCACGCCGAGCACCGGGAAGTCGAACGAACCGCGCCGGCGCAACTTGTGATACACGGCGTCCCACCCGTTCTGCTCCGGGAGCCGCACCTCCGTGAGGATCTCGTCCGGTTGTTTGGAGAGATAGGCGATGCCGTCGTTGTTGAAGAACCGCGCGGCGGGGACGGAACGCTCGCCCCGGGGTCCCACGAGCAACAGCTCGGCGTCCAGCGCGATCACGACGGGGGCGGTATCGCTGGAGTTGACCGCCCAGCATCGCGAGCTCGACGGCGCGACCCAGCAGATGGCCCCGTCCTTCTTCATGCAAAAGTCGATCGCCTTCCGCCACTCGTGCGACTGATTGTAGTAGTTGCAGCGCGTGTCGAGGCACAGGTTGCCGCCCAGCGTCCCCATGTTGCGGAGCAGCGGCGTGCTCACGAGCCGCGCCGCCTCCGCGAGCGCCGGATACCCCTTCACGACCTTCTTGTGGGTATGGAGACGGGTGAGCGTGATGCCGGCGCCCACCGACAACACCGATCCCTTGGTCCCGCCCGTGACGCGCTGGAGCGCCCGGATGCCGGCCAGCGAGATGACGACCTTGGGCTCCTGATGACGGCGCTTCATGTTGGGATACAGATCGGTGCCGCCGGCCACGTACATCCCCTCCGGTCCGGCCTCCTCCTTCATCTTGAGGGCCTGGTGCAGCGTCGTGGGCTGCAAGTACGTGAAGATGGGCAGACGCAGCATATCAGCCGGCAACGTGATCGGGCGGGTTGACCGGCCGGTCACTCTTCTTGCCGTCACCACCCTCGGCGGGCGGCAGCACGAAGATAGCCTCGGGCCATGGCACATCGGGGAACTTCGCGGGACCGAAGCGGCCTTCTTTGCCGCGCGCCTTGTCCTTCATCGCGCGCAGCACCTTCTCTGGCGTGATCGGCACTTCATCGATCCGTACGCCGACGGCGTCGTACACGGCGTTCGCAACCGCGGGGGGCACCGGCAGCAGCGGTCCCTGACCCACTTCCTTGGCGCCGAACGGACCATTGGGGTCCGGGTCCTCGACGATGTAGGTCACGACGTCGCACATCTCGAACGTCGTGGGGCTCTTGTACTCCAACATCGACGGGATCTTGTGCACGACCTTGGCGGTGGTCCGCTCGCGATAGGCCATCTCTTCCATCAGCGCCTCGCCCAACCCCATGTACACGCCGCCCTCCACCTGACCCATCGCGCTCACGGGGTTGATCGACCGGCCGATGTCGTGCGCCACCCAGACGCGCGGCACGGTCACGACGCCGGTGTCGGCATCGACGTCCACCTCCGCGACACACGCCGAGTAGCTGTAGGTGGGTGACGGTCCCACGCCCGCGCCGCGATACCGGCCCGGACCGCGGGATGGGGCGTAGGACCCGACGGTGCCGATGGTCCCCTGCGCGGCCTCGGCAATGCGCACGGCCTCGGCGAACTCGACCCCCGTGTCCGCGTCCTCCACGTCGAACACGCGCCGATCGGCAAACGCCAGTCGCTCGACGGGCACGCCGAGCTTCGCGGCCACGTGGCCGGCCAAGATCTCGCGCGCGCGCTCGGCGGCCTGGATCGCGGCATTGCCCGTCATCAGCGTCACCCGGCTCGAATAGCTCCCCAGGTCCACCGGTGTCAGATCGGTGTCGCCCGCCACCACCGCGATGTCACGCAGCGTGACGCCCAGCACCTCGGCCACGATATGCGCGAGCACCGTATCCGACCCCTGACCGATCTCGGTCGAGCCGCAGAACACGGTGACGCCGCCCCCACGATCCAACCTGAGCTGCACGCCGGAATGCGGCATGTCGTTCCAGTAGATCGGCAGCCCGGCGCCGGTCAGATAACTCGAGCACGCCAAGCCGAGTCCTTTGCCGTACGGCAGCTTGCCACGCCGCTCGTTCCAACCGGATCCCGCCACCACCTTGCGGATGCACTCGCCCAGTCCGACGGTGCCCAGCTGGAGCCAGTTGGCGGTGAGGGACCGCGGCGCGGCCAGGTGGCGGAGTCGCAGCTCCGCCGGGTCGATCTTCAGGTCCTCGGCGATGCGGTCGAGATGCACCTCCAGCGCGAACCGGGGCTGCGGGGTCCCGTGGCCCCGTTTGGGCCCGCACGGCGGCTTGTTGGTGAACGTGCGGGCACCCTCGAACTTGTAGCGGTCGATGTGATACGTGACGGTCTGGAGCGCGCCCGTGTAGTAGGTGCTGGCGACTCCGTAGGAGCCGTAGGCGCCGCCGTCGAGCAACGAACGGAAATGCATCCCCTTGATGTGGCCGTCGTTGGTGACGCCGGATTTCACCCACATCAGCACCGGATGGCGTCCCCGGTGGCAATAGAAGACCTCCTCCCGTGTGAGCGTGATCTTCACGGGACGCCCCGTCACCATCGCCAGCTTCGCGGCCGCGAGCTCGTGGCTGAACGGATCGCTCTTGCCGCCGAAGCCGCCTCCGTTGGGGCAGGCGATCACGCGGATACGCGCCGGCTCGAGTTCCAGGACCTTCGCCAGCGCGCGGTGCACGTAATGCGGCGTCTGGGTGGATGACCACAGCGTGAGCTTTTCCGCCGTCCAATCCGCGACGCACGCGTGCTGCTCCATCGGCAGGTGGGTGCTGCCCTCGTAAAAAAGCAGGTCCTCGCGCACGTGATCGGCGCCGGCGATCGCTTCGTCGACGTCGCCGAACTCGAGCGCCACCAACTTGTGAATGTTGCCCGCGTCGCCGTAGTCGTGAATCGGCGGGCCGCCGTCTCCGAGCGCGGCCTCCGGTGTGCCGACGGCGTCCAGCTCCTCGTAGGCGACCTCGATGAGTTCCGCCGCCTCGCGCGCGACTGCTTCAGTCACCGCGGCCACGGCCGCCACCGGATCGCCCACGAACCGAACCTTGTCGACACACAGCGCGTGTTCGTCCTGACTCACCGGGAGGATCCCGAACGGGATGGGTGTGTCTCCCCCCGTGATGATCGCTTTCACGCCCTCGAGCGCCAGCGCTCGGGAAACGTCGATCGACACGATGCGCGCGTGGGCGTGCGGACTCCGGAGCAGCTTGCCGAACAACATGCGTGGCAGCACAACGTCGTCGGCAAAGCGCGTCTTGCCGGTGACCTTGGCCTCGGCGTCCACCTTGCGGAGCGGCTGGCCGACGACGCGGAGTCGCGCCCCGCTCATCCGCGCGCCCCGCTATCGACCATAGATCGACTCCCTCGTGGGCTCGGCGTCCTCCCCGCGCATGCGCGCGGCTGCGATTTCCACCGCCTCGTAGATCTTGAGGTAGCCGGTGCAGCGGCACAGGTTGCCCGCCAAGGCATCCTTGATCTGCGCTCGACTGGGGGCCGGATGCGCGTCGAGGAGCTGTTTGGCCGTGAGGAGAAACCCCGGCGTGCAGTAGCCGCACTGTGCGGCGCCGAGGTCGGCGAAGGTCGTCTGCAGCGGATGCAACTCGGGTCCGTGCTGCATGCCTTCCACCGTCTCGATGGCGACGCCCTCGCAAGCCAGACCCAACACCAGACATGACAACACGGCCTCGCCGTTCACGAGCACGGTACACGTCCCGCACTCCCCGAGCTCGCAACCGTGCTTGGTGCCGGTGAGTTGGAGATCTTCGCGCAGCACTTCCAGCAGGGTCTTGTACGGAGCGAACGCCACTTCGACGGGTTCGCCGTTCACCGTGCAGCGAACGTGCGCCTTACCGTCGCCTGGCTTACGCTTGGGACGGGCCAAAGAGGTACGTCTCCGTCTGTTCGGTGAGAAACTTGCGTGCTTGCGGGTCGCGCAGGTCGAGCCCGTAGTGGTTGATCACGGCCGTTTGGTGCTGGAGCCAGTCCCGCCAGCAGACCTGACAGATCGTATCATAGATTCGATTACCCAGGTCATTGGGAAACGGCGGAGCGCCCATCTGGCTCCGCGTCGTGCCGCAGCGGACACAGGTCACGTCACTCATGCGAGGGAATCTAACGGGCCGCCGGGGTCGTTGCGACCGAGCCTTGCGGGCCTCGCGGCGCGCCACCACGTTACCAGTAGACCGATGCTTGAGACGCGCGACGAGGTCGGCTTGTGCGTGGATTGCGCGCACCGACGCCACGTGCCGACGCGGCGCGGGACGATGTTCTGGTACTGCAAGCGGGCGGACACCGACTCGTCCTTTCCCAAGTATCCCTCACTCCCAGTACGGCGCTGTCGCGGGTACGAGTCGGAACCGCGGCGATTCTCCGACGAACGGCAACTATGAAACGACGACTCACACTCCGACTCGCGCTCATCGCGGTTCCGATCATGAGCTCCGCGGCGTGTATGCAGAACACCGAAGATCGCTCCGATTACCTGCGGCGTGCCGAGCGGCTGCTGGACGAAGTGCCTCTCATTGACGGGCACATCGATCTGCCGTGGGTATTGCGCGACAAGTACGAGCTGGACTTCGCCAAGCTCGACATCGCGCGGCCGCAGCCGCAGATCATGACGGACATTCCTCGGCTGCGCGCCGGGAAGGTGGGCGGCGTGTTCTGGTCCACCTACACACCGTCGAATTTCGCGGGCGGTATCGCCGCGCGTGCCGGCATGGAGCAGAACGACGTCGTCCATCAAATGGTGGCGCGGTATCCGGAGACGTTCGAGCTCGCGCGCACCGCCGACGACATCGTCCGCATCTTTGGAGCGGGCAAGATCGCCTCGCTGATCGGGCTCGAGGGCGGTCACATGATCGAGAATTCCCTCGGTGCGTTGCGGGCGTTCCATCGCGATGGCGTAAGGTACATGACCCTGACCCACAGCAAGAACACGGACTGGGCGGACGCTGCCACGGACTCGACGGTGCACGGCGGACTCACGCCGTTCGGGGAGGAGGTCGTGCGCGAGATGAACCGGCTCGGCATGATGGTGGACCTGTCGCACGCCTCGGACTCCACGATGCTGGACGTGTTGCGAGTCACCGAGGCGCCGGTGATTTTCTCGCACTCGTCGTCGCGGCACTTCACTCCGCACAAGCGCAACGTGCCGGACGACATCGCCGCGATGATGACCGACAACGGCGGCGTCATCATGGTGAACTATGTCGCGTCATTCACCTACCTCCCCGCGTGGGAACGCAGCCAGCGCCGCAACGCGCTGACGCGCGACCTCCAGGCGCGCGGCGTGGACACGACGGCGGCGCTGGCCGAATTCGACGCCGCCGATCCGCCGATCCCGTCCACCTTGAGTGTGATCGCGGATCACATCGACTATCTGCGGAACCTCGTCGGCGTCGATCACGTGGGGATCGGGTCGGATCTCGACGGTATCGAGACCCCTCCGGAGGGCCTGGAGGACGTCTCGACGTATCCGAGGCTCATCGCCGAGCTGTTGGCCCGCGGGTGGAGCGACGAGGACGCGAAGAAGCTCGCGGGACTCAACCTGCTCCGCGTGATGCGCGAGGTGGAGACCGTCGCCGTGCGGCTCCGGCAGGAGCGCCCGGCAAGCGCCGCGCAGATCGAGATGCTCGACGGGTGGACGTCGAGTCCGCCATGGCGGACACCATAAGCGGTCAGGCGGACAGGCGGGCACCCGGGGCGGCCTGCCGCCGGACGGTCGGTGGCCTGTGGTCGGCGGTCCGTGCGCTGTCTGCTGTGGTCTCCCTGTTTCTCATGACGTCGTGTACCTCCGCCGACGTCGGCGCGATTCGCGAGACGGACCTGACTGAGGCGGCCGTATTCGTCCAAAGCAACATTGCGGCCATCCAACGACACGATACCGAGGCCTACCTCGGCCACTACGTCGACTCGCCTGAGCTCACGATCGCATCTGCGGACTCGATCCGGCGGGGGTTCTTTCTCTTCTCCGAAGCCCGCCGGGCAAGCGACGAGTGGCCCGACACGCTGGTGACGGCACCGGCGACCCTCGTGTGGCTTGCGCCCGGCGTGGTGTGGGCCGGATTCCGCTTCATGGCGGTACTCGAAGGCGATACGACCCGTGGTGTATCCGAGCGGGTGCTTGTGAAAACCCCGTCCGGATGGAAGATCACCGTGACGGGGTCGATGGAGCAGTGAACGACAGGCGCTCGCTCAATGCCGTGCGAGTTCAGGCGGCGGTCGGTGGCTTCTCCCGCCTCGTGGTGACCCAGGCCAGACGGTATTGGATCTGCGCGGCGTGGTGCCGGCAATGGACGTAGTGGAACCGTGTCCACTCGGGGAGATTGAGGTCCCCCAAGAGCGGATGTCGCACGAACACCGCCACCTGTAGCTCGGGCGGCCACGTCTTGTAGTACTCCTTCATCCGCTCCACACCCATGCGGAACTGCGCCGCGACCATCTCGGGATCCGGTCTGTCGTCCGGGTGCGTCACCTCCGCGGCCTTGAAGCCGCCCGGAATCCTCCCCGCACTGAGCACGAGGTGCCGGAGCACCGCCTGATAGGGCTTGGCCCGCCGGGACATCGGCTTGTTCTTTCGCTCTCCCATCATCGTCGCTACGAGATCCATCCCGATGGCCAGATGGTGCACGATCTGCGCGACCGACCACTTTCCGGATGGAGCGCCATGCCACTGCTCGTCGGTGAGCCCCCGCAAGGGGCTCAGCACCATCGGCTCGAGTCGGTCGAGATGTCGTTGGACTTTCATGCGTGTCCGGGTCGATTCGCTGGGAAAGGTAACTAGGCGGGGGCGCCAGCCGCCTGACCGTCCAACGCCTTGCTGCTAACGCGCCAACGTCCGATACCCGCTCAACCCCATCCCCACCGCCACGACCGTCACCGCGCCGATGACGTTGTGCCACAGGAACGAGACGTCGGGCGCCCCGAAGTTGACGGCGCCGACGACGGTCATGCCGGCTATCAAGCCGAAGAACGCGCCCACCGGCCGTGCACCAGGCAGCATTGCCAGCAGAAACACACCCAGAATCGAACCGTAGAAGAACGACCCGAAGCGGTTCACTACCTCGATGAGTGATCCGAGTGTGGCGGCGAACGTCGCGACGAAGCAGGCAAAGAGCCCCCAGAACGCGGTCGCGCCCTTGGATACGAGCAGATAGTGCCGATCGCTGGCCTCGGGCTTGAACCACCGGCGATAGAAATCGATCACGGTCGCGGTGGAAAGCGAGTTGAGCTCCGCGGCGATGCTGGACATGGCCGCCGCCATGACGGCGGCGATGAAGATCCCCGCAAGTCCGATCGGAAGCTCGTGCAGCACGAAGCGCGGGATGATGTAGTTCACGTCGTCTGACGACTGGCCGGTGACGGCCGTGGCCATCGCCAGGGCCTCTTCGCGAATGCGAGTGACGTCATCCTCCCGTGCGAGATACGCCGCCATGGCGTCGTCGCCGCCCGCATCGCGGGCATCGGCGACGGCGCGGGCCGCCACTTCGCGGCCGGCAAACGCCTGTCCGTACCGGGATTCGAGTTCCGCATACGCGGCGGGATCTGCGTCACGTACCCGCTGCTCGTGCGCCGGGTTGTACAACAGGGGCGGCGTCTGGAACAGGTAGTAGACGAACACCAGCACGCCCACGAGCAACACCATCGCCTGGAGCGGGATCTTCCAATAGGCGCTCATGAGCAAGGAACTGCGGGCCTGATCGACCGATTTGGCCGTGAGGTACCGTTGCACCTGACTTTGATCGGTACCGAAGTACGACAGCATCAGGAACGTGCCGCCGATGATCCCCGACCAGAACGTGTAGGTCTCGGTGAGGTCGAACGAAAAATCGAAGGCCCTGAGCCGGCCGGTGGCGCCGGCGATGCGCAACGCATCATCGGGGGCGACGGGCAACTGCACCAGGAGCGCGATCACCACCGCCACGAGGGCGAAGACGATGAGGACCATCTGCTTGACGTCGGCCCAGGTCACCGCCTGCACGCCCCCGATCATCGTGTAGATCACGGTCGGGATGCCGATCAGCGCCACCGACCACAGCAGGTTGATGCCGAAAACGGCGGAAAAGACCACGGCGGGCGCCGCGAGAATCGTCCCGGCCGACATGCCGCGCGAGGCCAGAAACAGGAAGGCCGTCAGCGACCGCGTCTTGGCGTCGAAGCGCTTCTCGAGATACTCGTAGGCCGTGAACACTTTGGCGCCGTGCAGAAACGGTACGAGCGTCACACCAAGAATGACCATCGCGATCGGCAATCCAAAATAGAACTGCACGAAGCGGATCCCGTCCGTGGCTCCCTGACCGGTCGTGCCGATCATGGTCACGGCCGAGAGCTGTGTCGCCATCACGGACAAACCCACCGCCCACCACGGAAGGCTGCGGTTGGCGAGGAAGTATCCCTCGATCTTGTCGGTCCCCTTGGCTCGGCGGATGCCGTCCGCGACGACGTACGTCAGGTAGGCGACGACGATGACCCAGTTGATCCAGTGCATGTCAGCCGCCGTAACGCATCTGGAGCAGCCAGAGCAGCAGCAGCGCAATGACCTGCACCGCCATCACGCGCGCGAGTGTGCGGCGGAACAGTCCTGGCTCTGTGGGCGGCTGGGTATCAGGGGGCATCGGGAGAGTATCGAATATGGGGTATCGAATGTCCGAATATCGCAATATCGAAAGCTGCGTGCCAATCGTCAGAGGCCGCAGCCGACTATCCGCTATCGGAACGCGGGTGCGATCCTCAATCCCACGCCATTCGCGCGCGCAGGCTCGTCACGTGGGCCACGTGGTGTTTGCCATGCCACGCGTACAGCGCCAGAAGGTGTAGGAGGCCCAGTGACCCGTCCAGCTCGGGATGGTAAAACGTGCGTCGCCACTGGTTCGGGGTGATCGCGCGGAGCAGGACTACCCAGCGGACGTGAAGGGCGTGGAGGAAGTTCAGGGACATGTCGATGGGCGCCCTCGACGCATCGGGTAGCTCGGCCCAGAGCTTCTCGTCGTAGGGTCGAATCGCGGCATCGTCTTCGGTGAGGGCAAGTCGGAACCGCACGTAGGCATTCACGTGACTGTCGGGCAGATGGTGCACGACTTGGCGAACCGTCCATCCACCAGGCCGGTACGGTGTGGCGAGTTGCTCGTCCGACAAGTTGGCTACGGCCGTCCGCAACGCCGCGGGGGCTGCGGCGATCTCGGCGATCCACGTCTCGATATTGGCCTGGGCTCCAGTGGCATCGTACGCGAACCGCCCGATGGGGTATCGCAGATCGTCATTGGTCATTGTGGCGACTCCGTTGCGTGTCCGCTTGGCCCCGTGCCCCCGGTCTCACGTCTGAGCCGGTTTCAGGACCCGGGCGAGTGTTGCATCTGCCGAATCGTCCCGACACTCGAGAGTGCCGAGACGCAATAGGGCACGAGGATGGCGCCGACGGCCACCGCGTACTTGAGCGCGCGAAGTACGACAGGCCTCGAGCAAAACAGGCGGCACCACGCGAGGAAGGTGGACATCACACGGGCCCTTTCCGACAATGGGCTGGCGAAGAGTTTGCGATCGGTAGTATAAGGATAGATACTCCCCGGAAGTTCCCGAGGCCCCGCCCTGGCTGGGGCGAACTCCGAAACGCCCAAGGTACAACGACCCGGCTCCCGAGAGTGAAGATGGACGATTCCCGCCGCCGCGACACCTTGTCGGAGATGGCCGAATTCCCGGATATGAATCCCGGGCCGGTCTTCCGACTCGACAAAGATGGCGTCATCGAGCGGGCCAACAAGGCGGCCAAAGCGGTCTTTCGGAATGATGACCTTCTTGCCGCCCGCTGGCTCGACGTCTGCCCCGGCATGACGGCGGAGCTGTGGGCGGAGGTGTCGCGGTCGGCGGAACCCCTACGCCACGAAACGCGGGTGCATGACAGGTGCCTGGTGTTCACACATGCGCACCGCGCCAAGGACGACCACGTGTTCGTCTACGGAACGGATATCACCGAGTTGCGGGACGCCCAGGAAGCGCTCGCGGATCAGGCGCGGGCGCTCCAGGAGCTGGGGGAGTTCCCCGACATGAATCCGGGCCCCGTGCTCCGCCTCACGCAGGCCGGCATGGTCGAACGCGCCAACAAGGCGGCAAGGGTGGTCTTTCCGGGCGACACTCTATCCGAAGCATCGTGGCTCGTGGTGTGTCCCGGCATGACGGTCGAACGATGGAGGGAGGTGTGCGGGAGTCGCGAGCCCGTGCAGCATGAGGCGCTGGTCGGCGAGCGGTGCTTCGTGTTCACCCACGTGTGTCGCCCGGCCAGCGGACATGTCTTCGTGTTCGGCAGCGACATCACCGAACGCCGAGCGGCGGAGCGCGAAGTGGCGGAGATGGCGCGATTCCCGGAGATGAACCCCGGGCCCGTGCTCCGCCTCGATCATGACGGCCGCGTGCTGCTCGCGAACGCGGCCGCGCGCGGACTGTTCGCGCGGCCGAGCGTGGTTGGCTTGCGCTGGACGGAACTGTGCCCGGGAGTTGACGAGGGGTTCTGGCAGCGCGTCCTGCGGGCTACCTCGTCCTGCCTGGTGGAGGCGCGCGTCGGTGGGCGCGAGATGGTGTTCAGCCACACGCCCCCATCGGATGGGCGGTACGTGTTCGTGTATGGCGCCGATGTCACGGAGCAGAAGAACGCGGAGACGGCACTGCGGCAGACGGAGAAGATGGCGACGCTCGGCACGCTCGCCGCCGGCGTCGCGCACGAACTGAACAACCCCGCGGCGGCGGCGCAGCGCGCGGCGGAACATCTCCGGGACGAGTATGCGCAGCTCCAGGCCGCGCAGATCACGCTGGGCGCCATCGCGTTCGACGAGGCACAACGGTTGCAACTCGCCCAGCTCGACGGCCACGCCCGGGGCCAGGCCACGTGCGCCTGCGATCTGGACAGTGTGGCCCGCAGCGATCGCGAGGAGGCGTTCGAGGAATGGCTGGACGGGGTCGGGGTCGACGAGCCGTGGGACTTGGCCGCGCCGTTGGTGGACATGAACTACTCGATGACCGATCTCGAAAACATGGAACAGACGTTCGACCGCGTGCAGCTCCCGCTCGTCCTGGTGTGGCTCTGCCGTTCGTACGGGGTCTACCGGCTGCTGGACGAGATTCATCACGGCGCCGGTCGCGTGTCGGAGATCGTGGGAGCGCTCAAGTCCTACTCGTATCTCGGACAGGCGCCGCTCCAGAGCGTGGATGTCAACGAGGGTGTGCGGAACACGCTCATCATTCTGCGCAGCAAGCTCAAGCAGGGTATCGACGTCGTGCAGGACCTGGCCAGCGACCTGCCCAGGATCGAGGCGTACGGGAGTGAACTCAATCAGGTGTGGACCAACCTGATCGACAACGCGGTGCACGCGATGGATGGAGCGGGGACCCTGCGGCTCCGGAGCCTGGGTGACGGGGACTACGTGACCGTGGAGGTGGAGGACTCGGGTCCGGGCATTCCCAAGGAGATTCAGTCGCAGATCTTCGACGCGTTCTTCACGACCAAGCCGCCGGGCACGGGGACCGGTCTGGGATTGCACACGTGCTACAGCATCGTCGTCAAGAAGCATGGCGGCACGCTGACCCTGGATTCCAAACCCGGATCCACGCGATTCATCGTTCGACTGCCGCGCGTTGCGGTCGCCACCGGATAGTAACCGCCGTATTTTGAGGACCACGATGCCCAAGCCGATCATCTTCTCCATCGATGACGAACCCGACGTACTGAACGCCGTCGAGCGCGATTTACGACGACATTATCGTCGGGATTATCGCGTCATGAAGGCGGGCTCCGGCAAGGAGGCGCTCGAGGCGCTCCACGGGCTGAAGGAGCGGAGCGCGACCATCGCGTTGTTCCTCGCGGACGAACGCATGCCCCACATGTCGGGGACCGAGTTCCTGGCCGAGGCGAGACAATTGTACCCGGACGCGCGCAAGGTCTTGCTCACGGCCTACGCCGACACCGAGGCGGCGATCGCGGGGATCAACCGCGTCGGGCTCGATCACTATCTGATGAAGCCGTGGGACCCGCCGGAGGACCGCCTGTATCCGGTGTTGGACGATCTCCTGAGCGACTGGGCCGCCACGTATCGACCACCGTTCGACGGTATCCGGATTGCCGGAACGATGTGGTCGCCGTCGTGTCACGCCGTGAAGGATTACCTGTCACGGCATCAGATTCCCTACGAGTGGGTCGATATAGAGAGCCAAGACGAGCTGCGTGCGACCGTCGAGGCACTAACGCCCGGCGCGGCACGCCTGCCGGTCGTGTTCTTCCCGGACGGCGATCCGATGGTGGCCCCGTCACTCCAAGAATTGGCGGGGCGGGTGGGTCTGCGCACACAGGCCACGCAGCAGTTCTACGATCTGGTGGTGGTCGGTGCGGGCCCGAGCGGTCTGGCCGGCGCGGTGTACGGCGCGTCCGAAGGCCTGCGGACTGCCTTGATCGAATGTGACGTTCCGGGCGGGCAGGCGGGGACGAGTTCGGCGATCGAGAATTATCTCGGGTTCCCCAGCGGGGTCACCGGCGCCGATCTGGCGCGCCGGGCCGCGGCGCAGGCCAAGCGCTTTGGGACGGAGTTGATTGCCCCGAGCCGCGTGACGAAGGTGCGGACGGACCACCCATATCACTTCATCACGCTGGACGATGGCGCGGAGATCAGCTGTTACGCGGTGTTGGTCGCGAGTGGGATGCAGGTGCGCCGGCTCGACGTTCCGGGCATCGACAAGCTGACGGGGGCCGGGGTGTACTACGGCGCCGCCTTGAGCGAGGCCGCGTCCTGCCGAGACAAGGATGTCTACATCGTCGGTGGAGCCAATTCCGCCGGACAGGCCGCGTTGCTGTTCTCCCGCTATGCTCGCAAGGTCACCATGCTGGTGCGGGGCGCGTCGCTCACCACGTCCATGTCCCAGTATCTCATCACCCGCATCGAGGAGTCTCCCACGATGGAGGTGATGACGGAGACGCGCGTGGTGGCGGTGTCGGGCGAACAGCGGCTCGAGTCCATCACGCTCCTGCGCGCCGGAGGGGAGGCGTTTACGCTTCCCGCCGAGGCGCTGTTCATCTTCATCGGCGCCGCGCCCAACTCCGAGGCCGTGGCCGGCGCGGTGATGTTGGACGAACACGGGTTCATCTGCACGGGGTTGGACCTGCTGCGGGACGGAAAACGGCCGGACGGCTGGCCACTCAAGCGAGATCCCTTTCTGTTGGAGACGAGTGTGCCGGGGATCTTCGCCGCCGGCGACGTGCGTCATGGATCGACCAAGCGCGTGGCGTCCGCGGTGGGCGAGGGGTCATCGGCGATCGGCATGATACACAAGTACCTGGAGACGGTGTAACGACGCGGG
>DASWII010000034.1:0-44324 GCA_036397755.1 Gemmatimonadales bacterium | reverse complement strand
TCCACCACGAGTTCGTAGTGACCTACGGACCCGTCGGCGCTCCCCACGATGATGCGATGCTCTCCGTCCACGTTGATGCCGACGGAATCCACCCAATCGATACGCGAATCGGTGGTCGTTCCGTCGTCGTCGTTGGTCGCTAGCGTGTCACCGGCGGGCGTCACGAGACGGAGGATCGTGTTCAAACCGGACGGCGGACTGAGCACGGCCGCACGGGTGGACACGCGGACCCCGTCGCTGCGGCAGGCTCCGAACTTGAACCAGTCTGCCGCGCCGCCGGATGGAATGTTCAGCCCGCGTAGCGTACCGTCGGGAGCCACGAGCGTCGCCTGCCCCGAGGTGCCGTTGACGAGCGTGTCGGCGTTGACCGACACGCTGTACGTCGAACTCCAACGGCCGGCCGCCGGTGGCGTGGTGGTACCGAACCCGACCAGGCTCCGGAGCCGGACCGTGATGGCCCCCGTGCCCGTCGCGCGCAGATTCAGGCCGTTGGACGTGACGGTGGTGTCCGGCGTGGCACTGGGGCCGCCGATGTCGACCTGATAGGAGTCCGCACGCGCAATCGACGCCCAGGTGATCGGCACCGTGAAGTTGAACGTGCCAGCCGGCAGGCCGGCGCTGAACTGCGGCTGCATGTCCACCAGCGTCGCGTTGACCGGATTCTCGCGGTCTTCGACGATCGTCACGGCGGTGGAGTAGTACCCGCTGATCGCACCGCTTTCGAGCGCCTCCACCACCACCTGCACGCGCCCCTCGGGAACCTGCGTGAAGGAGCCCTCCCACACGTCGCCGTTCTGCGTGAGGTTCTTGGCCTGGTCGTAGGAGGCCGCGGTGTGTTGCACCCGGACCCGCACGGCACTGAAGGGGATCGTGGCGGCGGGCGCGGGCTGCGGCCCCACAGCGGTGCCGCCGCGGGCAATGCGGATGCTGATCACGCCGCCACCCTGTCCCGGCGCCAACGGATCGTCGCGGCACGCCAGAAGCACGCCGACAGCGACGAGCGCTGCCCCAACCAGCCGTCGACTCGCCGCACTCATGGGATCGTGATGACGATGGGCAGGTCGCCGAACCCGCTGCCCTCGGGCGTGGTGCCCTTCCCTCCCAGCAGCAGGAAGGCGGCCGCGCCCGCGGCCCCCGCACCGAGCACGACGAAGATGATCGGGAACTTACCCTTCCTGCGCGGCACCGATATGCCTGGTTGCCCCGCGACCCGCACCCCCGCCTGCACTCGCACGGTCTCCGCCGGTCGGAGCAGTACCTCCTCCTCCCACACCGTCCGCCCCATGTCCGTCACTTCGATCCGGTACCGGCCCGACGGACCGACGAAGATTCCCGATCCCACAAGCGAGCGCGCCAACTCAGGCCAGTGCCAGGACTCCAGCGGGTGCACCGTGAGCGTTCCCGTGCGGTTCAACGTGATGTCCAGCGCGCCCAGGATGTGGTTCTCGGCCCGCGCGACTTCACCCGGTGTCAGCCGTCGAGGGGAACCGCGGGCCGCGGACACGAGCGGGCCGGCCGTGAGCTGGCGCACCGTGTCGCGCGCCACGAGGAGACCGACCACGCGTCCCGCTGGATCGACGAGGAAGCTGCCCACGCGATCCGCCTCCTGCGTGCTCGTCAACACGGCCATGTCTCCGGCGCGCGCCTCCACGCGCACGCGCCGCGGCGCCAGCTCGACGCAGTCCGGCCCGCCCACGACCCACAGGTATTGGCCCGCCTCGATCGGTTCGCCCATGATCGCCGAATCGGCGGAGACGGTGGTCGTCTGGAGCACTGCCCCCGTCGTCCGATCGTACTGCGCTACGGACGCGGTGTCCCGGAGCGCGCCGGACTGTACCCGGACCACCGTGGCCCCGCGGATCGCCGGGTAGCGCACGAACACCAGCCGCGCTCCTACGCGCACGCCCCACTCGCAGGACTCGGGCAGTTCAAAGCGCTCCGACCGCACGGCGACGACGGTGGCGGCGAGCGACCGCTCCACTCCCCCTCGGAGTGCCGACTCCGTGGCCGCGACGACGATCGTGGGCGTCACCGATACCCGCGTCGTGACGCCCGGAAGCACTTCGAGTCGCACGCGCACGGTGTCGAACGCCGGACCCGTAACGACGGCATCGTAGATCCCGGCGCCGGCGGGCAGGCCGCCTTCAGGCACGGGCCCCGCGCCGAGTACCAGCACGCCGGCCTGCACCCCGACCGGGAGGATGACGAACTCCACGGTGCCCGGGCCCGCTGGCGCGATCCCGATCGGCCAGGCCCAGTCGTGGGACACGGTGGCGGGGCCTGACAGCGAGTCGGCCTGTATCGCCGCGCGCGCGTCGGTGAACAGCGATCGTGCTCGGTCACCCAGGTTGACGGACGTGAGCGCGAGACCCGGCTGGCGGTGGACGGCCCATCGCGCCCACGCGCGCGCTTCGCTCTGGGAGCCGTTCTCCTCGAGGATCTGCACGAGCGACTGTACGCCCTCGGCCCAGATCGCTGCGGGAAGGCCAACAGGATTGAGGCCGCGGCGCAACAGTTTGATCGCGCTGTCCGGCTCCAGCTCCAACGTGACGAAGTAACCGTCGAGGGCCTGCTGGATGAGGGCGGTACCGGAAACCTGGGCCGCTGCCGAGCCCGGACTGGATGAGAGCACCGCGGCTGCCAGCGCGACGCTCAGGGCGGGCACACGTCTACGACCGGGCGGTAGGGAGGACCTGACGACCGCTCGTCCGCACGCGTTGAAGCGCCGCGACGTTACCCCGGTTCGGCTTGCGGCGTCCTCACCTCCCTGCGTCGTGATGCCGTGAACCTACGTGCCAATCCTGCCCTACGGAAGATTCGTGCCTTACCGGCCCCGGAGCACGATGGTTTCCCGCGCTCCGGGTCTGACCGTCACGCTCGTGTCCTGCTGCGCCACCCCCCCGATGCTGTAACGCAATCGAATCATCACGCCGGCCGGAACCTCTCCGGTCCAACGCGACTGGCTGGTGGCCACGAGCGAGTCGTTGACAAACAGATCTCCAGGAGGGCGGAGGCCGACGATGAGGGTGCCCGTTTGTGCGACGGGAGCCGGCGCCGCGACCGGTGGCGGCGGGGCGCGGGTTGCCGAGAAGCGAATCTCGGTGGTGTCACCGGCGGCCACCGTCACCCGTTCCGACTGCGTGACGAAACCCTGGGCGCGAATCTCGATGCGATGGCTTCCCGGCGTGAACTCCCCGCTCGTGCCGGCGAGTCGCTGGCCGTCGACGCCGATCGCCGCTCCACGCGGCAGCCCGGTGAATCGGAGAACCCCGGTGGTGGGCGCGGGCGGCGCGGGTGCAGTCCCTCCCGCCGCCGGATCGCCGGCCGCACCGCTGGATGGGTCTGCTGGTGAGGGGCTCGGGAGCTCCGCCTGCGGCCCACCCGGCGGGACCGCGGCCGCATCGTCTCCAGTCCTCCCCGTCGGCTCCACTCCTCCAAACGGCCCCAAAAACACGACGGCCGCCGCGACTGCGGTGACCAACACCGTCAAGGCGCCCGCGACCTTGAGGCCTCGCCTCCCACCCTTCTCTCGTATCGGCGGGATCGTCTGCGGGGTTTGCAGAACTTCCGTGCTTACCCGGCTGTACGATCGCGGGTCAACCAATGTTGCAGCCGTCGCGTCGTACCTGTAGTCACCCAACTCGGCGGTGGGTCGCTCCAACGCCTGGATAAATCCGGTCACTGACTTGAACCGGTCGGCCGGCTTCTTCTCGATCGCCTTGTGCACCGCGCGATAGACATGTTCCGGGAGGCCCGATTGCATGTGTTGCAGCGCAGGTGGCGGTTCCATGCAGTGTTTCTGAAGCACCGCGATGGCCGAATCCGCTTCGAACGGAACGCGGCCCGAGAGCATGCGGTACGCCATGATCCCGACCGCGTAGATGTCGGAAGCGGCGGTGACGGGTTTCCCCATCCCCTGCTCGGGCGACATGTAGTGCGGCGTACCCACGACCGAGCCGGATGCCGTGATCGTGCCCTCGGTCAGCGCCTTGGCGATGCCGAAATCCGTCACCACCACGCGGCCGCGCGTGTCGATCATGATGTTGGCCGGCTTCACGTCCCGATGGATCACCCCATGCTCGTGCGCGTAGTCGAGCGCGTCGGCCGCCGGGTGCAGGATGTTGAGCGTGTCGTGTAGCGACAGTTTTTCCACGCGCTTGACGCGTTCGTCGAGCGACTCGCCTTCCAGGTACTTCATGGCGTACCAGAAGATCTTGCCGCTGCCCGAGATGCGGTAAATGGGAATGATGTTGGGGTGATCGAGCGCGGCCGCGGTTTTGGCTTCGCGCATGAAGCGCTCTACACCGTGTCCGAACGTCAACTCGGGGGGCAGCACCTTGATGGCCACCTTGCGGGCGAGGAGCACCTCGGTGGCGAGGTAGACCACCGCCATGCCACCCTTCCCGAGCATCTCCTGGATGGTGAACTCGCCCGCCGTATCCTCGCGCAGCATCTGCTCCATGTGCGCGAAGGCGTCCGGCGTCATGGACGCGGTCGCCTCCGCCTGCCCCTCGGCGTCAGAGACCAGCGACCCGCAGTTGTGGCAGAACTTGGCCTTGTCCGGGATCGGTGTGGCGCACTGCGTACAGTACAAACCCCCTCCTTCGAGCGGGGGAGGAGTTGCCAGACTGCACGCTGAGGGGTTCGCGGCGCGGTGTCAAGACAGAGGGTACGAGCGTAGGAGGGTAGGAGAGTGGGAGGGTACCCTCTTACCCTCTTGCCTTCCTTCCCCCATAATTGTTCCGTTCGCGGGCTCACCGGAGGTCACATGATCGTGCTCGCTTCTTTCCGTTCGCGATCCGCACTCGCGGTCATGCTCATCACCCTCGCTCTCGCCGCGTGCTCCGGCGGTCCTGAGACCGCCCAGATTCAGGGATGCGACGGGGTGTCGTATCAGGGCCGCACGTATCAGGATCTGTGCGATTCCGGGCCGTCATCGGAGACCGGCCAGACGACGATCTGCGTCGGGAATGATTGCGTGTGCTTCAACTACGCGTGCAGCTCCGGGTGCCTTACGAGCGTGAACGCCTGCGGGTCGGCGGGGCTCGTGGCCATGCCGCTCGCATCCGCGGTGACGACGGACCCGGCGTGCGCGGGACTGGCGGACGACACCGACATCGCGTTCCCCGAGTATCTCGCGGAGTTTCGGCGCGCGCTACCGGTCAAACAGCGCACAGCCGGAGCCGGCTAGTCTCGTAGCGTCGCCGACTCCGGACCGCGCAATCCGCAGGTGGGACGGCTGATGGAGGTCACTCTGCCCGCCCTGAACCAGATCACGCCCGTCATGCAGGGCCAATCGAGTCCTGCGTCCCTCCGCTGCCAGTTTCCGAAGAACCAGATGACCGACTCTCCAGACGGCCGGATATCGGACGGCGCTCCGACGAGACGGGCCACCTCTCGATCCGCCATGTCGTGCTCGGTCGCGTTCCAACAGACCGTGAGGCGACGGTTGGGGCAGTCTTGTAAGGTGTTTGGACTCTCCTGTGGGTCGGGAGTCGACCCAGGCGGCTGAGGGGACGCGCAGCACAGCATCAGCGCGGCGGCTGCCGGCGCGAGGAAACGCGCCTTGGTCATAGCTCGACGCAAACGAGAGGAGCGAGGGTCACCGCAAGAACATAGCCGCTCAGTCCGCCAACGCACGCACTCGGTGTCCCAGGGCGCTGGAGCGACTGCTAAGATGATCAGTCATGTGGCAGCGAGCCACGTCGTCCCGGTCGCACCGACACGAACGAGAGTGCGGCTCTTCCCACCGTTCGAGCACGGGCCCAAACCAGAGCCGGAGATCCAGGCCGCTCCTGAGATACACCCACTGGTTCGGCTCAATGACTCGATCCGGACTTCCCAGCAAAGCTTCGACATCGACTCTGGTCAGCCCGCAATCGAGGTGATCCACGCATTCGCGAAACGTGTTGCAGGCCACTCCGACGGCTGCCGGCCGGGCAGACACCGGCGGCCGTCGGGCACACCCCACGAGCGTGACCGCGAACAAGAGCAGCAGTCCGGCGCGGAGGACCCTCATCCGACACATGGCCAGATTCCCTCACTGTCGATCAGAACGCGTGTTGCGCTAGCGCCCCCGGCAGGACTCGAACCTGCGACCCTCGGCTTAGAAGGCCGATGCTCTATCCAGCTGAGCTACGAGGGCTGGTCATCTCAATATCGAACGTCCAAAGTGGGAAGTCCAATCGCCAAGCTTCAGCGCGTGACCCGGGCGTCCACTCCGGCGCGTCCGGGACGCGACGCCTCCATCCGGTCTGCTTGTCACCGTCCATCAGAGGCTCCCAGAGCTGCCTCTCGTCCGGCGTGAACCCGTCGATGATGTCGGCGCAGATTTTGGGGATCGCCTTTGATGCGGATGAGGAACGCGTGCTTCGACGTGTCCGGCTCGCCAAGGCAGCGCGCAATCTCGGTCGGGACCTGGACCCAAAACCACGACTCAGTGTCGGACCACCATGATCCGCCCTGGCGCCGTTCGACGGAGTTGCCGCAACGCGTGCGTTGAATGCCGCACGGCTACGGGCGCGTTGAGTCGGGGCGGCCGGATTTGAACCGGCGACTTCCTGCTCCCAAAGCAGGCGCGCTACCGGACTGCGCCACGCCCCGTCGCACATTCTAGCGTGTACCGTGCCAACAACTTAGCGGGTACGGGAATGAGTCACAAAACCCGTCACCCGGTGCCGAGCTCTGCCCCGTCCCCCTGCCCGTCCGCCTCCCCACCCTCCTTCTCCTTCTCGACCAGCTTCATCACCTCGGCGACGAGCTGTGTGCGAATCGTCGGACGTCGTTCGCTCACCGGAAGGGGCACGGCCTCCAACTCGGCCGCGATTCCCATGAGGGTACGGGCGTGATTGCGCAGCGCGGCGGGGAGCGTCTGTCGCAACAGCACGCCGGGAATCTCGGTCTCGCCCGCCCGGTACTTCTTGAGCTGGGCGCTCTTGATGCCCGCGGCCCGAGCGATGTCCGCCACGGAGAACTTGGCACGGTCCACGGCGCGATCGACCTTTGCGGCGTGGGATTCGGGAGTATCGGTCATGGGAGGTCCACCCGAGGAAGGTCGGTCAAGACGCACGCCGCGCGTGCGCCGGTCATTATTGCCGAGTCTGGAGCCACTCGGCAAGCTGCCGAAACGCCTGGCCCCGATGACTCACTCGGTCCTTGGCCGCGGGATCGGCCGTACCGAACGACTCACTGAGATCATCGGAGAAGAAGATGGGGTCGTAGCCAAACCCGTTGGTGCCTTGTGGCTCCTCCAGTATGCGGCCCCGGCACGAGCCCTCGAACGTTGCGGCGGGTGCGTCCGGGCGAGGGAGAAACACGATCGCGCAGCGATACCGCGCCAATCGCTTGTTCGGCGGCAGCCCGTGCAGTCGACGAAGCAACTCTGCGTTGTTGGCCGCGTCCTGCTCCTCCGCCGGACCGTCGACCATCGCGAATCGGCGGGATCGTACTCCCGGAAGACCGCCGAGGCTGAACACCTCGAGACCCGAGTCCTCGGCCACGGTAGGGAGCTGGCCGCGCTTCGCGAAGTACTCGGCCTTGAGACGCGCGTTTTGTTCGAACGTCTCCCCGCGCTCGACGTGTTCCTCTTCCGATCGCTGGTAGATCGCCACGTCGTCCGGAAAGACGATGCGGTATGGAATGCCCTCGAGCAGCTGTCGGATCTCGCGCTGCTTCCCCGTATTCCTCGTGGCGACCAGGAGAATGCGTTCGCTCATCGCCCGAGCGCTCTACGCTGCGCGGCGAACAGGTCCTGCACCGCCCGAGCGCCCAGATCGACGAAACCGTCGAGATCCGTCCGCGCATAGGGAGCGCCTTCGGCCGACACCTGAACCTCCACAAAACGCTCCGGCTCCGCCATGACGATGTTGGCGTCCACGTCGGCCGCGCGGTCTTCGACATAGGACAAATCGACCCGGTGCTCTCCCTCAACGAGCCCCACCGAGACCGCCGCGACGAGACGCCCGAAGGGGTTCGCGATCCCCGTCTCGCCGGCCAACCACGCGCACGCATCCGCGACGGCCACCGCCCCACCCGTGATCGCCGCCGTGCGCGTTCCGCCGTCCGCCCGCAGCACGTCACAGTCCACGTAGATGGTGTAGTCGCCGAACGCGAAGGTCGAGAGCGCGACGCGAAGGCTCCGTCCGATCAGTCGTTGGATCTCCGACGTGCGCCCTCCGGCGCCCCGGCGCTCGCGCGCGGTCCGCTGCGTGGTCGCCCGCGGGAGCATGGCATACTCGGCGGTGAGCCACCCCAGGCGGGAGTCGCGTCTCCACGCGGGGACGCCGGCCTCCACACTCGCCGTGCAGAGGACATGCGTGTCTCCGAACCGCACCATGCAGGACCCCTCGGCCAGGGGGTTCACGCCACGCTCCAGCGACACCGGCCGCATCCGGCCGGCGGGCCGCCCGTCAGGTCGCATGCGCCTCACCCTCGGGTTCGGTGAAAACCTCCTCCTCCTCGGGCAACGCGCCCAAGCGACGCAACCGCCTCGACAGCCTACTCGGCTTGGGCTCTTCCGGCTCGGTCACACCCCACTTGGCAAACGACCACTTGAGCAGCGGCGGGGCGGCGAACGTGGTCGCGATGACCATCAGGATGATGGCGCTGAACAACTCCGTCGTAAGCACGCCCGCCATGAGTCCCATGTTGGCGAAAATTAACCCGACCTCACCACGAGGCAGCATGCCGAAACCCACCGCCGGACGATTGAACTTTCTCGACCAGACCGACCAGCCGGCGACGATCTTGCCCGCCGCGGCGATCAGCGTGATCAGCAGCCCGAGCAGGAGCACCGAGCGGTTCTCCGCGGACAGGGGGCTCAGGAGCCGCACGTTGAACTGCGACCCGATGCTGAGAAAGAAGATGGGCGTGAAGATGTCCGCCACGGGACGGATGCGCTCCGTGATGGCGTCGAACTGATTGCCCCCCGCGAGCACCATGCCCGCGGCAAACGCGCCAATGATCATGGCGGATCCCACAATACTGGCCAGCGCCGCCAGCGCCAGCGCGAACGCGAAGGCCGCGACGAGCAACACCCCACCCACGAATAACCGGTCGATCAGCACGAAGACCCGCCGCATCACCACGAGGCCAACGCCGACCGCAAGCACGAGGAACCCGATCGCCGCACCCACGGACCGCGAGATCTCCAGGACACTCGGCTCCCTGCCGGCAACGAGCGACGCCACGAGCCCGAGCAACACAAGCCCGATCACGTCGTCGATGACCGCGGCTCCCACGATGAGACGCGACTCGACCGAACCCATGACCCGAAGGTCCTTGAGCACTCTCGCGGTGATGCCCACCGAGGTCGCCGTGAGCGTCGCGCCCAGGAGAATGGCCGTCGTCATCACGTTGCCGTGGCCGAACTCGTGCCGGGCGAGCGGGGACAGCCAGAACAGGATGCCCAGGGTCATGGGTGTCGCGACGCCGACCACGGCCACCGTGGTCGCCGCCCGTCCGACCCGGAAGAGCTGCCCGATGTCCGTCTCCAGCCCGATCTGAAAGAGGAGCACGACGACGCCGATCTCCGCGAGCACCCGGATGATGCCGGTCACCGGATCCCCCACGTCCGCTGGGATGACGCCGAGCATGCTCGAGCCCAGGAACATGCCGGCGATCAGCTCTCCCAGGACAGGAGGTTGACCGATGCGCCGGAACAGTACGCCGACGGCCGCGCCCACGGCGAGCATGACGGCAAGCACGAGGAACAGCCGAACGACGACGTCGTCGCCGGCGCCGCCGGTTGCGGCGGCACGCAGCAGGCGCGGCAGCACGACCGCCGCGCCGAGCGCCACGGCGACGAACGAGACCCGGCGCATCGCCTAAAGCGGTCGCCTAGAGCGGTCGCCTGGCCTCAATGGAAAAGGTGTGGGCGTAATGCGTGAAGGGAAAGTCGAAAACCACAACGTACGATGTCGAAATGATGATCTGAAACGGTCGTCGTTCAGTGCGAACGATCCGGAGATTCTCCCGCGCCTCACCAGGTACCCTCATGTTGTCCATTTCCTGCAGTATCCGCCGTTGGATCGTCACGTCATCGATCGCGGCGGCGAACTGTGCCTGCGTGCGCATCGCGTCGCGCAGCGCAACATACGCAAAATACGCCTGACCGACCGGAATGGAGTAGTAGGCTATCACGACCACCAGGAGAATCGAGAAGAGGCATCCGATCCGGCCCCGTCCCCGCTCGTTCCGCACCCGCCGCAGCACGCCTACCATTGGGACTGCGCCCCGTCCACGATGTCGGCCACGAGCTTCTCGAGCGCTACGCGCCGGCCCTCGCTTTCCCGCGGAGGCTCGTATTCGCCGTCGACCGAGATGCCGGTCCGTTGCCACAGGACGCGGTCTTCGCGCTGGTCATAGATCTGCACCGACAGCGTGATCTGGACCCGTCGTCGCGTTACGGCCACCTCGCCGCCGGGCCCCGCGCGCTGAGACAAAAGCATGTCCGGTTCGTAGCGCGTGATGGTGCCGGTCACGACGGCGTCCGCCGTTGCCTCGGCCGACGGACGAAGCCCCAGCCGGCGTTGCATGGCCTCCGTCACGGACTCGCTCACCTCCTGCGTCAACGCCGGCTCCGCGGTCTGATTGTCGAACGGGAGGATCGCCACGGTTCGGATGTTGCCCGGCAGCCCCCCGCCCGCGAATCCGTACAGGCACCCGGAACTCGCGCCAACGGCCACGAACAGCGCTGTGAGGCTACGGATGCTTCCAAATCGTGGCATCGATTGCCGCCAGTGTGTCGATCCCCTGCACGGTCAGTTGAAACACCGCGGGCCCGGCCGGAAACCACACGGTCCCTTCAAACGGATACGGAGACCCGCGCGTGAACAGCGTCATCACCCTGCCCACCAACTCGTTACCCCTGCGCAACTCCACCTGCAAGCGTGGTCCGAGCTCACCCTCGTCGGTACGGTACGTCAGCGTGTCCGTCACGCGGGCATACCTCCACACCTTCACGCCGCCGCGCTCCTGGCCCGCAACCGAGGCCATTGGACTCGGCGGCCGCGGAACCCCCAACAGCCCCCAGAACAACGGCGAAGACCGCACGAGTGCTTCCACGTTCTCCTCAGGCTCGGCCCACGCGATCGAATCACCCATCACCACCGCCGCCCCGGATCGCCCGAACGGCGCACGGAAGTCGAACCGCACCGAATCGGGGGGGGCGAAGTGCACCGCCGCCCGGCCGCGCGAGTTTCCCTTGTCCGTGCTGTACGTCCACCGCAACTCGTACCGCAACGGCAGGGTGGGCGTCGCCTGCCGCACCCACCCCTCCACCACCGCCATCTCGAGCGCGGGCAAGTCACCCGGCTCGAGCCGGCCCGGCACACCGCACCCCGCCGTCACGATGGCGGCGGCGATGACGGCATAATAGGAGAATCCGCGGCAGACGTCAAGCGCAAAACATTGCATGACAACCATTTACATCAGTCGCACCGGATCTTGGACCGGCACCAAGCATTGCCGAACTGAGGCCGGCAGCGCCCGAACTCGCTGATCGGCATCCACGGCGATCAGCGACGTGCGGGCGGTGGCCAGGAGGGTGCCATCCACCACGCGCTCGATCGCGTACCCGAACACCACCCGGCGGGACGAGGCCTCCCGCACCCAACACCGCACACGCAGCGCGTCGTCGTAGCGTGCGCCCCGGCGGTAGCGCAGGGTGGCCTCGACCACGGGGAGATGAATCCCTGCCTGCTCGAGCTCACGGTAGCTCACTCCCAGCCGTCGCATGTGCTCGGTGCGCGCCTGTTCGCACCACACCAGATAGTTGGCGTGGTGGGCGAGCCGCATCTGATCGGTCTCTGCGTACCGCACACGCAGCTCAATATCGGTGATCGACGCCTCGAGGTCAGACATGACGGGGCAAGCTACCGGACCCCATCGGCAGAATCAAACACCCAGCCCTGGTTGCCCGCCTTCGCGGCGGATCGGTATACTCTCGCCCGTGTCGAACGCCATCATTGTCTCGGACGTCCACCTGGGACACTCTCCGCCCGATACCGCCCGGGCCTTCCACTCGTTTCTGGAGACGGTGCCCCAGGCCGAGGACCACGTGGTGCTCAACGGCGACATCTTCGAGTTCTGGTTCGAGTATCGGCACGTGATTCCCCGAGCCGCGTTCCCCACGCTCGAGCGGCTGGCCGCCCTCCGCGCTCGCGGGTGTCGGCTCACGTTGACCGGGGGAAACCACGACCGCTGGGGCGGTCCATTCTGGCGCGAGTACCTGCGCGCCGACTTCTTCCCTTCGGGGTCCCGCATGGAGCTTGGCGGACGACGCGCCTGGGTGCATCATGGCGATGGTCTGACCGAGCGCGGGCTGGCCAGCCGGATGCTGCACGCGGCGATCACCAGCCGCCTCACTGTCACGACCTTCGGGCTCCTCCACCCCGACCTGGGCATCGGTCTTGTGCGTCGCCTGTCTCCTTGGCTTGCGGGTAAACGGCGGGACGCCAAGTCTCGCGAGGCCGCTCGCGTTCGACAGCGGCAGTTGGCCGCGCGGCTGCTCGACGAAGACTCGGGGCTCGAGCTGGTGGTGTTGGGACATACCCACGAACCGTGGATTGAGCAGCTGCATCCCGGCCGCTGGTACCTCAACCCCGGTGCGTGGGCGGAAGGATGCCGGTACGCCACGGTCACGGCGGAGGGACCGCAACTGAAGCGCTACGGAGCCTGAAGCGCGACTAGAACCGGAGCGTCAGGCCGGTGGCGACACCCCCGCCGGGCACCGTCCGAATCGCGAGATCGCCGGGGAAATCCCATAACTGCGCGGCGACAAATGCCTCGGCGGCGGACAGCAGATGGTTGAAGCCGAGCAGCACCAGCCAGTCCTGGAGTTCTTGCCGTTTTGCCTCCACGGTCTCCGCGCCGATCGATTCCTGGTAGTCGAGCTGCTGAGCCGACTTCACGACCATGGTGAGCGTGACGCCCTCCCAGAGGACAAACGCCGCCCCGGCCCCGCGTCGCCCCAGGACGGACTGGCCCCACCCGGGCAGCACAAACGAGCGCAGCGCCGCGCCGACCGGGGACACGGGCGGGTCCACGCGAAACTGAGGCACCGGTATCGTGTCCGCGGGGTCCGGCCTCTGTGGCTGTCCGCCTCGCGCCGGCGGCGGGCGGACCTGACCCTCGACGCGGCCGGCAAACACGGCGACCACGATCGCCATCGCGATCAGCGCGCGCATAGTACTGGGAGCCGTCCGGGGAGCAACTCCACCGTGACCTCCTGATCGTCAGGCAGCCGGAGCTCACCGTCGAAATGCACTGCCATCGGTCGATCCGACGTGACGGCGAGACTCGCGGTCTGAAACAGATGTACCGGCGGGAGGCCTCCATGGGTCCCGCGCACGACCCGGGGAACGTAGCGGAGGAACTGGAAGGTCGAGACCTTGCGGATGATGCACACGTCGAACAACCCGTCGTCGGGCTTCGCATCGGGAGTGAGGCGGAACCCTCCACCGGCGCTGACACCCAGCGAGATCTCCATCATCGTCATTTTGGCGTCTTCGCGATGCTCCACACTCGTCACCCGAAGTCCAATCGGCTCGAATGCCCAGAAGGAGCGATAGACCGCGGCGAGGTAGAGCGCGAACCCGCTCAGGTGATCCATGCGCAGGGCCTGGCGCACGACTTCCGCACCGAACCCGATACCCATGCCGTTGATGAAGAACTCGTCGAGCGCGCGTCCCACGTCGAACCGCCGGACCTCGCCGTCCAACACGCGCCGCAAGTTCGCCTCGACGTTCCCGGGTCGCAGCCCCAGCAGTTTGGCGAAGTCGTTGCCCGTGCCGATCGGGACGTGTCCCAGGACGGCGGGATCGCCGCCGGCGAGCAGGCCGTTCGCCACCCCGTGTACGGTGCCGTCGCCGCCCACGGCCACCACGACCGGCCATTCATCGCGACGTGCGGCCGCGGCGAACTCGGTTTCCTGCCCTGCCCGCGTCGTGGTCCGAACCTCGGCCTCCCACCCACAAGCTTGCGCGGCCGCTCGCAGCTTGGTCTCGAGGCCCGTGCCGCCGCCGCGGGCCGCGCGAGGATTCAGGATGAGCAACGCACGCCGGTCTGTGCCAGGCGCCCGCGCACCGAGGGTCATCCGAGTCGGGGCATGGCGGGAGCGTGTGGGAATCGAACCCACCGGAGCCGCCGATGGCGCCTCCCACCGGTTTTGAAGACCGGACAGACCACCAGGCCTGATCCGCCCCCGCGATGCGTCACGAACGCCGGGCTATCAGGTCGATCTCCACGAGCGCGCCCTTGGGCAGCCCAGCCGCCTGCACCGTGGACCGCGCCGGCTTGTGCGTGCCGAACCGACGAGCGTACACGGCGTTCATCGCCGGGAAATCACTCATCGATGCCAGGTAGACCGTGGCCTTCACGACGTCGGCCAACGACGATCCCGCCGCACCCAACACGGCACTGAGGTTGTCAAACACACGTTCCGTCTGCGTCGTCACGTCCGCGCCGACCATCTCACCCGTCGCGGGGTCCAACGCGATCTGACCGGCGGTGAAGACCTGGTCACCCGCGATGACGGCCTGGCTGTAGGGGCCGATTGCCGCGGGCGCGCCCTCCGTCGCTACGATCTTCATCGCCGTTCCCTCTCTAGAAGAGCCCTTCGATCCGCCCGTCGCCATGGACGCGCATGCGCTCCGCCGCCGGCGTCTTTCCCAACCCGGGCATGGTCATGATATCGCCCGTCAGCGCGACCACGAAGCCCGCACCCGCTGAAGGGTACACGTCGCGGATGGTCACGCGGAAGTTTGTCGGCGCCGCAAGCAGACTCGGATCGTCGCTAAACGAATACTGGGTCTTGGCCATGCATACCGGAACCTGCCCAAGGCCGAACCGCTCGAGCTGACTGAGCGCCTTCGAGGCCTTCGACGTGTAATCCACTCCATCAGCCCGGTAGATCTTGCCGGCGATCACCTCGATCTTGTCGCGAAGCGACATTGCCGGGTCATACAGCGGTTTGAAGTTGGCGCGTCCCTCGGCAAGCATGGCCAGTACCTCCTCCGCCACCGTCATCCCACCCGCGCCGCCCTTTTTCCACACCTCGCACACGGCCACCCGCACACCGCTCTCCCCGCAGCCCCGGCGCACCACTTCGAGCTCCTCGTCGCTGTCCGTATGGAACCGGTTGAGCGCTACGACAGCCGGCAGGCCGTAACCGGTCACATTCTCGATATGGCGTGCCAAATTGGCGAACCCCCGCTCCACCGCCCCGGGGTCCGGTGAGGTCAGCTGATCCTTGCTTGCCCCGCCGTGGAGTTTCAGCGCCCTGATGGTGGCCACGATCACCGCGGCCTCCGGATTGAGGTTGCCGGTGGGACACTTGATGTCGAAGAACTTCTCGGCTCCGAGATCCGCACCGAACCCGGATTCGGTCAAGACGATATCGGACAGGCGCAAGGCGGCCTCGGTGGCGATCAACGAGTTGCATCCGTGCGCGATGTTGCCGAACGGTCCGCAGTGCACGAAGGCCGGACCACCCTCCAGGGTCTGCACGAGGTTGGGCATCAGGGCGTCGCGGAGGAGTAGCGCCATGGCGCCTTGCGCCTTCAGCTCCGCGGCCCGCACGGGCTCCTGCCCTCGGGTGACCCCAACGATGATGCTGCCGAGCCGCCGCTCGAGATCCGCGAGGTCCCGCGCCAGCGCCATGATGGCCATGATTTCGCTCGCCGGGGTGATCACGAAGCGTTCCTCGCGCGGCACGCCGCCCAGCGGGCCGCCGAGCCCGATCGCGATCTGCCGCAGCGCGCGGTCGTTCATGTCCATCGTCCGCGGCCAGGTGATACGGCGCGGCTCGATATCGAGCGCATTCCCCTGGTGCAGGTGATTGTCGAGCATGGCGGACAGCAGGTTGTGCGCGCTGGAGATCGCGTGAAAATCTCCCGTGAAATGGAGATTGATGTCTTCCATCGGCACCACCTGCGCGTAGCCGCCGCCTGCCGCCCCGCCCTTGATGCCGAACACCGGTCCGAGGCTGGGCTCGCGGAGACAGACCGCCGCGTTCTTCCCGAGGGCGCGGAGCGCCTGCGTCACGCCCACCGTGACCGTCGACTTCCCTTCGCCCGCGGCCGTCGGATTGATCCCGGTGACCAGAACGAGGCGCGCGTGGCGCGGCCGCGTCATCACCTTTTCCAGGCGTACCTTGGCCTTGTACTGTCCGTACAGCACGAGGTCGTCGGGCTCGAGCCCCAACTCCCCGGCCACAGCCGTTATCGGCCGCATCCTGGCGGCCTGGGCGATTTCAATGTCGGGTGGTATCGGTGAATTCGTCATCGTCCCCTACATCCCTCGGGTCATCCTCGGTCCAAAGCAATCGGCGGCATTCTGCGCCGTCAAAGCGGCGACCGTATCGGCCCCCACCCCACGCAGCTCCGCCACCCGGGCCGCCACGTGCTTCACGTAGGCGGGTTCGTTGCGACGCCCGCGGTGCGGCACCGGCGCGAGATAGGGCGCGTCCGTCTCGACGAGCAACCGGTGCGGCGGAACCTCCCGCACGAAGTTAACGCCCTGCCACCGTTTGAACGTCACCATTCCGCTGAACGACACGTACGCGTCTGCGTCCATGCCGGCCTCGAACACTCCGGCTCCTGCTCCGAAGGAGTGGAGCACGAGTCGCGCGGTCGTTTGGCGGATCATGGCGGCCATGTCGTCGTCCGCCTCGCGCGCATGGACGACGACGGGAAGCCCGGACTCCTCCCCCAAGCGCAGTTGAGCCTCGAACGCGCGTCGTTGCACGGCGCGAGGGGAAAAGTCGTAGTGGTAATCGAGCCCGGTTTCCCCCACCGCGACCACCTCGTCCATCGCGAGGGACGCGCGCACCGCTTCCTCCGCCTCGGGCGACCAGGTCGTCGCGACGTGGGGGTGCACACCCGCCGTGGCGGAGAGTCCGAACCGCCGCGCGATGTCCACCGCGGCGCGACCGGCGGCCACGGAATCGGCGACGGCGACCACGTGTCCCACGCCGTCATCCCGCGCGCGCCGCAGCACATCGGCGAGATCGTCGGCGAATTGCTCGTCGCCGAGGTGACAATGGGTGTCGACCAGCACCGCGCCGGCCAACAATCAGGGCGCGACGGTCGCCGGTGCCGGTTTCGTGATCGCGCGCGTGCCGCGGGCGTCTTCCCCCGGCCAGCGCATCTCGATCAGGCGCAGAACGGGTGCGGCGATGTAGATGGACGAGAACGTCCCGGTCACCAAGCCGAACGTCACCACCAACGCGAAGCCGCTGATTACCGGCCCGCCGAGCGCCAATAATGCGAGCGTGGCCCCAAGGGTGGTCCCGGACGTCAGGACGGTGCGCGGGAGCGTCTCATTGACGCTCCGGTTCAACAGGTGGTACAGGTCTTCACGCTTGAAGCGCCGGATGTTTTCGCGTACGCGGTCGAACGTGACGATGGTGTCGTTCAGCGAATACCCGATGATCAACAACACCGCCGCGACGACCACCAGGGACACCTCGAGATTGACGTACGCAATGAACGCGATTGTCGCGAGGACGTCGTGAATCGTGGCAATCACGGCCGCCAAACCGAAACGCCACTCGTAGCGGAACCAGAGCACGAGGAACGTCGCCCCGAGCGACAGGACCACCGCCAGCATCGCGCGATCGCGCAGTTCCGAACCGACCTTGGGGCCCACCGCCTCCGTGCGCGCGATCTCGAACCCCCCGGCGCCGAAGGCGGCGGTGAGCACGCTGTCCACCGTCGCCCCGGTCTGCTCCGTGACCTCCTCGCTCACATCCTGCCGCGGATCGAGCCGCGCACGGATCGCGAACTCGCGGCCCGAAGACCCGAACGTCTGAATCTCCGCTCCCCCGAGCCCGGCGGCACTGAGCGCCGATCGGATACGCTCCGTCGTCATCGATTCGTTCATGGCGGTCACCTGCATGAACGTGCCACCGGTGAATTCGATGCTGAAATCCAGTCCTCGGGTCAGCAACAATACGAACCCCGGGACGACGAACAGCGCGGTGATCAGCACGGCGGGGCGCCAAAACCGAAGGAAGTCGTATCGTGCTTCGTCGAACAATCGCATCAGATCGTCAACTCCTTAGTGGCGTCGCGCCGCTGCAGCCAAAGCATGAAGAACGTTCTGGTGACGAAGATGGCGGTGATCAGCGACGCCACGATGCCGACGATCAGCGTCACGGCGAACCCTTGAACGGGACCCGTACCGAACTGGAACAGGAACGCGGCCGTAATGACCGTCGTGACGTTGGCGTCGATGATCGCCGGCATGGCGTGCTGGAATCCGGAATCCACCGCGAGCCTGCCCGTCTTGGCGAGCTTGAGCTCCTCGCGAATGCGCTCGAAAATCAGCACATTGGCGTCAACGGCCATGCCCAGCGAGAGGACGAAGCCGGCCAACCCCGGCAGTGTGAGGGTCGCACCGAACATCGCGAGCCCTCCGAACGTGAACAGCACGTAGAGCACCAGCGCCCCGATCGCCAACAAGCCGGCCGTTCGGTAGTACGCCGCCATGACCAGCACGACCAGCAGGACCGCCGCGACGGCCGCGTTGCGACCCTTGCGAATCGAGTCCAGCCCCAGACTCGGACCGACGTTGCGCTCTTCGACGATCTGCAGCGGCGCCGGCAGCGCACCCGCCCGGAGCACCAGCGCGAGGTCCTGCGCCTCCTGAACGCTCTGACTCCCCAGCTCGATCTGCCCCTCGCGTCCAATCTGCGAGCGGATGATGGGCGGCTGACGGAAGACCCGGCCGTCCAGGATGATCGCCATGTAGTCGTTGATATGCTGGCCCGTTTCCCGCTGGAAGACACGCCCACCGCGCCGCGTCAGGCTGAACCGCACGATGGCTTGATTGGTCGTTGGATCGATCGTGGCATCGGCATCCGTGAGGGCATCGCCGGACAGCAGCGATCGACGATCGACCGCGTAGAGGGGCCGGTATGAGCGCCCAGCGTTGGACGTGGGTTCCGACGCCCACATCAGTTGGATCCCTCGCGGGAGTGCGCGCTGGACGGCCGGATGATTGATCAGCGAGTCAACGTGGACGAACTGCTCCTCGAGCACGAGGTATTCCCCGGGGATGCCCCCACCAAATAGATGCTCGCTGAGCGGCCGGTCCGTCAGACCGGCCGTGGAATCGGCCGTCGTCGAATCGGCGGCCGCCGAATCGAGGCCACCCAACAAGCTCTCCAGCGGCGTGGCCGCGCCGCCCCCCGACCGCACACCGACCCGCGTCAGCGCCAGGTCGATGGTCTCGAGCGCGTCCCCGAACTGGTTGTCCATGTCCGTGATGCGCCACTCGAGGAACGCCGAGCGCTCCACGATCGCCCGTGCTCGACCGGGTTCCTTCACCCCGGCGAGCTCCACCACAATGCGATCGGTCCCTTCCTTCTGGATCAGCGGTTCGGCCACGCCGAATTCGTCGATGCGCGTCCGGATGACCGTGAGCGCCCTGTCTATCGCGTCCTCGCGGTTGGCGACGGGGCCACCGCTCTCATCGATTTCCAAGGCCAGATGGATCCCGCCCCGCAGGTCGAGCCCCAAGCTGAGGGGCACACGCCGGACGGTCGTATTGCGCATCTGTCCATCCGGGCCGCGTTCCCGGATGGTGACGTTGCGCGGAATGAGGGACACGACCGCCAGGATGACGAGCCCCAAAATGACGAGCAATCGGTTACGTATGGTCGGCGACATCAGTCACTTGTTCACAAGGAAGCGTTAATGGTTACCCATGCCCTCGAATGCTGTCAACGAGGCCCTTCGCAACCGCGAAGTCGTTGTCGAGCTGGCGTTTGAGAGCTTCGGGCGAGTCGAATCGCGCCACGTCACGGAGCCGAGCCAGCCAGGACAGCTTGATTGCCTCGCCGTACATCTGCCCAACCGGCGTGAAGACGTGCGCCTCGAGACTGAGCGACGCGTCGTTAAACGTGGGCCGTGGACCGAGGTGCATCATGCCGCCGCCGCTCCCCCGGCTCCACTCGACGTGCACGGCATACACGCCAATCGGCGGGAGGAGTTTCCTGCCGTCCCCGATGGCGATGTTGACGGTCGGATATCCGAGCGCACGTCCCCGACCCGCACCGGGAACCACCGTCCCGATACATGAATACGGGCGGCCCAGTTGCACCGCCGCCGTCACGAGATCCCCTCCCGCTATCGCGCGTCGGATCAGGGTCGAGGACACCACCCGGCCCTCGACCTCCACTTCGTCCACGACGTCGACCCCGAACCCCATCGACCGACCCAATTCCCGCACAAGGGTCACGTTCCCCGCCCGCCCTCTTCCAAACCCGTGGTCGTGGCCCAGCACGAGCTCCTGGAGGTCGAAGCGCTCGCGCAGCAACTCGAGGAACTCTCGCGGCGTGAGGCGGGAGAGTTCGCGCGTGAACGCGAGGAAGACCACAATGTCGAGTTCACATTGCGCGAGAATCTCGCGCCGCTCCGTGGCGAGCGTGAGCAGTGCCGGAGCAGCCTGCGGGTTCACGATCTCGAGTGGATGGGGCTCGAACGTCACGAGCAGGCTTCGCCGGCCCGAGGTCCGGGCGCGCCGCGCGATCTCCTCGAGCACCTGCCGGTGCCCCAGATGCACCCCGTCGAAGGTGCCAACGGTCACCACAGTGCCGCGACCGTCCGCCGGCAGCAGTTGCGTCGTCACCCTTCCAGCACCACCCGCGGCTTGAGGGTCTCCCCGGCCCCGACGGCCACAGCCACCAGGCTCCCCTCGTGCACGAGCGCGACCTCGCCCTCTACGATCGCGTGCCGCAGGGGGCGTCCGTGCACGATATCCTCGCGCTGCTCGGCGTCCAACTCGAGCGTGGGGAGGTGGGAGACCGCGGTAACGGGATCGAGGACCGTCGCGCCCGCGACCGCCTCCGGGCGCACGGCATCCGTCACATTGAACGTCCCCACACGCGTGCGACGCAGGCTGGCCAGGTACGCGCCGCATCCAACGCGCGCGCCGAGATCCCGTGCCAGCGCCCGCACGTACGTGCCGGAACCCACTTCCACCCGGAAACGCACGCGATCCGCGTGGCGCTCCGTCATCGCGAACGCTCGCACCTCGACCGCCCGGGATTCGAGGACCGGAGCCGCCCCTCCCCTCGCGAGGCGGTACGCCCGGACGCCACCGACATGCTTGGCCGAAAACCCTGGTGGCCGCTGGGTGTGTTCACCCACGAACGTACCCATCGCCTCCCGCAGCGCGGCGTCGCTCACGTCCCGCCACGCATCGCTGGTGCGAATGAGGACCCCGGTCACGTCATCCGTATCGGTTTCGGCTCCGAGCGCGATCTCGCCCTCGTAGGCCTTCGTGAGGCCCACCAGGAAGCGGGCGAGTCGGGTCGCCCGTCCCACCACCATCACCAGCAGTCCCGACGCAAACGGGTCGAGCGTGCCGGCGTGCCCCACGCGGCGCACCCCGAGCGCCCGGCGTACGGCGCCCACCATGTCATGGGACGTCGGCCCGGCGGGCTTGTCGAGCAGCAGGAAGCCGTCGCTCACGTGACGTCCTCGGCGTCGTGCAATTCCGCGAGGATCGCGTTGATGCGGCGGGCGTGCTCCAGACCCCGATCGAGTACGAAGTGCAGTTCGGGCATGGACCGCAACGACATGGTCTGCGCCAAGTGCGTGCGCAGGAAGCCCCGCGCGTGCTGCAGCCCTTGGATCGCCGCCGCCCTCTCTTCCTCGGTGCCGAGCACGCTTACCCGCACTTCAGCGTGCGACAGGTCGCGCGTTACGTCCACGCCAGTGATCGTGACGAACCCGACCCGCGGATCTTTGAGTTGGAGGCGAATCGCGTCGGCAAGCGCTTCGCGGATGGCGGCGCCGGCGCGTTCGGCACGGTAATGGGGTCGGCGCTTCACAGCATGCTCCTTGCGGAATCCACGACCCGGACCGAACCGAGGTTCTCGATGAACTCGTCCACGGCGGAGAGTACGGCATCGGCCTGCCGGCGATCCGTGGTCACCACAGCGCAGGCGATCTCGGCGCGTTGCCAGAGATCCTGATGAGCCGTCTCGGCTACGGAGACGTTGAATCGCCGGTGTACTCGGTCTTTCAGTCCCTTCAGCACGCTACGCTTGTCCTTCAGGGACTGACACCCGCTGAGATGCAATTCCCACGTGCCGAGCCCGACGATCACCTTACCCGACTTTCGCGGCGGCCGCGGTCTCCAGCGTACGTGCGATCTCCTCGATGAGGTAGGCCTCGAGCACGTCCCCCACCTTCACGTCGTTGAAGTTCTCGACGCCGATCCCGCATTCGAGCCCTTCCTTCACTTCCTTGACGTCGTCCTTGAACCGCTTGAGGCTTCCCATCCGTCCCTCGTACACGGCGACCCCGTCCCGGACGACCCTGACCCGTGCCGTTCGCCGGATCAACCCATGCCGTACGTAGCAGCCCGCGATCATGCCGAGCCCTGAGATCTTGAACGTCTGACGCACCTCCGCCTCCCCGAGGACCGTTTCCCGCTGTTCGGGCGCCAGCAGTCCTTCCAGCGCCGCTCGCACGTCCTCGACCGCCTCGTAGATGATGCGGTACGAGCGCACGTCGACCGCCTCGCGTTCCGCGGCGTTGCGGGCGTTGGCGTCGGGCCGGACATGGAACCCGACCACGATCGCCCCGGACGCTTTGGCGAGCAGAATGTCGCTCTCGCTGATCGATCCCACACCGCGATGGATGACCTCCACCCGCACTTCATCGGTGGAGAGCTGCGCGAACGCGTCCGCCAGGGCCTCAGCCGGACCACCCTGGTCGGCCTTGATGATGATGCGCAGGGACCGCACGTCACCGGCTTCGATTTGCCGTGACACGTCTTCGAGCGAGATACCGCGCAGGCTGCGTCTGTGCGAGGCCTCGCGCTCCAGCCGCTGCCGCTTCTGCGCGATGTCACGCGCATCGATCGTGGCCGGAACCGCCTGGAACGTGTCGCCCGCCTCCGGCACGCCGTCAAAGCCGGTCACCTGCACGGGAATCGATGGGCCCGCTCGACCCACGCGCTGCCCGCGTTCGTCGAGCATAGCGCGCACGCGACCGGCCAGGTTCCCGCAAATGAAGTCCTGTCCCACCTCGAGCGTTCCCGACTGCACCAGGATGGTCGCAACGGGGCCCTTGCCCGCGTCGAGCGTGCTTTCGATGACGACGCCATGCGCCAGGCGATCCGGGTTGGCTTTCTTGTCCAGCAGGTCGGCCTGCAGCAGGATCTTCTCGAGGAGCTCGTCGGTCCCGACGCCCGTCTTCGCCGACAGTGCCTGCGCCATCGTGTCGCCACCGAACTCCTCAACCACCACGCCCTGCTTGAGCAGATCCTGCTTCACCTTGGCCACATCCGCCGAGGGGAGGTCGATCTTGTTGATGGCCACGACGAGCGGCACCCCCGCGTTGCGCGCGTGGCTGATGGCCTCGATCGTCTGCGGCATGACTTGGTCGTCAGCCGCCACGACCAACACGACGATGTCGGTGATCTGCGCGCCACGGGCGCGCATGGCCGTGAATGCCTCATGGCCCGGCGTATCGAGGAAGGTGATGCCCCGGCCGTCCGGCAGCAGCACGTGATACGCGCCGATGTGCTGGGTGATCGCACCCGCCTCACCGGCGATCACATTGGTTTTCCGTATGTAGTCGAGCAGCGACGTCTTGCCGTGGTCGACATGTCCCATCACGGTCACCACCGGCGGCCGCGCAGAGAGATCCTCGGCGCGGTCGGCCTCTCCGACGACCAGCGAAGCGGTGGGCACGTATTCCTCCTCCCGCACCGCCTGAAACCCAAATGCGCCCGCAATGAGATCGATCTGGTCGAAGTCCAGCCGTTGGTTCACCGTCACCATCATGCCCAGCTCTTTGAAGCAGAACGTCACGATGTCCGTCGGGCGAATGTTGAGAATGTCGGCTAGCTCCGAGACGGTGATGAACTCGGTGACCCGGACGATGGTCTTTTCGCGCTCCCGCTCCTCCTTCCGCATCTGTTCCGCCAACTCGCGCGCCGAGGGTTCTCCATCCCGCCGACGCACACCCTTTCTCGCTCCAGGGCCCGTCAGCGCCGCCATGGTCCGCGAGATGTTGGCTTGCACCGCTTCTCGATCGACCTTGCTGCGTTTGCCCCCCTTGCGACGACGCTTCTTGTCCCGCCGTCGGTCCTCGATGCTCTCGCCCGGGGCGGCAGAGGCGATCGGTTTCGGGCCGGCCGACGCGACGGGACGCAGCGGCGGCAACCGCTCCACGCGTTTGGGGCGCGGGGGCGCTGGAACCGACTCCTTCGTCCGCTCCTCGACGTCCGGCGCCGTCGAGGGCTCCCCGTGTCCACTAACGGCCTCCTCGGGCTCGCCTTCGCCCGCCTCTTCCGGTGATGCGACAACCGCGGCACGATCCTGGCCGGGTTCGCGGAAGAGCGCCGCGGCTCGTTCCTCGAAACTCGGCTTTTCCTCTTGCACACGCGCCTCGATCGTTTCCGCGGTCGCGGCAACCCGTGCCTCCTCCTCCGCGTCGATCCGGGCCTGCTCCTCCGCCTCGCGCGCGGCCACCTCCGCCGCCGTCCGGCGGCGGCGACGTGGCCGCGCGACCTCCGTGGTTTCCGGCGCCGCCTCCCGGCGGCGCCGCGCCCGTGTCTTGGTAGCCTCGGGCTTGGCGGCCTTCCGCTTCTCACGTTCCCACTTGGCACGAACGAGCGCCGCCTGCCCGTCATCAAGCGCCGAGAGGTGGCTGCGCACATGAATGTCCATGTCGGCGAGAAGCCGCATGAGCTCCCCGCTGTCGACACCGAATTCTGCCGCGAGATCGTGGATCCGCGTCTTGCCCACTACTTCCTCCTCATGTATCCGTATCCGCCGTCCCGACCATGCCGGCGGCCAGCGCGCGATCGCGCACCCCCACGGCCTGGACCGGCGGTCTTCCCAACCGGCGTCCCAAGTCCTGTGACGAAGGCCCGATCAAGACCGCCACCCCGCGATGTCCCGCCAGGCGACCGACCTTTTCTTCCGTACGAGGGCTCCGATCCTCCGCCATCACCACGAGCGCCACCTCCCCCCGCTGCAAGCCGGCTCGCACGCCCGCACTCCCGATGGCCAGCGATCCGGCCTTCAACCCCAATCCCATCAGTCGCCACTGTCGGTCGGTCACCATGCAACGTCACGCCTCGGGTTTGGCTTCGGCCGGCTCCCGTTCCTCGTCGGACTTTTCCGCGATGCGGGGCTGACCCGTCGCCTTCGTCTCGTTGCCATCTTGATTGTCCTCAGTCAGTTCGCTGAGGAACTCCATCAGGACATCGGCCTGCTCCGCCGTGATGCCCTCGATCTTGAGTACGTCCTCGCGCTCGATATCCAGCACATGACGGAGCGTGCGGAATCCCGCTTGTTCCAAGGTCGACAGCAAGTCCGCCGGCAACCCTTTCAACTCGCCGAGGTCCACGTCGGCCACCAACTCCTCTTCGGGCTGCAGCGGCGCGAACAGCGGGCCTTCCCCCCCACGCTCCAGCCACTCCCGTGAGGAATACAGATCGATTTTCCATCCGGTCAACTCGGACGCCAGCCGTACGTTCTGGCCGTTGCGTCCGATGGCCAACGAGAGCTGGTCCTCGTCCACGATCGCCTGAATCGTGCGGCTCTCCGGATCGGAGAAGACCCGGGATACCCGGGCGGGCGCGAGCGCGAGCCTCGCAAATCGCTCCGGGTCCGGAGACCACGGTACGATGTCGATACGCTCGCCGCTCAGCTCGTTCACGACCGCTTGCACCCGGCTCCCGCGCATGCCCACGCAGGCCCCCACCGGGTCCACGGCGTCGTCTCGGCTCACCACCGCGATCTTGGTGCGGCTTCCGACCTCGCGCGCTCCGGCCCGCACTTCGACGATTCCCTGTTGAATCTCAGGCACCTCGAGCCTGAAGAGCGCCTGCACGAACAGCGGGTCGGCGCGCGACAGCACCAACCGAGGCCCCTTCGGCGTCTCCTCGAGCCGCTTCAGCACCGCGCGAATGGCATCCCCCTGGTGAAAACGCTCGCGCGGATTCTGCTCGCGGTAAGGTATGATCGCCTCCGCCTCGCGAAAGCGATTCAGCATGACCACCAAACGGCCGCGTTCGATCTGTTGCACCTCGCCCGAGATGAGCTCACCCACGCGATGGCCGAACTCGTCGCGAATGCGTGTCCGCTCGCCCTCCCGCACCCGTTGGATGATGCGTTGCTTGGCCGCCTGCACCGCCAGCCGACCGAAGCTCTCGAACGGCACCTCCTCCTCCAAGACGTCCCCCACCTGAAAACCCTCGTCTTCGAAGCGGGCTTCCTCGAGCGTCACTTCGGTGCCGGGATCCTCCACCTGCTCCACCACGCTCTTGAGCGCCATGACCTGAATGGTCCCCTTAAGCGGATCGATGTCGATTTCCGCCCGCACGTTCAGGCCATAGCGCCGCACCAGCGCGGCGTGAATGCCGTCGCGCAACAACTCGATCAGCTCGTCCTGATCGAGTTGCTTGGCGTTGGCGAGTTCCCGCAGCGCCGCGATCAAGTCAGCGGGGCTCATACGCCCGTACCTTTCATGGCCAATCCTCTCATGCCCTAAGTCCCTTCAGACGTCGACCGCTCGATGCGTCCCCAATCCACCGCCAGGGTGGCGTCCGCCACATTCGCAAGCTCCACGTTCACGACCTCGTCGCGGCCGGCAATACGCAACTCCACCGCGTCCCGGTCTTCCAGCACCCGCACGATGGTCGCTTTGACGCGACCGATACCCGCCAACCGCACCCGCACGTCGCGACCGACGAACCGCACCCAGTGCTCGCGCCACCTGAGGGGACGTTCGATCCCCGGCGACGACACCTCGAGCACGTACCGCGGCCCCACGAGCCCGGAATCCTCGAGCCAGGCCTCGAGGGCCCGGCTCACCTCCGCACACTCATCAACGGTGATGCCGCGGCCCGGCGCGGCGTCGGGACGATCGATCCGCACCTGCAGGATCACCCGCGTCGCCGAACCCCGGCGGCGCAAGTCCGCGAGCTCGTAGCCCATCGCCGCCACACAGGCGCGCACGTGCGGGACGAGCCGCTCCTCCAACAGATCGGTCATAGAGCTAACAAAAAAGCGGGCCGACTACGCCCGCGCCACACGGTGCAATCTACTCCCCGGCGGCATTGGGTTCAAGCCGCACTCCACCCCAGGTATGCCGCCATCCTCCCGTCGCTCCCCTGGGATCGACGGTGGGACTGGAAATCCCCCGCGTCGTGAGCCGTGCACCAGGGGCTGGCACTGGCGGTCTCGAGCCCCAAAACCCTGGCTCGATTCATGATCACCGCCCGGAGGTCGAGCATGCCTTCGCGGGCGCTCCCGAGCGCCCGATGCACCTCGGGTCCAACCTCATAGCAGTTGCCACAAATCCCTATGCCGCAATGCATTACAATGTCACTGGGCGGGGTGCCGGAGAGTTCAGTCATCGTCTGAAGTCCCCGCTCCACGATCCCAGCTGCCACACCCCGCCATCCGGCGTGGAGCAGGGCCAACGCGCGTCCGGCTCGGCTGGCGAGGAAGACCGGAACGCAGTCGGCAACGGTGACAACGAGCAGAATCCCCGGGGCCGTCGTCGCATGACCGTCCGCAGCCTCTGCCACGTGTACGCCGTCCTCCGACCGCGCATGGCGCCCAATGTTCGATCCGTGGACCTGTCGGCTGCCCACCACCTGCACGAATCCTCCGAGATCACGGAGGAGCGCAGTCCAAGCTGGAACCGCTCCGTCCCCTCTCGCAAGCCGAAAGTCCCACGGTGCCGGTCCGCCGGCCACCCCGGCCACTACGCCCGCCCCGGGTTCGGGCCAGTCGAGCAGTTCGTGACGCGGCATCCCAGAGGGCCCCACCAGGCGCACCTCACGACGCGAGCCTCCGTTCACCGAATCGCCGGCTCCTCCACGCGCTCGATCTCCGCGCCCAGGGCGCGGAGGCGTTCGTCGATACGCTCGTACCCGCGATCGATCTGGCCGACGTTGTGGATCGAGCTCACTCCCTCGGCGGCGAGCGCCGCCAGGAGTATCGCCATGCCGGCTCGGATATCGGGACTCTCCACCGTCCCCCCCTGGAGCCGAGAGGGCCCCGACACCACGACGCGGTGGGGATCGCACAGCAAGAGGCGGGCGCCCAGACCCACCAGCTTGTCGACGAAGAAGAGGCGCGACTCGAACATCTTCTCGAAAACCAGAATGATGCCGTCGCACTGGGTGGCGACCACTACCGCAATCGACGTCAGGTCCGCCGGGAACGCCGGCCAGGGTCCGTCTTCGATCTTCGGCACGTGCCCCCCGAGGTCCGGGCGAATCCGTCGCTCCTGGGGCGCCTGGACTTCGAGTGTGCTCCCGTCGAGCTGCGGCCGCACGCCGAGCCGCTCGAACGCCAGCAGGATGCTCCGCAGATCTTCTGCGCGAACCCCCTCGACGGTGATCGCGCTGTTCGTAATGGCCGCGAGCCCGATGAACGACCCCACCTCGACGTGATCCGGGCCGACATGCAGCTCCCCTCCCCGCAGCAGTCGCTGGCCTACGATCCGGAGACGGTTGGTCCCGATGCCGTCGATCTCCAAGCCCATCTGTTGCAGCGCCCGCGCAAGGTCCTGCACGTGCGGCTCGGAGGCTGCGTTGGAGATGATGGTCTCTCCCACGGCCATCGCGGCCGCCATCATGGCGTTCTCCGTCCCCGTGACGCTCGGCTCGTCGAGGAAGAGTTCGGCCCCCGTGAGATGCGCCCCCTCCAGCCGATAGTCCGCGCCGATCTCCACGGACGCGCCCAGTTGCTCCAGGGCCAGAAAGTGCGTGTCAAGTCTCCGGCGGCCGATGATGTCGCCTCCCGGAGGCGGAAGGGCCACCGACCCGAACCGCCCCAAGAGCGGTCCAGCCAGGAGAATCGACGCCCGGATGCGAGCGCACACGGTGGGGTCGAGCCGCTTGGGAACGACGTTGGCCGGATCGATGCGGACGCTGTTGGGGCCGGTCCAGCGCACGTCCGCCCCGAGGCCCTCGAGGAGCTGCAACATCAGGTCCACGTCCCGAATGCGCGGGACGTTCACGACGTCCGACGGCGACTCGGCGAGAAGGGTCGCCGCGATGATCGGGAGAGCAGCGTTCTTGTTGCCGGCCGGGCGGATAACGCCCTCGAGCGTCCGACCGCCGGTGACGCGAAAGCACTCGGGCATGGTGGGCGAACCATAGGGTTGGCCGGCACGCCGCGCAAGCGGTTCCTTGACACTGTTCCCCGGTGTGCGGAATCTACGGGCGGACACGAGCGCCGTTTGTGCGGCAGGTGAGAGCCCTCCATGGACCTTCTGGTATGCGTGATCGACGACGAAACCAAGCTGAACGCGCTACTCGCGGGATTCGTGGATCTGGGTATCACCGGCGCGACGGTGCTGCAGAGTCAGGGAATGGGTCGCCGTCTGGGAAGTAAGCTACCGGCCACGGGCGAGCTCCAAGCGCTCCTGGCCAGTGTCCGCCCGGAGAACTCCACGGTCTTCTCGGTGATCGAGACGCAGGAGAAGCTGGAGGCGGCGGTCGCGTTGGCCCAGCGCGTGAGTGGCGACCTCGACGCGCCGGGAACAGGAATCGTGTTTACGGTCCCGCTGGGCCGAGTCGTGGGACTAGCTCCTGAACTGAGCGGCGCCGACGCGCCATCCGGGCATGAACCCCGAGCGAACGCGGGAGGGGATTGATGGGTTGGACGGACGTAGTGACGGCTCTGGCCGTTACGGTCATCGCGCTGCTCTTGCTGGCGATCGTCGTGAGCATGCTCACCATGATACGGGAATCGCGGAGCCTGATGAACGCGTTGGAGCGGCTCACGCGTATGTTGGAAGAGGAAGCGCGACCCACGCTTGAATCGGCGCGCACGCTCGTGACGGACACCGCCGCGGTGGTGACCACGGTGCGCGACGAGATCAACGCCCTCGCCAAGACCTCGAAGAGCGTGCGGGAGCGAGTCGGTGACTTGGCCGATGGCGTGGAGGATCGGCTGCAGGACATCGAGGCCCTCGTGGATGTCGTATACGAGGAAGTGGAGGAAACCGCATTGGATGTGGCCGCGGCGTTGCGGACCACGCGCCGCAGTATCTCGATCGGTCGTGCCATGAAGCGCGCATTCCTCGGGCGCGGTCGCTAGCCCGTGCGTCTGGTTCGCGGCCTGACCCTCCTGGGCCTGGCCATCGCGATCGTCAGCCTCACGCCGGACGCCGCGCACGCGTGGACCCCGGGAACGCACATCTTCCTCGGTGAGTCGGTGCTGGCCAATCTCTCCCAGCTGCCGGCCTCCGTCGCCGACCTCCTGCGAGCGTTCCCCTACGACTTCCTCTACGGCAACATCGCCGCCGATACGTCGATGGCCAAAAAGTACGCACCCGTCGGGCGGCACTGCCATTCGTGGCACGTGGGACGCGAGATCTTGGACCGCGCGGAAACCGAATCCCTGCGCGTCTTCGCGCTCGGGTATCTAGCCCACCTGGCTGCCGACGCGATCGCTCACAACTACTTCGTGCCACGGCAGCTCGTGATCACCTCGTCCACGATTGCCCTGGGACACTCCTATTGGGAAAGCCGATTCGAGTCGCACCTCGGCGAGCACTATTCCCGCACGGCCATGGACGTCATCCGCCTCGACCACACCAGCGCCGATACTCACCTTGACCGCATTCTGGCACCCACGATCTTCTCCGTGCGCACCAGTCGCCGGCTGTTCCGGGGCATGGTCGGCATCACGGAAACCCAGAGTTGGCAGCGCGCGTTCCAGCGGATGGCCGCCTATTCTCGCTGGGATCTCTCTAACGACGCCGTTGAACGGAACATGGCGTTGGCCTTCCAACTGGTGATGGAGACACTCTCCAACGGAGCCGGCTTGGCGAACCGCCTCGATCCCGCGGGAGACGCATCGTTGCATCTGGCCAAGCGCATGCGGTTCGACGTCATCCGCAACCGCGTCTCCGGCGATCAGCTGACGCTACGCTCGCTCGCCGACGAGCATTTTGGGTTGCCCACCTATGCGGTGGGCTACTGGGACAGTTCGGGCGCACAGCGGCCCTGGCTTCGGTCCGCGAACTAGGCGCCGTCCCACGACCGTTCGAGGCCGGCAAAGGCCACGAGCAGCTGCTTCGCGCCAACTTCCTCGTCGTCGAACTCTATCGTCACTTTCAGGTCGCGACCCTGCCCAACCAACTCCCGGATCGTGCCCGTGCCGAACAGACGATGCTGGACCCGTTCACCCTTCACGTAGCGCGGCCTGTCTTGCGATTCTTCCGCGGGCTCCCAGGACTTCTCGCCGAACCAGAACTTCGGGCCACCGGATCCAGGCATGCGGCGGGGCCGGTCGAAGATGGAGCTGGTGCGACGGTCTTCGACGACGGCCGGCGGTAACGCCTCGACGAACCGCGACACGCGCGAGGGCAGCAACTGTCCTCCCCGGCGGCGCGACCGCGCCCAGGACAGATACAGCCGGTCCTTCGCGCGCGTCACGGCCACGTAGGCCAGCCGGCGCTCCTCTTCCAGCCCTTCCGGAGTTTCCAGCGACCGGCTCAGGGGGAACAACCCGTCCTCCATTCCCGCCACGACCGTGACGGGCCACTCGAGGCCCTTCGCGGTGTGTACGGTCATCAGGGTCACGCCGCCCTGAGATCCCTCCGACTGATCGGCCGAGGTGGTGAGGGCGGCCTGCTGCAGGAAGCGCTGGAGCGGGGAGCCGGGCTCCTCTTCCTCGGTGATCTCTTCCGACCACTCGGCGGCTGCCGCGATCAGCTCTCGCACGTTCTCCAGTCGCTCCAGGCCGTCCATCCCCTCACCGACCAGCATCGCGTCATACCCCACCGTCTCGATCACCCGCTCCAGCGCCCCGACAGGATCCATCGTCGTCGTACGTGCCCGGAGCTCGCCGATCATCTTCGCAAAGTCCTGGAACGCCTGCTTCGCGAGCGGGCGCAGATCCGGCACGCGGTCCGCGATGCCTGCCGTGTCGAGCATCGAGCGCTCCCACTGGCGGGCCGCATCGCGCAGCGTGCGGAGACTGGCCAGCCCGATCCCCCGGCGCGGGAGGTTCACGACGCGCAGGAACGCCTCGTCGTCCGCCGGATTCACGACCAGCCGCAGATAGGCGATGAGGTCGCGCACTTCCCGACGATCGTAGAAACTCACGGCGCCGACGATGCGGTAGGCCACGCCCTCGCGCCGGAACACCTCTTCGAATGCGCGTGACTGGGCGTTGGTGCGGTAGAGGACGGCCGTGTGCTCCAGGGCAGGCCCCGGACCGTCGGCAAGCGCCCGCAGCTCCCGCACGACCCACTCGGCTTCGTCGCGCTCGTCCGCCGCCGAGAGGACGATGACCCGCTCGCCACCCCCGCGGCTCGTGAACAGCGTCTTGCCGAGGCGTGCCCGGTTTTCGGCGATGATGCCGTTGGCCGCATCGAGAATCACCTGCGTGGACCGATAGTTCTCTTCGAGGCGAATCAGCTCGGCTTCGGGGAAGTCGCGACGGAAGTCCAGCATGTTGCGCACGTCCGCCCCGCGCCAGCTGTAAATCGACTGGTCGTCGTCTCCAACGACGCAGATGTTGCGATGCAGGCCGGCAAGTGACCGGACAAGGAGATACTGGGCGCGATTCGTATCCTGAAACTCGTCCACGAGAATGAGCTCGAAGCGGCGCTGATAGAACGTGAGGCGGTCGGGGTGCTCGCGAAACAGCCGCAACGGATGCAGCAGCAAGTCGTCGAAGTCCATCGCATTCGCCGCCTGGAGCGCCTCGCCCATGTGCTGGAAGACGTCGGCCGCCGCCCGCTCGAACCGGTCGAGGGCCCGCGCCGCCATCTCGGCGGCGGTCTCCAGCCGGTTCTTGGCGGCGGAGACCACGGCCTGGACCTGCCGCGCGCTGATCGTCTTGGCGGAGTATCCCCCGTGATCGAGGAGGCGCTTGATCAGCGCCAGCCGGTCGTCCTCGTCGTAGATGGAAAAATCGTGGGTGAAGCCGATCCGCGGCGCTTCGCGGCGGAGCATGCGCGCCGCGAGCGAGTGGAACGTGCCGATCCAGAGACCGGTTGGCTCTCGGCCCAACAGCTCCCCCACGCGCCGGCGCATTTCGTTGGCTGCGCGGTTCGTGAACGTGACGGCGAGGATTCGTTCCGGCGGGACGCCCACGACCGCGACGTGGTGCGCGAGTCGTGCCGTCAGGACGCGCGTCTTGCCGGATCCCGCGCCCGCCAGCACCAGGAGGGGCCCATCGCGGTACTCCACCGCCCTTCGCTGCGCGTCGTTGAGCCCGACGTCAGCCATCGGGCCGATCGGCGACCTTGGGCAGCCGCAAGACGAACGTCGTCTCCTCGGCAAGCGGATCGACGTCGAGCTTGCCGTGATGGACGTCCACCGCGATGCGGCGCGCGAGCGCGAGCCCGATTCCCCACCCTCCCGACTTCGTCGTGACCCCCGGTTCGAACAGGGAGGCCCGCACGTCCTCGGAGATGCCCGGACCATCGTCCACAATGCGGATTTCCGCATGGTGCGGCGTCTCGTCCACGACGATCTCGATCTTCCCGCCTCGCCCGCTCAAGGCGTCCAAGGCGTTGCGCACGAGCACCTCCATCGCCCATTCCACGAGGGTGGCATCCGCCTCGATCGTCGGTCCCGCGTCGGGCGCGTTGACCGTCAACTCGACGGGATGCGCGTGCCGAGGAAGCCGGGGCTGAAAGTAGTTCGCCACGCGCTCCGCCAGCGCACCGAGCGCCACGCGGTCCTTCCGGGCCGGTCGCCCGATGCGCTCGAACCGCTGCGCGACGCGGTGCAGCCGCTCCAAGTCGTGGCGCAGATGTTGGGCGACTTCCGCCGGTTCCGTCGCTCCTTCTTCCAAGCGCTCCACCCATGCGCCGGCGCTCATCAGCGGTGTCCCGAGCTGGTGGGCCGACTCGCGGGCCATCGCCACCCAGAGCCGGCCGCGGTCACGGGTCACCGCCGCGCGGTACGCCAACACTCCCAGCGCGATGACCGTGACCAACAACGCCAGCTGCGTCGCCGTGAGATAGGTCAAGCGGCGTGCCGCCGGCAGCGCTCCGAAGTGGAGCGTGCCCACGCCGGGTACCTCGATCGGCGGATTCGTGCGATCGAGCTGCGCGACGTACGCCCGCACGACGTCGGGCGAAGCGGAAGGTTCAAACGGGATATTGGCCGCGGCGACGATCCCGCCGGCGGGGTCGGTGACGACCAGCGGCAGTCCGGAAGCTCGGATGTCCGCGACGAGCGTGAGCAGGGTCTCGGTGTCGGCGCCGGGCGAAGCGTCCGCCAGCGCCGCCGTGATCTCGCCGAAGATCCGTGAGCTCTGCCGCGCTTCCGTCCGAAGGTGCTGAATGACCGCCCACGCCTGCCACACCGAGATGGCACCAAGGACCACCACGAAGACCAACACAACCTCCGGCGCGTAGCGCCGGAATTCGTTGAGGGGGTTACGCACCGGGTGGGACCAGTCGTTCCATGCCTGCGTACGGAACGAGCGGTGCGGGAAGTTGCACACTGCCGTCCGCGCGTTGGTTGTTCTCGAGCAATCCGATGATCGTGCGCGGGAGCGCCAGCCCGGAGGCGTTCAACGTGTGGACGAACGCCGGCTTCCCGCCCGCCGCCGGGCGATACCGGATGTTCGCGCGACGCGCCTGAAAGCCCCCGAACGTGCTGGCACTCGACACCTCCAGCCACATCCCCACCCCCGGCGCCCAAACTTCCAGGTCGTACGTGCACCCGGACGCGAAGCCCAGGTCTCCCGCGGCCAGCATCACCACCCGATAGGGCAGCGCGAGGTCCTGCAGCACGGCTTCGGCGTGCTGCAGGATGCGCTGATGCTCCTCCGCCGAAGACTCCGGTGTGCAGAGCCGCACCAGTTCGACTTTGTCGAACTGGTGCACACGAATGAGGCCGCGGGTTTCCTTGCCGTGGGCCCCGGCCTCCCGACGAAAGCACGGAGTGTAGGCGACCCATGCCACCGGAAGGTCCTCCGCTCGAAGCAGCTCGTCGCGGTGCAGGTTCGTCACCGGGACCTCCGCGGTCGGCACGAGATAAAGTCCGTCCTCGGTGACGTACATGTTCTGCTCGAGATCGGGGAGCTGTCCCGTCCCGCGGGCAGACGCGGCGTTGACGAGAAACGGCGGCGCCACCTCCCGATACCCGTGCCGGGTCGTGTGGAGATCGAGCATGTAGTTCACGAGCGCCCGCGACAGGCGCGCCCCGGCGCCCGTCAGCACCGGAAACCCGGTGCCCGTCACCTTGGCCCCGCGCGGCAGATCGAGGATGCCCAACCGCTCACCGAGGTCCCAGTGCGAACGGGGCGCAAAGGCGAAGTCCGGGATCTCGCCCCAGGTCCGCTCGACGACGTTGGCCGAGGCATCACCATCCGGAACGACCGGCAACGGGAGGTTCGGCAGGCTCAGCAACTCCCCCTCGAGGAGCTCCTCCACGGTGCGCACCTGGGGGTCGATCTGCTTGATGTCCTCGCTCAGCGCCTTGAGAGACTCCAGCAGATCGTCCGCGATCTCACCGCCCTTGCGGCGCCGCGCGACCTCCTCGGACTGGCGATTGCGCTCGGCTTTGAGCGCTTCGACTCGTTGGAGCAGCGCCCGCCGTTCCGTATCCAGCTCCAGGATGCGATCCACCGCTGGAACCAACTCCGCACCGCGACGTGCCAGCGCCCGCCGGACCTCGTCCGGGGACTCGCGGATGAGCCGAACGTCCAGCACGGGTCAGTTGGCGGGAAGTCCGACCTCGAGATCCCGGTAGCCGCAGTTCAAGTTGACCAGGTGCTCGAAGGTGACCGAACGAGCCGCGGTGTCCACGCTCAGCACGCGGAACTTGCCGTAGTGCGGCAGCTGGACGAAGACGCTGCAGTTCAACCGATTGATGCGGGAGCGCATCACGAATACGAGGGCCGGCGTGAGCACGAGCGCGCTGTCACTGATGTACTCGTCCACCGGAGCCTCGGGAATCGCGTCGAAAGGCTCGTTCACGACCAAGTATCCCGCTTCCTGCTGCACGCCGATCACCTGCCCCGGCTGCAGCTGCGCCTGTCCATCCGCGAAGTCCACGACGAAGTCGAACGGTTCGCCGAGTTCGGGACGAACCGGTTGGCCGCGAAACAGATCGAACCCGCTCGGCGTCCCGAGCTCGGTGGAGCTCAGGGCATACATCGTCGAGCTGTCGACGGCGTTCTGGAAGATCGGCGACGGGAGAAGGTTCGTCTCACTGCACGCGGCGAGCACGGTACTCGCCAGGATCGGGGTCAGGACACGGCGCAACGTCAACGGGGTTCCTCGCGATGGTTCGGCAGAACTGTAGCGTGGTTTCCGAGGTTGGGTCAACCTCCTAAGTCCGCTTGACTTCATCATTTTCGCTCCCTAGCTTGGCGCCAATGCCAACCATTCGCGATGTGGTGCAGCTCCTGGCGTCTCGGGACGGGGTGGAGGCGGTCGTCGTGCTGGGCCCGGACGGCCTGACTATTGACTCCAAAGCCATGAACGGCTTCGATGTCGACGGGCTCGCTGCCCTGGTCCCGCAGGTCGTGAACGCCTGCCACGACCTCGGGTCGGCGGCCTCGCGAGGCACGTTTGGCGTCGCGGCGGTCGAGTACACCGGCGGGCTTCTGGTGCTGGCCAAGCTCACGTCGGAGGCGCTCCTCGCGATCGCGTTCCTTCCCGAGTCGAACATCGGTGGCTTGCTGTACGAGCTTCAGCGCCATCGGGCGTCCATCGCCGGCCTGCTCTAGCCGATGAGTCGGTGGGCCGCGGTCCTCGCCGGCGGATCCGGCACGCGGTTCTGGCCCCTCTCTACCGCGTCCACGCCAAAGCAGTTCCTCCCGCTCGCGGGAACCCAGTCGCTGCTGGCAGATTCGGTGTCGCGGCTCCGCGGCCTCGTTCCCGAGGATCGCACGCTGGTGGTCACGGCCGCGACGCTCGTTGACCGTACCCGCGCGCTCCTGCCCCAACTCCCGCCGGAGAACATCCTCGGCGAGCCCCAGGCCGCCTCGACCGGTCCGGCGCTCGCCTGGGCCACGCATGTGGCCCAGCAGCGGGATGCCCGCGCCTCGATCCTCTCGTTGCATGCGGATTGGTACGTCGGCAACGCCCTCGCCTTCCGGGAAACCGCCGACGCGGCCTTGGACGTTGCCGAACGGTTCGACGTGCTCGTCACGGTCGGAGTCGTGCCAACGCGGCCCGACGTCGGGTACGGCTATATCGTCCCGGGCGAGGGTCTGGACGGTGATGCGCGGCACGTCGACCGGTTCGTCGAAAAGCCGGACGAGGAGACCGCCAAGGCACTGATCGCGGGCGGTGCCCTGTGGAACAGCGGGCTCTTCGCGTGGCGGGCCGATCGGTTTGCCGCCGAGAGTCAGGCTGTAGCCCCCGAAATCGGTCCGCATTTCTTCCGCCTCACGCGCGGGGACATCACGGGATTCTTCGCGGCGGTGACACCGATCGCGGTGGACAAGTCCCACCTGGAACGGAGTCAACGCGTCGCCGTCGTGCCCGGGAGGTTCCCTTGGGATGACGTCGGTACGTGGGCGGCGCTGGGACGTGTGCGCACCGCTGACCGTCACGGCAACGTGACGGTCGGACACGATGTCGTCCTCCACGAGGCATCCAACTGCGTCGTGTGGGGTGAGGATGGGCCGGTCGTGGTGGACGGGCTGAAGGACGCAGTCGTGGTGCGCGCTCGGGGAATCACCTTGGTGACCACCCGGCAGCGGGCGGCCCATATCAAGGAGCTGCTCGAGGCGCTTCCGCCGCACCTCCGCGATCTGACGTGACGTCGCTTTTCCTCCTGGAGCCAGACCCGCAGCCGGCATGGGCGCCGTTTGCCGCGTGCAGGCCCGTCGCCGAGCTGCGCGCCGGTATCTGGCTGATCCGCGAGCGGTGGGAGGCGCTCATCGACGGTTCCTGTGCTGCCATCTTTGGTCCGCCGCACCTGCACGGATTTGTCGAAGGCGGCATGCCCCCGGTGGCGCCTGTGCGCGTCATCGAGGGGCCGGCGCTGATCGGGCGGTCGGATTTCGCGCCGTCGGGACATCCCATCGACCTGCCGGCTACGGCTGCGCGGCTCACCAACGAGGGCGAGACGGTGGGGTGGTGGGTGCCCGAGGGGACCAGCTGGGAAGGTCCCCACGCAGCGTTCGATGACGCCGCTGAAGTCGACGGCCTGCGCCTGCTTGGCGCGTTCGATCTGGTGACCGCGCTCGAACATTTTCTCCCGCCCGATGCGGCCGATTTCACGAACGAGCGTGGTGACCCGGTGCCAGACGGTCTCGTCGTGCTGGGCGACCCGGACGATATCGTCGTCCTCGGGGCGGCGGTGGAGCCCGGCGTGCTGCTCGACGTACGACGAGGACCCATCATTCTCGAGCACGGAGCGTACGTGCGCGCCCAGGCCCGCCTCGAAGGACCGCTCTACGTCGGCGCGGGGACGGAGGTATTCGGGGGCGACATCCGGCACAGCGTCGTCGGCCCGCAGTGCAGGATTCGCGGAGAACTCGCGCATACGGTGTTCCTCGGGCACAGCAACAAGGCGCACGACGGATTCGTGGGGCACTCGGTGGTCGGCCGCTGGGTGAACCTGGGTGCCGGCACGATCACCTCGAACCTGAAAAACACCTATGGCCCGATCCAACTGGATGCCGATGGCGCACGTGTGACCACGGGGCGACAGAATCTCGGAGCGTTGTTTGGAGATCATGCGAAGGTGGCGATCGGCACGCTGTTCGGCACCGGATCGATCGTCGGGGTTGGGGCCAATGTGTTCGGCTGGACCCGTCCTCCGCGCCATGTCGCGCCCTTCGCCTGGGGCGACACGGGCGAGACCATGCGCCTCGACGGCTTCCTGGCCGTGGCTGCCCGCGTCCTGCCACGACGTGAGGTGGAATTCACCGACGAGGTTCGAGCCAGTCTCGAGCGCATCTACGCGCACGCGGTCGACCAATGAACCTCGCCGTCCTCGGTAGCGGGAGCCGGGGAAACGCCATCGTCATCGCCGCCGGCGGCGACGCGCTTCTCATCGACGCCGGGTTCGGCCTTCGCACGCTCCGCAAGCGCCTGCGGGCCGTGGGGGTGCGTCCCGAGATCGTACGGGCCGTCGTCGTGACGCACGAACACGCGGATCATTCACGCGGCGCCGGCACCCTGGCGGCCGCCCTGGGATGCCCTCTCGTGGCCACGAAGGGCACGCTGCACGCTCTCCGAGACGAACTCGACCAGGTCGAGACACTCCCACTCGCGGTGGGGTGTGCCATGCGTGTGGGATGCCTTGCCGTGGACGCTTGCGCCACGCTCCACGATGCCGCCGAGCCGGTCGCGGTGCGCGTCTCTCACCCGGCCAGCGGACAGCGCTACGGTATCGCATGTGACGTCGGCCACGTGACGCCCGACCTTGCGGCGTTCCTTCGCGGGTGCACCGGCTTGGTCCTGGAGGCCAATCACGACGCGGACATGCTCGCGTCCGGTCCGTACCCTCCGGCCCTTCAAGCCCGTATCGCCGGCCGATTGGGCCATCTTTCCAATGCAGCCGCGGCACGGCTGGCCGCGTCCCTTGCGCACGCGGGCCTGTCGTTCGTGGTGCTCGCACACCTGAGCGAGCAGTGCAATCGGCCCGACCTTGCCCGGCGAGTGGTGGCCGACGCGCTCGCGAGGTGCCAGTTCTCAGGCGCCCTCTTGGTGGCGCATCAAGACCGTCCCCTGCCGGTCGTCCCCCTGCGGGTCGAACCCCAGTACTCGCTGCAGTTGCATTAGCCTCCGTTCGTCACGCCGCGGCGCGGTCGGCCGTGCGCGTGCCGCTTACGGCTTGAACGGTGGCGCCGGGGGCACGTCCACGCCCTCGGGACGGGAGGTCGGTGGCCCGACGCGAATCAGCGTGATGGGATCCTCCAGATCGCCGCCCGACAGCGTGAGGCGGTCGCCCCGCAGGACGAGGTGGTAGCCCACCCACTCATCGCCGAAGGCGATGAAAAGCGTGTTGTCATGCCAACGCCACCGAACGATCTCTTCGCCGAAGCTCGCCGAGGAATCGGGCCGCACGATGACGTCCTGTGGGCCGTCCGGCGTCTCGGCACGCCACGTTCCGGCAATCGCCGGCCCTTCCTGGGCGGCCAGAGCCTGGACCGCGCCCACCAGGAGCGCGACGGTCATGACGGCTACACGCATAGACACTCGGTCAAAGTAACGCGTTCGTGGTTCACCAGACATCCTAAACAAAGGCGCCCCGAGAAGTTCCGGGGCGCCTCGAACTGCAAACAGCGATGGGACGGCGCTAGTACATGCCGCCCATGCCGCCACCACCACCTGGCATCGCCGGCGCCTTCTGCTCCTCCGGCTTCTCCACCACCACACACTCGGTCGTGAGCAGGAGGCTCGCCACGGACCCGGCATTCTGCAATGCCGTGCGCGTGACCTTGGTGGGATCGATGACGCCCGACTCGACGAGATTCTCGTAGGCATCGGTCTGAGCGTTGTATCCGTAGCTCTTATCTTTGTTGCTCCGAACCTTCTCGACCACGATCGAACCCTCGACGCCGGCGTTGGCGGCGATGATCCGCATTGGCTCCTCGAGCGCGCGGCGCACGATGTTCGCGCCGATCTGCTCGTCCTCGTCGCCAAGATCCAGCTTGTCCAACACCTTCTGCGCGCGCAACAGCGCAACGCCACCGCCCGGCACGATGCCTTCCTCGACCGCGGCACGGGTCGCGTGCAGCGCATCTTCCACCCGCGCCTTCTTCTCCTTCATCTCGGTCTCCGTCGCGGCGCCCACGTTGATCACCGCAACGCCGCCGGCGAGCTTGGCAAGGCGCTCCTGCAATTTCTCACGATCGTAGTCCGACGTGCTCTTGTCGATTGCCGCCTTGATCTCCTGAATGCGGCCCTGGATCTTGTCGGTCGAACCGGCACCATCCACGATCGTGGTGTTGTCCTTGTCGATCACGATCCGCTTCGCGCGACCGAGGTCGGAGAGCACGGCGTTTTCCAGCTTGAAGCCGAGCTCCTCGGAGATGACCTGCGGCGCACCCGTCAGCGTCGCGACGTCCTGCAACATCGCCTTGCGGCGATCGCCGAACCCGGGCGCCTTGACCGCGCACACCTTGAGGGTGCCACGCAGCTTGTTCACGACCAGGGTGGCCAGCGCTTCGCCTTCGACATCCTCCGCAATGATGAGCAGCGGGCGGCCGGTCTGCGCGACCTTCTCCAGCACCGGAAGCAGATCCTTCATCGCCGAGATCTTCTTGTCGTGAATCAAGATCTGCGCGTCCTCGAGTACCGCCTCCATCTTCTCCGGATCCGTCACGAAGTACGGCGAGAGGTACCCGCGGTCGAACTGCATGCCGTCCACCGTCTCCAGCGTGGTCTCGAGGCCCTTGGCCTCCTCAACCGTGATCACGCCGTCTTTCCCCACCTTCTCCATCGCATCGGCAATCAGGTCGCCGATCTCCGCATCGTTGTTCGCAGAAATCGAGCCCACCTGCGCGATCTCCTTCTTCCCCTTGGTCGGGACCGACAGCTTCTTCAACTCGCCGACGACCGCCTCGATCGCCCGGTCGATCCCGCGCTTGATGGCCATCGGGTTCACGCCGGCCGTCACGCTCTTGAGCCCCTCACGAAAGATCGCTTGGGCGAGCACCGTGGCCGTCGTGGTGCCGTCACCAGCGACGTCGGACGTCTTCGTCGCCACTTCCTTCACCATCTGCGCACCCATGTTCTCGACCGGGTGCGGAAGCTCGACCTCCTTCGCCACCGTCACCCCGTCCTTGGTGACCGTCGGGCTGCCGAACTTCTTGTCGATCACGACGTTGCGACCCTTCGGACCAAGCGTCACCTTCACGGCGTCCGCCAGTTGGTCCACACCCTTTTTCAGTAGGGCGCGGGCGTCAACGTCAAAGTGCAGTTCCTTCGCGTTAGCCATCGTTTTTCATGCCTCCCGTGTTATCCGACGACCGCAAGGACGTCGGACTCTTTGATGATGAGGTACTCTTCGTCGTCAACGGTGACTTCCGTCCCGCTGTACTTGCCGTACAGCACGCGCTGCCCGACCGACAACTCCATCGGAACCAGCTCGCCCTTCTCGAAGCGTCCAGGTCCCACCGCTACGACCTCACCCTGCTGCGGCTTCTCCTTCGCCGTGTCAGGGATGTAGAGACCGCCGCGCATCTCCGCGGTCTCCTCCAGCGACCGGATGACCACGCGGTCTCCGAGCGGCTGCACCTTGAGCTTCGACTTGGCCTTTGTTGCAGTGGCCATGAGGAACCCTCCAGTCATTCAAGTTGTTGGGAGTGAATGATTTCCGGTGTTAGCACTCGCTCCACTAGACTGCTAACGAGATTAAAGATACACTGCGGCCCGCCCATGTCAAGCGCGCTATGCTACCGCTAATGCTGATTGCGCGGAGCGCGGGTCGGTCGAGCGGCGGCGGCGGCGGTCAGCACCCTGGTCGACGGCGCCCGCGAACCCTTGGCCAGCGTCGGTTCATCGGACGTCTTGACGTCATAGCGTCATAGCGTTAGGATGCCACTATGAACAAGATGAAGCGCGCCACGGTGTACTTCGATCCTGCTCTGCACCGGGCGTTGCGAGTCAAGGCGGCGGAAACCGAGCAGAGCCTCTCCGACCTAGTCAACTCGGCCGTGCGGGTGACCCTGGCCGAGGACGCCGCGGACCTGGCGGCATTCGCGACGCGGGCCAAGGAGCCGAGTCTTGCCTTCGAAGACGTGCTCAAAGATCTGAAGCGCCGTGGCAAGCTATAAGATCGCAATCAAGCGATCGGCCGCGAAGGAACTCGAGGACCTCCCCACCAAGGATCGGCGCCGCGTCGTGCGGAAGATCCAGCGGCTTGCCGACGAGCCGCGGCCGCCCGACTGTGAGAAACTCTCAGCACAAGAACGCTACCGGCTCCGTCAAGGCGACTATCGCATTCTCTATGAAGTCGATGACGGGGATCATCTGGTGACGGTTGTGCGAATCGGTCAGCGCGGTGACGTCTACCGGTAGCGACGCCGGCTGGCGAGGCTGTAGGAAAAGTCTCTGGAGATCATGTCGCCCGGGGCCGCGTGGAAATGCAAGCCTCTCCCGAGCGCGCCCGGCTGCGCAGTCACGGCTTTGCCCCTGACACCTCGAGCTGGGCCGGTCATCGCGCAACCTCGTACCGTATCCGAACTACACCGTCCGGATACTTCGTCGACGAGCGCAAACGAAGCGGTACATCCCGATGACGCGGCGCCACGAGTGGAATGCCCTCGCCGATGAAGACCGGAATGACATGGATGTCGAACTCGTCGATCTCGCCAGCGTCCAGGAACGAGGCAATCAGGCCGGCGCCGCCCATCATCCAGATCTGCTTGCCCGGAGTCGCGCGCAGACGCTGCGCGAACGCCGCCACCGGCTCCGATACGAATTGCACGCCTGGTGCGCGTCGTTTGGGCGGCTTCCGCGAGAAGACATAGTTCACGAGTTTCGTATCGAAGAGGCCTTTGGTCTTGCCTCGCGCCTTGTAGTAGTTCAGGAGCCAGTCGTAGGTCTTGCGCCCCCAGAGAATCGTATCGATGCTCTGGTAGAACTTCTTCATGCCGTAATCGACGTTGCGAGGCCGCCGATTGAGCCATTCGACGTCCCCGTCCGGCCTGGCAATGTACCCGTCAGCGCTCGCAGCGATGTAGACGATGATCTTCCGTTTTGCCTTCATGGCGGATGCGAGATCGGCTGGCTCAACGAATCGCGCCTCAGCTGCGGGCGCAAAGTCTGCGGGCGCCCCATGCGCCCGCTCCTACTACGCTACCGGCCAGGCGCACGAACGCAACAGTTCCCTACTCGGCCGCGCCCGACAGCTGCAGGCTAGTCAGGCGGCCAACCCTGAGACGATTCCGACTCCAACCGCGCTCGTACGGTCTCCAGCACTGCTCGGGCGGACGGCAGCACGCCGAGGAACGCGAGCGATCCCCCATCCACAACCGCTTGTCCGTCGACAAGAACCTTGAACTCGCCGTAACTGCCATGAACCGTGTCTACATCGATGCGTAGCTCACGACGCATTCGCGCCGCCACCCGGACGGCGTGAAGACCGGAGACTCAGTACGCGCAGAAGCGAACAGATACCCGAGCCACTGGGAGCCTCCTGTTGTCGGCTGCCTTCGATGTGGGCACTGCTGTCAAGCGCCTTCGTTCTGAGGACACGTAGCCTTGCCGAGCGGCTTCGCGTCCCTCGGTTTACCTCATGTTCGCTGCACCACGCCGCCGTGCTGGTTGCTTCGCTCAACGTGCGGACGCTCAGGTCCGCGAACGACCTTCTATCCGTGGTGGCTCGGCGTCTCCGCGGCCACGCACCTCATCCTGTATGCGCCAAACGGCGCCTGAAGCCCT
>DASWII010000033.1:0-5718 GCA_036397755.1 Gemmatimonadales bacterium | reverse complement strand
TCCGCTACCCGTAGACCGTCCTCGGCCTGTTGCCGCATCCGCGTCGGCAGCGTGAGAAGACCCCGGTGGAGCAACCACGCGTCGTGCGGCGCCAGGACGCCACCGTGCAGCAGGAACGCGCGATAGAAGATCCGCTCCAGGCGCTCCGCGGTGGTGACGACCGCGCCGGCGACGAGGTCACTGTGGCCACCGAGATACTTGGTCGCCGTGTGCACGACGACATCGACGCCCATCGTGATCGGCTTCTGGAACAGCGGCGTCGCCCAGGAGTTGTCGATGCACGTGACAACGCCGCGCGAGCGCGCCAGCCCCGCGATGGCGGCGAGATCGAGCACGCGGAACAGCATCGTGCCCGGACTCTCCAGCCAGATGAGCTTCGTGTTGGGCCGAATGGCGCGCTCGACGGCGTCCGCCGAGATATCCAACAGCAGATCGTGCTCGACCCCGAAGCGCCGCAGCTGCTCGGCCAACTGCAAGGTGGGACCGTACGTCTGATTCACGAACAGCACGTGATCGCCGCTCTCGAGCAACCCCATCATCACGGCGCTCACCGCCGCCATGCCCGACGCGAAGCACTTGCACGCCTCACCGCGCTCGAGCGCCGCGAGTTTTCGTTCCACCGCCTCGATGGTCGGATTCTGCCCCCGGGTGTACACGTGGTGCGTGTGCTCCGACGCGAGCCCGTCAATCAGCCCGCGGAAACTGGGAAAGGCGAACAACGAGGTCTGCACGATCGGCGGCGACGCCGCGCCATTCCACGAACCGGGCGGGTCCTCACGCAGACAGATGGCGACGTCGGCTGGGTCGATGGATGGTCGGGTCACGTGATGGGCGGCTCGGCGTGAATGGGGCGGGTCGGTGCGTGGCGGGTGCAATCTGCAGCGTCGGTCGGTGGGGGGACAAGACCGCTACGCGCCGAACGCCGCGTCGAACGTCCCATCCGTGACCCGTGCCGGTCTTCTTGCCGCGCGCCCGTCAGACGCCGTTCATCAAATCTTCACCCACCCGTCCCCAGGTTCACCGAGCACAAATGTAGGGATGACGGGAGGTCGTGGGTGGACGTCCAGGGCGTCACGCAGTTCTAGCGCATGCCGCAACAGATTCCTCGCCTTGCGGTCATTTTCTTCCTCGCGCTCGCGGGGCTCGTCGCGGCACGCTGGGTATTGGTGCCCGACACGTTTGGGGACATCGGACACTATCGCGCCGCCGCGATCGACTCGATCGTGGCGCATCCCAAGAAGTACGCGGGGCGGGAAGCGTGCTCCATCTGCCATTCCGACGTCGCCGAGGTCCGCCTGGCCTCGAATCACGCCGGCGTGGCCTGCGAAGTCTGTCACGGACCAGCGGCCGATCACGTCAACGCACCGATGGACGTGAAGCCGACCGCTCCCCGCGAGCGCGGCCTGTGCCCACTGTGTCACGCGTACAACCCATCCCGGCCCACGGGTTTTCCGCAGATCGATCCAGTCGCGCACAACCCGATGTCCCCATGTATCGGGTGTCACGACCCGCACGCGCCCGAACCACCGGTCGTGCCCGAGGAATGCAGCGCGTGCCATGGGCAGATCGCGCGGCAAAAGGCCGTGTCGCACCATGCGGCCCTGCCGTGTGTGCTGTGTCATGACGCACCGGAAGAACACAAGGTCAACCCGCGTTCCTACCGACCGACAAAACCCGCGGATCGAGCCTTCTGCGGTGCGTGTCACGCGACGGGCGACTCGTCGGGACGCATTCCACAGGTGGACCTCGATTCGCACGGCGTGCCCTATCTGTGCTGGCAGTGCCACTACCCGCACCATCCGGAGTCGGGATGACGACACCCCAGACGGATCGACCCGACACCGGAACTGGTCCCGACTGCCCCGCGGTCGACCGGCGGGCGTTCCTGGCGGAGGCCCTATCCGTGGCGGCGGGCGCGGCCCCCATCCTGCTCCTGGGGACCCTCCGCGTGTCGCTGGCCGCAGCCCAGGAGTCAGGCAGTGCCGAGGCAGTCGAACGCCTCTACGCCATGGGCATCGACGTCGACAAGTGCATTGGATGCGCGCGGTGCGTGGTTGCCTGCAAGACGGAAAACGACGTGCCGAACGATCCGCGCTTCTTCAATACGTGGATCGAGCGCTACGTCATTCGGCAGGGCGACGTCGTCGAAGTCGACAGCCCGAACGGCGGCATCGACGGCTTCCCACCGATCGGCGAGGAGGGCGACGTCCTCCGCACCTTCTTCGTGCCCAAGCTTTGCAATCACTGCGCGAACCCGCCCTGCGTCCAGGTGTGCCCCGTGGGGGCGACGTTCATCACCGAAGACGGCGTGGTGCTCGTCGACGACGAGTACTGTATCGGCTGCCGCTACTGCATCCAGGCCTGCCCCTACGGGGCGCGATGGATGCATCCCGAAAAGCACGTGGCGGCGAAATGCACCTTCTGCTACCACCGGGTGAAGGACGGCCTCGTTCCCGCGTGCGTGGAAGTGTGCCCCACGAGCGCGCGCATCTTCGGCGAGGTCGAGGGCCGCGCCACGCCGCTCGCGCGGTTCATGCGGTTCAATGAGATCCAGGTGTTGAAGCCCCACCTCAACACCAAACCCAAGGCATACTACGCGAACCTCGACGGCGAGGTGCGATAGCCGTGCAGGGCTTCATCTACCCGAACGAGTTCGAGCTCCACTGGGGCCTGCTGATCGTTCTGTATCCCTACATCACGGGGCTGGTCGCGGGAGCGTTCATTCTGGCGTCGCTGGAGCGCGTGTTCAACGTGAAGGAAGTGCAGCCAACGTACCGTTTGGCACTCCTCACGGCGCTGGCGTTCCTGCTCTTCGCGCCGCTGCCGCTGCTCGCACACCTGGGCCACCCCGAGCGGTCATACGAGATATTCCTCACGCCGAACCGCAAGTCGGCGATGGCCATGTTCGGCTTCGTGTACGCGTGGTACCTGGCCGTGGTGCTGCTGCTCGAGATCTGGTTCGACTACCGCAAGGACCTGGTCACGTGGGCGCAGGAGTCCACTGGGGTGAAACGGTTCATGTACCGCGTACTGGCCCTCGGCACCACGGATATCTCGGAGAAAGCGCTCAAGTTCGACGACAGCGCCGGGCGGTGGATCACCGTGATCGGCATTCCTTCCGCGTTCCTGCTCCATGGCTACGTCGGGTTCATCTTCGGGTCGATCAAGGCGAACCCGTGGTGGAGCAGCGTGCTGATGCCCGTGGTATTTCTGTTCTCGGCGATCGTGTCGGGCATCGCGCTCGTGCTGTTGCTCTACATGATCACGACCATGCTGCGGTGGCGTCGCATCAACATGGTGTGCCTCGACAAGCTCGCCCAGTTCCTGTTCTACGCCATCGTGGTGGATTTCTCACTCGAGGCGCTGGACTTCCTGCACCGGCTGTACGAGTCGGAAGAGTCCATCGAGATCCTGGGTCAGATGATCGAGAGCCGCTTGTTCATCAGCCTCATCGTGCTCCAGGTGCTGCTCGGCACCGTGATTCCACTGGTGACCCTGGGGCTCGTGTCACCGGGCTTGCGGAAGGACGGCTTCGTGCGGATCCCTCCGGAGCTGCGGCAATTCGTCTACTTCGTGGCCGCGATCCTGATCCAGATCGGCATCTTCAGCATTCGCTGGAACGTCGTCATCGGCGGGCAGCTGTTCTCGAAGAGCCTGCGTGGTCTCACCGTCTATAAGGTGGAGCTGCTCGGCCTCGAGGGACTCGCCATGACCCTCGCGCTGCTGTTCATGCCGCTCGTCGTGCTGTGGGTTCTGGTCAAGGTGCTGCCACCGTGGGACCCGGCCGAGCAGCCCATCAGTACGGCACAGTTATAGGGACGGGCGGGCGGGCAGGCGGGCAGGCGGGCGGGCGGGCGGGCGGGCCGGCCGAACGGAAAAGACCTGCACAATCGAAGACGATCGAGGACGATCGGAGACGGGGAGTGCCGCTCCGGTACCTTGTGCGTTGAATTGATTACTCGGCCGAGCCGAGCGTATGTTACCGTTGGGACATGCCCGTGACCGCGAAACTGTCCCGCGAATTCTACGACCGGCTCGGCGACAAGGTGGTGGACGAGCTGGTGGGATTGCTCAACGACGTGGACGCATCGTCGAAAGCCGAACTGCGCGATCTGAACGAGCAGAACTTCCGTCGTTTCGAAGAGCGCATGGAGCGACGGCTTGCGGTGCTTGACGCGAGTTTGCGGACCGAGATGGCCAACCTGAAGGCCGAGTTGATCAAGTGGATGTTTTTGTTCGGGCTCGGTACCGTGGTCACGATGTTGGGGGTCGGGCGGCTGCTCGTCGCTCAGTAGGGCTCACCTCGCACCTCGCACCTCGCACCTCGCACCTCGTATCTCGTACCTCGTACCTCGTACCTCGTACCTCGTACCTCGTACCTCGTACAGCATTCTGCACTCCGCAATCTGCAATCATCAGTTCCCCAGTCTCCCTTTCAACTCCTCGAACCAGTTCTCCACGACGATCACTTCCGTCGGATCGGCAGTCTCCATGAACCGGAGGAACACGAACCGTTGCCCGTCGGGCGCGACGTCGTACTGATGCCGGTTCTCGGCGGTCAGGAAGTTTGTGACCGAGAACAGGACCGTCTGTCGTCAATGTTCCCGGAATCGTAGAGCGGCAGGATGTTCGGATGCTGGAGATTCGCCGTGACCTTGATCTCGTTCAGGAACCGCTCGCCACCGAGAATGGCGGACAGCTCCGGTTTCAAGACCTTGATGGCCACCTTACGGTCGTGCTTCAGGTCCTGCGCCAAATAGATCGACGCCATGCCCCCTTCGCCCAAGTGCGAAAGGATCTGGTAGCGATCGGCCAGCGCGGTACTCAATTGTTGGGTAATCGTCATGGGCGCAGGTCCCGACGCTGAAGCGTCGGCTCGGCGTCGCTAAGCGGCGGCCTGCCCTGAAGGGCAACGAGCCTGCGTCCTTCAGGACGCGTCGCCATGCGCCGAGCGACGGCTTGAGCCGTCGAATAGTCAGCCAGCGCCGTCGAGAGTTGGGAGGTGATGGTCATGGGCTCTCAGCTGTCAGAGTGGCGATTGGCCTTTGCAGATTGGCGATTGACGATCAAGCGATGGCGTGGGGTCACGACGCTGAAGCGTCGGCTCGGCGTCGCTAAGCGGCGGCCTGCCCTGAAGGGCAAGGAGGCGCCGTCCTTCAGGACGCGTCGCGCAGCGCCGAGCGACGGCTTGAGCCGTCGAACGATCGGCCAGCGGCGTCGAGAGTTGGGAGGTGATGGTCATGGGCTCTCAGCTGTCAGAGTGGCGATTGGCGATTGCAGACTGGCGATTGACGATCAAGCGATGGGCGCAGGTCCTGACGCTGAAGCGTCGGCTTGGCGCCGCTTCGCGGCGACATGCCCTGAAGGGCAAGGAGGCGCCGTCCTTCAGGACGCGTCGCGCAGCGCCGAGCGACGGCTTGAGCCGTCGAACGATCGGTGAGGACCGTCGAGAGTTGGGAGGTGATGGTCATGGGCTCTCAGCTGTCAGAGTGGCGATTGGCGATTGCAGATTGGCGATTGACGATCAAGCGATGAGCGCAGGTCCTGACGCTGAAGCGTCGGCTCGGCACCGCATCGCGGCGACGTGCCCTGAAGGGCAAGGAGGCGGCGTCCTTGAGGACGGGTCGCGCAGCGCCGAGCGACGGCTTGAGCCGTCGAACGATCGGTGAGGGCGGTGCTCAGTTGTCGGGCAGTCGTCATGGCTAAGGAACGGAAGTG
>DASWII010000032.1:0-28336 GCA_036397755.1 Gemmatimonadales bacterium | reverse complement strand
GCTGGCCGATCGACGATCGGCCAGCGACCATGCGCCTTCACCCGCCGGCGGTCGGGGTCACCCGATCAGGCGATCCACCACCAGCAAACCCAGCATCGCCGGCAGGTACACGACGGTCGCGCTGAACAGCTGCCACGCATGCGGCGTGGATCCCGACCGACCCGCGCGGACCGTCGCGAACACCACCCACCCCCCGAGCAGCAGCGATCCCACGACGTACGCGAGCCCGGCGTTCCCCGTGACAGCCGGGATCAAGCCAATCGGGACCAGCGCGGTCCCGTAGGCGAGGGCCTGGCGGAACGTCGTCGCTTGTCCCGCCGTCACGCTGAGCATTTTGAGCCCCGCGCGCGCGTAGTCCTCCCGGAAAATCCACGCAAGCGCCAGAAAGTGCGGGAGCTGCCAGCAAAACAGTAAACCAAACAGCGCCCACGCCGTCGGATCGAGACCGCGGCCCGTGGCGGCCCAGCCCCCGAGGATGGGCAGCGCGCCCGGGACGGCACCGACCAGCGTCGCGAACGACGATCGGCGTTTGAGGGGCGTGTACGCGAGCACGTAGAGGACGAGCGTCGCCGCGCCGAGCACGGTGGTGAGTGGTGTGGTGAACGCGGCAAACCACACGATGCCGGCGATCCCAAGCGCGGCCCCGAGCACCGCCACGAGACGCGGGCTCATCCGGCCGGCCGCCAGCGGTCGATGACGCGTGCGGTCCATCAGGCGATCGATATCCCGTTCGAGCACCTGATTGAGCGCGTTGGAGGCGGCGGCCACTGCCGTGGCCGCCAACAGCGTGTGGAAGAGCGTGAGTCCAGCGAGGGCGTCCGGGGCCGCCAGATAGAATCCGGCGGCCACGGTAATCAGCACCCACACGATGATTCCAGGCTTGGTCAGCTCGGTGAGATCCGTCCACCGGGAAGGAGCGGCGGTACGCCCCATTACGGTTTACCGCTCACTGGGCACAGGTCACCCCACCGCGAGCACGCCGAACAAGAAGAGGAGTGCAATGGCCACGCCCACGGCGATCATGAGCGGGACCACGAAGATCGCGGAGAACAAGCGGTGATCCTGCCTCAGGTGCATGTAGAACATCACGACCAGCGCGAACTTACTGGCCGACAACACGATCAGTGTGGGCGCGAGCACCGGTTTGAGACTCGGCACGTAGTACACCCCAACCTCGACCACGGTGATGACGGTCAGGATGGCCGCCACGACCAGGTAGGTGCCGGCGGTAGCATGTCCGCGCGCCGCGTTCTCATGTTCATTCATGATCCGAACCTACTGAATGAGGTAGACGACCGTGAAGATCACGATCCACACGACGTCGACAAAATGCCAGTACAAGCCGGCGAGCTCCACCAGCAGGGCCTTGTCCGGCCCAAGCTTGCCCTGAAACGAACGAAACAGCAGCGTCAGCAACCAGAGCACACCGACCAGCACGTGGCCGCCATGAAAGCCGGTCAGCGTGAAGAACGTCGACCCGAACAAGTTGGTCTGCAGCTTCAGGCCTTCCTGCACGAAATGAGTGAACTCGTAGGCCTGGAACCCCAGGAAGATCGCGCCGAGCGCGGCGGTCGTCGCGAGCCACACCCGAGCCCAAAGCCGGTCCCCGCGGGCCACGGCGGCGAGCGCCAGCACCATCGCCAAGCTGGACATCAGCAGATCGAACGTGCTCACCGACGTGAGCGGGATGTTCAAGATCTCGGCGGGCGTGGGTCCCGTAACACTGCGACCCTTGTACACGAGATACGTGGAAATCAACGAACCGAACAGCAGACATTCCGAGCCGATGAACGTCCAGAATGCGAGCTTCCGCGAGTCGAGTCCGGTGCTCGTGGGGTGATGGGCTACGGCGTCACTCATCTCATGCCTCGAACGGCTCGAACGCCCACGCGAAAATCGCCACGACGACGATCGCGCCGCCACCAATCGCGAGGATTAGAGCCTTCAGGAGGGCACCCGTGGCCAGGACCACGATGCCCGCGGCGGCCACGAGCGGCCAGTACGACCCCGGCGGCAGGTGGATCGGCTCGGGCGGCACGTCCGGAATGGCTTTCATCTCGGTCCGCGACCATCGTGGCAACCGGCTTACGACTTCCGGGATGGCCGTGAAGTTGTACGGCGGTGGAGGGGACGGGATCGTCCACTCCAACGTCGCGCCGCCCCACGGGTCCGCGCCCGCCGGTTCCTTCCGCCTGGACCACCACGTATTGAACAGGAACACCAGCGCACTCGCGCCCACGATGAACGCACCGATCGTCGACACGAGATTCATGGTGTCGAGGCCCAACGCCGTGTCGTACGTATAGATGCGGCGCGGCATGCCCAGCAGACCGATCGCGTGCATCGGGAAGAACGCCAGGTTCATCCCGAGGAGCGAGAGCCAGAAGTGGAGCTTGCCGATGCCGTCGTTGAGCTTCCAGCCGGTGATCTTGGGCCACCAGTAGTAGATCCCCGCGAAGATCCCCTGAATGGCACCACCGTACAGCACGTAATGAATGTGCGCCACGACAAAGTACGTGTCGGTCTGCTGGAGGTCCGCGGGCGCGGAGGAGTGCATCACACCCGACAGACCGCCGATGATGAACATCGCGATGAAACCGATCGCGAACAGCATCGGCGTTTCGAGCCGTATCCTGCCGCCCCACATGGTGGCGATCCAGTTGAAGATCTTCACCCCGGTCGGTATCGCGATCAGCATCGTCGTCGCGGAGAACACCGAGTCCGCGACGCTTCCCATCCCGACCGCGAACATGTGGTGCGCCCACACTCCCCACCCGAGCAGCGCGATCAGGAGCCCGGAATACACGACGACCGCGTACCCGAACAACGGCTTGCGCGAAAACGTCGGAATGACTTCCGACACCATCCCCATGGTGGGGAGAATCAGGATGTACACCTCCGGATGGCCAAACAGCCAGAACAAGTGCTGCCAGAGCAGGACGTCTCCGCCGGCGGCCACGCTGTAGAAGGTGGTGCCGAACGTGCGGTCGAACATCAGCAGCACCAACGCCACCGTGATCACGGGGAACGCGGTGACGATGATGAACTGCGTGATCAACGCCATCCACGTGAACACGGGCAGCCGCATCATCGTCATGCCCGGCGCCCGGAGGTTGACGATCGTGATCAAGAAGTTGATCCCCGCGGCGATGGACGCCACGCCCAGGATCTGCAGGCCGAGGACCCAGAAATCGATGTTCAGGCCGGGCGAGTATTGCAGCGACGTCAGGTTGGCGTAGCCAAACCAGCCCCCATCGGGAGCCGCACCGAACAGGAAGCTGGCGTTCATGAACAGACCGCCGAGCAGGAACACCCAGTAGCTGAACGCATTCAATCGCGGAAACGCGACGTCACGCGCGCCGATTTGCAGCGGGATGATGTAGTTGAAGAACGCGGCCGACAACGGCATGATCGCCAGGAACACCATCGTCGTGCCGTGCATGGTAAACAGCTGATTGTACGTTTCGGCGCTGACCAGCGTATTGTGGGGCGACCCCAATTGCGCCCGAATCAGGAGCGCTTCCAGCCCCCCGACCAGGAAGAAGAAGAACGCGGTCACGCCGTACAGAATGCCGATCCGCTTGTGATCCGTGGTGGTGATCCAACTCCGGATCCCCGAACGGGCCTGAGGCGCCTCGATGGCGAGGGCGGCGGTGGCCATGGTCGGCACCTCCTACCGCAGGCTCGTGAGGTACGCGACGAGCGCGTCGATTTCGGCCTCGCTCAGCTCGATCTTCGGCATCAGGCTCCCGGGCTTGACCACCGTGGGATCGCGGAGCCAACGCGTCAGTCCGTCGGCGCTCATGGGGAGAATCCCCCCGGCAATCGTCCCGCGACTCGCCAGGTGCGAGAGATCGGGCCCAAGCACGCCCGCGGACACGCCCTCGATCGCGTGGCAGGCGATACAGGAGTGATTCGCCGGCTGCCGCACCTGTCGAAACGCCGCCAGTCCGGCGCGCTCGGTTGTCGCCGCCGAGTCGGGCGCCGGCGGCGCTGTTCGCTGACCGGCAACCCAGGCCTCGAAATCCGCCGGCGCGTCCACGACCAGGCGCAACCGCATGTTGGCGTGCGATTCCCCGCAGAACTCCGCGCACTGTCCCATGAACTCGCCGACGGAGTCGGGCGTGAACGCGATGCGGGTGACGCGGCCCGGCAGCACATCGCGCTTCCCGCCGAGTTTAGGCGCCCAGAAGGAGTGGATCACATCCGCGGAGGTCATCCGCAGCGTGACCGTGCGGCCCTGTGGCACGTGCATCTCGTTTGCCGTCGTGACCGCCAGTGCCGGATAACGGAATTCCCACCACCATTGGTGACCGATCACCTCGACTTCGAGCGCCCCGTCGACCGGCGCGCCGGTGGTTTTCAGAATGGTCTGGATCGACGGAACGGCGATGAACACCAGAACGACCGCGGGTGCGAGGGTCCAGGCCATCTCCATCAAGGTGTTCCCGTGCACGACGGCGGGGTCCGCCGCGCCGGGCCGATCGCGGAACTTCAGCACCGCCACGACCAGCACCGTTTCGACGATGACGAACACGGCCACGGCCCACCAGAAGATCGTGCGCGAGAGCCCGTCGATCTGATACCCGAAATCCGCCGTCGGATGCAGGGTGGATTGCGGATAGTCACCGGCGCAGGCGGCCAGCATGAGTGCGAGCGCCGCAAACGCGACCCCGATGGACCGTCGGTTGTTCATATCCCTTGGCGTGGCGGTAGATTTGGGGAATTCAGCGGCGAATGGTAGCCGCCGCGGCCGGGGCGGTCAACCGATGAAAGCCGACCACCCCGCCGATAATTCGCGGCGAGAGACCGGTGGCTGTGAGGAGAGGGGACCATGTCAACTAACACATACGGTATGCAGATCAAGCTGGACGCGCCACACGGTCCAACGATGGCGCGCGTGCGAGAGGAGCTGGCGGTGGAGGGATTTGGGGTCATCACCGAGATCGATGTGCGCGCAACCTTCAGACAGAAGCTGGACCTCGAGTTCCGCCCCTACGTGATCCTGGGAGCATGCAATCCGCGGCTCGCCCACGGCGCACTCTCAACCGAGCTCGAGATTGGACTCCTCCTGCCTTGCAACGTCATCGTATATGAGGACGACGACGGGGGCACCGTCGTATCCGCGTTGGATCCCGAGCGGCAACTACAGCTCAGCGCCAACCCGACGCTCGCGCCGGTGGCGGCCGATGTGCGGAGTCGGATGGAGCGCGTGCTCGAACGTCTCGTGACCTGAAATCCCCTCAGGAGGGAGCATGACCGCGCAGCACCAGTTGACCGATCGCCGGCGTTTCCTTGCGTATTGCTCCGCCATCGGATTGGGCGGCGCCGTGCCCGAGCTGTTGTGGGCGCGCGCGCAGGACGAGGGAACGATCACCAAAGACATGCTGGCACATGCGGAAGCGATCGCCGGTGTCGAGTTCACGGACGCCGAGCGCGAGCTGATGCTGGACGGCGTCAATCGGAACCTCCGGGCCTACCGCCAGCTCCACGAGACCGCGATTCCGAACGAGGTGCCCCCAGCTCTGGTGTTCAACCCCGTGGTGGCCGGGCGGACGGTTCCGGCGGGGGCCCGCCGCGCGCGGCGTACCCGGCCGACGACCGTTCTGCGGCCGGACCGGCTGGAAGACGTCGCGTTTTGGCCGATCGCCGATCTCGCCGAGCTGATCCGCGGCCGCCAGGTCTCGTCGGTGGAACTGACGACGATGTACCTGGAGCGGCTGCGTCGCCACGGCCCGAAGCTCGAGTGTGTCATCACGCTCACGGAGGATCTCGCGCTGCGCCAGGCCCGACGTGCCGATGCCGAACTCGCCCGCGGCACGTACCGCGGTCCGCTACACGGCATCCCGTGGGGAGCGAAGGATCTGCTCGCAGAGGACGCCTACAAGACCACCTGGGGCGCCAAGCCGTTCCAGGATCAACACATCGATTATGACGCCACGGTCGTACGACGCCTCGAGGACGCCGGCGCCGTGCTGGTCGCCAAGCTGACGTTGGGAGCCCTGGCATGGGGTGATGTATGGTTTGGCGGGCAGACGCGGAATCCCTGGAACACGGAGCAGGGATCGAGCGGCTCGTCGGCCGGCTCGGCGTCGGCGACGGTCGCCGGCCTGGTCGGCTTCAGCATCGGCAGCGAGACCCTGGGATCCATCGTCTCCCCGGCCACGCGCTGCGGTGCCACCGGACTGCGTCCCACCTTCGGACGGGTGAGCCGGTGGGGCGCCATGGCGCTCTCGTGGAGCATGGACAAACTGGGGCCGATCTGCCGCTCGGTCGAAGACTGCGCGTTGGTGCTGTCGGCCATCTACGGTCCGGACGGGAAGGATCCCACGGTCCAGAATGTGCCGTTCGCCTGGGACAGCAGCGTCGCCATCACGAGCCTGCGCATCGGCTACCTGAAGTCCGCCTTTGAACGCGAGCCGCGCAACGACCGAGAATCCGGCTTAGCGGCGTTCGATCGCGCGGCGCTCGGCGTGCTCCAGGGTTTGGGTGTCGATCTGATCCCCCTGGAGTTGTCGGACGAGTTCCCGGTGGGCGCGCTGAACATCATCCTGAACGCGGAGGCGGCCGCGGCGTTCGACGAGCTCACGCGCAGCGGCCGCGACGATGAGCTCGTCCGGCAGATCGCGAACGCCTGGCCCAACGTCTTCCGGCAATCCCGCCTGATTCCCGCCGTCGAGTACATTCAGGCGAATCGCGTCCGCACCATGATCATGCACGAGATGGACGCCATCATGGACGGCATCGACCTGTTCGTCACGCCGTCGTTTGCCGGCACCGTGCTCCTGACCACCAATCTCACGGGACACCCGGCCATCTCGCTGCCGAACGGGTATACGGAGAACGGGTCGCCGGTCAGTCTGTCCTTCATCGGTCAACTGTTCCGCGAGGACGTCCTGTTGGCGGCGGCAAAGAGCTATCAGGACGCCACCGGGTTCCATCGTCGCCATCCACCAGCGTTCGCCTAGGAGCCTGTGAGCGCTCCGGTCGTTCGGGTCGACAACCTCACCAAGGTCTACCGCTCGCGGAGGGAATCCGTCGTCGCGGTGGACCACGTGAGCTTCCGCGTGGAGCCCGGTGAGATCGTCGGGCTGCTGGGTCCCAACGGCGCGGGCAAGACGACCACGATCAAATGCCTGTGTACGCTGGTACGCCCCACGAGCGGCACCGTCGCGTTGGGCCAGGTGGACGTCGTGGCGCACCCGGCACGCGCGCTCGAGAACGTGACCGCCGTGCTCGAAGGCAACCGCAACATCTACTGGCGCCTCAGTCCACGCGAGAATCTGGAGTTCTTCAGCGGGCTCCAGGGCATCTCCACCAGGAGTGTCCGCCCCTACATCAACGAGCTCATCGACCGCTTCGCCCTCGGCGACAAGCGCGACGTGGCGGCCCGCAAGCTCTCGCGGGGGATGCAGCAGAAGCTCGCCGTGGCCTGCGCGCTGGTGAAACGCACCGAGGTGCTGCTGCTCGACGAGCCGACACTGGGACTCGATGTCGAAACGTCCCACGAGCTCCGGTCGGCCCTCGTCGCCTTGGCGCGCGACGATGGGCGCACCATCGTCCTGTCGTCGCACGACATGAATGTGGTGCAAGACATCTGCGAGCGCGTGATCATTATTCATGAGGGACGGGTCGTCACCGACGATCGCGTCGCCAATCTGTTGCAGGTGTTCCGGGCGCGCGCGTATCGCATCCGACTGGAAGGTGCGATCAGTGACGCCCAGGCGCGGGCGCTGCACGAGCGATTCGATATCGTACATACCCGCGCGGAGGACGGCGGGACCGACATCGAGGTCGAGCTGTTCGCGCGCGATCAGATGTACGACCTGATGGACGTGCTGCGGGCCGGTGGGAGCGTCATCGAGAGTATCGACCGCGAGGAGCCCAATCTCGAAGAGGTGTTTCTGTCCATCGTGCGAAAGCGGGCCTGAGTGCGCACCCTGGTCATGACGTGGGCCATGGTCAAGCGCTACGGCATCGAGCTGAAGCGCTACGCGTTCAACACCCTGTCGATGCTCGTGTCCTTCTATCTCATCTTCCTCATCCTCTTCTTGGGCATTCGCAGCTTCGCCGGCGACAGCCCACAGTTCGGTGAGGCGCTGCCCGGTATGGTGATCGGGTTCACGGTCTTCTACCTGGTCGTCTATGCGTACGCTGAGCTGTCGTGGGTGCTCATTGCGGAGGCGCAGCAGGGGACGCTCGAGCAACTCTCCATGTCGCCCCTCGGGTTCGGGCGAGTCATCGTAGCGAGGATCTTCGCGGCGCTGGCGTTCCGCATCGTCGTGATGTTCGCGCTACTGGTGATCATGATGGCGACGACGAGCCGATGGCTCCACGTCGATCTCCTGACCATCGTCCCCGTGCTCATTCTCACCGTGGCGAGCGTGCAGGGCGTCGGGTTCGTGATGGGCGGCCTCGCGTTGGTCTTCAAGCAGATCCAGGCCGCGCTCGGCATCCTGCAGTTCGTCTTCGTCGCGTTGCTGGCGATTCCCTTGGAGCAATTCGGCTTCGCGAAGTATCTCCCCCTCACCTGGGGCACCCACCTGATCGGGCGGGCCATGGTCGACGGCGAGCGCCTCTGGCAGATGCCGCCGCGCGACCTCGGGGCGTTGGGCGTCGTCGGCATCGGATATTTTCTGGTTGGGTTTGCCTGCTTCAAGGGACTCGAGCGGGTCGCCCGCAGTCGCGGTCTGCTCGGTCACTACTAGGGCGGTCACGGTGCGTCAGGTCTGCGTTACACGATACGGTCCTCCCGGGGTGCTCGCCGTCCGCGAGCAGCCGGATCCCGAGCCGGCCGTCGGACAGGTGCGCATCGCCGTCCGGTTTGCCGGGGTGAATTTCTCCGATTTGCTGGCGCGAGTGGGCTTGTACCGCGATGCCCCCAAACCCCCGTGCGTGCTCGGTTACGAAGTGAGCGGCGTGGTCGACGCGGTCGGAGGCGGGGTCGACTCGTCGCTGATCGGCCGGCGGGTGCTCGCCGCCACGGACTTCGGAGGCCAGAGCGAGTTCGTATGCGTACCCGCCTCCCTGACGTTCCCGACACCGGAAGGTGTGAACGACGACGCGGCGGCGGCCATGATCGTGACGTACCTCACCGCTCATCACCTGCTGAATCGGCTCACGAGCGTGCAGTCCACTGACACGGTCTTGATTCACGCCGTGGCGGGTGGGGTGGGCACGGCCGCCGCACAGCTCTGCCGCATCGCCGGCGCCCGGGTCATTGGCACCGCTTCGCCCACCAAGCACGAGTACCTCAGGGAGCAGGGCATCGCGCCGGTCGACTACACGCGACCCGATTGGACCGCGCGCGTCGAAGATCTCACGGACGGGCGGGGGGTCGACATCGCCCTCGATCCGATCGGCGGTGCCTCGTTCCGGCAAAGCTACCGCCTGTTGGCCCCCGGGGGGCGCCTGCTCTGCTACGGCAACTCCGCCATGTCGCGGCCCGGGAAACGAAGCATCGGCCGGGCCCTGCTCTCGCTTCTGCAAATGCCGCGCTTCGGGCCGGTGCGCCTCATGAACGAGAATCGCGGCGTGCTGGGCGTGCACATCGGCCATCTCTGGGGCGAGCTCCGCATCCTGCGCCCGCAGATGGAACACTTGCTGGAGCTGCTGGCGGCCGGGCACATCGAGCCGGTGATCGATCGCGTGTATGCGTTCGATGAGGCCGCCGCCGCCCACGAGCGGCTGGAACGGCGTCAGAACATCGGGAAGGTGCTGCTGCGACCGTGACCGCGTGGCTCGCTACCGTACTCCTGGCCGTCCTGGGGACCGCCGGCCCATCGGAGCCGGTGGAGCCGCTGGAGCTGCGGGCCATGACGTTCAACCTGCGGTACGGCACGGCGCAGGACGGCGCCAACGCCTGGCCCGCGCGGCGGCACCTCGTGATGACGACTATCGAGCGGAACGATCCCGACATCCTGGGCGTGCAGGAAGCGCTGCGCTTCCAGCTGGACGAGATCGCCGTGGCGTTCCCGTCCCTCAGCGAGCTGGGCGTCGGCCGGGATGACGGTGTCAGCGCCGGCGAGTACTCCGCGATCTTGTTCCGCAGCGACCGCCTGACCGTTGCCGCCGGCGGCACCTTTTGGCTGTCCGACACCCCCACGGTTCCGGGGTCCGCCACCTGGGGCAACCAGATCCCGCGCATCTGCACCTGGGCACGTTTCGTCGACCGCAAGACCGCGCGTCCGTTCTACGTATTCAACCTGCATCTCGACCATCAATCCCAGGCCTCCCGCGAGCGCGCCATCGAGTTGTTGTTGCGCGAGGTCCGCGACCGCGCGTTCGACGATCCCGTAATCGTGATGGGGGACTTCAACGCAGGGGAAAGCAACGCCGCCATCGAGCGGCTGCGCGGGGGCACGGACCCGACCTTCCCGTTTCGCAACAGCCTCCGCGTGCTCCGCCCGACGGCGGACTCCGTGGGGACGTTCCACGGGTTCCTTGGGACCACCGGGGGCGACATGATCGACGCGATCTTCCTGTCCCCGCAGTGGACGCCGCTCGAAGTGGCCATAGATCGGTGGCCCGGCGCGATCCCGTACCCGTCCGATCATTTCCCGGTCACCGCCACGCTCAGGCTCCCGGACTAGACCATGGAACGCCACGAGCTCCACGTGCGCCGCACCGCCCGCTATTGGACGCTCGGGCCCGAAACCGGCGCCCGCGCCATCTGGATCGTGTGTCACGGATACGGTCAACTGGCCGGTCCGTTCCTCGAAGCGTTCCGACACTGGGACGATGGAAGCAGGCTGGTGGTCGCACCCGAAGCCCTGTCGCGCTACTACGTCGACCACGCCGCGCGCAGCGTGGGGGCGACGTGGATGACGTCCGAGGAACGCCTCACCGACATCGACGACTACGTCGCCTACCTCGATCAACTCCTCGACGTCGTGCGTCCGCGCGCGGAGAATTCGGCGCCCGTGCGGGTGCTCGGGTTCTCCCAGGGTACACATACGGTTGCGCGCTGGGTCGCGTTCGGACGCGTCCAGCCGGCACAAGTGGTGCTGTGGGGCGGCGGGCTCCCGCCGGATCTGGATTTGGGGGGACCCGGGAAAAAGCTCGGGGCATGCGGTCTCACGATCGTGCTGGGCCGCCGGGACGAGAACATCTCGGCACAGGCCATCGCCCGCGAACGACAGCGGCTCGACGAGCACCACACCCCCTACACCCTGCTATGGTATGATGCCGGCCACCGACTCGATCGTGAGACGCTGCGCGCGTTGGTTGACGGGGCCTGAGGTCGTGCCCCAGAATCTCGTTGCGTGGACCGCGAGTTCCCGCGGTCCCGGCGGGAGGGCCACATTGACCATGCTGGAGATGCCATGAGAAACCCTTTGCCGATCGCGTTCGTCATTCTGGCCGGGGCGGCCGCGCCGCTGGGAGCACAGGAGCCTGTCTCGTGGGGCGCCGGCGACCCGGCGTTCCATACGTTCTCGATCGCGGCGGTGGATACCCTGACAGGGGAAGTCGGTGTCGCCGTCACCACGCGCGTGGCGTGCGTGGGCAATGGCGTGCCGTGGGTCCGTGCGGGCGTTGGAGCGGTGGCCACGCAGGCGTCCACCCGCGTAGCCTACGGCGGCGAACTTCTCGACATGCTGGCCGCGGGGACCTCCGCCGCGGCGGCGCTCCGGACGGCCGTGGCGGCCGACGACCGATCCGCATGGCGTCAGGTGGGAGTCATCGGTCTCCACGGAGGAAACGCCCAGCATACGGGCGACAGCACGAGCGCGTGGGCCGGCCACCGCGCCGGGGCTACCTATGTGACGCAGGGCAATCTCCTCGTCGGCCCCGAGGTGATCGACGCCGTGGCGGAGGAATTCGAAGCGTCCGACGGCGAGCTCCGGCACCTCGTCGATCGGTTGATCGACGCGCTCGCCGCCGGACAGGCGGCCGGCGGCGACGCGCGGAAAGGCCGCGTGCAGTCCGCCGCCGTGGTGGTGGCGGACTCGCGACCGGGCGTGTCGCGCAGGCCGGACGGCATCACCGTCAACATCAACGTCTGCGAACACCCGACGCCTGTCGCGGAGCTGCGGCGGATTCATGACGTGATATCCCAGACGCTCGGGTATCGGCCGCTCCATGAGTTCTCGGGGCGAGACGTCTGGCAGCTCAAGGTGATGCTCCACGCGCTCGGCCTCTACCGGAGCGACGTGGACAGCCTAGCGCCGACGGCGGATGAGTTCCGCTACGACAGCGCCGCGATGACCGCCGTCGACGCGTTCCGCGAGAGCATCGGTCTCTCTACCCCCGCGCTGGGATCACCGTCCGGGCTCGTCGATCGGACCACCATCGACGGACTGTGGGATGCGCTGGAGCGCCGGGGGCTGGCGGACGACGTGCGACGCCGGCTGCTGCGATGGACGCAGATCTCGCGCTAGCCCGGCGGGAACGCGGCCACGGATCGGGGCCGCGCGGCTAGAACGGCCCGCTGGCCTCCGCACCCTCGATCTCCACCTGGCAGAGCTCGAAGAACTTGCAGTAACGGCAGTGGGACGTGTCCTCGCGCAGGGGGAACGCCTCGAGCGGTCTCGCCTCGTTGGTGTCCGGGTCGGCGAGATAGGTCCGCATCATCGCGATGCTGTCGAGGATCTCCTGCTCTTCCTCGCGGATGGCCGGCTCACCCAGTTCGACCGCTTCGGCATTGCCCGTGAAGAGATACTCCAGTCGCCCCGCGATGGGCCCGGGCTTCAGATCGGCGCGGCTCGTCACATAGAGCGCGTAGGTGCGCAGCTGGAGCGGATGGAGGTCTTCATCTTCCTGCCCGGTCTTCCAATCCACGACACGATAGACGCCGTCTCCGGCGCGATACAGGAGATCGGGCTGGGCATACACCGTGTGTCCGCGCAGCGTGAAGAACTCGGGACCGCGATCCACCTCCTTGACCTCGACATACGGCGCTTGAAGCGCCTCCCGGTAGCTCTGCGACTCCAACAGGTTCTGGAGACACGTCACGAGCTTCTCCTTGATGCGCTCGATGAGACTCTTGGGAGGTCCGTCCCCGTAGTAGAACTCGTGGAACATGGTGAGGCTCTTGGGGCGACGCTTCCAGTCTTTGAGTCGCTTGGACTGCGCGTAGGCGCGGTTGAGCAGTTGACGACCGGCGGTGATGAGCTCCTCGGCCGACAGCGGTCTTTCGCCTCCCCGCGCACCGCGGATGGCGTCCGCCGCGAGGTCGTGGACCACGCCGCCGAGGAACTCGTGGAACGACTTCACTTGCTTGAGTCGATACGCCGCGCGCGCCAGCTCGTCGGCCTCGTCCGTCCATCCGTTGTGCGATCCGTAGTACTGCCAGTAGTACTTCCGCGGACACTCCCGGAACATGCTCCGACGGCTCTGCGACCAGGAGAAATCGGGAAACGGCCGTACCTCAAACGCCATGGAGCACTCGATTCACAATCCGATCCAGTAGTTGACCTTGATCATGAACATGTTCTCGGAGGGGGCCGAGAACAACGCCCCGATATCCCGGCGGAAGGAGAAGTCGCCGACCTGAGTTCGATCGTGTTGGCGACGCTGCCACACGAAGAAGATCGTGGATCCCGGCCGATACTCCCATCGCAGCACGAGATTGCCCACGAGCGACCGCACGTTGAAGTCTCGATCGCCGAACGCGTAGTCGGAGGCGCCGTCGCCGTCCAGATCGATGTGCCGCGTGTTGTTTTCGTCCACACACGTCGCGCCGCCAGTACAGACGTTCGTGCCACCCGCCAGGGCGTGCACGCCTTCGGTGAACGCGAGAAACCCAAACGTCTCCGGCGTGCGCAGCTGTTTGTACGCGACGTACTCGCCGGACGACACCAGCGGCTGCGCGAAGAGTTGCAAGCTGAGCGACGGCGTGAAAGCGATGTCGAGTCGGGTCTCGAACGAGAACTCTGTTCGTTCCAAATCCGCAAACACATAGCGCGAGCCGTAGGTGGCCGCATACGGGACGGCGTCGGATCTGCCGATGTACTGTGCGCCGACCGTGCTCCGGCTCCACTCGGGCTCGATCTCGATTTCCACTTGAGAACTCGGCCGATACTCCAGCGACAGACTGACACCGAACTCCCGGCCGGATCTCTGGTGCGCCCAATCGTAGTTCACACTCGACCCCACACTCAGCCGCCTGCGACTATCCGTCTGTAACTCGAGGCGCCCGGAGTAGGATCGGGGGTTGGCCATGAGCGGCCCGCCCCGCGTCGCCGTGCGATCCATCGTGGTCGGCCTGACGTTGGCACTTGCCTCGAACCGCCAGTAGTTGAGGAACTCGAGCTCGCTGCTCACGTTGAACGAGCCACCGACATGCGCGCGTCGCCAGGAGGTGAGGGACAGCGCGTCCTTCAACGCATCGTGGCTCCAGTTGTGATAGGTCGAGAACGTGACCTGGTAGCTCCGGAACGACTCTCCCGGTTCGATCTCCTGGTAGCGGATCTGCAGACCACCGTCGAGTACCTCCTGGCGGCTGCTGAATCCCAAGTCGTTGATCTCGAATCCCGGCGTGACTTGTGCCGCCCAGATCGATCCGGTCCAGTGCCGCCCGCGTCGCTTCTCCACGGTCATGCGCCAATCGAGCCCGGTCATCGAGGTCGCACTGGAATCCAGGGATACCCACCGAGAATCCGGCCGCTGGAAATAGTGGTTGCTCGATTGCTGGATTGCGATCATGGCGGTCGAGTCACCGCGAATGTGACTGCCGGCGGCATACCCAAAGAACGCCCAGCCACGGTCGGCCCATTGCAACTCCCAATCGACCCCGAATCCCAAGGCCGCTTGCGGGAGAAAGTCGAACGTCCCGTCGGCGGGGAGGCCACGACGAAGCAGGGTCGTCATGGCGCCGATCGTGGACGCACCGCCGTTGAAGTCCTGTTGCACTCGCAACACCCCATAATCGGTGCGGGGCTCCGCCATGAACACCCGCACGCTATCCCCGGCGGCGAAGTACCCTCTTCCCCGTTCCAGCTGGGTGACCGCGGCCAACGCACCCACCGAGGTGCCCCCGGCGGTGCGACCCGTGACCTTCGCCGCCCCGAGAATCGTGACGGCTTCCGTCACGTCGGAGAACTCCGCGTCTTCCGGAGAATCACCGTGCGGACTCCGTCCGATCCGCCGGCTGTAGAACAGCCGATTGCGTCCACCCGACAACTGGTAATCGAAGATCTGCGCACCCTCGACGAAGAACGGGCGTCGCTCCTGAAAGAACGTCTCGAACGCCGAGAGGTTGATGACCGCCGGATCCGCCTCCACCTGTCCGAAATCCGGATTGACCGTCGCGTTGAGCGTGAACTGAGAACCCAGCCCAACGCGGGCATCCAGCCCGGCGCTCGCGTACAACTCCGGATTCGACGCGAACGGGTCGCCCGTTTCCACCGGACTCGCGAACGCGCTCGACAGGACATACGGACGCGCCTCGAGCCGCCGCGCCGGGCGAGTGATGAGGATTCCCTCGATCTCCCCGAACTGACTCACCGTTCCCCGCTGGAGCCGTGACATCAACGAGAAGTGCGACACCTCGTTGGTCCGCAAACGACGCCGAATGAAGTTGACACCCCACGACTGGACCTCGTCCGCCGACTCATACTGCATTTGCGACAGTGGGATGCGGATTTCCACCGACCATCCCAGCGAGTCCATCTGGACCGCGGATTCCCACACGGCGTCCCACGCATCGTCCTCCTGGGAATCGTCGAACCAGTACTCGTCGCGCTGCTGGTTGGCGGCACTCACGTTGAAGAGGTACGCCGTGCGACGGTCACGGTTGGGGTCGAACGCAACCTCGAAGAAATCGAACTGTCCGAAGCTGTCACGTCGCATCAACTGCCGGGCAATCGTGTGCGGCTCGCGATCGAATAGGCGGGCGCCGACGTAGATCGCGTGATCGTCGAAGAGAATCTTGACTTCGGTTCGCTCCGTCGCGGGCGCGCCCTCCACAGGCAGGCGCTGCACGAAGTCGCCCGCGACCGGCGCATCTGCCCACGCGGCCTCGTTCAGCCGTCCATCGATATGGACTGGAGTCACCCGCTCGACGGCTCGCGTGCGTCGCGCGGCCGCGGCGCTCTCACCCGCTGCTTGCGCGGACAATGCACCTGGCACGGCCCACGCGAGGGCGAGACATACTCCACCAACCGATGGAACGAAGCGCACCAGACTCGACCCTTTGATGGCGATTCACCGGTATGCAATGCCCAAAAACCCACTCGGAGATTCGGAGTCGGCGCGGAGCGGCTCCGCGAGGGCACGGCGCGGTCGTAATGATAACAGCCCGGTTAACCGGAGTTCGAGGGGCGGCGGCGCTGCACGCTGCTTCCACGAATGGGCGGCGCCGTGGGCCCGGACGCACGGCGGGGAGCGCATCCTTGCACGCGCTCCCCGTGGGGCTGCAGGTTCGGATGAGCCGCGATCGCGCCGGCCAGGCGCGTCGCGGCTAGCGCGTGGCGGCGCCGAGCAGCGCGCCAAGCACCAACGGAACCCCCGAAGCGGTCGAGATAACCCAGCCGCCCAAGCCGGCGACCATCGCCCAGAGTTGCCCAAGAATGGGAACCCACCCGAGCAGAACGCTCAAGAGTCCCGCCAGGATCATGAACAGGAACGCCGGGAGGATGGCCGCGAGCAACGCCGCCCCGATCGTCCCGGCTTTCCGTCCACCGACGAATCCCGCGATAAACGGCCCGAGCATCGGCATCCAGGCCAGCGCCACCGACAGGCCCAGCATCCAGCCCATCCCGGCCATGACATTCCCGCGACCTTCACTCATGCAAACCTCCCAGTGGTTCACCTGTGAACGTACTACCTACGGACCGGGCCGCCACCTGGTTTCGCCATCGCTGGACAGTCCGCCCCGCACCGCCGACCTTTGGGACCGATGTGGCTTCTTCCCGTCTTCTCGTTCGCCGGCCGCCTCGCGGGGTCGATCTACTACCGGCTCACCGTGGGCGGGCAGACGGTCCCGGGGAGGGGCCCGGTTCTCCTGGTCGCCAACCATCCCAACTCCCTGCTCGATCCCGTTCTCGTCATTGCGGCGTCCCGCCGCAAGGTCCGCTTCCTGGCCAAGGCAACCCTGTTTACCGACTCCAAGGTCGGCTGGCTCGTGCGGGGATCGGGCGCCATCCCGGTGTACCGCCGGGCCGACGATCCGCGCCAGATGGCGCGCAACGAAGAGATGTTCCAAGCAGTGCATCAGGCGCTCGCTGGAGGGGCGGCGGTCGGGATCTTTCCCGAGGGCCTCAGCCACAGCGAACCGTCGCTCGCTCCCCTCAAAACCGGCGCGGCCCGCATAGCGCTCGGCGCCGCCCGCCGCCTGGACCGGTCGTTTCCCGTCGTCCCTGTGGGCCTGGTGTTCCGGTCCAAAGACGTGTTCCGCTCCGAAGCGCAGGTCGTCATCGGTCCTCCCATCGCCTGGGACGATCTGGCGAGCCGAGACGCGGACGATGCCCGGTCGGTTCGCGAGCTGACGGACCGGATCGCCACGGCCCTGCGACGCGTGACGGTCAATCTCGATGAATGGGAGGACCGCCCCATCGTCGAATCCGCGCTCGAGGTGTGGGAGTCGGAGTTCGGCGGCACGGGCGATCCGAGCGAGCGGATCGCACGGACCGCTGAAACCACGCGCATCCTGCACGCGCTGCGAGCGCGACCCGACGGCGCACATCACGCCCTCATCGAGGCGGTGCGCCAGCACGCGATCCGCCTGCACCGCCTGCGACTGGGCCCGCGGGATCTCGCGCGGGACACGACGGCCGGGGCCGCCGTGCGTTGGAGCGCGCGCCGGCTGGCCATCGTCTCCCTCCCGGCGGTGCTGATCGCCGTGGCGAGCTATCTCATGTTCTGGGTTCCGTACACGATCACCGGGCGCGTGGCGGCACGCATGCAACCGGACACCGATCAGCGATCGACCTACAAGCTCATGGTCGGAACGGCGGTCTACGGCATCTGGCTCGCGGCGCTGGCGAGCATCGGGGCGTTCGTGATTCACCCACTGGCGTTTCCCGTCATCGCCCTGGGCGTGCCGGCGCTGGGCATGCTGGGTCTCCGGATCCGCGAGCGATGGCGCGGCGCATGGGCCGACGCGCGGAGCTTCCTGTTCTTGCGCACCCGGCGGAAGGCGGTTCTCGCCCTCCAGGAGAAACAGCGGCAGTTGGCCCAGCGCCTCGATCAGGTCTATCGCCTCCAGGCTTCGCCGGACACTCCGCCATGACCGCGCCCCGCACCCGCGCGGGCGCTACTCCCGCTCCTTCGCCCCCTCGCCTTCGGTACCCTCCGCCATCTTCTCGAAGAACTTCGCCCCACCCGCTCCAGCCATGCCGAGCACGCCGGGGAGGTTCAGGGAGTCCGCGAGCCCCGACGGCACCACCATCAGCGAGCCACGTTTGACGATGCTCTCGTACAGCATGTTCATCGCTCGCAACTGCATCGCCGTGGGGTTCTCGGCATAGCTCTTCGCAGCTTCGACGAACTTCGAGGCGATCTCGGTTTCCGCGGTGCCCAGGATGATCCGGGCCTGCCGCTCGCGCTCCGCCTGCGCTTGACGCGACATCGCCTCCTCGAGCGCCTTGGGGATGATCACGTCACGAATCTCGACCGACTGCACCTGGATGCCCCAATCGTGCATCTTGCGATCGAGCGTCTCCTGAAGGCCTCTGCCGAGTTCCTTCCGCGACTGAATCAACTCCGCGAGATCGTGCTTACCGATGGCGTCCCGCAGCGCCGTCTGCGCGGCGAGCACCACCGCGGTTTCATACTCCTGCACCTCAAGCGCCGCCCGCTCGGCGTCGTAGACGATCCAAAAGGCGATGGCGTCCACGTTGACCGGCACCGTGTCTTTCGTCAGGCAGGACTCCGCGCCGAAATCGGTCGTGCGTATGCGCTGATCGATGTGATAGGTCACCCGGTCGATGATCGGCACGACGAAGAACATGCCCGGCCCGCGTAACCCCCGATAGCGGCCCATGCGAAGGACCACGGCCTTCTCCCACTGGTCGGCGAACTTGATCGACGATCCCAACGCGGCCGTGACGAGCACGCCCAGTGCCACCGCCACTCCGACGGGGGCGAGCGCGAACGTCACCGCCCCGACGGCGGCCCCGGCGGCGAGGCCCGCCGCGACGGCCGGAACCGGATAGCGCGTATCCGTGGGCGACGACGGGGGACGGCGCATCACCTTGGTCGACGACTGCACGGGAACGACAATCATGAGACCCCCTCGCTGTCCGGTGCGGGCTCGGCGGGCTGCTCCGCGATCGTATCGCTCAGGTCATATCGCGTGAATCCCAGCGCTTCGGCCTCCCGCACCGCTTCGCTCGCGATCGCCGCGAGGCGCTGGTATCGCTCGCGGACCTCGGCATCGGGCGCGTCGAGACTCACGAACGTGCCCTCCCCCGCGCGCACCGCCACCACGCCCAGTCGCTCGAGTTCCTGATAGGCCCGCTCCACGACCTTGGGGCTCGCGCCCAACTCCACCGCCAGCTGCCGGCTGGTGGGGAGGCGCTCGCCGGTCTCGAGCACACCCTCGACGACCGCCTCCCACACATGATCGACGATGCGGCGGGACAACGACGTGTCCCCGCCGGAACCCAGGGACAGCGCCAGGCGGCGGGTGAACGCGGACGGCGACAGCTCGGTCAATGGCCCATCAGCCTGTGAGAACTTGCAGAAGGATAGGTTCGGGGCCCTCGTCCTGCCAGCCGGGTCGAATCCCATCGCGCCCGTCGTCCGTAGGGCTCATCGCGGATAACTTCCCAGCGCATGACGGAAGACTTCACGGCCGATTTTCTCGCGCTCCAGGACGCACTGGCAGGTCGCTACTCCATCGAGCGGGAACTCGGTCGTGGCGGCATGGGCATCGTGCTGCTCGCGCGCGACGTGGCACTCGATCGACTCGTGGCCATCAAGCTCCTGCCGCCCGACCTCGCCGCGACCCCGGAGCTGCGCGATCGATTCCTGCGCGAGGCGCGCACGGCCGCGGGTTTGTCACATCCCAACATCGTGCCGATTCACATCGTCGAGGAGCACGGCGACTTCGTGTTCTTCGTGATGGGGTATGTGGACGGGGAGACGCTGCGGCAGCGCGTGGAACGCGCCGGGCCGATCAGTCCGCGCTATGGCATGAAGCTGCTGCAAGAGGTGGCGTGGGCACTCGCGTACGCCCATCAACGTGGCATCGTGCATCGTGACATCAAGCCCGACAACATCATGATCGAGCAGGCCACCGATCGAGCGCTCGTCACCGATTTTGGGATCGCTCAGGTGGGACCGGCGCAACAAGAGTCCACGGGAGCCGTGATCGGAACGGCGCGGTACATGAGCCCGGAGCAGGCGTGCGGAGACCCCGTGGACGCGCGCAGCGATCTCTACTCGCTCGGCGCCACCCTCTTCTACGCCTTGACCGGCCGCGCGCCGTTCCAGACCGCGAATGTGCCGGCGCTCCTCGCCCAACAGGTAGCGCGGCCCGCCCCGGCCGTCCGCTCGCTGCGCGCCGAGATTCCCGCGCGACTCGCGGACGCGATCGACCGCTGTCTCGCCAAGGCGCCGGAGGACCGCATACAGGGCGGTGACGATCTGGCGCGACTCATCGGCGAAGTGCGGGGCCGCGAATTTCGCGCGCCCCCGCTGGTGCGGAGCTTCGTGCGCAACGCGGAAGTGTCCACGATGGTGCTTCTGGCCGCCGCGGTGGCCGGGCAGGGAGTGGCGGTGGGTGACGCCGGCGTGCAGGTGGCGTTCGGTGGGCCGGGAATCATCGGTACGATTCTCCTGGTGGGGCTTGTGATGCTTGCCCGCCGGCTCCTGCGCGAAGGCTATGCGTTCGAGGACATTCGCGAGGCGCTGCTCGCCGAGGCGCGGGTGCAGGAGGAGGAAGCGGAGATCGTTCTCAGGCGCAAGTGGCTCCGCCGTCTCGACAGTGTGTGGCACCGGCTCTGGGCCGGCCGCTTCGGCCGCTGGTTCTTCAAGGTCGCCGGCTGGGGGATCGCCCCGCCGACGCAACGCGTCCTCCCGTCCAACGACGCCACCGAGCTGGTGCTGGGCAAGGCGGCGGAGGAGGCGTTCGATACCTTGGCGGCGGGGGACCGCCGGCGGCTGGGCGACGTTCCCCAGGTCATTCGCCAGTTGGAGCACAATGCCGAACGGCTGCGGCACCGGGGGGATACGGGCCAAAACCTGACGTCGACCGTCGCCGCGCTCGAGAAGGTGCGTGTCGCGCTGCTGCGACTGCGCGCGGGTCAGGGATCCATCGACGACCTGACACTCCACCTGGAGAAGGCTCGGGACATCGGCGAGCGGGTGGAGCGGGCGTTGGCGGCGCGGGCGGAGGTCGACGAGTTGCTCGCAGATCCCAAGTGAAGCCGCCTGTTGCGCTCCTTCTGGGGCTCGCGGTTGCGTACACGACGCCTCGCATACTGGCGGCTCAGGAACCGGCTGACTCGTCGACCGACGAATCTGCCGCCGCCAACACCTTGGTCCCGCTTCCCGCGGTCTTCTATCAGCCGGAGACCGGAACCGGCTTTGGACTCGTCACCACGTACTACTTCCGAATCGGAACGGGGCGGACCCTCAGCGATCAGCCGTCCAGCACGCAGCTCATCGCGGTCTACACCACCAAGAAGCAAATCGTCTTGCAGCTCTCGTCGCAGCTGTACACGGCGGAGCGGAGGAACTGGATCTTCGGCCAGCTCGACTTCTCCAAGTTTCCCAACAAGTATTGGGGCGTGGGCAACGCCACACCGGACGGAGCGGAAGAGGACTACACACCGCGCCTCCTCCAGGGCAAGATCGAAGTGCAGCGTCGGATCGCGCCCGCGCTATACGTCGGCGCCTCGGTACAGGCGGGCCATCGGGCGGTTCTGGCGCGCGTGGACACCGGATTGCTGGCGACCGGGGAGGCACCGGGTTCGAGCGACGGCCGGATTATCGGCGGCGGCGTGCTCGCAACCTACGATACGAGGAGCAGCGTCATCTATCCTCGGTCGGGCAGTCTTCTGCAGTTCCGCGCTTCGGGCTACAGCTCGGCGATCGGGAGCAGCTACGACTTCGCGACGTTTACGCTGGACCTGCGCCGGTACGTCACGACGTTCCCTTCGCACGTCGTTGCCCTGCGCGCGTACGGAATCGCCACGACCGGCGCGCCGCCGTTCGACTTGCTCCCGCAGGTCGGCGGCGACGTGCTGCTGCGCGGGTACTTTCAGGGACGTTTCCGCGACCGCAATCTCGTGGCACTACAGGCCGAATACCGCGCGCCGTTGATCTGGCGGATCGGCATCGTCGGGTTCGGAGCGGCCGGGCGCGTCGCGAATCGGCTCGACGCCTTCGCGCTCGACGGGGTCAAGGTCTCAGCCGGCGGCGGCTTGCGTTTCCTACTCTCGCGGCAGGAAGGCCTGAATATTCGCGCGGACTTCGCCTACGGGTTCGACGTCAAGTCGAGCGGGTTCTATCTGGCCATTGGTGAGGCGTTCTAAGAACGTCGTCCAGGCGCGCGGTCCTCACTTGGCGGGAAGCATGATCCACCACGGATGCTGGTTACTCTCAGGGTGCGCGACGCCGATGGTCCACCCGCCGCTGTACCGGCTGTCCGCGGGCGGCATGAACGTCACAACGTACTCTCCCCCCGGAAGCTCCGGCGTCTGAAACTCACCGTTCTCATCCGTCAGCACGGAGACGACCTCCGGGCCCACTCCGACCGCATCGCCCTCCGAGTCAACACGGGTGTACACCGTCACCTGGACGTTGGGCAGGCGTACCGTGGTGTCCAACGTGTCGGGTCCGGGGTCGTACCCCATAACGCCACCGCGAAAGGAACCGGGACCGTCGATCGGCTGCGTAGGGCCGCTGTCGTTGGTACTGACGGCCTCGAGACCCGCAAGGACGTCTTCGTTGCCCGCGGTGGGCGGGTCGGCACACCCCGCCGCGACGAGCGACGCGACCGCGAGTGCGGCCGCGGACAGGGCCAAGCTGGAACCACATGACTGGGCCATGGGTGCCTCCCTTTCTACGACTGTTACCCCGGCTCGCGCTCCCGCGTCACACCCCGACATCCAGTACATGTGGCGCCAGCAGTGGCTCGGCCCCCTGCGCCTCGCCGCAGCACGCTCCACCCGCCTTCACCGTGCCAGACCCACCCCCGTTCATTACCTTGTCCACACGACGCGGCCGTGGCGGAATTGGCAGACGCACCAGCCTTAGGAGCTGGCGGGGCAACCCGTGGGGGTTCAACTCCCTCCGGCCGCATTTCCGGCATTCCCGCCAATCGAGCCCGAGCAACCGCGCCGCATTTCCGCCGAGCACGGCCTCCTCATCCGCGTGCTCCAACCCCAACGCGGGATACTCCGCATCGTCTCCGCAAGTCTCCCGATCTGATGCAAGCAATCGCTGCCCGCCAATAGATGATTCGAGATAAGCGAGGGTGAGCACTGCGCCACCGCGGAGGACGACGGTGATTCGATTGGCAAGCAGCGAAAAGCATGCACGGATTCGGATACGACCGACTTGAAAGGGATCACCAGACTGGCTCTGCAATTCGTCTTGGTGTTACACGACCGCGGTGCAAAGATGCCAAGCCGGCCGTCGCACCGAAGAAGCCCCCGGCCGGAATACCTTCAGTCTGAATCTCGCCCACCGGGCGTTCGGGGCGTCCCAAGCCCGCCAGCCATTGGGCTGGCGGGCATCGTTCGGTGTCCTTTCCCCGACCGAGAAGCGCTTTCCACCACGAATGTCCCAAAAACGACACTTGCTGCGCCAAAAAGGGCCTATGCGCCGGCGAGTCCTTACCCCAGTTTACAAAGTGTGCCATGTTGCCAGCGCCACGCCGATGACCGGAACGGCCGTCTCAAGGACCGACGCCGGGGGGCCTCTGCCCCAACCTCGCCATCGAGGCGGGGCTGGCTGACCTCGTCGTCTCGGGCGAGACGGCGGCGGAACGCCTGGCCGAGCTGGTCGGGCCCGCGAATAGCCGCGCCGCGGACGCGCGAACACGGAGGTCATGAGTGCCCGGGACACCACGGCGACCCCCGGCAAAACAGGTGAAGGCGCGCGCGACCCAACGGCCGCGGGTGCTGCACGTCGAAGACAGCCCAACCCAGGCGGAAGCGATCCGGGCGTGCCTCGACGACGGCGGCTACGACGTCACGCTTGCCCGGAGCGGCGCCGCAGCGCTCGACGTGCTCGGCGGTCAGACGTTCGACGTCGTGATCAGCGACATCGTCATGCCGGGCGACGTGGACGGCTACGAGCTGTGCCGCCGCGTGAAGGCGGGCACCCAGGGCGACATGCCCGTGGTGCTGCTCACCAGCCTATCGGATCCCATGGACATCATCCGCGGTCTCGAGGCGGGCGCGGACAACTTCCTCACCAAGCCGTGCCAGCCGGACCACCTGTTGGACCGTCTGCGCGAGATCCTCGCCACCCGGCAGAGCCGCGCCCGGGGACGGGTGCGGGCGGGGGTCACGGTCTATTTCATGGGCAGCCAGTTCACCATCACGTCGGATCGGGAGCAGATCCTGGACCTCCTGGTCTCGACGTTCGAGGACGCCGTCAGGCAGAACCACGAGCTACGGGCGCGCGAGGAGAGTCTGGCGCAGTCGCAGCAGTCCCTGGCCTCGCTCTATGGGATCGCCGTGGATCTCAACGCCTGCAACACCGAGGCGGAGGTAGCCGAGGCGGCGCTCACCCACGCCGTGAAGATTCCGGGCGTGCGCGCGGGCTGGCTCGTGCTGCGGGATGGCGACACGGGATTCCGGCTCGCCGCTTCGCGCAATCTCCCGCCGGCGCTCCAAGCGCCCGGTGCAATGGACGGCGACTGCGCGTGCCGGCGGCGGCTGCTGGCGGGCGAATTGGACCAGGTGACCAACATCATGGAGTGCGAGCGGCTGGCGGCGGTCAGCGGCGACACCCAGGGACTGCGCTTCCATGCCACCGTGCCGCTGTGGATCGGCCGGCGGACGGTGGGCATTCTGAATCTCGTCGGCAACGACCGCGGGCTGGTAAGGGACGAAGACCGGCCGTTGCTGTACGGCGTGGGAAACCAGATCGCCACCGCGCTGGAGCGCGCCCGTCTCATGCAGCACCTGGAAGCCATCGTGGAACAGCGCACGACGGCGCTGCGGGAGCGGGAGCACCAGCTGTCCTCGATCTACGAGACGGCCGCCGACGTCCTGTTCCAGCTGGCCGTGGAACCGGGCGGCACCTACCGGTTCAAGTCCGTCAATCCTGCCTTCCTCACAGTGACCGGGCTCAAGCCGGAACTGGTCGTGGGCAGGCGCGTGGACGAGATCGTTCCGGAGCCCTCGCTGTCCGTGGTGCTGGCGCACTATGCCGAGGCGATCCGGGAAAAGCGCGTCGTGCGCTGGGAAGAGACGTCGGTCTATCCCACGGGCGAGCTGACCGGCGAGGTGAGCGTGGCGCCCGTGTGCAACGCGGCCGGCGAATGCACGCACCTGGTGGGCGCGGTGCACGACGTCACCGAGCGCAAGCGGGTGGAGACGGCCCTGCGCCAGAGCGAGGAACGGTTCCGCAATCTGGTGAACGAGGTGAACGACGGGTTCTTCGTGACCGACGAGCAGGGACGCTATACGTACGCCAACCGGGCGCTGGCGCTGATCCACGGATTCAGCGACCCCGCGCAGTTGATCGGCCACGGTATCCTCGAGTTCGTCGCGCCTTCCCAGCGCCACCAGGTCCAGGCCCAGTATCGCGCCGGCATGGCGTCAGGCAAGCACCCGGAGTCCATCACCGTCGACATCGTCCGACCGGACGGCCAAACCGCCGCTGTTGAGGTCAAACCGGTGGCGGTGTACCAGGGCGAGCGCCCGATCGGCACCCGCGGGGTGGTGCGCGATATCACGGAGCGCGTGCGGGCGGAGGAGCAGTTGCGTGAGGCCGCGCGGCTGCTCCTGGCGTCCCAGCGAGTAGCGCACCTCGGGTCGTATCAGCTCGATGTCGTCAGGGGCACGTGGACTGGCTCCTCGGTGCTCGACGAAATCCTCGGCATCACCGATCCGGCCTTTCCCAGAGACACGCCGGGGTGGCTCACCCTCGTCCACCCTGATCAACAGCAGGAGCTGGCCACGTACTTCACCGACGAGGTACTTGGCAAGGGACAGGGGTTCGACCGGGAATACCGCATCATCCGGCCCAACGACGGTGCGGAGCGCTGGGTCCATGGGCTTGGGGAGTTGGTGAAGGACGCGGATGGCCGAGTCGTCCGGATGATCGGGACCATTCAGGACATTACCGACCGGAAGCGGCTGGAGGACCAGTTCCGCCAGGCGCAGAAGATGGAGGCCGTGGGGCGGCTGGCGGGCGGCGTGGCGCACGACTTCAACAACATCCTCACGGCGATCATCGGGACCAGCGCCCTGATGCTCGACTATCCCGCTGCCACCGGCCCGCTCCGGGAGGACATCGTGGAGATCCAGCGCGCGGCGGATCGCGCGGCCACACTGACCCGGCAGCTGCTGGCCTTCAGCCGCAAGCAGATCCTCCAGCCTCGCGTCCTGAGCCTGAACCACGTGGTCGAGGATATCGAGAGCATGCTGCGGCGCATCGTGGGCGAGGACGTCGCGGTCACAATGCACCTCGCCGCGGATCTCGAGTCCGTGCACATGGACCCGAGCCAGATCGAGCAGATCATCGTCAACCTGGCGGTGAACGCCCGTGACGCGATGCCGCAGGGCGGGACGCTCTCGATCGCCACGCAAAACGTCGAGCTGGACGAGGGGTATGCCGAATCGCATGCCAGCGTCAGCCCCGGTGCCTACGTCATGCTGGCGGTGAGCGACACGGGTGTCGGCATGGGCGACGAGACGAAGGCCCACCTGTTCGAGCCGTTCTTCACCACCAAGGAGGCGGGCAAGGGGACCGGCCTCGGACTCGCCACCGTGTACGGCATCGTGAAGCAGAGTGGCGGCTCCATCTGGGTGTATAGCGAGCCCGGCCGGGGAGCGACGTTCAAGATCTATCTGCCGCAGGTCCGGGAAACACCCGAGCACGTGCGCAAGGAGCCGGGAGAAACGCCGGCCGGTGGCGCCGAAGTCATCCTGTTGGCCGAGGACGACGACAGCGTCCGGGCCCCCACGGCGACGATCCTCCGAAGGCAGGGGTACACCGTGCTCGAGGCGGCGAACGGGCGTGAAGCCATGGCGTTGGTGGAAACGCACCAGGGTCCCATTGACCTGATCCTCACGGACGTGGTCATGCCCGAGCTGGGCGGCGTGTCAATGGTCGAGCAGCTGCGCCCCCTCAGACCTGAGGTCAAGGTGCTGTACATCTCCGGCTACACGGACGACGCGATTGCGCGCCAGGGCTTGCTCCGGCCGGGAGCGCACTATCTGGAAAAGCCGTTCACCCCGGTCGCACTGCTGCGGCGGGTGCGCCAGGTGCTGGATGCCAGGTCATGAAGTGAGTCCCGGATGAAGCCCCGGGACTCGACCGACCGCTCAGTGACACTTCGCCACCCCCGCATACGCGTCACCCCGTCGCGTGGGCGCTTGTGGTGCAGTCGTTCGACTGCTTCAACTGGCGCCCTTCATGTCGCCACGCCGGTGCTGTCACAGGTTGGGCAACTCGAATACCAGTACCGACGCTTCACCACGCGGCGCCATGTACAATCTCCGCCGCGACGGGTCAACTGCGAAGTAGCCGGTGTTCGGCAAGCCCTGGAAGGTTACGCGGCGGCGAACGGAACCATCGCTCCCGCGCAGCACCAGAAGGAGCCCGTCATCCTCGTCTGCCGTGTTCAGCAGCAGCCACAGGTCGTCCCCCACCGTCGCAGCATCGATGACGTACTGAAGAGAGTGAATGCGGGACGGGTTCTGCTCCTCGATGTTCTTGCGCACGAACGCCCCTCGGGCCGAACGAAGCACGGGCTCGTCCATCGGGCGCGTCCAGAGAAGGCTCCCGGCGGCATCGTACCGGCGCACTTGGGGCTCGGCAAGGAACGCGAGATAGAGGGAGTGGTCCGGGGCCCAGGCAGCCGTGGCCCGATTTCGAAAGGCATCCGGGACGCGGCCGTCCCGGATCGCGGTCTTGATGGCGGCGAAGTCATAGAACGTGACCGGTGGCACAATTGGCTCGCCGAAGGACCCAACGCGGTCGCCCACAGCATCGAGCACGAGAACCATCGCATTGTCCAGGCCATCGATGGTGGCTACGAGCGAGCCGTCGTTCCGGAAGTCCCGCCCGCCACCGAGGCCCGGGGAGTCCACCCGGTACGTCCGCACTAGTACACCGGCGCTGTCGAATACCTGTACCCGATTGCTCGCGGCGTCGAGCACCCGCACCGAGTCCGCGTCGGCTCGGACGATGTACGGCATCTCAAACTCGCCGGGACCCGAACCTTCCCTGCCAATCGTCCTGCGCGCCGTACCGTCGGGGC
>DASWII010000031.1:0-6681 GCA_036397755.1 Gemmatimonadales bacterium | reverse complement strand
TCGGCGAGTGCGGACTCGGCTTCGCGCCAGGTGGTAACCCAGCGCTCCAATGGGGACCCGCTCACGGATTCGGGCATAATCGATCAGGAATATAAGGCTGAGAGAGGGAGCGTGATACGTGATGCGTGATACGTGCAGCGTGCAGCGTACAACGTGCAGAGGGTCAAGCGAGCGTAAGCGTCGGGGGCGCGGTGCGCGGGGCGCGGGGCGCGGGGCGCGGGGCTGGCGTGCGGGGTGCAGCGTGATGCGTGATGCGTGAAACGTGATACGTGCAGCGTGATGCGTACAACGTGTAGAGGGTGAGGCGAGCGCGGACCCGAGTCGCGGATGCACGCGTCAGTGCCCTGCCCGGTCATGATCTTGCCACCGAGCGCACTGCAGCGTGCGAAGCGAGTCGGGTCAAGCGAGCGTAAGCGTCGGGGGCGCGGTACGCGGGGCGCGGGGCTGGCGTGCGGGGTGCAGCGTGAAGCTTCGGCGCCAGCCGCCCCAGCGGGGGGATCGTTCCTACCGCATCTTCTTGAAGCGGGCCCCATGCATCCCTTGCGTAACCAGTTCGACCCTTTGGGGGATTTTGTGGCGCGCCAAGCGCTCTCGGCAGAATGCCTGCAGCCGTTTGCGGAAATCCGCCGGTGTCTCGTCACTGCTCAGCTTGACTCTGGCTACGGTCATTTGTCCAGTTGTGGTACAGTCTGCGCACGATGGCTTCTCCCACTTACGCGGGGGCGGGCTCTCGAACCCGCTCACCGAGCTCCCGGTGTGCCGGATAGTGCTCGTGGTAGACGTGCTGGCATTCGTCGTACAGCCGATCGCACCATAGATCGGGGTGGGTAGACAGTGTGCGGTGGAGTAGTGTGGTGCCCGACCTGTTGCACCCGATGATGAAGATGGGTCGATCGAGGAGCGGTGATGGTCCGAGCATAGCGCGTGGATTGATCGAGTTCCATGGTGCCGGGTGTGCGGGTTGCGACTAGGCCGATCCTGCACCTATGCTACGGCTGGCGTCAAGGCACTCTGTGAGTCTCCGACACCGCTTCGCATGCGTCGTGTCGATGGAGCGGTACAATTTGCGATCCCGATTCAAGCGTTCTATCGAACGAATGGCTGCGGCCACTGGCGTACCGCGGTTTCTGGTGCGCAACGCGCGCGCGCGTGGCGTGATTCTCGCCTATCACAATGTGGTGCCGGATGCCGATGCCGGTAGAGGCGATCGGTCGCTCCATCTCCCACTCTCGACCTTTCGTGGGCAATTGGATCTCCTCCAGCAGTGTGCCGAAGTCGTGCCGCTGATGCCGCTGCTTGATCGGGAGACCGAGACGCCCGGAGTGCTGCGCGCGGCGGTTACGTTCGACGACGCGTACCGGGGCGCAATCGATTTGGGGCTCGCCGAGGTCGTCACGAGGGGGCTGCCTGCCACGGTATTCGTCGCTCCGTCCTTCTTGGGCGGCAGGGATTTCTGGTGGGACGTGCTGGCGGCCCCGCCAGGTGAACTCGCGGCCGGCATCAGAGACGTGGGCCTCGGGGAACTCGGGGGCGACGACGAGTCGATCCGATCGTGGGCCGTCCGGCAGGGGTTGAAGCTCGGCACATCCCCCGACATCATGCGCTGCAGTACGGAGATTGAGCTGCGAGCGGCGGCGGCTAAGGGAAGGGTCACCCTGGCCTCTCACACTTGGAGTCACCGGAACTTGCGCGTGCTCGAGCCCCCCGATGTCGACACAGAAGTGGGCAAGGCTGCCGACTGGGTGCGCATGGTCGGGGGTGAGGGCTCTGTCGTCGCGTATCCGTACGGGCTTGCTCCGAGAGTCACGACGAGCCTCGCGGCTTGCGGCCATCGCTTCGGACTCCTAGTGGCGGGTGGACGACTTCGGGCGCACTGGGATACGGTGGCCGTTCCGCGGATCAATGTCCCGGCTGGTCTATCGCCTGAGGGGCTCCTGCTGCGACTTAGCGGATTGATGCGTTGACCGACGTGAGTCCTCAGCCGCCGAGGATATCGATCGCCCCTGAGGACAGCACAGATTCGTACACCTGCTCGATGCGCTCTACCCACGCGGCCGGGCCGAGGAGTTGAAGGGCGTCTGCCCGTGCACGGGCCGCTCGTTGAGTGTAGACGGGAAGATCCTTTTCGACCCGCACAAGGGCTGCGGCAAGATCCGCACTGTCTCCGGGACGTGCCAACTGGATCGAGTCAAGCTGCTGTGCAAGCCGGGGCAAGTCGCCGATCGCCGGCGCCACGATGGGAACGCCAACTTGGAGAGCCTCCGCCACGACGATTGGGCTGCCTTCGGTCCTGGAACTCAGCACGAGAATGTCAAAGGCGGACAGGTACCGCCCCGCGTCCTCGAGCGCGCCGGCAAGCCGGATGTCGGGTCCAGTGCGAATGGCCGCGATCTGTTGCGCAACCGACTCGTCCATCGGGCCGGAACCGATGAGGATGCCTTGCATCCCTTCGAGCCAGGCCTGGCGTAGAGCCTCCACGAACAGATCCGGCCCTTTCTCAAACGACATCCGCCCGATCCATCCCACGACCGTCGAATCATCGTCAAGTCCAAGGGCGCTCCTCGCGACCTTCCGTGGGAGCGGTGCCGGAGCGATGGCGGCGTTCGAGACACAATGCAGCTTGGCGGCCGGAACCCCGTAGCCCGCAAGCAGTTCGGCCAGCGGAGTGGAGACGGCTATCACGGCGTCCGCCCGTTTCATCACCTGGCGATCGAGCCACTCGTAGAGGCGGTTCTTGCGATCGCCGGTTGTGAAACCGTGGGCGGTAATCACGTGCCGCGGCCCGGGAGGGAGGGCCAACCGCGTCAGCACGTCTGCCTTGTAGGCATGGGTGTGTACCACGCTGGGGCGCATCGTTCGAAGCCGCCGCCGGATGGCGCGGGAGACGGCAAGATAGGCCGATGCGCGTTTCCTGATTGTCTCGAACGGGAACCCCGCCGACTCGAGAGAGCGCTCCAACCAGGTTCGTTCACGATCGACCTCGCCGAGCACGATCGCCGCCACGTTGTATCCCGCGTCTCGCTGTGAGAGGCAGAGATCCCGCACCACGCGCTCTGCGCCACCGAATGGGGCCGGTGCGATGATGTGCAGGACGTCCACGTTCGCGGGGGCGCCGGCGTTCCGCGGCATGGTCACGGCTTGAGCATTGGTGTCACGTGGGTCTTTTCTCTGAGCCTCATGTGACCGTAACTTATAAGACTATGCAATCTAAACAGATACGGAGATCGTTTCTGACGTACTTTGGTGACCGCGCACACACACAAGTGGCGTCGTCCCCGCTCGTGCCCGCTGACGATCCCACTTTGCTTTTCACCAACGCCGGCATGGTGCAGTTCAAGCGCGTGTTCCAGGGGCTGGAGCGGCGCGAGTACGTGCGAGCGGTGACGTCCCAGAAATGCGTCCGTGCCGGCGGCAAGCACAACGATCTGGAGCAGGTCGGCCACACGGCTCGGCACCACACGTTCTTCGAGATGCTGGGCAACTTCTCCTTCGGCGATTACTTCAAGCGCGAAGCCATCGAGTACGCCTGGGAATGGGTGACCAGCGAGGAGTACCTGGGGATTCATCCGGACCGGCTCTACGTGAGCGTTCACCATTCGGACGACGAATCGCGCCGATTGTGGCGCGAGGTGACCGGCATCGCCGACGAGCGCATCTACGGAATGGGCGACGAAGATAACTTCTGGCAGATGGGGGAGACGGGGCCGTGCGGGCCGTGCTCGGAGATCTATGTGGACTTGCGGACGGTGCAGGGTGCTGGGGGCACGGAGCTTCCGGCGGTGAACCCGCGGAACCATTCGCCCGGCATCCAGCGTCCAGCCCCGAGCCCACCGGAGTTTGTCGCGCTGTCAGAGGCCGGCCACTTCTTCGAAATCTGGAACCTGGTGTTCATGCAGTTCGACCAGCAGCCAGACGGTTCTCGCGTCCCGCTTCCCGCGCCCTCCGTGGACACCGGTGCCGGCCTGGAGCGCATCGCGGCCGTCATGCAGGGCGTCGATTCCAACTACGACACCGACCTGTTCATGCCGATCATCGAGCGCGCGGTCGAGGTCATCGGAAGGCCCTATGACGGTGGGTCCGACGGCGCGGGGTTTCGCGTGCTCGCCGATCATGCGCGGGCCGTCGCGTTCCTGCTGGCAGACGGCGTGTACCCTTCGAGCGACGGCCGCGGGTATGTGCTGCGACGGATCCTGCGACGGGCGGTCCGCCACGCCTACCTGCTCGGCCGCACCGAGCCGACGCTGGTGCACCTGGCGGACGTTGTGATCGACGGTCTGGGTGCCGAGTATCCGGAGCTGCAGGAGAAGAAGGATCACATCGAGAACGTCACACGAGCCGAGGAAGAGCGCTTCCTCGAGACCATCGGCGACGGGCTCGAGCGGCTGGACGGGATCACCGCCGGCTCGACAGGTACCATCAGGGGTGAAGAGGCTTTCAAGCTCTACGACACCTACGGCTTCCCTGTCGACCTCACGCAGATCATCGCCGGAGAGCGCGGGTGGCAAGTTGACGTTGCGGGGTTTGAACGGGCGCTCGAGGAGCAGCGGGAGCGGTCGAGACTGGGGCGCGGGCAGCGTGCAGCGGGCAGCGTGCGGCGTGCGGCGTACGGCGTACGGCGTACGGCGGGCGATGGCAAGCGGGAAGCGAGAAGCGGATTCACCCGCGTGGTGCCGCGCAAGCGTCAGAGGTTTGTGGGCTATGAGATGACCGAAGCGGAGACCGAGATACTCGAGTATCGCCGAGACGGCAGCCGACTCGAACTGGTGCTGCGCGAAAACCCGTTCTACGCGGAGTCGGGCGGGCAGGTGAGCGACACCGGCATCGTGCGGGGCGGGGGGTGGGAGCTGCCGGTCGAGGATGTGATCAAAGCAGGAGACAAGCAGGTGGTGGTGGGTCCTTACGAAGGGGACTTCGAGGCTACCCCTGTCAAGGCGGAAGTGGACGAGGCTCGCCGGCGCAATATCGAGCGGAACCACACGGCTACGCACCTCGTGCACGCGGCGCTGCGCCACGTGCTGGGCGATCACGTGCGCCAGGCCGGCTCCGTGGTGGCGCCCGACCGCTTGCGGTTCGACTTCTCGCACCACGCGCCGGTGACCGACGCGGAGCTTACCGCCATCGAATCGGAAGTGAACCGCGCGATCTGGACCAACGCCGACGTGGCGACCCGGATCATGGAGTACCACCAGGCGCTGGAGGCCGGCGCGATGGCGCTGTTCGGCGAGAAGTATGGGGACCGCGTGCGCGTGGTGCACATCCCCGACATCTCGATGGAGCTGTGCGGCGGCACGCACACGCGCACCACCGGGCAGATCGGACTGTTTCACTTCTCGCATGAGACGGGCGTCGCGGCCGGCGTGCGCCGGATCGAGGCGGTGACGGGTCCCGCCGCGTACGGTCTCGTGAAGGAGTTGGACTTGAGAGTGGAGCAGGCCGCCGAGGCGCTGCGCACCAGTCCCGAGCACGTCGCGCGGCGCATCGAGCAGCTCGTCGAGGAGAAGCGCCGGCTCGAGAAGCAGGTGGAGGGGCTGTTGAGGAGCGCGGGGCGCGGGGCGCCGGGCGCGGGGGAGGAACATCAGTTGGGCGAAGTGACGTTGCTGATGGGTGAATCGCCCGTCGCCGATCGCGATCAGATTGGGTTGCTCATGGACCGGTTCCGTGAGCGGCACAAGCGGGCCGTGCAGGTGCTATTCGTTTCAGGAGACCAGGCAGGCATCCACGTGGGCGTGACGGACGACTTGATCGCGCGGGGTGTGAGGGCAGGAGACGTTGTCAATCGGATCGCGGCGGTGAGTGGGGGGCGGGGTGGAGGGAGGCCGCACTTCGCCTCCGCGGGGGCCGGAGACCCTGCGAAGCTCGAGGACGCGCGGCGTGAGGCGCCGAACGTCGTGCGGAAACTTCTCACGGAGGTGGGCGTGTGAGCGTGGCGGACTGGGTGGAGTCGCGGTTGAGTGCCGCGCCGGAGGCGTTGAGGCGGGCGGTGGTAAACGCGGTCAATGGTCAATGGTCAATGGTCAATGGTGCCTCTCCTGACCCCCAGGATTTGATGGCCGCGGCGGAGCGGGTGCTGGCGGCGATAGATCCGGCGCGTACCGACCGTCAGGCCGCCTTTCAGCTGCTGGCGGCGGACGCGCTGGTGACGATGGCGTGCGAAGAACGAAGTGCGCGGGGCGCGGGGCGCGGGGCGCGCGAATCGCGATGAGCCTGATCGACCTCTCCGGCAAAGTCGCACTGGTTACCGGCGGCTCACGCGGCATCGGTGCCGCGACGGCGAAGATGCTCGCCGCAGCCGGGGCATCCGTCGCGATCACGTACCGGGTGCGGCAAGCCGACGCGGAGGGTGTGGTGGAAGCAATCGGGACTGGGCACCCCGCCCCACGCACCGCGCACCGCGCTCTTGCACTCCAGGCCGACCTTTCCGACCCTGTCGCTTGCGAGCGGGTCGTTCGCGACACCGTGGAGGCCTTCGGCAGGCTCGACATCTTCGTCGCCAATGCGGGCATCTGGCCGGTGGAAGAAGTGCCCGTGTCCAAGATGGATCCTGCGCGGTGGGCGGAGACGCTGGCGGTGAACCTGAACGCCGTGTTTCACGGCACGAAGGCTGCGCTCGGGGTCATGGAATCCGGCGGCCGCATTGTCATTGTCGCGAGCACGGCGGGACAGCGCGGCGAGGCTTTTCAC
>DASWII010000030.1:0-55952 GCA_036397755.1 Gemmatimonadales bacterium | reverse complement strand
AATAGCGGAGGAGGGACTCGAACCCCCGACACGCGGATTATGATTCCGCTGCTCTAACCAGCTGAGCTACTCCGCCGTGAACCGCAGGCATGAGGCGAAGAGCGGGAAAGCTCGCCCGGCCCTGGCTCGGGCACGTAGGATACCAAGACAGTGGTCCGCGCTCCAGCCCTCCCAACCCAACCTCACCGCTCGGCCGGCTCCACGCGGTAGAGGATCTCGCCATCCCGCAGCATGCCATACGTCTCGCGCGCCACGCGCTCGATCGTCGCCGAATCCCGCTCGATGAGCGCGCCCCACGCCCGCAGGCTGTCGATCTCGGCACGCAGCCGCTCGATCGCAGCCCGTTCCTCGCGGATCTGCTTGCGCACGGTCCACCAGTCGAGCGAGCTGAACCAGCCGCCCATGAGGCCGAAGTACACTCCGACCCCCACCACGAGCGCCAACACCACCCCGCGCTTGCTCACAAACCGTACAAGTCGCGGCCGGGGTAGACGGCGACGTCCTCGAGCTCCTCGGCGATCCGCAGCAGTTGGTTGTACTTGGCGACACGATCGGTGCGCGAGGCGCTGCCCGTCTTGATCTGCCCCGCCCCGGTGGCCACGGCGAGATCGGCGATGAACGTGTCCTCGGTCTCGCCTGACCGATGCGAGATGACGGTGCCGTAGCCGCTCCCCCGCGCCAGCTCGATGCACTGTAGCGTCTCGGTGAGCGTCCCAATCTGATTGACCTTGATGAGAATGGCGTTGGCGATGTCCTCCTCGATGCCCCGCACCAGCCGCTCGGAGTTGGTGACGAACAGATCGTCACCGACGAGCTGCACCCGCGCACCCAACCGCTCGGTCAGTGTGGCCCACCCCTCCCAATCGTCCTCAGCCAAGCCATCCTCCAAGGACACGATCGGATACGTGTCCAGCCATCCGGCATAGAGGTCCACCATCTCTGCCGCCGTGCGCCGCGACCCGTCACCCTTCTTGAAGACATACGCGCCGTCCTGGTACAACTCGTTCGCCGCCACATCCACGGCGATGGCCACGTCCTCGCCGGGCTTGTATCCCGCCGCCTCGATCGCCTGTACCACGCGGTCCAAGGCCGCCTCGTTGGTGGGCAGCATCGGCGCAAATCCGCCCTCGTCGCCCACGGCCGTCGAGAGGCCCTCCTTGCTCAGCACCTTCTTCAACGCGTGGAACACCTCCACGCCCATGCGCAGCGCCTCAGGAAACTCATCGGTCCCGATGGGCACCACCATGAACTCCTGCGCGTCCACGTTGTTAGACGCGTGCGCCCCGCCATTCAGGATGTTCATCATGGGAATCGGCAGCACGCTCGAGAGCGGCGTGCCGAGGTAGCGATACAACGGCAAGCCGCGGTCGTCAGCCGCCGCGCGCGCCACCGCCATGGACACGGCCAGCATGGCGTTGGCCCCGAGGTGACTCTTGTTCGGCGTGCCGTCCAGTTCGAGCATTTCCATGTCGATGGTCATCTGGTCGAGCGCACTCAGCCCCTCCAGCCGCGGACCGATCAACTCGTTGACGTGCTGCACCGCCTCGCGCACCCCTTTCCCACCGTAGCGCTCAGGATCGCCGTCCCGCAGTTCCACCGCCTCGTGCTCACCGGTGGATGCGCCGCTCGGCACGGCCGCCCGCCCAAACGCCCCGCTCGCCAGTCGCACGTCGGCCTCGATCGTGGGGTTGCCCCGGGAATCGAGAATCTCGCGCGCCGATACGTCGATAATCGTCGTCATAGCACTCGTCACTCAGCATCAAGAGGGGCGGCGTCACGCTTGAACTGCTCGATCACCTGCCGCGCTTGCCGCAGCACGGCTTCGCGCTGGTCGTAGCTCAAGCCCGCCGTGGGGATCGGTTCCCCAAAATACAGCCGCACGGGTCGCGGACGAATGAACACGCTCCCCTTGGGCAGGATGTGAAAGGTACCTCCGCAGTACACCGGAATGACCGGGACACCGGCGGCGATCGCCAGCACGAACGGTCCCTTCTTGAACGGGAGCAACTCCCCCGTGCGGCTGCGCGTGCCTTCGGCGAACACCACGGCACTCATGCCGGCCCGGATCACCTCGGCCGCGCTCTCGTACGCCCCGAACGCCTTGGAGCGATTCTGGCGATCCAGAAAGATGTGGCCGGCTCGGTACATCGCCGCGCCCAACACGGGCACCTTGAGGAGCTCGATCTTCGAGACGAACCGCACCCGGCCCTGAATCGTCGCCGCGAGCGACAGAATGTCGAACCACGACTGATGATTGGACACGTACACGACCGGCGCATGGCGCGGGACGCGCTCGAGCCCCGCCGTCTCTACCCGCACTCCCGCAACGCGCAGCTGCGCCTTGGACCAATCCCGCGCCGCACGATCGTACACGCCGCCGGGTCGATTCGGAATGCGAAACACCAGGGCCGCGAGAATCACCCGCAATCCGTAGAACATCGTCAGCACAAACAGGGCCGGCGGATACAGCAGCGCCCGCATCAGTGCGCGACGCCCCTTCGTTGCGCGGTGTGAAATCAATGCCTCCCGTCGTTCCCGTCGTTCCCGTCGTTCCGTCAATCGAAATGCCCAAACCCCACCGGCGGCGCAACCGCCGCACCGTGCTCCCGCAACACGACACCGTCGCCGGCGTCGACGGCGCCCACGCGCGTCAACGGGAACCCGTGCGCTTCGGCGAACCGCGTGCCCACGTCACCCGTGACCGACGCGGGCAACGCGACGAGCAACTCGTATTCCTCGCCGCCCACGATTGCCTGATCCGCCGTCGCCGCCGGGTGGACCGGCACGCGCTCCCGCTCCACCGCGCACCGGACACCGGACGCCGCGGCCAGATGCGCGGCGTCGGCGAGCAATCCGTCGCTCACATCGATCATCGCCCGCGCGCCCCGGGCGGCCAGCCACTGGGCAGCGGCGATGCGCGGCTCGGGGCGCGCAAAGCGGGCCCGGGCCGTCTCCTCCGGCTCCTGCCCCTCCTCCCATGCCGCGAGCGCCGCGGCGGGACCGCCCAGCGCGCCGGTGATCCAGAGCGTGTCGCCCGGCTGCGCACCAACCCGACGGACCAGATGGTCGCCGCGCCCCAGACTCACCACATCGATCGTGATCGCGTCACTGCGCACCAGATCGCCACCGACGACGCCGCACCCGGCGGCGTGCGCCGCCTCGGCCACGCCGTCCATCAGGTCGACGGCGAGCGACGCCGGCATCTCCCGCGGCAGCCCGACAGCGGCGAGGATACCCACCGGTGTCGCGGCCACCGCCGCCAAGTCCGACAGCGACGCCGCACACGCGCGCCACCCGATCTCGTGCGCCTTGAGCCACCCGAGGCGGAAATGGGTCCCCTCGATGCTCAGGTCACAGGAGACGGCCAGCGTCGTTCCATCCAACTCGATGAACGCGCAGTCGTCACCGCCCCCCGCCGCGCGGTCGCCGAGCGTTGACCAAAACCGCCGAATGGCGTCGAACTCGCGTCCCGGTCCGAGCGGAGTGTGCGTCACGAACGGGTGCGCCCCAATGGCGGACCGGCGCGACGTCTCGAGGATACCGGGAGGCACCGGCGTTGCCGCACGCCCAGCCTCACACGAGCGCGGGCGGGAGGAGATCGACCAGCACCGGCGGATCGATGGACGGGGGTTCCGCGAGCGCGCGCCACAACTCCGGCAGCGATGCGAGGACGTCAGCCGGGCGGGTGGCGCGGGCCGTATGGTGACTCGCCGCGATCTCGGCCGCGCGCCCGAGGGTCCACGCGCCGAGCGCGGCTGCGTCGTGCAACGCCAGCCCACGCGCCAGGTAGGCGGCCACGAAGCCCGCGAGGAGATCACCGCTTCCGCCGGTCGCGAGCCCAGGGTTGCCCGCGGCCACGACCCAGAGCGGGTGGCCCTCCCGCGCAATCACGGTCGGAACACCCTTCAACAGGACCGCCGCACCGTGCCCCACGCGTGCGGCGGCGCCTTCGGCCGCCGCAAACCGGTCACCCCCCGCGGCACGTGCGACCTCGGGGAACGCCGATTGGAATTCTCCTATATGTGGAGTGAACACCCGCGGCGCCGACCCGCTCAGGATCTGCTCGGCGCCGGCGTGCAGCGCATCGGCATCGAGCACGACGGGCACGCTCGACCGCTCGAGCACCTGGCGAACGAAGGCCGCCCGTTCGACCTGGCGCCCCAACCCGGGCCCCAACACGACGGCATCGGCCCAGGCAATCGACTCGACGAGCGCGGGTTCGAGCGTTGCGTCGAGCGCGGTCGTGACCGAAAGCGCATCCGGCAGTTGGGCCTGCGCGGCCTCCACGCTGGCCGGTCGGGCTGCCACCTTGACCAGCCCCACTCCCGCACCGAAGGCAGCCGAGCAGGCGTGCAGCGCCGCGCCCGCCATGCCGTCGTCCCCACCGATCACGAGCACGCGACCGCGCGAGCCTTTGTGCATGTCGGGGTGCAACGCGGGTAGGAGCCGCTTCGCAATCCGATCGGTGATGAGCGCGGGCCACGCTGGATCGGCGGTGGGGAAGCCGATGTCCGCCACGACCAATCGCCCACACCACTCGCGGGCAAGCAAATGGCCCCGGCGCGGGCCGCCGAACGTCACGGTGAGAGCGGCGCGCACGGGTCCGTGAGCCTCGCCCGTGGAGAGATCCAGTCCCGTGGGACCATCGACAGCCACCACCGGCCCCGCGTGCGCGGCGACCCGCGCAGCCAGCTCCGCGATGTCGCCCCGCGGCGCGCCCATGGCCCCGGTCCCCAGCACCGCATCCACCACGACGCCGGCGGCCGGCCACGAAGCCCCGAGGTCCAGCGACTCCACCCCTGTGGCCACCGCCAAATCGCGATTAGCCTCGCAGTCGGGCGAGCGGTCGCGCGCGATTTCGGCCACGGCCACGCGAGCCCCCGCGGCCGCCAGCGCGCGCGCCACCACCCACCCGTCACCGCCGTTGTTTCCCGGGCCCGCCGCCACCAACACGCCGCGGCGGACATGGCCGCCCAGCAGATGCGTCATGACCTGGGCAACGGCCCGACCCGCAGCATCCATGAGAACTCGGCTCGGGATGTTGGATTCGGACATCGCACGCGCGTCCCAGGCAGCCGCCTGCGCCGCGTCGAGGACCGGTACGGGGGGAACGGTGAACAACGGACGTTGAACGTTAGCCGTTGGGCATCAGACGCTGGGCGATAGCGGCCTCACGCCCAACGCCCGCCGCCTCGCGTCTACTTGAAGCTCTGCCCGATCGCCCGGCCCATCGAGATCTCGCCGTTGTCGATTCGCAGGTTGAACCCGCACTCCGGGTTCGAGCAGGCCCAGGCTTTGTAGCGGATCGAAGCGCCGTCACGCCCGTAGTCCGACAACGGGATGAGCAATCCCTTTTCACACTTGAGGCATCCCGGCCACTGGAGATCTTCCGCCATACGGCTCCTCCCTTCCCATGCTGAGGCAATCGGCTGCTGCAGGCCGGGCCCGATTCAGGAGGTCGGACCGGTGTCCAATCGGACTGCACCGCCAATCGCGATTGCGCTCTACACCGTCTGCGTTCGCGCGACGCCGGCCCACGGATACTCCACGTCGAACGTCCGCCCAAAATCGTACACGCCCTCGAAATCCTCAATCCGGTCGTCCGGATGCCGCACCAGCAGCCCCACCTCGATCAGCACATACACGATCCGGCCGATCGCCTCCGTCGAGTCGATTCCCCAATGCTGCAACACCAGCCGCGCCGCGAGGCCGAACTGTTCCAGGGCCACGTCACGGCAGGCCTCGGCCAGTTCGCGTCCGCGGATATGCCCCCGTTCCCGCCGGCGCCGCTGGCACTGCTCGAGCGATGCCAACACGAACAGGTATGCCCGTTCGTGGTAGCGGCCGTCGACCGCACGTATGCGCGCCACAAATTCGTCGGCGAGGTGCATGTCGAACACGACTGGAAAGTGGAGCGCGACCCCCGGCACAGCAAGACCCGACATCCTTCCCTCCCCTACTGGGCCGCGATCTCCCCGACCTCGCGATACAACGGAAACCCTTCCGCCAGTTCGCGCACCCGCCGCCCCACGGCCGCAATCACCCCCTCCGCATCCGGCGCCTGCAGCACACGATCGATGGCGTCCGCCACCTCGCGCATCTCCTCGACCCCCATGCCGCGCGTCGTGAGGGCCGCTGTGCCAATCCGGATTCCCGAAGTCACGAATGGCGACCGCTGCTCCCCCGGAACCGTGTTCTTGTTCACGTGGATGCCGGCCCGACCCAACGCCTCTTCCGCCGCTTTGCCGGTGATGTCCTGTGGGCGAAGGTCCACCAGGATCAGGTGCGTATCGGTCCCGCCGGATACGAGCCGATACCCGTGCTCGATCAAAGCGTCACCGAGCGCCCGCGCGTTGCGAACGACCTGCTCGGCATACGTCCGGAACTCGGGACGGAGCGCTTCACCGAACGCCACCGCCTTGGCGGCGATCACGTGCTCCAACGGCCCACCCTGCGTCCCCGGAAACACCTGCTTGTCGACGGCCTTGCCACGATCACTCCGGCACAGGATGAAGCCTCCGCGGGGACCGCGCAGCGTCTTGTGCGTGGTGCTGGTGACGATCTGGGCGTGTGGGACCGGTGACGGGTACACTCCGCCGGCCACGAGACCCGCGAAATGCGCCATGTCGACGAGCAGGACCGCCTCGACCTCGGCGGCGATGGCCGCGAACGCCGGAAAGTCCACGATTCTGGGATAGGCGCTGCCGCCCGCAATGATGAGCTTCGGCCGCTCGGCCACGGCGATCTCGCGGACGGCATCGTGATCCACGACCCCCGTCGACTCGTCGACGCCGTACTGCACCGCACGGAAGAGCCGGCCGCTCGCGTTCACCTTGGCTCCATGCGTCAGGTGTCCGCCGTGCGGCAGCTTGAGCCCCAGCAGCGTGTCGCCCGGTTCGAGCACCGAAAGAAACGCCGCGAAGTTGGCCTGGGCCCCACTGTGCGGCTGCACGTTGGCGTGCTCCGCCCCGAACAGCTGCCTGGCACGATCGATGGCGAGCTGCTCCACCTCGTCCACCACCTCGCACCCACCGTAGTAGCGCGCGGCCGGATACCCCTCCGCGTACTTGTTCGTCAGGACGGAGCCCATCGCCTGCAACACCGCGAGCGACGCGAAGTTCTCGCTCGCGATCAGTTCGAGTCCGGTATCCTGCCGCCGCTCCTCGGCCTGAAGCAGGCGGGCCACGACCGGATCGGATGCCGCCAAAGAGCGGGTGAGATCGCTCATGCCGTTCTCGTCTTCTGCACCTTCGCCTCGGCGATGCGCTGCTCCGCCAGCCGGTCGGCCGCACGATAGCTCGGGATGTTCTCGTCCGCGGCGATTTGCAGCACCCGCAGAATCGTATCGTAGATTTCGGCGGCCTTGCGATGGGAGCGATCCAGATCCCAACCGGCCACCTCCGCATTCACGTTGATCAACCCCCCACCGTTGATCACGTAGTCGGGTGCGTACACAATGCCCCGCTGATGCAGCACATCCCCGTGCCGCTCCGCTTCCAATTGGTTGTTCGCCGCCCCCGCGATGATCCTGACCTTCAGGAGACCCAATGTCTGGTCGTTGATCACGGCGCCCAGCGCGCACGGCGCAAAGATGTCGGCGTCCACACCGTAGATCTCGTGCTGACCGACTCGAGCCGCCCCGAACGCGCGCACGACCTCCTCCACCTTCTGCTCGTCGATGTCGGTGACGATGAGCCTCGCGCCTTCCTCGTGCAGGTGTTTGCAGAGGTGGTACCCCACGTGCCCACATCCCTGCACCGAGACCGACCTGCCAGTCAGGTCATCACTCCCGTACGCCACCCGGGCGCACGCCTTCATCCCACGATAGACCCCGAAAGCCGTGACCGGTGACGGGTCGCCGGAACGCCCGGCCAATCCCACCACGTGCTGCGTCTGGGATCTGATGAACTCCATGTCACCCGTACCCGTCCCCACATCCTCCGCCGTGATATACCGCCCGCCCAAGGAGTCGACGTGGCGGCCGTGCGCCCGGAAGATGGCCTCGCGGTTAACCGTCTTGTGATTGCCGATGATGACGCTCTTGCCCCCGCCGAGGTCGAGACCGGCCACGGCGGCCTTGTAGGTCATTCCACGCGACAGCCGGAGGACGTCGATGAGCGCCTCCATGTCGTTCTCGTAGTTCCAGAAGCGGGTGCCGCCGAGTGCCGGCCCGAGCACCGTGTTGTGAATCGCGATGATGCCCCGGTAGCCCGACTCCGGGTCGTACCAAAAGCTCACCTGCTCATGATTGTGCTCCCCGACGAGCGCAAAGAGCCCATGCTCGATGGACTCCCTGATCTCCTCTCTAGTCGGAGTGGAGCCCCCGTGCAATGACGATTCGCTGTGCTTCGGATGTTCCTTCATATATCTCCGTCACTTTCGCATCGCGAAACAGGCGTTCCACGGGGTAGTCCCGCATGTAGCCGTAGCCACCGAACACCTGCACCGCCTGCGTGGTTACCCACATCGCCGTCTCGGAGGCGAACAGTTTAGCCATACTGGCACGCTGTGTCACGCGATCGCCGCGCTGCCGCTCGCGCGCCACCTGCAGCGTCAGCTCGCGCGCCGCCGCGATCCTCGTGGCCATGTCCGCCAACATGAACTGTACTGCCTGAAACTCCCCGATGGGGCGTTCGAACTGCTTGCGCTCGCCAGCATAGCGCACGGCATGCTCCAGCGCGGCGCGCGCGATGCCCACGGCCTGGGCCGCCACACCCAACCGGCCGGCGTCGAGCGCCTGCATCGCGTAGATGAATCCAAGATTCTCTTCGCCCAGCAACCCCTCGCGTCCCAAGCGTACGTCGTGGAGCGCGAGGGTCGTCGTACTCGACGCGCGCAGGCCCAGCTTGTCTTCGCGCCGGCCCGGCGTCACGCCCGGCGTTCCGGCGGGAACCAGGAACGCCGAGATCCCGCGGTGCCGGCGCCGGTCCTCGGGCGTGTCCGTGCGGGCCATGACCACGTACAGATCCGCTACGTCGCCGTTGGTCACCCACGCCTTCTCGCCGGTCAGCACCCACTCGTCGCCGGCGCGCGTGGCCTGGGCACGCAGACTCGATGCATCCGTGCCCGCGTCCGCTTCGGACAGCGAGAAGGCCGCCAGGACGTTGCCCCGCGCCATGGGGCGCAGCCAGCGTTCCTTCTGCTCGGGCGTGCCGTGGGCGGCCAGCATGGTGACCGGCAGGGAATTGTGCACCGAAAGCGAGATCGCCACGGAGGCGTCGCCCGCGGCGATCTCCTCCAGCACCATGAGATAGGTCTCATGGTCCAGCGCCAGCCCGTCATACTCTTCCGGCACCCGCAGGCCGAAGAATCCCAACTCGCCGAGCTTCCGCATCACCTCCGCGGGATACACCTTGCCCGCATCCCATTCCGCCGCATGCGGGACGAGTTCGTTCTGCGCGAACGTGCGCGCGAGCCCAACGACCTCCAGCTCAGGCGTAGTCATAGAACCCCTTGCCGGACTTCCGCCCCAATTGGCCGGCCATCACCATCTTGCGGAGCAGCGGGCACGGCCGGTACTTCGGATCGCCCAGTCCGTCGTGCAGCACCTCGAGAATCGACAGGCAGACGTCGAGACCGATGAGATCCGCGAGCGCGAGCGGTCCCATGGGGTGATTCATCCCCAGGTGCATGACGGCGTCGACGGCATCGGGTGTCGCGACACCCTCCATGACGCAGTAGACGGCCTCGTTGATCATCGGCATCAGCACCCGGTTGGCCACGAACCCGGGATAGTCGTTGACCTCCACCGGCGTCTTGCCGAGTGCGCGCGCTTCTTCCATGACCGCCGCCGTGGTTTCGTCGGACGTGCGGAGACCGCGAATCACCTCGACCAGCGGCATCACCGGGACGGGATTCATGAAATGCATCCCAATGACCGCCTCGGGTCGCGCCGTGCACGCGGCAATCTCGGTGATCGGGATGGACGACGTGTTCGTGGCCAGGATCGCCCCCGCCGGCGCCAGCTCATCCAGTTGCCGGAACAGCCCGAACTTCACGTCAGGATCCTCAGCGGCCGCCTCGATCACGAGTTCGGCCGCGCCGATCGCGTCCACGCTGGTTGCCGTGACAATGCGCCGCAGAGCCGCGTCCCGGGCCTCGGCATCCAGGGTTCCCTTCTTCACCTGCCGGTCCATGTTGCGTCGGATCACGTCCAGCGCACGCTCGAGGGCGGCCGGCACCACGTCGATGAGCGTCACGCTCCGCCCCTGCTGCGCGCACACGTGTGCGATCCCGTTTCCCATGGTCCCGGCCCCGATCACCGCAATCCGCTTCACCTCGACACCTCCTCGTTCACATCCGCCTCCACCGTTCCCGCGGCGCGGCGAGCCAAGAGCACGAGCGCACAGGTGAGCGCGACCGTCGCCGCCATCCCACCCTCGGGCCCGAACGCTCCGCCGGTGACCACATGCATCTCGCCGTGGGCGAATTCGACTGTCGGAATGGCAAACCGGATGCCGCTCACGGGCGCGTCGACGAGGAGTCCCAATCCCGCATTCCACCCGAAATGCAGCCCCCAGGCGAGCGGCAGGCCGCCCGTGGTGAAGAACGCGGCGCTCATCACCAACGACGCCAACCAAATGTTGACCAACCCGAGCGGCGAAACTTCCGGGTTCCACAGATGCATCAGCGCGAAGAGAGCCGCGAGCACGCCGGCGGCTTTCGCTCTGCCGATCGTCTTGGCGAGCCGAGCCAGCGGATAGCCGCGGAACACCAGCTCTTCGCCAAGCGCCGCCACGATCAGGCCGGCGGCGACAACGCCGGCGGCCGACGCGAACGCACCCCACCCTTCCCCGGACAACGACACCGACGCATCGCCGACACCGATGGCCAGCGCGACCGCGGCGAGTCCCATGACCACCCCGAGCGAGGTTCCTTTTCCGAACTCCACGCCTGTGTGCTTGAGTCCGACCCACCCCAAGGTGGGCCAGCGCGAGAGCCCCGCCCGCACCAACCCCACGTTGATCACCATCCCCGCCGACACCAGCGCGCCTCCGCCGAGCACGACGGCCACCCCCTCGTCTTCCAGGCCACCAACCACGACGGCCGTGAACACCACCGCCACCAGCACGGCAGTCACGAGCACCGCTCCGTAAAAGGCGAGCAGCGCCGCGACTGCCGAAAACACGTCGCGCGCCGTTAAAGGCGCGCGCGTGTCATCGGTGAAAACCGCCACAAGACCAGACCGGCAATGAGTAGCTTGAGCGTATCACCGAGCAAAAACGGAAGCGACCCCAGGGTCACCGCCGTCCGCCATTCCCCCGTTACCACCATCAGCTGCGCCACCCCCCCCGCGTGTATCACCACGAGACCCGCCACCACCGCCGCGGCAAGCCTGGCGGGATCCACCGGAATGCGCCCGATCGACCCCACGAGTGCCGCCGCCACCGGAAAGGCCAACAGGTATCCCCCCGTTGGCCCGATCAGCCGCACCAAGCCTGGCACCCCCCCCGGTGCGAACACCGGCAGGCCCATCGCGCCCGCGACGAGATACAGCGCCATGCTGGCCGTCCCCAGCCGCGGACCGAGGAGACCGCCGACGATGAGCACCGCGGGAACCTGGAACGTCGCGGGAACGGGCGTTCCCGGCAGCGGGACCGCCAGGTGCGCTCCCAACGCCACCGCGAGTGCGCCGGCGAGCACCGCCGCCACTCGGCGCGCGAGGAGCGACGGTTCGGCAGAGAGTGCAACGGTCCGCGTCTCATTCATGATATGCGCTCCACGCTGAGGGCCACCGCGTTTCCACCACCCAAACAGAGCGTCGCGAGTCCCGTCGTCGCGTCCCGCTCTCGTAAGGCGTACAATAGCGTCGTGAGAATCCGGGCGCCGCTCGCCCCGATGGGGTGACCGAGCGCCACGGCGCCGCCGTACACGTTCACGCGATCCCAATCCCATCCCAGTTCACGCCCATCCGCGAGTACCTGCACCGCAAATGCCTCATTGAGCTCTATCAAGTCGTAGTCCCCGATGGTCGTGCCGGCTTTGTCCATGATGTTCCGCACGGCGTGAATCGGGGCAAAGAACAAGTCGCGCGGCTCGCCCCCGCCGGTCGCGTAGGCCGTCACGCGCGCCAGCGCGGTCAAGCCGTGCGCGTCGGCGAACGCCTCGGACGTCACCACGACCGCCGAGGCACCGTCGTTCAGCCCCGGCGCATTGCCGGCGGTCACGGATCCGTCTGCCCGGAACGCCGGCTGCAGCTTTGCCAGCGCTTCCAGGGACGTGTCGCGTCGCGGGCCCTCATCCTGGGATACCGTCGTGCTCCCCTTCCGACCCGGGACCTCGACCGGCACGATTTCCGCCGCGAACTTGCCGCCGTCCATGGCGGCAATGGCCTTGCAATGGCTGTCGTACGCGAACTGGTCTTGGTCCGCGCGGCTCACGTTGGCCTGCTCAGCCGTGTATTCCGCGTGCGCCCCCATCACGCAGTCGCCGAACGAGCACCACAGCCCGTCGAACTGCACGGCGTCCACCATCGTCTGATCGCCGTACTTCACGCCCCCGCGCATGCCGAACACATAGTGGGGGCCGTTCGACATCGACTCCATGCCACCAGCCACGACGCACCGGGCATCGCCGGCCCGGATGGCCTGGGACGCCAGCATCACCGCTTTGAGCCCCGACCCGCAGACCTTGTTGATCGTGAGCGCCGGAACGGTTCCGGGGACGCCCGCGTGAATGGCTGCCTGGCGCGCGGGCGCCTGGCCGGCGCCGCCCTGTAGCACGTGCCCCATGATCACCTCGTCCACCGACGAGGCATCCACCCCGGCGCGCGACAGCGCTTCCCTGATCGCGACCGAACCCAATTGCGGCGCCCGCAGGGCGCTCAGCCCACCCATGTACCGACCGATGGGGGTGCGCACGGCACCCACGATCACCGGTGTATGTGCAGCATCAGTCACGGTTCCATTCCTCTATAATAGGCCGCGCACCAGGCAACCGTGGTGCGCGAACGCCAGCCAACTTGACCGGGGCCGCGAGGCCCCTCAACGCGCCGATCCGAGCTCCAACGCTCGCGATCGGATCTCGCGGAGCGCGCGTTCGACAAACGCGTCTTGCGGCATCACCTCCTGCTTCCTCCCCGCACCGCGCACCCGCACAGCCACCGCCCCCTGCTCCACTTCTCTTGCGCCGAGCACCAGCATGTAGGGCACCTTCATGGTCTCCGCATCGCGAATGCGGTAGTTCAACGTCTCGCCGCGATCGTCCAGCGACACGCGGATCCCCTCGCCGCGCATCCTGTCCGCGAGGGTCCGGCCGGTCGCCGCCTGCTCGTCCGTGATGGGCAGCACCCGCACCTGCTCGGGCGCGAGCCAGAGCGGGAACGCACCGGCGAAGTGCTCGATGAGGCATCCCACGAACCGTTCCATCGTTCCGAAAATAGCGCGATGAATCATCACCGGCCGATGCGGCCGGTTGTCCTGGCCCGTGTACTCCAGTTCGAAGCGCTCCGGCAGTTGATAGTCCAGCTGGATAGTGGAGCCCTGCCACTCCCGACCGATGGCGTCGCGCAGCTTCACGTCGAGCTTCGGGCCGTAGAATGCCCCCCCGCCCTCGTCGACGCTGTAGGTGCGCCCCTGCCGTTCCAAGGCCCGACGCAACGCCGCCTCCGCCACATCCCAGGACCGGTCGTCGCCAATCTTCTTGGGCGGACGCGTCGCCAGATCCAGCCGATACGAGAACCCGAACGTCCGACCGAGCACGAGATCGACCAAGTCGAGCATATCGAAGATCTCGTCCTCGATCTGATCCTCACGACAGAAGATGTGGGCGTCGTCCATCGTGAGACCGCGCACGCGAAGCAGTCCGTGCAGGGTCCCGGACAGCTCGTTGCGGTACACATTGGCCACTTCGGACAGCCGGACGGGCAGGTCACGATACGAACGCTGCCGTGACTCGTAGACCAGCATGTGCATCGGGCAGTTCATCGGCTTGGCGCGGTAGCGCACCGTGTCCGACTCGCCGTCACCGGCCGCCATCGGAGGGAACTGGTTCTGCTCGTACAGCGGGAGGTGCCCCGACCGCCGAAACAGCTCCTCCCGAGTGACGTGAGGGGTGTACACGAGGTCGTACCGGCGGCGCAGCAACTCGTCTTCGATGAAGCGACGCAGCTGGAATTGCACCACGGCGCCGCGCGGGTGCCAGAGAATCAGGCCTGGCCCGACATCCTCTTGAATGGAGAACAGGTCGAGTTGCTTGCCCAGGACCCGGTGGTCGCGCTTCTCGGCCTCCTCCAACCTCCGCAGGTATTCGTCGAGGTCCTTCTTCGAGAACCACGCGGTGCCGTAAACGCGCTGCAGCATCTGGCGATTGGAGTCGCCGCGCCAGTACGCTCCCGCGGCGTGGAGCAGCTTGAAGTGCGCAATCCGGCCGGTGGAGGCCAGATGCGGCCCGCGACACAAATCCACAAAGGGGCCGTTGGTGTACACCGAGATCACCTCGTCGTCACCGAGCTCTTCGAGCCGCTCCAACTTGAGCGGGTCACCCTTGAACCGGTCGCGCGCGTCGGCCCGATCGACCTCCTCGCGCACGAAGGGCTGATCGTCCGCCACCACGTTCCGCATCGCGGCTTCGATCGCGACCAGGTCGTCCGGGGTGAACGGGCGCGGCACCTCGAAATCGTAGTAGAAGCCATCGTCGATAGGCGGCCCGAATCCGATCCCGGCATCCGGGAAGATCCTGCGCACCGCCGTGGCGAGCACGTGCGCGGCGGAGTGCCGCAACACATCGAGCGCCGCCGCGTCCTTCTCCGTGAGGATGGCCACGTGCGCGTCCCCGGGGATCGGGCGGTCGACGTCCCACACCTCTCCGTCGACCAGAGCGGCCACCGCGGCCTTGGCCAGCCGCGCGCCGATGCCTTCGGCAACGGTCCTGGCGGTCACGCCAACCGAGTGTTCGCGGACGGATCCGTCCGGCAGGGTGATGGCAATGGTGTCGCGCATGCTCGCTCGTCGGCCGCCGACGCGTTCGCGCCGTATCCCAACCCCAGATGTAGTCTTATTATTGTAAGGACGTAAATATACTTGGAGCCCCGGGGAGAAGCGTGATTCGCGTCAAGCGTGAGCAATCGGACTGGATCGGTATCACGGCCTCCGCGGTCGGTGGACTCGTGGCGGGCGTGGTGGCGGGCATCGTATTGGTGGAACTGCTCGGCAACCTGGACCGTGCGCGGGTTCACGGGGCGTTCGGGGGCCTGCGCAAGCAGACCAACCCGCCCGAGGATCCCCGAGTCTTGCAGGCGGCCATCGACGCCGCGCTCGCGGGCGACGACGCCACCGCGTCACTCGACGTGAAGGGTCAGGCGCTGGGAGACGGTGTGGTGGAGCTGACCGGAACCGTTCAGGCGGGGCATGAAGCGCAGCGTGCGCGCACCGTCGTCGAGCAGGTCCCCGGCGTGAGCGTCCTGGTGAATCACGTGCTCGTCGAGGGTGAAGACATTCCCGTCCGAGATGCCTCGGCGCACTGAGCCCGCGCGGCCCGTACCCCGAACTTCCAACAGCAGCAGAGATCGTGGCAGAACTGTCCTCGAAGTTTGAGCCGTCCCGGATCGAGACGTCCGTCTCCCGGCGCTGGGAGGAGAGCCGCGTGTTCGCGGGCGATCCAGCGAGCGGGCGGGATCCCTACGTCATCGTGATCCCTCCGCCGAACGTGACGGCCATGCTGCACATGGGTCACGGCCTCAATAACACGATCCAAGACCTGTTCATCCGGTTCGAGCGGATGCGGGGCCGAGAAGCCGTGTGGCTGCCGGGCACCGATCACGCCGGCATTGCCACCCAGAACGTGGTGGAGCGCCTGATCGCGGAGGAGGATGGCTCGACCCGCTTCGATGTGGGGCGCGAGGCGTTTCTGGAGCGCGTGTGGTCATACGTGAATGAAACGGGACAGACGATTCTCGAACAGCTCAAGGCCATCGGTGCGTCGTGTGACTGGAACCGCACGCGGTTCACGCTCGACGACGGGTACTCCGCGGCGGTGCGGCACGTCTTTGTGTCGCTCTGGGAGGAGGGCCTGATCTATCGCGGTCACCGCGTGATCCATTGGTGTCCGCGCTGTCTCACGGCGCTCTCCGACGAGGAGGCCGAGTTCCACGACGCCCGGGGCAAGCTGTATCACATCCGCTATCCGCTCACCGGAGAGGGTGAGGGCCACGTGACCGTGGCGACGACGCGTCCCGAGACGCTGTTGGGCGATACCGCGGTGGCGGTGCACCCCGATCACGCCGAGACCGCGTGGGCCTTGGGGCGGACCGTACGGCTCCCGCTCACCGAGATCCACCTGCCGATCATCCCCGACGACGCGGTCGATCCCGAGTTCGGCACCGGGTTCGTGAAGATCACGCCCGCGCACGACGCCACCGATTTCGAGATCGGCGGCCGCCACAACCTCGCGATGCCGCTGATCATGGACCCCGAGGGGCGGATGCACGATCCGGGTGACGACGCGGGGAGACGGGTCCCGGAAGACCTGGAAGGCGTGGATCGGTTCGCGGCGCGCACGCGCATCGTCGAGCGGCTGGACGGGCTCGGACTGCTCGAGAAGGTCGAGCCTCACGCGCATGCCGTCCGGCAGTGCTACCGCTGTCACACGGTGGTGGAACCGCGGCTCTCCAAGCAGTGGTTTGTGCGCATGGCGCCCCTCGCCGCCCCGGCCCTCGAGGCCTACCGCGCGGGGCATCTCCGCTTCGTACCGGAACGCTGGGGCTGCGTTTACGAGAATTGGCTAACCGACATTCGCGACTGGAACATCTCGCGGCAGCTCTGGTGGGGCCATCGCATTCCCGTCTTTCGCTGTACGGCCTGCGGAGAGGAGTGGGCGGCCCGCACCGATCCGGATCGCTGCCGCGCGTGCGGCGCGAGCGAGCTCGAGCGGGATCCCGATGTTCTGGACACCTGGTTCTCGTCCTGGCTGTGGCCGTTTGCCACCTTCGGCTGGCCCGAACAGACGCCGGACCTCGCGGCCTTCTACCCGGGCCACACCCTGGTCACGGCTCAGGAGATCATCTTCTTCTGGGTGGCGAGGATGGTCATGGCGGGCTACCACTTCCTCGGCGCGCGACCGTTCGACACGGTGTATATCCATGGCACGGTGCGCGACACGAAGCACCGCAAGATGTCGAAGTCGCTCGGCAACGGGATCGACCCGCTGGAGGTGGTGCGGCTGTTCGGCGCCGACGCCTTGCGGTACACGGTGATCGCCGGCGCGGCCGTCGGTGCGGACGTCATCCTGGATCCTGACGATCTCGAGGGGACCTTCGCGCCGGGGCGCAACTTCGCCAATAAGGTCTGGAATGCCGGGCGGCTGGCCATCGCGAATCTCGAAGGCGAGATCCTCCGGCCGGAGGACGTTCCGTCCGAACAGCTGCCGCTCGCGGATCGGTGGATCCTCTCGAGAGCACAGCGAGCCGCTCGCGCCACGACCGACGCCCTGGAACGTCATCGCGTGAGCGAAGCGGCGGACGCCGTGTACCACTTTATTTGGGACGACCTGGCCGACTGGTATCTCGAGCAAGTGAAGCCGCGGCTGTATGGTAAGGCGGAAGGCGGATCCATCGCGCGTGGCGTGCTGCTCCGCACGTTGGAAACCGCGTTAGCGCTGCTGCACCCGGTGATGCCCTTCGTCACCGAGGAGCTGTGGAGCCACCTGCCCGGCCCCCACGGCCTGTTGGCGAGCGCGGCATGGCCGACGCCGGACCGGCGCTGGGAAGATGATCGGGCGGAAGCGGCGTTCGGCGCCGTCCAGGAAGTCGTAAGTGCCATCCGGGCCATCCGCGCGGAATACCGTGTTCCACCGGGCCATGAGGTCGATGCGATGGTCAAGCCGGGCTCGCCCGATACCGCCCGAGCGCTGGCCGAAGAAGAGTCGACCGTGCTCCGTCTCGCGCGTCTCGGAACGCTCGCGCTCGATCACGAGCCGGCAGGGCCTGGAGCCTTCGCGGTGCTGAGCGATCGCACTGAGGTGTTCGTACCGCTGGGCGACGCCGTGGATCTGACGCAGGAGTGCGCCAGGCTCCTGGGCGAGATTCAGCGCCTCGACGCGCAGCTGACCGGCGTGGCGCGGAAGCTGGCCAACACGCAGTTCGTGGCGAAGGCCCCGGTGGAGGTCGTCGAGCGCGAACGGGCAAAGGAAGCGTCGTGGCGGGAGCAACGGGACGCGCTCACCGCAAAGTCGCGCGCGCTGGGCTGCTAGCCCTCGTCGCCGCGTGCGCGGTGATGAAGGAGCCGCCCGGCGGGCCGCCCGACTTTGACGCCCCGGTGCTGCTCGAGGTCACGCCCGATTCGGGCGCGATCGCCGACTCCCTCCGTGGTCCGATCGTCTTCCAGTTCGATGAAGTGATCTCGGAGGCCTCGGGCGGTGGGCTCGATCGACTGTTCCGCCTCTCGCCCCGCCCCGTACAGCTGAACGTGGGTTGGAAACGCACGCGTATCGAGGTCCGACCCGATGAAGGATGGCGATCGAACCGCGTGTACCAGGTCACGTTGCTGCCGGGCATCACGGATCTCAGCAACAACCGGCTGCAGGAAGGCCGCCACCTCGTGTTCACGACCGGTGGGCCCATCCCGCCGACGCACATCGCCGGCGAGGTCCTCGACTGGGAGAATGGCCGCGTCGGACAAGGGGCGGCGATCGAGGCCATCCTGCTCCCGGACTCACTCGTGTACGAGGGACGCGCCGATTCGGCCGGACACTACAGCCTGGAGGCCCTTCCGGTCGGCGACTACCTGCTCATCGGCATCATCGACGCCAACAACAACGGACGACGCGATCGGCGGGAGGCCTTCGATTCGAGCAGCGTGCGACTGGACAGCGTGATCGAGCGATCGTTGTGGGCGTTCGTGCAAGACACCATCGGACCGCAACTCCAGCGTGCCACCGCCGTCGACTCAGTCACCGTGCGCCTCCAGTTCAGTCAGAAGCTGGCGTTCGGCGACCCCACGGACGACGTCGTACAGGTATGGGTGCTGCCGGACACCCTGCCCGTGCCCGTGGACGCCGTGTGGGACGTGGTGGTGTACGATTCCGTGGCGGCCGTCGAGCGGGCGGCTGCCGACTCCGTCCGAGCCGCCGCCGACAGCACCGCCGCCGATACGGCCGTGGGGGGGGTGGAACCGTCCCCCACCCCGCCACCACCTCCCGCCGCGATCCGGGCCGCGGGCTCCGATACGACAGTCGCACAGCAGGACACCAGCGTCGCGCAACGTCTGCTCGCGGACCGCCCCAAGTTGCAGTCCGAGTGGGTCGTCCGGCTCCGTTCCCCTCTACCGCCGGGATCGCGCTACCTGATCCAGGCCAGCGCGCCGAACCTCAACGGGGTGGTCAACGAGTCCCGAACCGTGCTGGTGCTTGCTGGCACACCGGACGAGCAATGAGTGACGTGCGCAGGGGACTGCCGGCGGTGTCCAGACTCCTGGGCGCCGCCCGCGACCGGGGCTTGGACACGCGATGGTCCCGGGCCGACCTGGTGGAAGCGATCCGCGCGGTTGTCGGCACCGCCCGCACTGCCGGCGTCCCGCCTGACATGGACTGGGTCGGTGCCGTGGACGCATGGCTGCTCGCACGGAACCAGCGCTCGCTCCGACCCGTCATCAACGCCACGGGGGTGGTGCTCCACACCAATCTGGGCCGGGCGCCGTTGGCGGATGTTGCCCGGGACGCCGTCGCCCGAGCACTCGGCTATAGCACGCTCGAGCTGAATCCGGACACCGGCGAGCGGGGTCGACGACAGTCTCACGTGCAGCAGCTCCTCCAGGAGTTGACCGGCGGATCGGCCGCCCTGGTCGTGAACAATGCGGCGAGCGCGCTGCTGCTTGTGCTCAATGCGCTTGCGGACGGTGGCGAGACCATCGTGTCGCGGGGCGAGCTGGTGGAGATCGGCGGGGCGTTCCGGATCCCCGAGATCATGGCGAAAAGCGGCAGTGTGCTCATCGAGGTGGGCACGACGAACCGGACGCGGGCCACCGACTACCTCGCCGCCGTGAGCCCGCGCACTCGACTGCTGCTCAAAGTGCATCGTTCCAACTTCCAGCAGCGCGGATTCGTGTCGGAGACGTCGGTCGAGGAATTGCTCGCGTTGGGAGCGGAGCGCGGACTTCCGGTGGCTCACGATGTGGGGAGTGGTTTGCTCGTCAATCTCGAGCGGTTCGGGCTCACCGGCGAACCGCCCGTGACCCGGAGCGCCAAGGCCGGGGCCGTCGTGATCTTCTCGGGCGACAAGCTCCTTGGCGGCCCTCAAGCGGGCTTGGTCGTCGGGCCGACGGACATCGTGGAAAAGATCGCACGCAACCCGCTCGCACGCGCCCTCCGCCCCGACAAAATCACCTTCGCCGCCCTCGAAGCCACCCTGCGGCTCTACCGCGAACCGGAACTGGCCCTGCGGGACATCCCGGTGCTCCGCATGCTCACTGCCGATCCGGTCGCGCTGCGGCGTCGGGCGCGGCGCCTGGCGCGGCGCATCCCCGAGTCCCACGTCGAAGCGGGGGAATCCGTGGTCGGCGGCGGCGCGTTTCCGGACTGCGAGCTTCCGACCACGCTGGTCGTGATCGACGTCCCATCGGCCGAGCAGCTGCTGGCGGCGCTCAGACGGCATGATCCGCCGGTGATTGCGCGGGCGGTGGACGGCGGTGTCGCCCTCGACGTCCGGACGATCGCCGACGAGGAGTTCGGCGCGGTGGCCAGCGCCGTGGCGGGTGCGCGCCGGAGCGGGGAACCTGGGAACATTGGAACTCTCTGACGGTCCCGCAGTATTCTCGTTTGCCATTTGCGTCGCTCCCGGCGAGATTCCCCTCGCCGCGTGCGGCGGCCGTCCGAGTTCGAGCGCATTACGGAGGAGACATTGTCGATTACCCGCGTAGTACTCACGACAGCCATTGGCGTGAGCATCGCGCCCGCGGTGGCTGTCGGTCAGGAGGAAGTTCCGCCGGCGCCGGCCGCCCCGGTCGTCGAGGCCGTTGGCTTCGGAGAGGCCGTGAGCGGCATCCTGACCTACGCTGACCTGGTATTCCAGGACAGTTCGCGGTTCAAACCCTACATGTTCAACGGTGACCAGGGTCAGGAGATCACCCTGCACCTGACCTCGTCCGACTTCAACGCCATCGTGCTCCTCGCGGACTCGACGGAACAGCCGTTTCTATCGGATGAGAACAGCGGCGGGAGCTGCAACGCCTATCTGACCACGACCCTGCCGTACACGGGGCGATACATGATCTTCGTGAACGCCACCTTGCCTGGCGAGATCGGTCAGTATCGGTTGACGCTGCAACTGGGAAAACAGGCGGCGGAAGGCGATTCGCCGTGCCGTGGTTTTATCGAGCTGCAGGGCCGTCTCTGGACGGGGGACGCCGTCGAGTCGGAGCTCACCACGAACGACGGGGCGATCGGTGGCGCGTTCTTCGAGGCATGGCTCCTGCCGAACACCGACGGCGAGCCGATCACGGTGGACCTGATCTCGGACGCGTTCGACGCGGGCCTCATCCTGGTGCAGGGATTTGCGGAGGTGCTGGACGTGAACGACGACGGCGCGGGCGGGTGCAACGCACGGATTGCCCATCGGCCGACGTCGTCGCGGCCGCTGCGGGTGGTGGCGCGAGCCATGAGCCCCGGCGCGACGGGGAAGTACACCTTGCGTGTGAAACCCGGCCTGGAGCCGCTGGTCGACCAGCCTCCCTGCCAACGCGGCGGCGACGGGCCCTAGCGCCGGGCATGCGGGTCGCCGTCCTCGCCTCCGGCAGCGGCACGAACCTGCAGGCCCTCCTCGACGCCTGCGACGCGTCCGCACCGGCGGAAGTCGCGCTGGTGATCAGTGACAACCCTGCGGCTCGAGCCCTGGATCGGGCTCGGGCCGCGAACGTTCCGACGCACGTGCTGGACGACCATCGGGATGGAGTCGCGCTCACTGGGCTCCTCGCCGACTTCGGGATCGAATTGGTCGTGCTTGCCGGTTATCTGAAGCTGGTGCCGGCGACGACCGTCGACGCGTACGAGGGGCGAACGCTGAACATTCACCCCGCGCTGCTTCCGGCGTTTGGCGGCGCTGGGATGTACGGGCGGCGGGTTCATGAGGCCGTGCTGCGATCAGGCGCGACGGTGTCGGGATGCACGATCCACGCGGTCACCGCCGAGTACGACCGCGGACGCATCGTGGCGCAGTGGCCGGTGCCCGTGCTCAAGGACGACACCCCGGAGACCCTCGCGGCCCGCGTTCTGGCGGTGGAACATCAGTTACTCCCGGCGGCGGTCCTCGCGGCGGGGCGAGCCGGGAAAGTCGTCCGGCTTCCAATCGGGAGTACATTCTTCGAAGCAACCGGCGAGACGCCGGTTGTCGCGGCGGCTCTCGCCGCTGACGAGCGGTGAACGGTGGAGGTCACGAGTGCCTAGGGCGCTGATATCAGTATCCGACAAACGCGGTGTGGCCAAGTTCGCCCGGGAGCTGGTGCACCTCGGATGGGAAATCGTCTCCACGGGCGGCACTGCTCATGTGATCCGGCAGGCCGGCATCGAGGTCACGGCGATCGAGGCCGTGACGGGTTTTGGGGAGATTCTCGACGGGCGCGTGAAGACCCTGCATCCGGCCGTCCACGCGGGACTCCTGGCGCGACGCGACCTCCCGGCGCACATGCAGGAACTCGAGGCGCACGGGTTCGCGCCGATCGATCTCGTGGCGGTGAATCTGTATCCGTTCAAGGAAACCATTGGGCGGCCCAACGTAAAGTTCAGCGACGCGCTCGAGCAGATCGACATTGGTGGACCCTCCATGCTCCGGTCGGCCGCGAAGAACCATGCCAGCGTGTTGGTCGTGGTGGACCCGGCGGACTACGACCGCGTGCTCGCCGCCGTACGCGACAACGACGACTCGACCGGCCTGCGCCGTGAATTGGCCGCCAAGGTCTTCGCCCATACGGCTGCCTACGACACCGTCATCGCGCAGTACGTCGCGCGGGGCAGCGCCGCGTTGCCGCGCACCATGAGCTTCGTGCTCGAGCGCATGCAGACGTTGCGCTATGGCGAGAATCCGTTTCAGCGCGCCGCCCTGTACTCGACCGGCGAAGGACGGGGCATCGACGCGCTCTCACAACTTCACGGCAAGGAACTTTCGTTCAACAACCTGCTCGATATCGACGGGGCGACGTCGGCGATCGCGCCCTGGCCGGACCGGCCCGCGTGCGCCATCATCAAGCACACCACGCCCTGTGGGATCGCGCTCGGAAAAACGCCGGAGGAGGCATACCGCCGGGCGCTCAGCACGGATCCCACCTCGGCATTCGGCTCCGTCGTGGCTTTCAACACGATCATCGACGGCACGACCGCGGAAGCGATGGCGGACTTGTTCGTCGAGGTGGTCGTGGCTCCCCGGTTTCATGATGAGGCCCTGGAGGTCTTCAAGCGTAAGAAGAACCTCCGGGTGGTCGAGCTGCCGCTGGCCGACAGCCGACCCGCGCTGGACGTGAAACGCGTGCGGGGCGGCATGTTGGTTCAGGATCGGTTCGTGTTCGAGCAGGACGAGTCCGAGTGGAAGATCGCGACCAAGCGCGAGCCGACACCCGAGGAATGGTCCGACATCCGATTCGCCTGGGCCGCCGTGGCCGGCGTCAAGTCCAACGCCATTCTCCTCGCGCGGGCCGAGCGGGCGATCGGCATCGGCGCTGGGCAAATGAGCCGGGTCGACGCCACGTTCCTCGCCCTCCACAAGGCACGCGCCGCCGGTCACGACCCGGCCGGCTGCGTCCTTGCGTCCGATGCCTTCTTCCCGTTCCCGGACAGCATCGAGCAGGCGGCGGAGGCGGGCATCCGCGCGATCGTGCAGCCCGGCGGGTCCGTTCGCGATGACGAGGTGAAAGCCGCCGCCGATGCGCATGACATCACCATGGTCATGACGGGACGACGGCACTTCCGCCACTAAACGTGCCCACCGACCCCACAGCTTCCCCCGCACACCGCCCACCGTACGCGTGGGCCGGCGCGTTCACCACCGTCGTCCTCGCCCTCTACGTGGCGACGCTGGCCCCGACCACGCAGTTCTGGGATACCTCCGAGTACATGGCGGCCGCAAAGGTCCTGGGTATTCCACACCAGCCGGGCAACCCGCTGTTCGTGCTGCTCGCCAACGCGTGGGGACGACTGCCGCTCGGCGACTACGCGTATCGGATCAATTTGTTCTCGGCCGCCTGCAGCGCGCTGGCCAGCGGGCTGCTGTTCCTCGTCGCCGAGCGTCTGCTCCGCGCCGTGTTGCCGGCTCCCGACCACCTCCGACGGTGGGTCGCGGCGGCGGGCGTGTTCACGGGGGCGACCGCCTTCACCGTCTGGAATCAATCGGTCGTCAACGAGAAGGTGTACACCTTGAGCCTCCTGTCCATCGCGCTGGTGCTGTGGCTCGTGGTGCACTGGGCCGATCAACCGGAAGGGGAACGGCGCGACCACTGGCTCCTCGTCATCGTCTACCTCATCGCGTTGAGCACCACGAATCACTTGATGGGTGCGCTGGTCGCCCCGGCGGTCGCCGTGTACGTCCTCATGACCGACCCGCGCGTGCTGTTGCGGCCCCGCATGTGGATCGCCGCCTTCGTCGCGACCGCCGTCGGGCTGAGTCTGAACGGCGTGCTGCCGATCCGCGCCGCGCACTACCCGCCGATCAACGAGGGAGAGCCGGTCACGTGGGAAGCTCTGCGTGCAGTGCTGGCACGCGAGCAGTATCAAAAGGGGCCGCTGCTGCCGCGGCAGGCGGACATCCTGTGGCAATACGGCAACTACTTCCAGTATTTCGGATGGCAGTTCGCGCACGACTGGAGTACGGCCTTGCGGGCCGTGACCGGGTTCCTGTTCGGGGGACTCGGGCTCCTGGGCGGCGTGGCGCTGTTCAAGGGGGATCGCCGCGGCGGTTGGGCCACCGCAGCCCTCATGGTCACGGTCACGCTGCTGCTGGTCTTCTACCTCGACTTCAAGTACGGCTACTCGTTCGCGCCGAGCGCCGAGGTGCTGCGGGAAGTGCGCGAGCGCGACTACTTCTTCGTCGCGTCCTTCCAGCTCTGGAGCGTGTGGACGGCACTCGGCCTCGGGGTGCTGCTCCAGGGCGTACGCGCGTTCGTACGCGGCGCCGACGAATCCACGGGGCTCCGGGCCGGACTCGCGACCGTCCTCGTCCTGGCGCTCGTGCCGTTGGTCGGCAATCGCCAGACCGCGTCGCGGGCAGGTGAGTGGCTGGCGCGCGACAGCGCGTGGGACATCCTGCAGTCCGTCGAGCCCCACGGAATTCTCGTGACCGCCGGCGACAACGACACGTTCCCCCTGTGGTACATGCAGGAGGTCGAAGGCGTGCGGCGGGACGTCACGGTGGCAAACCTCTCGCTGGCGCGCACGCTCTGGCATCCGCGACAGATCAAGCGACGCGAGCCCGTCCCCTACACGGACAGCAGAGCCATCGCGCTGTACGACGACCGTGAGTGGCCCGCGCCGACGGACCCGCTCCTGCAGTTCAGTATCGAGGAACTGGATGCCATCCCGCAGTTGATTCAGGTTCCGCGCGATCGGAACGTGCTGCGCCTCGGAAACATCCGCGTGGCCCTCACGCAAGCCTATCTGGACCGGGCAGACGTGGTGATCGTGCAACTCCTGCGGGATAACCTCGGCAAGCGCCCGATCTACTTCTCACGCACGGTCGGCGCCTACGCCGACGAGCTGGGTCTTGCCCCCTACCTCCTGGGTCAGGGCCTCGTACGGAAGCTCGTGACGGACTCGCTCGGTCCCTCCGATAACGTGGTGGGCTTCCCGCTGCTGGGCTGGGTGGACGTCGAACGCACGGAGCGCCTGTTGTTCGAGGAGTATCACGTCGCACGCGTGGCACGCTCACGTCCGCGCGGCTGGCCGGACCCGCCCTCGAGCGGCATCCTCTCCCTCTACGGGTTGCTCTACCGGGCGTATGCCGATTACACGCTCGGCCGCGCTCCTGACTCGCTGCGGACGGCGCGAGCGGCCCAGGCCGCGCAGTGGGCCGATGCGATGTTCGTGCAGACGGGCCTGCTCGAACCGTAGCCCTAGGGCCACCGCACGCCCAGTCCCACGGTCACGGTCCGGCCGGGCGCGGGCTCCAGGTAGCGCCCACCAAACGCATTCACGACGACCGAGCCCACGTACCGTCGGTCCAAGACGTTGGCCACCATCACGTGCGGCTCGATCTCGACAGCACCGATACGCTCCCGGATCGCACCGCGGACATCCAGCGTGACCCAGCCGTCCACCGGCGCCGCATTCGCGTCATCAGCATACAGTCGGGACGTCCATGTGGCATCGAGAGCCACCCACGCGGCGCCGATCGCCTGGCGGGCGGTTCCGAACAGCCGATGCTGCGGGATGCCGGGCAGCAAATTGCCGGCGTACGAGGTTCCGTCAACCGTGAACTGCCTAAAGCGAAAGCTCGCGAACGTGTAGCTCACCACCACCGCCGGACCGGAGGCGGGCGTGACCCGCACGCTCGTTTCGAACCCGCGATGCAACGCGCTTCCCGCGTTGCGGTAAAACTGGCGCCCGGATCCGTCGGCGACCTCGAACGGAATCAGCTCCCCGCGGACCCTCGTATCGAAATAGGTCGCCTCGTATCCGATCCGGTCGCCGGCAAGACCTCCGCGCGCGCCGACCTCGACGCTCGTCGCGTGCTGCGGGTCCACGTCAGGGTTGAATCCGCCGCCCCCGCTCGGCCGGTTCACCAGCTCCGTCGTGGTCGGCGTTTCGAACCCGGTGCTCGCGCTCACGAACGGCGCGAGCCACCGCGCCAAGAACACCGTAATCCCACCGGCACCTGAGAAGGACGCCATCACCCGCGCACCCGATTGATCCCCATCGGCCAGCAAGCGGTCCGTGGCGGCGAACGTGATCCGATCGTAGCGCATGCCTCCGGTGACGCTGACCGCGTGATGCGGAGTGAGTGACAGTTGGAGAAACGGACCGATCTCATGAACGCGTTCGAGCTGCGAGAGGGTGGTCTCCGAGCCGTCCGGCGACAGATTGATCCGATCGTCGCGCTGCCACTGCGCGTCGACCCCGGCCGTCAGTGTCGGCACGGCGGGCAGCGCGAGGAGCGGCACCGAGATCGCCGTGCGCGTGCCCCAGGCCCACCGGCCTAGATCGATCACGGCGAACGGCAGGGGGTTGTCGAGGTCGCGCCGCACTCCGTACACTGAGGCCTCGTAGTTTGCCAGGCCCACGGCGCCGCGCACAACGATACCCGCGAGCGCTTGGGTGACTTCTTTCGCGGCGTTGGCAGCCACGTTGCGCGGGTCCGCCATCGCAGGCATCGAGTCGAACTGCGCCTGCGTGAGCGCCCCGGGGTTCTCGGCCAGCGGATCGCCGGTAATCCGCACGTGGGCGGTGACTTGCGCGCGGCCCAACGATTGGCGGAGCGCCACTGCTCCGTAGGACCGGCGCCTGGAGGCATGGTCGCGAAAGCCATCGGAGCGCGTGTACGCGGCGGTGACGCTTACTCCCCCGCCCCGCCACCTTGCCGCCCCGCGTGTCAGCCCCTTGAACGTCCCGAAGGCTCCCGCACCGAACTGCGCCGATACACGCTCACCGTCCACCCCCCCGACGCGGGATTCGACCGCGATGACACCACCCGACGCGTTGCCGTGCAGCATCGACGCCGTACCACGCAACACTTCGAGCCGCGCCACGTCCGCGGGATCGATGCTCGTCAACTGGCCCTGGCCGTCCGGAAGCGTCTGCGGTATTCCGTCGAGCAGAATGCGCACACCGCGCACGCCGAATGCCGACCGTGCCCCGAATCCACGCACGACGAGACGAATGTCCTGCGACGGGTTCTGCCGATTGACCGAGAACACTCCCGGGACGGTGAGCAGCAGCTCGTCGAAGTCGAGGGCGGGCCGCGCGGCCATCACAGCCCGGTCCACCACCGAGATGCTGAACGGTTGCCGCGGCAGCACGGCGCGTTGTCGCGTGACGGATACGTGTACCGGACTGAGCACGGCCCGGCGCAACGAGTCCCGCGGCAGCGAGTCCGGCGCTTGCGCGCGTGCCGCCGGGGCGGCGAGAACCGCCGCGAGCACCAGGCCCCGTAGCGCTCGCTTCATCGTCACCCGCGCGCATGCGCGATATGCCACCGAAAGCATCACGTATACCGTCAAGTTCCCATGCCACAAAGAGGTACCGGCACCGACCGTGGCTTGACGCGGGGGGCGCCATGCTCAGATTCGATTCCACCGAAAGTAGCCCAACCCGAGCTGGATGGGAGAGGCGGACTCCACCACCCAACATGCCGAGCCTACTCGAGCGCCTCCGCGACGACCTCAGACCCGACTACGAAGTCGAGCGGGAGTTGGGGCGCGGCGGGCAGGGGTCGGTGTTCCAAGCGCGGGACGTGAAGCTCGAACGTCCGGTCGCCATCAAGGTCCTGCGGCCCGAGCTCGCCACGGCCACCGCCGTCGAGCACTTCCTCACGGAGGCCCGCACCCTCGCGAATCTGGTGCATCCCAACGTCGTGCCCGTCCATGTCGTGGGCCAAGCAGCACAGCTCGGCCTCCCGTATTACGTGATGGATCTGATGCGGGGCGAGACGCTCCACGAGCGCCTCGACCGGGGGCCGCTGCGCAAACGGGAGTGCCTCAAGATCGGGCGCGACGTGCTGGCGGCGCTCGAAGCGGTGCACGCGATCGGCGTGGTTCACCGCGACGTTAAGCCGGCCAACATCTTCCTCGAATCCGGTCGCGCACTCCTGGGCGACTTTGGGATTGCCCGGTCGGCGCCCCGCGACGACACCGGCAAGATCCTGGGCACCCCGGGCTACATGCCGCCCGAGCAGGCCCAAGGACGAGCCAGCACGCCGCAGACCGACCTGTACGCACTGGCCATGGTGCTGTACCAGTGCTACACGGGGCGCCGGTGGGAGGCGACCCACCCAGGTGCCCCGCACAACTGGCATGGTGTTCCGTGGCTCCAACGCCGGATCCTCCGTCGCGCGCTCGCGTGGACACCGGAAGACCGCTGGACGGATGCGAGGATGTTCCGCCAGCGGCTGTGGAAGACCCGCGTCGCCACATACCGGCTCCGCACTGCGGCGATCGCCGCGGGCGGTGTCCTGGGCATGCTCTTCGTGTGGTGGGTCGCACGCACGCCGCCGACCCCCATGGCGGAACTCGCGGTTATGCCCTTCGCGTCGCCAGGCGCGGCCGATCCCCTGCTGGGAAGACACTTCGCCCGGTGGGTGGCCGACAACATCGAGCATCCCGGGGTCGTACCGGCGCGGATCGCGTTCCTCGCCTGGGACTCGGTGCCGCCCGGCCCCGGCAGGACGGCGGCCTTGTTGGAACGATTGCGCGCGCGCCGGCTCGTCACCGGCGCCATCGAGCAGCAAGGCAACTCCATGCGCGCACGCCTGACGCTCGTCACGGATGTTGATACGGTGGACCTGGGCGACGTCGTCGGCACGGTGGACGAGCGCGGCGCGCTCGCATGCAACGTGGCCCACGCCCTCGTGCGGGACCTCGGGCCGGCGTCGGAACGTGCGTTTCGCTGCAACGGCGGCTATGTCGGCAAGCGTGTGGAAGCCCTGGACGCCTTTCACGCCGGCGAGTATGCGGAAGAAGGAAACCGGTGGGCCGATGCGCTGGATCGCTACCACGAGGCGGTCGAACTCGACAGCACGTTCGCGCTGGCAGCGATCCGGCATTACGTCGCGTGGTCCTGGTTGCTCACGGGACGCCCGCATGACCTGAACCTGCGCGCGTTGCTCGCGCAGCCACACCACGGCCTCTTCACGCAGGACAGCCTCGTGCTCGACGCGATGGCGGCCGGGAGCGATGTGGAACGTCTCGTTCGGTACCGACGCGCGGTCGAGCGGTTTCCGCGTGACGGCCTGCTGGCGTATCTCTACGCGGATCTCGTGTTGCACCGCGGCCCGTTCCTCGGGATTCCCCTCAAGGAGGCTGAACGACTGTGGACCGTCGCGGCCGAACTGGACTCGACGTACTCCCCGGCGTGGCATCACCTCGCGTGGGTGCGGATCCTCCTGGGCGATGCGGTGGGGGCAACGGCCGCGCTGAACCAGCTGATGCGCTGGGTGGGTTGGCCGGAGCAAGTCGGTTTCCTACCGCAGATCTTCGAGTTCGCGCTGGTCGAACGGTTCGCGCCGGAGCAGGCGCCCGCCGCCCGCGCCCAGCTGCTCGGTGAACCACAGTTCATGCGCCGGGTCGCGCAGATGCTGCGCCTCGCTCCAACCGTCGGGTTGACACGCACGCAACTCGAGTTGGCGCAGGGATTCTCCCAGGAGTTGCGGCGTCCGACGAACGACTCGACGCGGATGCAACTGGCGACCTTCGTAGAAGCCGAGGCGCTCGCGCGTATCGCGGTCGGTCACGTTGCCCGAGGCTTCACGCTGGTGGATTCGGTTGCCGCCCTCGTCCCGAGCGTCGAGGCGCGGCTGCAGGCAGCCGGGTGGAGGCTGATCACCCCGAGTGTGAGGATGCCGGGCGTGTCGCTCGAGGCGCGCCAGATGGCAGCGCAGTCAATCCATGGCCTGGACCATCCGCGTGCTTGGTGGGCCCTCGGCGTCGACGCGGTGGAGCGCGGTGACACGGTGGCCGCATGGCGATGGATCGATCGGCTACAATCGACGCCGGGTGACACGATTGCGGAGCGGCTGGCTCTGCTCCTGAGCGCTCGGCGGGAGGCGGAGCGCGGGGCGTTCGACAGGGCGTTGGAGCTGAGCGCGCCACTGCTGCGATACGACTCGGCCGCGCACGGGGGCGACCCGTTCGCGCGCTCCGCACTGCACAGCTGGCGCGGGGACTGGCTCGAGCGAACGCGAGGACCCGAGGCCGCCGACTCGAGTCGCCTGTGGTATCTCCATTCCGATCACCTCGTCACGCCGATCGGGCCGGCCGTGCCCGAAGAGATCGATTGGGCCCTCGGCACCATCGGCGCATGGCACCGATTCCGAGCGCTCGCCGACGACGGGGACACATCGCGCCGCTGCGCGCTCGCGCGCTTCGTCTCAGATCGGTGGCGCGAACCCGACCCGGTGTTCGCGCCTTGGCGGGACGAAACGCGCGCGTTCCTCACGGAGCGGTGCCCGACATGATCAGCTGCCGCACGCTCGGACCGGTCGAGATTCTCGTGGACGGCGCGCCGGCGCCACCAGAGTTGCTCTGGCGCAAGAACCTGGCCCTCCTGATCTACCTGGCACGGTCGCCCAAGGCGCGGCGCAACCGCGATCACCTGATGGCGCTGCTGTGGGGCGACAAGCCCGAGTCATCGGCACGCCACTCGCTCCGCGAGGCGATCCGCGTCGTGCGCAAAGCCGTTGGCAACGCCGTGCTGAGCGCGGACGGCGACGTCGTGAAACTCGACCCGCGCGCCGTACGGCTCGATGTCGATGAGTTCCTCGAGCGCGCGGCAAACGCGGACTGGCCGCGGGCGGTCCAACTCTTCGCCGGCGACTTTCTCGAGGGCTTCGGCGTGCCCGACGCGAGCCCGTTCGAAGACTGGTTGCTCGCGGAACGCGCCCAGTGGAGAACTCGCGGCGTGGCCGCCCTCGTGCAGCACGCCGGGCAACTGTCGGAGCGCGGTCTCGTGGGTGAAGCGGTAATCGTGGCGACTCGAGCCCACGAACTCGAGCCCGGCTCGGACGCGACGGCGCGCTGCCTGCTGCGCAACCTCGCACTGGCCGGCGACCGCGGCGGCGCGCTGCGATGCTACGACAGGTTTCTCGCGCATCTGCAACGGCTCGGCGCGCAGCCCGAACAGGAGACGGAGGCGCTCGCCGACCGGGTCCGGCGCGAACGTCAATGGCACCTCTCGGGTGAGGTTCCGCAACATGCGGAGGACGGCGCCGAGTCGCGCCGCGCGCCGCTCATCGGACGCGAAGCCGTGCTATTGCAGCTGACCTCCGCGTGGCACGACGCGCGCGCGGGTGGGCGTGCCGCCATACTGCTCGTCACCGGCGACACCGGGTGCGGCACGACCCGGCTGCTCGAAGAACTGGAGACCCGGGCCCGGCTCGCCGGCACGGTCACCGCACGCATGCGCGCCGTCCCGGCCGACGCCGATCACCCGTACACCGGGCTGCTCACGCTGGCGCGTGGCGGTCTCCTCGAGGCGCCCGGGATCGGTGCGGCGCCGCCGGCCGCGTTGGCGGCGCTCGGACTTCGGCTCGTGGAATGGGCCGATCGGTTCCCGGTACGCAAAGCCGAGCCGCTCCCCCTGCCCAGCGCCCTTTACGAGGTGTTGCACGCGGCGCTGGAGGAGGGACCTATTCTGCTCGTGGTGGACGACGCCCAGTGGCTCGACGTCGAATCGGCACGGGCTCTCGAGGCGTTGCTGCGAGACGTCGGCAACCAGCCGTGCACACTGCTGGTCGGTGCGCGAGCCCACCCTCCCCATCCCGTGCTGGACGACCTTCGCTCGCGCATCGGACGGGAACTCCGCGGCGCGGTGGTCGACGTGCCGCCATTGGATCTGACGGCACTCTCCGCGCTCACCGAGTGGGCCGTCCCTGCCTTCGACGAGGACGCACGCGCCCGGCTGGCACGACGCCTCCTCGTCGACACGGCCGGACTGCCCCTGCTCGCGGTGGAGATCCTCCACGCCGTAGCCCTTGGTCTCGACCTCGGCACTATCGCGGGCGCGTGGCCGGACCCCCAGCGCACCCTCGACCAAACGCTGCCCGGCGATTTGCCTGACGCCGTGCGCGCGGCGATCCGCACGGGGTTCCGGCGCCTGTCGGCCAACGCGCAACGCCTGCTGTGCGCCACGGCCCTGGCGCCGCGACCAGCCGATGCCGCCCTGCTCCAGCGCGCAACCGGACTGGAGCCGGTGGAGCTCGAGCAAGCGCTGGACGAGGCGGAATGGCAACGATGGCTGCAGGTCGATCCCCGCGGCTATGACTTCGTTGCGCGTATCTTGGGTGACGTTATCGAGCAAGACATGCTGACTGCCGGGCAACGGCAGCGACTCCGTGCCGCGCTGGATGCGACGTCGTGACCGCGACGGGCACCGGCCGTCCGGCGATCGCGGCGAATGTGGCGGGAGGATGAGAACGTGATGATGTGGCTTCTGACCGTCCTCGTACTCGCCGACTCGGCGACGACCGCGCGCATCCCGGTTGCACCAGCCGAGTCTCTCGCCGTCACCATCCGCGGCGCGGGACCGGCCATCGTGTTTCTGCCGGGGCCGTTCGGTTCGGGGTTCGCGTTCCGCAACGTGACCGCCGCGCTGGCCGAACGCGGGTATCAGACGATCGTGGTGGAACCGCTGGGCGTCGGGCTGTCGTCTCGGCCAAAGGACGCTGACTACTCGCTCACCGCGCAGGCAGAGCGTGTGGGTCGGACCATGGACGCGCTGCAGGTGACCGGCGCGCTCGTCGTGGGCCACGCCGTGGGAGCCAGCATCGCGTATCGACTTGCCCTGGCCCGCCCGGAACACGTGCGGGCCATCCTCTCCATCGAAGGCGGTCCGACCGAATCGGCCACGACTCCCGGCTTCCGCACCGTGATGCGCTTCGCGCCCATGCTCAAGCTGCTCGGCGTCGATCTCCTGCGTCGCCGCCTCCGGAGGGGCCTCATGGCGGCGACCAGCGACACGACCTGGCTCACCGAGGACGTCGTGGACGGATACATCGCCGGCGCCGATCGGGATTTCGGCGCTACGGTGGACGCATACAAGGGGATGGCGAATTCCGAGGAACCCTACGTGCTTGCCGAGCGACTCCCGGAAATCGCTATCCCCGTGCTGGTGATCCTCGGCGCCGTACCGCACCGGAGCGCGCCGACCGCGCAGGAAATCAGTTTGCTGGGCACATCCCTCCCGCTCGTACGCATCGACACCGTCCCGAACGTGGCGCACTTTCCCCATGAAGAGCGCCCGGGCGTCTTGGTAGCGGCTCTCCTCCGCTTGGAGCAGATGAGCGTGCCTTGACGGTTGCTTGCCGCCGGCGCGACACCCTGGTCGGCGAGCGCGCAAGGAGGAGTGATGCAGACCGTCGTGACCGGGGGAGCGGGATTCATCGGCAGCCACCTGGTGGATGCGCTCGTGCGCCGCGGAGACCGGGTCGTCTGCGTCGAACGCCCCGGCGCGGTCGCACACTGGATTCCAACCGACCACGTGGACTTTCGCGCGACCGGAATCGCAGACCCCGCATTGCTGGTCGAGGTCTTCGGGGGCACCGACGTGATCTTCCACCTGGCCGGGTTGACATGCGCCCGCCGCCCGGAAGAGTTCGATCGGGTCAACGTCGAGGGTACGGCCAACGTGCTCAGGGCCGCCGCCATGCTGGATCCGGCACCCCACGTCGTATTCCTCTCGTCGCTCGCCGCCACCGGGCCGTGCCAGAACGGCGAGCGACTGAACCCGTCGTCGGTCCCATACCCGCTCTCGGCGTACGGACGCTCCAAACTCCAGGCCGAAGCCGTCACCCACGCGTTCGCCGACCGCGTCCCGATCACCGTCGTTCGGCTCCCCGCCGTCTACGGGCCGCGCGAGCGCGGCATTCTCGCGATGTTCCGCCTGATCAACCGCGGCATCGCCATCACGTTCGGCGGCTGGGATCGCGAGTTGAGTCTCATTTACGTCACGGATGTCGTGCAGGGCCTGCTGCGATGCACCGAGGTCCGGCGCACGGTCGGGCACACGTACATCCTGTCCCACCCGGAGCCCGTAACGTGGCGTGCGTTCGCGTGGGCCGTGGCGCACGCGCTGGGTCGCTCCCCGCTGCTCATCTCGATCCCCAAGATGGCCGGCGCGATCATCGGCACCCTGGTCGAGTGCGGCGCCGGCATCACGCGGCACGCAGCCATCGTCAATCGTGACAAGATCCGCGAGATGGCACAGGAACGCTGGGTCTGCGACCCCTCCGCGTCTGAGCGAGATCTGGGATTCGCGGCGGCCTACTCCGTCCCGCGCGGCGTGGCGGAAACCGCCGCGTGGTATCAGGAGGCCCGATGGCTCTGACGCCAGCGCGCACCGCGGACAGCATCACCGCCGGTTACAACGCCATTCTGGTGTTGGTGTGGTCGCGGCACCTGCATGCGGGTACCGTCGCCTGGACCGTCGCACTGGCCCACGCGGCCGGTACTACCCTGCCGTGGTTGCTCCGCCGCGTGCCCGCATCCGGCAGCAGGGGCATGCGTATCCTGGCAACCGTATACCCGATCGTGCTGGTCGCGGCGTTTTGGCCGGAACTGGATCTCCTGCGCGCCTTCGCCCCGCGGAACTACGACGCACTGGTCGCGGGCTGGGACCGCGCGCTGTTCGGTGCGCACTGGCACATCACGTGGCCGACCGCCGTGACAGCCCGCTGGATGACGGAGACGATCCATTTCTCCTACTTCCTGTACTATGGGGTGATCATCGTCCCCTTGTTGGCGCTGGTGCTGCAGCATCGTGACCGTGAGCTGCGCGAGGCGACGACCCAACTCGCCGTCGTCTTCTTCAGCTGCTACCTGGTGTTCATCTTTTTCCCCGTGGACGGGCCGCAACACTATCAAGCCGCCGGCCCCGTGATCGCACCGGAGGGTCTCTTCCCCACGCTCGTTGGGATGGTTCGTGAGAGCGGCGGATCGCTGGGCGCGAGCTTCCCAAGCTCGCACGTCGCGATCGCCGTGACCGCCGCGATCGTCGGGTGGCGCTACTTCCCGACGTGGGTCGGCGTTGTGCTGAGCCTCGAGGCCGCAGGGGTTTCGGTGGCCACCTTCTTCACGCAGAACCACTACGCGGTCGACGCGGTGGCGGGCGTGGCGTGGGCCGCCCTCGCGGCGGTCGCCGTGGCCTTGCCAAAAGGGCGCGCGGCACGATCGCACCCACGGACGCCGCGGCGGCCCATGCGCGCGCCGGTCTTGTGGAGGGCCCGATGACACCTGCGAGGGAGTCCACTTCAAGCACGGCGTGGAATGGTACGCTATCCTCCAAGGGACACGTCCCATTCACTGAGGACCGACCCTCCGTGCACGATCCCGTCCTCGTCACCGGCGCCTCGGGATTCATCGGCCGTCACCTCGTGCGCCAGCTGCTCGACGCCGGCCACTCGGTGCGGGTGCTCGTGCGGGATCATGAGCCGCTGCAGCCGGTCATCGACCGCGTCGACCTGGTCACCGGCGACCTGACGGAGCCGCACACGATCGAGCGGGCGGTGCGGGGTGCCCGATCGATTCTCCACCTGGCGGCCTGCGCCCGCGCGTGGGTCGTGGATCGGTCGGAGTACACCCGGGTCAACGTGGGGGCCGTGGACTCGTTGCTGCGCGCCGCGCGCCGGCACGACGTGGAACGGCTCGTCCACGTGTCGACGGTACTCACCTTGCCACCGTACCGGGAGGCCGCCGTGAATCACGGTGCCCAACGGCCGACGCCATACGAGCGAACCAAGCGGGAGGGCGAGGAACTCGTGCGGCGGTATGTGGAGGAGGGGCGTCACGCGGTGATCGTGCATCCCACGCGGGTCTACGGTCCTGGGCCGCTCACCGACGCGAACGCGGTGACGAAGTCCATCGTGTTGTATGCACGCGGCCGGCTGCGCGTGCGGCTCAACGATGGTGACGCCCAGGCGAACTACGTGCATGCCGAGGACGTAGCACGGGGGATCATGCTGGCAGGGCAGCGCGGGCAGGCGGGCGCGCGCTACGTGCTCGGAGGCGAGAATGCGACGTTCGCCGGGTTGCTCGCGCGGGTGGACGCCATCGCCGGTATTCATCGATGGGTCGTGCCCCTGCCACCGGCGCTGGCGGTGGGCGTGGGAGCCGCGGCCGAGTGGTGGGGACGCGTGACGGGGACGGCGCCCTTCACGGCCCGCTGGGTGCGCTCGCTACTCGAGGACCGTCGCGCCGCCGTCGCGTCGGCGATGCACGACCTCGGCTACGCCCCGCGTTCCTTGGACCAGGGTCTGCAGGAGACGATCGCATGGCTCAGAAGCCAGCGAATGCTCCCCGTGTAAGCCCGGACCACGCCGCCGCCGCGCTCATCGCGGTCGCCGCCGTGGTGCTGACCGTTTTCTATTATTACGCGCGGGTCGACACCGTTGGTGTCATAAGCTCCCGCGGGTGGTCCTCGATGACCGGCACCCCACGGTCCGTCGCAACCCATGCCGCGCTCGCCGTCCTGCTCCTCGCGGTCATCCCCGTGGCGGTGGCACGCCTGATCCTGCGGTGCAGTCTGGCGGATTTGGGCTTGGGACTGGGCGATTGGCGGCGGGGGGTGACGCTGCTCGCTGCTGGACTCCCGCTTGCCGTCCTCGCGGGCTGGATCGGGTCGCGCTCTCCTCTCATGCAAGCCGTCTATCCGCTGGCGACGTCCGCGCCCGGCGCCGGGTTCGTGCCCTATGCACTGCTCCTGTTCCTGTATTTCGGCGCCTGGGAAATCCTGTTTCGCGGCGTGCTGCTGTTCGGCCTGCGGCACTCCACCGGCGAGTGGACCGCCAACGCGTCGCAAACCGGCCTGTCGATGACCGCGCACTTTGGTCGTGCGATCAACGAAACAGCCATCGCGTTTCCCGCCGGCCTGTTATTTGGTTGGATCGATTTGCGGGTTGGATCGCTCTGGTACCTCGCGATCGTTCACTGGTGCGTCGGGGTCAGCATGGAGTGGTTCATCGGATGGTAGGCGGCCGCCCTTGCCGAACGCGCGGGCGGCGCCGGAGCGCGGCCTGTCGAGCGGCCAAGGAGCGCGCGATGCGCGTACGAGACGGACTAGCGGTGGTCGCGCTGGCGCTGGCGGGGCTGACGACGGGGGCGGGTTGGTTCTCCCCGCTCTCGGCGCAGACCGCGCGTATCGAGGGCGCGGTACGCGACGCCCTCTCGAACGCGGCGCTCGACGCCGTCCGCGTAGATGTGCTGCGAGACCGCGAGATGGTGGCACGCGTCGTCACCGACACCGCCGGTCACTTCGCGGTCGCCAACCTCGCGGCCGGGACGTATACCGTTGTGTTCGGGCGCATCGATTACCAGCGGCGCGTCATCGAGCAGGTCGCGGTGGGCGACGGCGAACTCATCGTGCTGCCCACCATTTCGTTGACGCCGCTCGCCCTGGAGCTCAATCCCGTGGTCGTCTCCGTATCGCGGACCACGCAAAAGGCGCTCGACGCGCCCTCCGCCGTCACCGTGGTCGATCGCCAGACGGTGGCGGAACGTCCGGCGCTGACGCCGGCGGATCACGTATTTGGGCAAGCCGGCGTCGACGTGGCCCAGACCGGTCTTACACAGCACGAGATCGTGTCGCGCGGATTCAGTAACGCGGCGTCGGGGCAGTTGCTGGTGCTGACCGACAACCGCTACGCCGCGGTCCCATCGCTTCGCATCAACCTCTACAACTTCATCCCGGCAACCAACGACGACGTCGAGCGCATCGAATTGGTGCGAGGCCCCGGTTCGGCGCTGTACGGCCCCAACGCCGCCCAGGGCGTGCTGCACGTGATCACCCGCTCACCGTTCGAATCGGAGGGGACTTCCCTCAGCATCGGCGGAGGCGAGCGGTCGTTGGTCACCGCCGCGGGACGCCACGCGTCCACGTTTGGGCAGCGCCTGGGCATCAAGGTGTCCGCGCAGTACCTGCGCGGAACGGATTGGGCTTACACCGATCTCGAGGAATCCGTCGCGCGCGATCCCACGGTGGAGCGCGCGAGTGGCGAGGTCCAGGTGCATTGGCGACCAGGGTTCGCCACGACGGTGCGCGTGAGTGCGGGTCTCAACCATGCGATCCGCAATGTGGATATCACCGCGATCGGTGCCGCGCAGGTGCGCGGCTGGCAATACCGGTTCGCCCAGGCCCAGGTGACCTCCGGGCGGCTGTTCGCCCAGGTCTTCATGAATCAGAGCGACGCGGGCAGCACCGTGCTGCTGCGCACCGGGCAACCGATCGTCGACGAGTCGCGCATGATCGTGGGGCAGATGCAGTACGCGATGACCTTCGGCCGCGTCAACGTCACGTCGGGAGTGGACCTTCAACGCACCGAGCCGCGCACCGGCGGGACCATCACAGGGCGCAACGAAGACGATGACATCGCCGACGAGGTCGGCGCGTACCTCCAGTCGGCGACCGCGCTCACGGAGCGCATCGACCTCGTCACCGCCGCCCGGATCGACTACCACAATCGCCTGCCCGATCCCGTGTTCTCACCTCGCGCGGCGATTGTGATCCGCCCGGCGACCGACCACACCGTGCGGCTCACCTACAATCGCGCGTTCGCCACCCCCTCGACGAATGACCTGTTCTTGGACCTCGTCGCCGGCTCGCTGCCGTTTGGGCTCCCGTTCGACCTCCGGGTGTACGGCGTGCCGGCGACCGGATTTCACTTCCGACGGGATTGCGATGGCGGGCTCTGCATGCGGTCGCCGTTCACCCCGGCGGCCCTGGGCGGACCCGAGACCTACATCGCGACCGATGCCACCTTGCTGTGGGACGGTCTGCTCGACTCCCTCGGCGCCAGCGGACTGCTCGCCGCCATTGGCGCGCAGGATCTCGTGAACGTGCCGGCGCCCACGTCCGCGCAGGTGAGCACCAACGTCCTGTTACTCGACGGTCTGACCGGCAACGCCACGCCGGTCACCGCGCTGGTCGATCTCCCACCGCTCAAGTCGGTCACCACGAACACGATCGAACTGGGCTACCGCGGCATCGTGTCCCGGCGTCTGCTCGTGGGCGTCGACGTGTGGCGGACGACCAAGAACAACTTCATCGGCCCACTGCGCGTGGAGACCCCCAATGCCTTCCTGGACTCGGCATCGCTGGCCACCTACCTGAGCGGATTCATTCCCGTCGACCAGGCCGCCGTGGTCGCCGGGTTCGCGGCCCGGCTCCCGGTTGGGACCATATCGCCGGTCGAGGCGCGCGATCCGTGGGATCTGATCATCACCAATCGCAACTTCGGTGACATCACCCTGTGGGGCGCCGAGATCGAGATCGGAGCCTTCATCACACGGACGCTATCGGCGCGAGCGACCTACTCGTGGACGAGCGACGACGTGTTTCCGAATCTCGACGGCATCACGGACATCGCGCTCAACGCACCGGCCAACAAGGGCTCGCTCTCGCTTGACTACCGCGACGACGACCGCGGGATTTCCGCGCAGCTCCGCGGGCGCTATGTGGCGGGGTTTCCCGTCAATTCGGGAGTGTACGTGGGAAGCGTCGCTGGCTACGCGCTCCTTGACGCGCAGGTCGGCTATACCCTTCCGTGGATGGGGGGCCTCACGCTCACCGTCGCGGCGCAGAACGTTCTCGATCATCGCCACGCGGAATTCGTCGGCGCCCCAAGGATCGGCCGGTTGATCACCGGCCGGGTGCGAGTCTCGTTCTAGTCGCGGTCCCGGCGGTCCCGACCCGCGCGGCGTGGCCCGTCGCGGCGGTCGGCGCCCGTCCGGCGATCGGGGGTATACGCCACGTCCTGCTGGCGGCGGTCGGAGCCCATTCGCCGGGGCCGCGAGCGGCGGTCGACCCCTCTACGGCGTTTGTCGTCGGGCATGCAGATGCCTCGGTGGTCGGAGTTGGAGTCACATAAGGTACGCGACCGGAGGGCCGGTTCAAGTGCGGGAACGGCGCCACACGCGCGGGCGGGGGTCCGCGGGTCGGCGCGACGCCGCCGCTGTGGCCGCCCTGCCGCACGTGGGGTATGTTCGATGCTTATGATCACCACCAACGGTCGGCGTGCGCTGCCGGCGATCTGCGTAGCCTTCGTCACCCTCCTGGCGGCGCCCGCATCGGCCCAATCGCGGGGGATCGTCGACGGGGTGATCACCGACCTGGAGTCCGGGACACCGATCGAGGGCGCGATCGTCACCGTGATCGCGCTGACCGGCGACACCGTGCACACGGACGTCACCGAGACCGACGGCCGGTTCCGGATCACCGGTCTGGCCATCGGACAGTACACGATCATGATCCGCGCCCTGGGCTATCAGCACCGTACCGTGGAGCACGTCGACGTCACCGGGTCGGTGACGCTCGGCCAGGTGCAACTCCTGCAAGCTGCACATCGGCTGAACGCCGTGGTGGTGACGGCATCCCGCGCCGCGGAATCCGTGCTCGACGCCCCCGCGTCCGTGCAGACCGTGTCCGCCGCGGACGTGCGCGCCCGCCCCACCACCAGCGTCGTGGGCCACTTGGGCGCGCTGGCCGGCGTCGACATCGTGACAATCGGGCTGACACAGTCGAGCGTCGTTGCGCGCGGGTTCAACGACGTATCGTCCGGCAGCCTGTTCGAAATGGTGGACTACCGCTGGGCCGCGGTCCCGTCGCTGCGGATCAACACGTACAATCTGCTAGCGGTGGTGGGCGACGACATCGAACGGATCGAGCTCGTGTTGGGCCCGGGCTCGGCGTTGTACGGCCCGAACGTGGATCGCGGCGTGATGCACATCCTGACGCGGTCGCCACTCGATCACCAGGGAACGAGCGCGACGATCACTGCCGGGCTGCGCGGATCGCAACAAGGCGAGCGCTCCCCCCTGGGGGGTCGCGATCTCTACCAGTTCTCGATGCGCCATGCCGGGATGCTGGGCGAGCGGGTGGGCTACAAGATCTCCGGGATCATCTTCCAAGGCGACGACTGGCGGTCAGTCGACGTGGCGGAGTTGGTCGCCCGGGATGTGGCGATCCAGGCAGGGGCGAGCCCCGACACGCTCCGCATCGGCGACCGCGACTTCTCCACCGGCCGCTACGCGGTCGACGGCCGCGTGGACGTACGAACCGACCGCGACGGCGTGCTGTCGTTTTCGGGCGGCGTCGCCCATCTCAACAGCAGCATCGAGTTGACGCCCGTCGGCGCCGCCCAGGGACGCAACTGGACGTACACGTACGGTCAGGCGCGCTACCGTCGAGGCGAATTCTTCGCGCAAGCCTACGTGAACCACAGCAACGCCGGCGAGTCGTTCCTGCTCCGCGACGGCGGTCGGATCGTCGACAAGTCCGTGTTGCTAGTCGGTCAGGCGCAGCACGGCGTGGCGGTCGGGGACCGCCTCCGGCTGCGCTACGGCGCCGACGTCATCCGGACGGTTCCCCGCACCGAGGGCACCATCTCCGGAGCGTTCGAGAACGATGACGATCTCCTGGAGATCGGCGGCTACGTCCAGACCGAGGTCGAGGTATTGCCCCGGATGTCCTTCATCACGGCCGGGCGTGTCGATCACCACAACCGGGTGGACGGGGTCGTGTTCTCACCACGGGCCGCGCTGGTCGTGAAGCCCAGCGCGTTCCACAGTTTCCGCCTGACGTACAATCGAGCGTTCAGCCAGCCGTCCGCGCAGAACCTGTTTCTCGATCTCCCGTCGAGTCCCACGCTCGGGCCGTTCGAGGCGTTCGGCGTCCGCGCGACCGGCGTACCGTATCGGACCGGCTTCCACTTCCGGCGCGACTGCGGCGGCTTGTGCATGTACTCCCCCTTTGCCGCCAACCCCGAGCAGCCCGAAGGCCTGGACGTCGCTCCCTACTGGCAGAATGCGGTGGATCAGCTCGACGCCGTGACGCGCCAGGTGTCGGGGACCGGGCTCGAACCCGGGGTCGAAGGGCTGTTGCGCGGGCTCGATCCCACTGGACAAGTGGGAACGGTCCTGCGCAAGCTCGACGTGTCGACGTCTGCGTTCGGCGCCGTGCTCGACCCGGCGACCGCGGTGCGGGACATCAATCCGCTGGTGCCGAGTGTCACCAACACGCTGGAGTTCGGATTCAAGGGATTCCTGCCACCGCGGCTGTATCTGTCGGTCGACGTGTACGCGACCCGCTATCAGGACTTTCTCGCGCCGCTGGCGATCGAGACGCCGAACGCGTTCCTCGACCCTTCGGATCTCGATGCGTTTCTCCGCCCGACGCTCGAGGCCAACGGGATGACGCCCTCGGAGGCCGGGCAACTCATCGGAACGCTCGCCACGATGCCGCTCGGCACGGTGACGCCGGCGGAGGTCACCGGGAACCCGACGGACCTGTATGTCACGGTCCGCAACTTCGGACGCGTGGACCTGTGGGGCGCGGACGTGGCGGCGGGGTGGCCCATCACCAACGACCTGCTGGTGTCGGCAACGTACTCATACGTCAGCCGGAATTACTTCCGCGATGTGGACGACATCGCCGATGTCGCGCTCAACGCGCCACGCCACAAGGGGTCGTTGTCGCTACGGTACCAGACGCCTCGTCGCGGCTTCGCCGCGGAAGCCCGCGGCCGATACATTAACGGTTTCGACGTGCGGTCGGGCGTGTTCGTCGGCACCATCGAGGCGTACACCCTGGTCGACCTCAACGTGAACTACTCCTTCCCATTCGTATCGGGTATGGACCTGACGGTGGCGGCCAGCAATCTGTTCGACAACCGCCACCGCGAGATCATCGGTGCGCCGGAGATCGGACGTACGGTCTATTTTTCCATCGGGCAGGTGTTCTAGCCGCCTGCCCTCCACGATTCGCGCCTGATTCCGCGCTGCGGGATCAAGCGCCGGGAAACGCTCATCCACCACCCACACCACTCGGCGATCATGCACGTGGGGATGATCATCGCGCAGCAGGATCTGGCGTTCGAGATCCCCGACTCGGCCGCCTCGGAGCTGGCCGCCGCCTATCTCCAGGGGGCCATCACGCTCGGCCTGGTGGCGCTGTTCCTGTTCCTCCATCGACGATATCGCAAACCCTATTTCGGGTGGTTCGCGCTGGCATGGGTCGTGTACGGGTTGCGCCTCGCCGCCATTATCTCTTTCCTCACCACCCAGCGAGCGATCTGGCTGTACTGGCACCAGGTTGCGACGGGGTGGACCGCCCTGGCCTTACTCTGGGCAGCGCTCGTGTTCTCGCAGCAGTTGCGCTGGCGGCGGCGCTACCTGACCGTTGTCCTGTTCCCACCGATCTGGTCATACGTCGCGATCTACCGCATGGACAACTTCCTTCTGGCCGCCGGGCCCGCGGTGTTGTTCCTGAGCGGCGCGACGCTGTGGACCGGATGGACGTTCCTGCGGCACCATCGACGCGTCGGGTCCGCCGCGGCCGTCGGCCTCGCCGGGGCGTTCCTGCTCTGGAGTCTGCACCATTTGGATTACCCGTTCCTGCGTGCCCGCGGGGTGTGGAACCCCTGGGGGTACTACCTCGACATCCTGTTCGTGTTGGCCGTGGGCGCGGGAGTGTTGCTCCTCGTGCTCGAAGAGGTGCAACGCGGGCTCGCGGCGCTCTCCTCGCTGTCGGGGGAATTGCAGCATCGCGCGCCGGAAGACGAACTGCTCGACGCGCTGCTCGCCACGACCATGACGCTCGCATCCGTGCGCGGCTGCGCGATCTATCTGGCGCCGGGTCGTGAGCCGGGAACCATCGTGCGCGGCGCGGGAACGTGCGCGGCGTGGGCGGGGCGGGCGCCGGCGGGGGCGGCAGCGAGTGCCATCGCGGAACTCGCCCAAGGGACGCTCGGCGGCCGCGTGGCAGTAGCCGGCAGACTGAGCGACCCAGCGGACGGCGGCGCCTTCGTGGCGGCGCTGCCCATCGTCACCGAGCAGGGACTGGGTGGGGCCCTGATCATGGTGAGTGACGCGCGCGATCCGTTCGCGGCGCTGGACGACGGATTCCTCGTCGCGCTCGGCCGGCAGGTTGGCGTCGCACTCGCCGGTGCGAGCCTCTACCGTCGACTGGAGGAGCGAACGGCGGAACTCGAGCGACTGGCCACACGGATGATCAACCTGCACGAGGCCGAGCGCCGGCATCTCCAGCGCGAACTCCACGACGAGACCGCCCAGGTCTTCTCCGCGGTACGCCTTCAGATCGGTCTACTCCGCGAGCGGGCCGCTCCCGAGCTGGCCCCGCGACTCGATCGCGTGCTCCGGCTGATCGACGTGGGGATCGGGAGTATCCGGAGTGTCACCGCGCGCTTGCGCCCCTCGGTGCTGGACGAGCTGGGGCTGCCCGCGGCGCTCCGCGCGCTCGTCGAGCACTTCGCGGAACGGTCAATGCTGCGGATTACGCTGCCACCTCTCGACGACCTGCCCCCTCTCGGTGGCACCGAGGAATTGGCGGTGTATCGTGCGGTGCAGGAGGCGCTGTCGAATGCCGCGCAGCATGCGGACGCCACTCGGGCCACGATCGCGCTGAGCATGGAGGAAGGCCTGCTGACGCTCACGGTGACGGACAATGGGTCGGGTTGGCCCCCGGACTGGTCGCCCGAGGCGGCTGGGCGCCGAGGACATTACGGGCTCGCCGGCATGCGGGAGCGCTTCCGCGCGCTGGGTGGCGACGTGCACGTCGGCGATGCCGCCGGGGGCGGCGCGGTGATCGTCGCCCGCTTCCCCTACGTACCCGAGAGCCCCACCGATGGCTGAGCCCATCCGCGTGCTCATCGTGGACGACCACGCGGTCGTGCGGGAAGGTCTCCGCGCGGTGCTCGACGGTCACAGCGATTTCACCGTAGTTGCCGAGGCGGACACGGGAGCCGCGGCGCTCACGTCGATCGGCGAGCATCAGCCCGACATCGCCGTGCTCGACGTGTCGCTCCCGGACCGATCCGGACTCGACATCGCGCAGGCGATCCGGCAGCGGTTTCCCGGCACGCGGGTGCTCATGCTGAGCGTCTACGACGATGCCGAGTACGTGCGGCGGGCCGTGCAGGTCGGTGCGGGGGGGTACCTGCGCAAGGACTCCTCACCGCAGGAACTCCGCGAGGCCATCCGCGCCGTGCATCGCGGGGCCAGCGTGTTCGGCGCACCGGTCGCTCAGCACCTGAGCACCGCGCTCGCGGACGGGCAGCCCCGCTCCGATCATGCGGCGGCGCTCGATCAACTCACGCCCCGCGAGCGAGAGGTGCTGCGACTCATTGCCACCGGGCTCACGAACAAGGAGGCCGGCGCGCGCTTGGGCATCAGTCCTCGTACGGTTGAAACCCATCGTGAAAACGTCTTAAGAAAACTCGGCGTGCGCTCGGTGGCCGAACTCACGAAACTCGCGATCAGGGCAGGAGTTATCCGCGGCTGACTCCGTAACATTCCGGAGTTCCCTTCCGTAGCGTTCCGCATACACAAAGCCGACGCAATCCGTCAGGTTGGTGCGCGGGCCGGATGGCTCGTGACCATCAACCAATCGCCAAGGATTCTGTGCTCATGTCTCGCGCATCGTTGACCATAGTCACGCTGGGTGTGCTCGTGGCAGGTTCCGCGCACGCCCAAGCCTCGCATGACGCGGCGGCCCCGGAAGACTCCGTCATCCGGTTGACCCCCGTCACCGTCACGGCCACGCGGTCCGCCACCAACGTGTTCCGCGTGCCTGCCCCCGTTTCCGTGCTCGACCGGCGCGCGATCACCGAGCGCATGCCCACGTCGATCAGCGACCTGTTCCGCGGGATGCCCGGCCTGGACGTGTCCGGTGTCGGCGCCAGTCAAGTGCGCCCGATCATTCGCGGCCAACGCGGTCAGCGCATTCTCCTTCTGTCCGATGGCCTGCGCCTCAACAACTCCCGCCGTCAGCAGGACTTCGGCGAGCTGCCGGCGCTCGTGGACGTCTCGGCGGTCGAACGCATCGAGGTGGTGCGGGGGCCCTCGTCGGTCCTCTACGGCAGCGACGCGATCGGTGGGGTCGTGAACGTGATCACCAAGCGGCCCGATGAGGATGGCATCCATGGTACGGCCGGCGTGCGGTACAACACGCTCGACGCAAGCCGCACCGGATTCGGTTCCGGGGTCAGCTCGGCGTTCGGCTCCGCCGCGGCGCGATTCGGGCGCCTGTCGATCATGGCGCGCGGGAATCGCCGCAATACCGCCAACTACGCGGCCCCAGCGGGGACGTTCGGCGACATCACGCTCGACGACGCCGTGAAGGTGCACGATTCCGGTGTCAAGGATTACTCGTTCGACGGTTACCTGGGATACCAGATCGCGCGCGGGCACGACGCGTTCGTGCGCTACGAGCAGTTCGGCGCGGACACGGCGGGCTTTGGCTACCTCGATCCGGAGCTGTTCGGACCTGATGAACCGCTGATCCGGATTCGCTACCCCCGGCAGCAGTATCGGCGCATGGTCGGCGGCTACAACTCGACCGCGCTCGGTCTGCCGGTGGCCGATCAACTCGATGTGACCGGATACTACCAGACAAACGTGCGGAATCTATCGTTCGACATCTTCATCCCGTTCGGCGGCGGCGCGGGCATGGCGATCGACCAGCGGAACTTCACCGAGATTCAGACCGTGGGTGGCCGGCTCGAAGCGAAGAAGTTCCTGGGAAGCGCTGCCGTCCTGACCTACGGAGTGGATTTCTTCCGTGATGTCACGGACAACACGGATACGAGCACCACGTCGTACGTCGGCATTCCGGTGCCGCCGAGCACCGTGGACATCCCGCAGGTGCCGAATGCCAGCTATCGCAGCATGGGGGCGTTTGCGCAGTCCGAGTTCGACCTCACGCCGTGGGCGACCGTGATCCTCGGGGCGCGCTACCAGGAAGTTCATGCCGCTACACGCACCACCCCGGGCATTGACGATGCGCTCGTGGCGTCGACCGACCGTACCCTGGTGGCGTCGGCCAACGCCGTCGTCACGCTCAGCGACAAGCTCAGCGCGGTCGCCTCCGCCGGCCGCGCCTTCCGCTCACCCAACCTCGTCGAGCGGTTCTTCAACGGCGCGACTCCCGAGGGATTCGGTTACCAGTCCGCCAACCCGGACCTGCAAGCCGAGACCAGTCTGAACGTGGACCTGGGACTGCGATACCGCGACCGCATACTGTACGTGGAAGGCTTCGTGTTCCAGAATACCATCTTCAACGGTATCCGGATCGACGCGACCGGCGACACGAAGTTCGGTCTGACGGAATATCACAACGTGAACGTCGATCGCCTGCGCGTGCGCGGGTTCGAACTACAGTGGGACGTCCGCTCGCCGACAGGTATCGCGGTGGGCAGCGGATTCACGCACCTCCGCAGCCGCAACGTGACGCTGGACCAGGACAACCCGATCGGCGACGGGTTCGCGAGTCAAATGACGGCGTTCGCGCGGTACGATCTGCCAAGCCGTCACGCATTCGTGCAGTACGATGTGCGTTACAACTTCGAGCGTGACGATCCGGAGATCATGCCGGGCACCCCGATCGGGGAGACGCTGCCCGCCTTCATGGTGCACGATATCCGGGCCGGTGTCGTCGCTTTCCGCTATGCCGGGCAGACCGGGCAGTTTCTGATCGCCGTCAACAATCTGACGAACGCACTGTACGCCGAGTTCGCCAATGCCTCGTTCTTCCGACCGGAACCGCGACGGAACATCGTCGTGAGCTACGTCCACTCGTTCTAGGCATGCGCGAGACCGTACACTTCATCCCGATCGTCACGACGGTGCTGGCCGTCGTGTTCGGGACCGCCGTCTTCCGGCGGTGGAACGCGCGCCGCTCCGGCGCCCACCTCCTGTGGTGGGCCGGCGGGATCGCCGCGTACGGCGCGGGGACGCTGACCGAAGCGTCGGTCACCCTGTTCGGGTGGAATCCTGTGTTGTTCAAAGCGTGGTACATCACGGGGGCGCTCCTCGGGGGCGCCCCCCTCGCGCAGGGCACCGTGTATCTGCTGCTCAAACGGAAGACGGCCAATCGCCTCACGGCCGTGGTGCTGCCGTTCATTCTCGTGGCCGCAACGGCGGTCGCACTCTCACCGATTCGCTATGAGCTGGTGGAGAGCCACCGCCTCACCGGATCCGTCATGGGCTGGCAGTGGGCTCGCGCGTTCAGTCCGTTCATCAACCTGTACGCCGCCATCTTCTTGATCGGTGGCGCGGCACTCTCGGCGTGGCGCTACGCCAAGCACACGGCCACGCGTCATCGCTTTGTCGGGAACAGCCTCATCGCGCTCGGCGCACTTTTGCCTGGGATCGGTGGGACCGCGACGCGATTCGGCTACACCGAAGTGCTGTACGTCACCGAGTTGCTCGGATTATCGCTCATTTGGCTGGGCTATTGGTCGATCGTGCGGGAAGGGGCTGGGGCGCGAGCGCGGGGGCACGATGGCGCGCTGGCGCCACAGGAGGTACGCACCTAGCACACTTCGCCCCCAATTCCCCGGCCCATCGACAATGACGGCAACGCGAACGCCGGGCGAGAGCTCGATGCTCAGGCGTCGCTGAACTCACCTCGAAGCGTCCGCCGCAAGAGCGCCACTGGTCGCACCCGCAGTGCCCCCGCAGTATCTTCCACCCCGCAACTCGACGCACGCATCACGTATCACGTATCACGTATCACGTATCACGCATCACGTATCACGCATCACGTATCACGCATCACGTATCACGTATCACGCATCACGAATCACGTTTCACGTTTCACGTTTCACGAATCACGAATCACGTCTCACGAATCACGTTTTCACGAATCTCGTTTCACGTTTCACGTTTCTCGTTTACCCGGAGCCCGCATGCGTTTCCTCGCGTTCGCAGCCCTCTGCCTCGTCCCCATCTCTCTCGTCGCTCAGGATCAGGACAAGCCTGAGAAGTGGGATATCACCCAGCCGTTCGGCCCGGCGGACACCGTGCGCTACGAGGTCACCGAGGGCACGTGGATGAACGTGGATGTGTCGCCGGACGGCCGGACGATCGTGTTCGATCTGCTGGGCGACGTCTATACGATGCCGATCGGCGGTGGCCGCGCGAGCCGGATCATGGGCGGCCTTGCGTTCGACATGCAGCCGCGCTTCAGCCCGGACGGCTCGAAGCTCGCGTTCATCTCGGATCGGGACGGGAACTTCAACCTGTGGTTGGCGGATCCGAACGGCGAGAACGCTACTCAGGTCTCGAAGGAGGACAGTCGCGAGGTGAACAGTCCCGCGTGGTCCCCTGACGGCGAGTACGTGTTCGTCCGCAAGCACTTCGTCGAGCAGCGATCGCTCGGTGCGGGTGAGGTGTGGATGTACCATCGCAGTGGCGGGTCGGGACTCCAGGTCACGCAGCGCAATGGCTGGCAGAAGGACCAGGGTGAGCCGGCGCTGTCGCCGGATGGGCGGTACCTGTACTACTCACGCGACGTGACGTCCGGACAGACCTTCCAGTACAACAAGGACCCGTACGCCGGGATCTATGCGATCCTGCGCCGTGATCTCAGCGACGGCGACGAGCGGACGGTCACCGGCGGGCCCGGTGGCGCCATCACACCGCGGCCATCGCCGGACGGAAAGACGCTCGCCTTCGTCCGGCGAGTGCGCTACAACACGGTGCTGTATCTCCGCGATCTGGAGACGGGCCGCGAGTGGCCCGTGTGGGACGGCCTGAGCCGCGACATGCAGGAGGCGTGGGCGATCCACGGGGTGTACGCGCAATACGCTTGGACGCCGGACGGTAGCGCCATCATCGTGTGGGGAAAGGGCAGGATCTGGCGCGTCGACGTCACCAGTGGGACGGCCAGCGAGATCCCCTTTACGGCACAGGTCGAGCAGACGGTCCATCATGTCGCGCGGTTCGCTCAGGACGTGCACCCCGGGCAGTTCCGCGTCCGAATGCTGCGCGACGTGGCGACGTCGCCCGACGGACGCATGGTGGCCTACAGTGCCATGGGCCATCTCTACGTGAAGCAAATGCCGAGTGGTGCGCCGCGCCGCGTCACTGCCGATGCGTGGCTCGAATTCGACCCCGCCTTCTCCGCCGATGGGCAGTGGCTGGTTTACACCACGTGGTCCGACAGCGCCAAGGGTCGCGTGCGCGTGGTGCGCACGACCGGCCGGAACGGCCGCGACGTGGTGACGCGTCCGGGACACTACACGGAGGCGTCGTTCTCCCCCACGGGTCAACAGATCGTGTACCGGAGCGTCGGCGGTGACGGCGCGCGCGGCCCCACCTTTGCCGAGCATCGTGGCGTGTTCGTGGTTCCCGTGGCGGGTGGAGAGCCTCGCCTGGTGACCGAGAACGGCAGCAATCCGATGTTCGACCACACCGGCGCACGGATCTATCTCTCGGCCGGGCGCAACGACAAGAACGCGCTCATCAGCGTCGACCTGAACGGCGGCGATGAGATCGTGCACGTGCAGTCGGACGACGCCACCCAAATCGTCCCGTCACCCGACGGGAAGTGGTTCGCGTTCACGGAGCGTTACCACGCGTACATTGCCGCCTTCCCGCGCACGGGGCGCGCGGTGGACTTCTCACCGAGCACCCGGTCCTATCCGGTCACGCGCGTCTCACGCGATGCCGGCGCCTACTTGCACTGGTCCGGTGACTCTCAGCGCTTGCACTGGACGATGGGGCCCGACTATTACACCCGCGACCTGACCGAATCGTTTACGTTCCTCCCGGGCGCCGCCGATTCGAGCGCCGCGCCGGAAGCGGAGGGCGTGGACATCGGGTTCAACACCCAGAGCGACGTCCCGACGGGGACGGTGGCATTCGTGGGCGCTCGGGTGATCACGATGGCCGAGTCCGCCGGGGCGTCTGGCGGCGTGATCGAGAGCGGCACCGTCGTGGTCGAACAGAACCGCATCGTTGCCGTGGGGCCGTCGTCGCAGGTGACGGTGCCGCCCGGCGCATTTCGGGTCGACGCCAGCGGGAAGACGATCATCCCCGGGATCATCGACGTGCATGCGCACGTTGGCAGCGAGTCCAACGGGATCCTGGCGGAGGCCAACCCGGCCTTCATGGCCAACGTGGCGTATGGCGTGACGACGTCCCACGATCCCTCCAACAGCACCGAGATGGTGTTCACCAATGCGGAGATGATCCGCGCCGGGATGAAGCTGGGCCCGCGCCTGTTCTCGACAGGGACGATCCTCTACGGCGCCGAGACGGACTTCAAGGCCGTCGTGAAGACCTACGAGGATGCCCTCATGCATCTGCGACGCCAGCAAGCCGCGGGCGCGTTCTCGGTGAAGAGCTACAATCAGCGGCGCCGCGACGCGCGACAGATGGTCATGAAGGCCGCCTACGAACTCGAGATGATGGTGGTGCCCGAAGGCGGCTCGCTGCTGTACAACAACCTGACGATGGTCTTGGACGGGCACACCGGCGTGGAGCATTCCCTGCCGGCCCCGGATGTCCACGCCGACGTGGCGCGGCTGTTCGGCGCCAGCGGGACCGGGTATACGCCGACGATGATCGTCGGATACGGCGGTCTCTCGGGTGAGTTCTACTGGTACGAGCGCACCGACGTGTGGGAGAAGGAGCATCTCCTCACATTCACGCCACGCCAGTTCGTCGACGCGCGTTCACGACGTCGCCTCAAGGCCGCGGGCGACGAGGACTTCAACCACATCCTCATCGGACGGGGCGCCAAGGCGATCCTCGACGCGGGCGGCCTGGTGCAACTCGGTGCGCACGGCCAGCTCGACGGGTTGGGGGCGCACTGGGAGCTATGGATGTTCGCGCAGGGCGGCATGACACCGATCGAGGCGTTGCGCGTGGCCACGCTGAACGGCGCCAAATACCTCGGGCTCGACGGGGACTTGGGCTCCCTGGAGGTCGGCAAGCTCGCGGACCTGGTCGTGCTCGACCGGAACCCGCTCACCGACATCACCAACACAGAGTACGTCAGCCAGGTCATGCTGAACGGTCGCTTGTACGATGCGAAGACGCTGAACGAGATCGGCAATCACCCGCGCGCGCGCCGCAAGCTGTATTGGGAGTGGTAGTGGTGCGCGGATCGCAGGGGGCGGAGCGCGGGTTCGACACGCGAGCAGCGGTGCGATCCCCAGCGCCCGGGTGGTTGGCTGGAGCATGTTTGATTGCCACGTTCTCAACCACGCCAGTGGTAGCGCAGCAGTTCGATTACGACGCGCTGGGTGACGAGGCGATCGCGTTGCTGCGAGACTACGTCCGGGTCAACACCGTCAACCCACCCGGGAACGAGTCGCGCGGGGTCGAGTTCTTCGCTCGGCTCCTCACGGCGGAGAACATCCACTTCGAGGTCGCGGAATCCGCGCCCGGGCGGGGGAATATCTGGGCACGGATCGAGGGCGGAGACGAGCCCGCGCTGATCCTGCTCCACCACATGGACGTCGTGCCGGCCGACGAAGCGCATTGGACGACCGATCCACTGGGTGCCGAGATCAGGGATGGATTCATGTATGGGCGCGGCACGCAGGACACCAAGACCCTCGGCATCGAACATTTTCTCACGTTCGTCGCGCTGCATCGCGCCGGCGTTCGCCTCAACCGCGACGTGATCTTCATGGCGACGGCCGATGAAGAGGCCGGCGGATTCTTCGGCGTCGGATGGCTCGTCGAACACCGCCCGCATCTGTTCGACGGAGTCGGGATGCTTCTCAACGAAGGTGGTGACGCCGTGCGGGAGGCGGGCGGGCCGGTCTTCGAGGTCGAGGTGACGCAGAAGGTGCCGTACTGGTTCGAGTTGACCGCGGTCGATCGGCCCGGGCATGGGTCTCGCCCCTACCCCACCTCCGCCGTCACACGACTCATCGCCGCCCTCGACCGGTTGCACGAACACACGTGGACCCCGCGCGTCGTCCCAGCGGTGGACACCTACTTCAAGGGCCTGGCTCCCCGGGCCGGCGACTACTGGGGACCGCGACTGGCCGACATGGCAGCGACGATCGAACACCCCGACGAGCTTGCGCGGCTGCAGGAAGAGCATCCGAGCCTCGCCGCGTTGACGCGCACCACGTGCTCGATCACGATGCTCGAGGGCAGCGACAAGATCAACGTCGTGCCTCCCCAAGCGTCGGCACAGCTCGATTGCCGCCTCCTGCCCGATCAAGACCCGACCGCGTTCCTCCGGGAGCTCACCGGGGCCCTGGGCGACGACGCCATCTCGATCCGGCGGATCTTGGGCTTCACGCCCGCCATCTCGACGACGGACACGGATCTGTTTCGCGCCATCCAACGCGCCATCCAGCGCCATTACCCGGGTGCGCCGGTCATTCCCGCCGTGTCCACGGGGTTCACCGATAGTCACTTCACCCGCGATCTCGGGATCGTGAGTTACGGGTTCAATCCCGCGATCGAACCCGCGGGAGACGGTGTCCGCACCCACGGCAACGACGAGCGTGTCCTGGTTGAGCAAGTGAAGCTGGGCACGCGGATCATGCTGGAGCTCGTAGCGGACGTCACCGGCGTCCGGCGCTAGCGCGAGGGTAGACCCGTGCATGTCGTGCGCCGCCCGCCTCACGCCCTCCCTCATTTCCGAGTTCCGCTGACGCTCCCGGGGGACTGATGGCGACCGGCCCGCGGGATCGCGCGACGGTGTATGCCGCCGGAGAGGTTCTCGCAGGGCGGAGCGGTCACAGTCGCCTCCGTCGTCTTCTCCCGTTCTTGGGCCCGGCATTCATCGCGAGCGTCGCCTACATGGACCCGGGGAACTTCGCCACGAACATCCAAGGCGGCGCGAAGTTCGGCTATCTGCTGCTTTGGGTCGTCGTGGCGAGCAACCTCATGGCGATGCTGGTTCAGGCGTTGGCGGCTAAGCTGGGAATCGCGACCGGGCACAACCTCGCGGAACTCTGCCGGGACCAGTTCCCTCGACCTGTCGTGTTGTCGATGTGGGTGTTGATGGAGCTGGTGGCGATGGCGACGGACCTCGCCGAGTTTGTCGGTGCCGCGGTGGGGCTCAATCTGCTCCTGGGTATTCCGCTTGGAATCGCGGGTTTGCTCACCGGCGTCGCTACCATGCTGATCCTCGGTCTTGAGCGCCACGGGTTTCGCCCCTTGGAAGCGGTGATCACCGCGCTCGTCGGCGTGATTGGCGTAAGCTATGTGATCGAAACGCTCCTGGACCGACCCGACTGGGGGGACGTGCTCCACCACGCCGTGACGCCGGGGTTTGCGGGCACCGAGAGTGTGTTGCTCGCCACCGGCATTCTGGGGGCCACGGTGATGCCCCACGTCATCTTTCTCCACTCGGCTCTCACGCAAGGGCGCATCGTGACGGCAATGCCGGACCGGCGGCGGCGGCTGTTCCGCTACGAGTTATTCGATGTGGCGATCGCCATGACGGCGGCCGGTCTGGTGAACGCCGCGATGCTGGTGATGGCAGCCGCGACGTTCCACCGCACGGGACTCACGGACATCGCCACGATCGAGGATGCCTATCGGACCCTGACGCCCCTGCTCGGGTCGGCGGCGGGAGGGATCTTCGCCGTCTCGCTCCTCGCCTCAGGCCTGTCGTCGGCCTCGGTCGGGACGCTGTCGGGCCAAGTCATCATGCAGGGCTTTCTCCGACGCCGGATCCCCATCTGGATCCGGCGGCTCGTGACGATGGCGCCTTCGCTCGTCGTCATCGCCATCGGCCTGGATCCGACCAGGACGCTGGTGCTGAGCCAGGTCGTGCTGAGTTTCGGCCTCCCGTTCGCCGTGGTTCCGCTGGTGATCTTCACCGCTCGTCGCGATATCATGGGCGATCTGGTCAACCACCGGGTGACGACGGTCGCCGCGGCGGCGGTCGCCGGCGTCATCATCGCCTTGAATCTGTACCTGCTGTTCACCACCTTCTTCGGGTAGGCGTCGCATGTTTTCGCCCCTCCTGGTTCCCCTCGACGGCTCGCACCAGGCCGAGGCGGTGTTGCCGCTGGCTGCGGCGCTGGCGCGCAGACTCGGTGCTTCCGTCTCCCTGTTGCACGTGATCGAGCGGGACGCGCCGCCCGCGGTGCACGGTGAGCCCCATCTCACCACGTCCGACGCAGCCGAGGCCTATCTGGCCGCGTTGGCCGCCCGGTTCTTCGACTATGCGGACTCGGTGCAGCGGCACGTCCACACCACGGCGGAAGCGAACGTTGCCCGGAGCATCGTCGCGCACGCGGAGGAGTGGCGCAGCGAGCTCATCGTGCTGTGCACTCACGGCCGGGGCCATCTCCGCCACCGGCTGTTCGGCACCGTGGCGCAGCGGGTGCTGGACCTCGGAACCATGCCGGTGCTACTGCTGCACCCGCACGCTGCCGCGCCGGGCACGTTCGAGTGCCGTCGCTTCCTCGTCCCGCTCGATGCCCAGCCCGAACATGCCGCCGCGTTGCCCATCGCCGCCGAGCTCGCCCGGGAATGCGGCGCGGCGCTGCAACTGCTCGCGGTGGTGCCGACCCTCGAAACCCTGTCGGGCACCGAGGCCCGCAAGGGCTATCTGTTGCCGTC
>DASWII010000029.1:0-25396 GCA_036397755.1 Gemmatimonadales bacterium | reverse complement strand
CGTGCCGCTCCGCTTCCAGAAACCGCACCATGTCCCGCGCGCTGACGGCGGTCGTCATAGCATTGTCCAAGGGGTGAAAGTTTATCGGATCCCCCTCGAGGACTACCGTGTCCAGTACCACCTGCACCGCGTTGGTCCGATCGTTCATCACGGCGAAGGGGTTCACTGCGCCGGGAGTGACGCCGAGGTAGTGCATCAGGCGCCGCGGACTGCCGAACGAGAGCCGCTTGCTGCCGAGGCGGCGCGCGACGTCGTGGAGATCCACGTCACGATCGGCTTCGCACACGAGCAGCCACATCCGTTCTTTCTTGTCGCGCACGAACAGGTTCTTGGTGTGGACGCCGGGCAGCTCCCCGCGCACCGCCCGCGCCTCCTCGACGGTGTACACGGGCGCGTGCCGTCGCGTGTGATGCGCGATACCAAGCTCGTCGAGTCGCCGAAACAGCTCGGCGGGCGTGGCCGGGGGGCTGCCGTCCAGCAACCGTGCTTCCACTCCGCCCGCCCGATCCTCAGGCACGCTTGCCAACTCGGTCCGCCGCGCCCGTCACCGCCGCGTTGGCTCCCAGATCGGACTCCGCTCGCGCATCACCGCCTTGACCCACGCATGCACGCCGGCGGCGACGCTCGAGACGACGTACGCGGGGATGGCGACAATACGCGGCGGCGCCGCGCGTCCGCGCCATGTCAACCCCGCCAGGGCCAGGACCACCACGGCGGTGAGCGCGGCGATAACCCAGCGCGCCCAGTCATAGGTGACGGCGAGTGCCACGAGCGCCGGCAGCGCAAGCACGGCAGCCGGCGGGACCAGCCAGCGCGCGAGCTTGTGGCTCAGGAGCTTGAAGGCGAACGCACCGTAGCGAAACGGATTCAGCAGAGAGCGTTTGAAGTACAGCGTGTCGAGCCCCCGCGCCATCGTCCGCACCTTCCGGCGGTATTCGCTCCCCAACGATGGCGTGCGCGGGACGTAACAGACCGCGGCGGGCACCGAAACGGTTCGATACCCTTGCTCGCGCGCCACCAGCGGAGCCGCGAAATCACGGCTGAGCGCCTGGGGCACCATCGTGCCATGAAGATCCTTCCGGCTCGCGAAGAAGCAACCCGACGCGCCGACGATCCCTCCCGCCGCCGTTTCCAAGTCGCGGATCATCATTTCGTAGTTCACGTATCGCGTCTCGCCGACGTTGCGATCCTCCTGGTCACCGACGCTCACGTCGCGACCGGACGCGATTCCGACCGAGGGATCGCGGAACGCCGCCACCAGCGGTTTCAGCGCGTGCCGGTCCACCCGCACGCTCGCATCCGTATTGACGACGATCTCGCCGCGGACCAGAAACCGGGACGCGTTCTCCGCCGCCGTCTTCCCGCCCCGCTCGGGCAATCGATAGAGCTCCACGCCACGGTCGCTGAAGGACTGGGCTATCGCGTCCGTGTCGTCGGTCGACGCGTCGGACACGACCAGGATCTGCAGTCGATCCTCGGGATAGTCGAGCGCCAGCAGGTTCTCGATCGTGGCGCCGATCGCCCGTGCTTCGTTGTACGCCGGCAGGACGATGCTCACGGTGGGCCAGTGCTCGCCCTCGGCGGAGCGCTCGGCCCTGGCGCGCCGCCCGCGCGCGGCGAGGTACAGCAGCAGCGGGTAGCCGACATAGGCGTAGAGGCCGAACGCGGCCGGCAGGACCACCAACCCGATGACGACGGTGTCGATCACGCCGCGTTGCGCGAGCGTAGACGCGCGCCGCCGTAGACCCCGATCATGCCCAACACGGGATTGAGCAGCGCGATCCAGACGGGTTGCCGCGCATTGCTCATCGCCTCGACCATGGTCACCGTCGCCGGGCGCGCCCCGGTCGCTTCGGGACCCGCGCCCAACAGCACTGGGAGCGCAAAGAGGATACCCAGCACCAACACGACGACGATGAGCACCCTGGGACCGCGCGGATCTCTTGCGATCGCTGCGCACACGTATCCACCGACGACCGCCGCGATGACGCCTACGATGACGCTGGCAGCGAGCCACGCACCGGAGACCTCCCAGGACCCGGGAACGAACGAAGCTTCGGCACCCAACAAGACCCACGCGAGCGAGAAGAGTGCGAAGACGCCCACGACCATGACCACGTATCCCGTGATGACGCTACTGATGACGCGACCCATCGGATTACCTCCACGGCATTGAGCACGAACCGAAGATAGGTGATTGAGCGGTCACACGGGACTGGAGCGAGGGCACGCGCAATCAGGTTGGCCGGCGTGTTCGTGTCGAGGGCTACCGCGCTTCACTGATCTCGAGCAGGTGACCGTCGGGATCGCGGAAAAAGGCCCGCGCTTCTCCGCCGCGATCCACCGGCGGCGTGAGAAACGCGGCACCTCGCGCCGACAGTACCTCGTATGCCGCCTGACAATCGGGCACCCGAACGGTCATGGCATGGCTGACCCGGTCGGGATCGGTCGGCGGTTCGAACGTGACCGTCGGCTTGTCAGCCGTGGGATCCCCGCCGGTCACCAAGAGCAACCATGCGCCGGCGAACTGGAGCACGCACGACGTCCCTCCATACTCGCGGTAGACGGTCGCCCCCACCACGTCCTGGTAAAACCTCCGTGCGCGCCGCATGTCGCTGACGACGAGAATGTGTGTGAGCTCCATGCCGTCGACGGGGAAGTCAGTCATGTGCGGTGCTGGTCGTCATCGTGCGGCTCCCCGTGCCGGTAAGTAGTGCCATGAGGAACACGCCCGCTGTCACGGCAGTGGCGATGGGGAACACAAGACCGCCGAGCAGGCCGTACAGCACGCCACCCACCAATAGCCCCACGATGGATGCCACGGCCGACGAGCTCCCGGCGATGCCCTGCACCGCCCCCTGTATCGACGGGCGAGCCGCCTTGGAGAGGATCGACAGCAACGATGGCCACATCAATCCGTTCCCCACGGCGAGGAGAGCGGCGCCGGCATAGAGCGTCGCGGTCCGGATCGAGGCAAAGAACGCAAAGCTGACCGCGAGGATCGCGCTCCCCAGCAACAGCAGCGTCCGGTCCGAAACTGCGACGCTTGTGGATTCGGGCTCCTGGAGCAGCACGCAAGGGTTCGACTCAGGCAACCGCACGGCAATGATCACGGTCCCGACGACGGAGATCACGAATGCCGCCATGACCGGGAGGGTCTCGCCCAGCGCGGTCGCGCCGAGCACACCAGCGAGTGCCGGTCCCATGATGAACCCGAGGTTCGACGCCACGGACATCTTCCCGAATGCAGCGCCCCGCTCGCTCTCGGGGGTGATATCTGCCAGGTATGCGTTCGCTACGGAGACGTTCCCTCCCGTGAGGCCGTCAAGAGCCCGCGCGAGAAACAGCACCACGAGCGGCACGGTCAACGTGAAGACGCCAAGGGCGGCCGAATTCACGGTGACCATCGGCCGAGCGGGAATGGCCAGGGCGATGAGGAAGATGCCCCACGAGACCAAGGTGCCGATCTGGCTCAGGAGGAGAATCCGCCGCCGCCCCATGCGGTCGGACCACCGGCCCAGGATCGGTGCTCCGACGAGTTGGAACAGGGAATAGGTTGCCCCCAACACTCCGTAGATCACCGCGTTGCCGCCGAGGCGCGTGACGAGATACACGAGAAACGGCAAGACAATCCCGAATCCCAGCGTTCCAACGAAGTTGACAGTCAGGATGGGGAGCAACTGAACCCGGGAGGGGACATTGAGCGCGCCCACGACCAGTTCGCGTCTCCTACTTGAGCGAACTGATCGTCAGCTTGTAGCCGTCGGGATCCTCGACGGAGAAACTGCGCGTGCCCCACGGCATATCTCGCGGCTGCGTCGCCAGCGTGCCACCGCGCGCCGTGATGTTGGCCGCCAACTCGTCGATGTCCTGCGCCGTGGAACAATACAGCCGGAGACCTTCCCCCTTCACCTTGCCCTGTCCCTCGGTGTTGCCCTGGACGATCATCAGGTGCGTGTCGCCGGCTTTGAACATCGCCCCGAGTTCCTCGCCCTCGTGCTGCCACGTCTCATCCACCACGAGTCCCAGGACCTCGGTGTACCACGCCACGCTGGCGCGGAAGTCGGCGACCGTGAGCGCCGGCGAAATCGTGCGGAAGCGCAAGGACTCCGGCTTCTGGCGGAGCGGCCGCGCCCCGGCATGTTGCGTATGGTCGGTCACCGCCTGCCTCCAACTGGTTGCTTACACGACACAAGCATACCGCCAGAACAGATCACCGCCAGCGCCCAGCGCCTAGTAACTGTAATGCTCCGGCTTGAACGGGCCGTCGACGGGGACCCCGATGTAGTCGGCTTGCTCGGGCGTGAGCCGCGTGAGGCGGACCCCCAGATGCTCCAGGTGAAGGCGCGCGACCTCCTCGTCGAGCTTCTTGGGAAGCCGGTACACCTTCCGGCCGTACTGCTCGGCGTTCACGCAGAGCTCGATCTGGGCCAGCACCTGATTCGAGAACGATGTCGACATGACGAAGCTCGGGTGTCCCGTGGCGCAGCCGAGATTCAGTAGACGCCCTTCGGCCAGCATCAGGACGCTGCGCCCGTCGGGGAATACCCACTGGTCATATTGCGGCTTGATGTTCCGCCGCGCGACGCCGCGCTTCTTGAGGCCGGCAACATCGATCTCGTTGTCGAAATGCCCGATGTTCCCGACGATCGCCTTGTCCTTCATGCGCGCCATCATCTCGTACGTGATGACGTCGCGATTGCCCGTGGCGGTGATGAAGATGTCCGCGGTCTCGACTACATCCTCCAGCCGCGTGACTTCGTAGCCTTCCATGGCCGCCTGCAACGCGCAGATCGGGTCGATCTCCGCAACGACCACGCGGGCGCCCTGCCCCTTGAGCGACTGGGCACAACCTTTCCCGACTTCGCCGTACCCCAGCACCACCGCGACCTTGCCACCGATCATCACGTCCGTCGCACGGTTCAACCCGTCGATCAGGGAGTGCCGGCAACCGTAGACGTTGTCGAACTTGTGCTTCGTCACCGAGTCGTTGACGTTCATCGCCGGGAACAACAGCGTCCCGGCTTCTTCCATCTGGCGCAGCCGCAGCACTCCGGTCGTAGTCTCCTCGGAAACCCCCTGAATCCCACGCGCGGTGTTGTTCCACCGTGCCGCATCGCGAGCCAACTCCTCTCGCAGCAACTTCAGGACGGCTTCCCATTCCTCCGAATCGTGCTCGACATCGAAGTCCGGCACCGACCCCGCATCCTCGAACTCCTTCCCCTTGTGGATCAGCAACGTCGCGTCCCCACCGTCGTCCACGATCAGATCGGGACCGGTGCCGTCGGGCCACAGCAACGCCTCGCTCGTGCACCACCAGTATTCGTCGAGCGTCTCACCCTTCCACGCAAACACCGGAACGCCCGTCGGAGACGCCGCGGTGCCATGCGGACCCACGGCGACCGCCGCTGCGGCCTGGTCCTGGGTCGAGAAGATGTTGCAGCTCACCCACCGCACGTCGGCACCGAGATCGCTCAGCGTCTCGATCAGCACCGCGGTCTGCACGGTCATGTGCAGACTGCCCATGACCTTCTTCCCCGCGAGCGGCCGCTCTGCCGCGTACTTCCTTCGCAATGCCATCAGGCCGGGCATCTCGTGCTCGGCCAACTCGATTTCCTTACGGCCCAACCCGGCTAGGGTGATGTCGGCCACCTTGTATGGGAGGCGCCCCGCCTCCGCGGCGAGCGCGAAGGGGTGTGCGGTCGGACTCACAACTGTGCTCATCGTCTCTACTCCTGTTTGTTTGCCACCGCGGCAAACAGGTTGGGGCCTCGTGCCTCGGGCGCCGGGGGCAGCACGATGATCCGCACCTGGTCGAATCCGGCTCCCTCGAAGAAAGTTGTCACTTCGTCCTCGGAGAATCCAAGCCATGCATGCCCCATCTCGCGCCGATACTCGGCGCGATCGTGGGGCACCATATCCACCGCCACGAGCCGCCCGCCTGGACGCAAGCACCGCGCAGCCTCCCGCACGGCGTCGGCCGGACGCGCGAGGTGGTGCAATACCAGCATCGCCGTCACGGCATCCAGCACGCCATCGTCGATCGGCAGACTCTCCAATTCACCGCGGCGCAGCTCCACGTTGGGGAAACGCGCGAGCCGGGCTTGCGCCACCTCGAGCATCGCCCGAGACGTATCGACGCCGATCACATGACGTACGTGACGCGCCAGGGCCTCCGTAACCGCCCCCGAGCCGCATCCCAGGTCCGCCATGCACCACGAAGACGGCAGCAGGCTGAGCAACGCCTCCAGGTGGAACTGCTGCCCGAACAGCTCGGCGCGCAACGCGTCCCATCGCTCCCCGCTTTCATCGAAGAACTTCCGCGATCGGGAACGCCGGTTCGCCAGCACACTCAGCAACCGCTCGCGATCGGCGGACCCAACCCGGCTGTCCGCCAGTTCCGCCCTCGCGAGATCCCACAGCTGCTGCGCCGTCGGCTCCAGGTCCGACACGGTACCGCGATACAGCCGGTGGGTACCGTCCCGCCGGGATTCCACCCAGCCGCGCTCGTGCAAGGTCTTGAGATGGCGGCTCACGGTGGATTGGGGCAGCTGAAGCACCGCGCACAGATCGGATACGGTGAGCTCTTCCCGATCCAGCACGAGCATTAACCGACTGCGCACCTCGTCCGAGAGCGCATCCATGTGGTCGAGCAGACCGGCCGCCGTCATCATATATATCCGTCCATGCGGATATAAGGATATATTGGGATATCCGGGTTTGCAAGAGAGCGAGTGGGAGGGTAAGAGAGTACGGGCGCTACTCTCCTACTCGCCTACTCCTCCTACTCCTCCCTCAACACGATCGCCGGATCCGTCCGCGTGGCGCGCCGCGTTGGGATGAGTAGCGCGATCAACGCGACGGTCACCAGGAACACTGCGAACCCGGCATACGTAACCGGGTCGGTTGGGTTCACCCCGTACAGCATGCTCGCGAGCAACCGGGTGAGGCCATACGCTCCCACCAATCCGAGCACAACGCCGGTGGAGGTGATCACCAGTCCCTGCCACGCGACGAGCCGCAGGACGTCACGCGCGGCGGCGCCCAACGCCATGCGAATACCAATTTCCCTCAGGCGATGAGCGACCTGATACGAGACCACGCCAAAGATGCCTATCGCCGAAAGGAGGATGGCCAACGCGCTGAACGCGGTGAGGAAGCCACTCACGACCGCGGTGCCGGCCATCGCGTCACCGACGTAGCCCTCCATGGTTTCGATGCTATAGAGCGGCACCTCGGCATCGAGTTCCGTGATGACGCGTCGTACCTGCTCCGTCAGCGCGAGCGGCTCCCCTTGAGTCTTTGCAACGAGATACATCGAACTGCTCCAGCCCCGCAGGCTCTGGTCCATCGGCACGTAGATCTGGATGCGTGAGGGATTCTCGAGCTCATAATGCCTGACATTCCGCGTCACGCCCACGACCGTGCGAAACACCCGCGCGCCGTCCGACCCATGTCCTTCCCCTTCGGTCTCGAACGTCACCCGCTTGCCGATCGGATCTTCTCCGGGCCAGAACTGTCCCGCCATACGCTCGTCGATCACCGCGACGAGCACGCTCCCCTCGCGGTCCGCATCCGTGAATCCCCTGCCGCGGACGACGTCGACACCCAACGCATCGAAGTACTCCGGCGAGACGATGTAGTACAGGACCGAGCTGACATTCTCCGGCTCGATAGGCACGCCTTCCGGGTAAATACCGTTTTCCCAACTGTTTCCCTGAAGCGGGATGATGTTGCTGAACGCGGCGCCGTCCACCCCGGGAAGCGCGGCCACGCGGTCGCGCGCCTCGCGATAGAACGTCCACGCGTCTTCCTTGGCGGGATAGCGCAGGGTCGGCAGTCCGATGCGCGCGGTGAACACGTTGTCTTCGACGAAGCCTTTCTCCACCTGCTGCAGCCTTCTCGTGCTTTGCAGCATGAGACCCGCCCCGATCAACAACACGAGCGACAGCGCGACTTCGGCGACGACCAGGGCCGACCGCATCCGCTGCCGGCTCCCGCCCGCCGCGCCGCGGCCGCCCTCCTTGAGTTCCGCCGAGAGCCGCGGCGCCGACCCGCGCCACGCCGGCAGCGTGCCAAACAGCAACCCCGCGCCGATGGTCAACAGGAACGTGAACACCATCACCGTCGCGTCGATCCCCACGCGTCCGGCGAGCGCACTCGGGAGATCGCCGGCGATGGCCGGCGTCATCACCCGGACGGCCGCGAACGCGATCGCGACGCCCAGCAGGCCGCTTATCGCCGCGATCAGGAGACTCTCCGTGAGGAACATGCCGAGCATGCTGCGGCGGCCCGCGCCCAGAGCCATCCGAACCGCGACCTCCCGCCGTCGCGCCTCACCACGAGCGAGCAACAGGCTCGCCACGTTGGCACAGGCAATCAGCAAGACGAAGACGACGGCTCCCATCAACACCCAGATCTGGCGCTGTACGTCGCCCACGTAGAACGTCGCGAGCGTTTGGAGCTGGGCGTGCGACTGCCGTTCTCCCTCGATCTCCTCGATCTCACGCACCACGCGGTCCATGTCGGCCTGCGCCGCCTCGAGCGTCACCCCCGCCCGCAGCCGGCCGATGCCCCACGACCCCTGCGAGCAGCCGCGCTGGTCCCAGCACAGGGACTCGGCGAAGAACCCCATCGGAACGAACACCGCGGTGCGAGACGTCGGGAACACGAACGGCTCGGGCAACACGCCAACGATCGTGAACGACATCCCGTCCAACACGATGGACTGTCCCAACGGGTCGTCCACACCGCCCAAACGGTCTTGCCAAAACCGATACGTGACCACGGCAACCGGTTCGGCGCCAGCCCAGGTGTCGTCCGAGGGGATCACCCGCCCGCGGAGTGGGTCCACACCGATCGCCTCGAAGAAGTCACCGAGGATGAGGCGGGTTTCCACCACTTCAGGGCGGTCGATGCCCGTGAGCGTGAAATTGCGGTTCATGATCGCCCCGAACGACTCGAACGTGCGATTCCGCTCGCGCCAATCGCGGAAGTTCGGGATGGAGAGTGAGATCGAGTAGCCGAGCGGACTGATGACGTCCGGCACAACGATTCGCTCCTGATCGCGCACTGGCAGCGGTTCCAGCAGAACGCCGTTGACGATGCTGAAGATGGCCGTGTTCGCGCCGATACCGAGCGCGATCGTGGTCACGACGATCGCGGCAAATCCGGGACGGCGAAGCAGAGAACGGACACTGTGGCGGATGTAGTGGGGCACCTGGGACATGCGGGAACCTCGTCGAGAGGGCTACGGCTGTTCGACACCGGGCCGGGCCAAACCGTTGGAACGCCGTCTTCCACCCGCCGCCGACCCGCAACTTCACAAAACTTTCAGCCTGGCTTCACCTACGGCAATCCCCGCCAGGCGACGCTGAGTCAGCTGCCGATGCTCGCCGCGATGATCCTGTTCTCGCTGCAGAGCTTGTGGCTCCTCGCCCAGCCCATGGTGATGCGCACGGCCATGTGAGAGACCGCGCTGCTGGAGAGCGCCGATCATCGCTGTCGCTTTTGCGCCCAGCCGTTCCATACCCACGGCGTGCTGATTCACGGGGTGGGGAGTATGACCCCGTCTGGCGCGCCCGATTCGGGTGTGGACGTGCGGCTTTACTCCGTCGGGCCGGCTTACCGACCCCCAACCGCAACGTCCAGGAACGCGTGCGCGTACAGCATGTAGCGCCGTCCCGAATGCAGTGGGTGAGGGACGGGCGTCCGATCGACAGGCCTGGGCGCCCAACATCAGGCAGAACGGAAGGGTGGATGCTGTATTTCGGACCTGAGGCAATGATGCCTCTCGCCTCGGCACTCGCGGCCGGGGCCGGAGCGCTCTTGATAGCCGGGCGGCGCACGGTGCAGATCTCCAGAAACGGTGCCGTCCGCCTGCGAAACGGCCTCATCCGTTTCCGCACGCGCTTCAAGCGCCGGACACGGGCCCAAGCGCCTCGCTCCCACGACGACGAGTCGGACCGCAGTTCGCCCCTCCACCACCCGTAGCGGATCCGATTGACCGGCACGTTCGTCGTAAGGCAGCCCAACGCGTTCGGCGCACAGGCTGGTGAAGTGCGCCGGACCGCCAGCCCGCGGTGCATCGCGTGAGTCGCCGGACACGACGCCCGCCGAGCGACGCGCGCGCGGTGACGTCGGACCGCCCTGCGGAGCCGATTGGGTCCGACGCGGCCGTCCGTCCGCTCACGGCGGGCCAGACCCTGAGGCTCGCAGCGAGCGCGGGCGTTCTCACCGGAGTGGCGGAGGTGCTGTGGGTGTCCACCGCGATCAGCGTCGGCGTCCAGGTTAGGCTGAGCGCGCATTATGTCTGGATGGTCACCGCCGCCGATGTCCTCTTTGCCGTCGCGGTCGCGCTGGTGCTGTTGGCGCTGAGCCGGTGGCGGCCGCGCGCGCGATCGCCGCGTGTCGTGGCGGGCGTTCTCGTCGGCCTGGCAGTCTGGGAACTGCTGCTCCTTTTCGAGTCGCTCTACCCGGCGGCCGGCGCGGTGCTGGCCGCGGGCATCGGGGTGACGGCGGCCCGCATGGTGGGAAAGCGAGTGGCCCGGACCGCATATCGAATGTTTCCGATGGCAGCACTGGGTCTTGCGGTGATCGTCGCCTGGCTCGGGGTACGAATGACCCTGAGCCTCCATGCGAGCGATCGCGCCGCGCTCCGCGCCCTGCCCGTACCGCGCGCCGACACGCCCAACGTGCTGCTCCTCATTCTCGACACCGTCCGCGCCAAGGGCCTGCTCGCCGACGGTCGGTACACGGTGCCTCAGCTTCAGTGCCTCGCCGAGCGTGGTGTGAGCTTCGAGCGCGCCATGGCGCCGGCGCCTTGGACGCTCCCCTCGCACGCGAGCATGTTCACCGGCTACTGGCCCAATGAACTCTCGGAGCGTTGGGACCGCGGCCTCGACGCGACGCATCCGACGCTGGCCGAGGCGCTGGCCCGCCGCGGCTACCGGACGGGAGGATTCGTTGCCAACGTCTTGTGGACGACGCGCGCGACCGGACTCGGTCGCGGATTCGTCACGTATGACGACTACCCGGTGAACCTGGGCCAGGTGCTGCTCAGTTCGTCCCTCGGTCGGTTTCTCGCCGGCAACTCGATGCTGCGCAAGCTGGCGGGCCACCACCAACCGCTGAACCGCAGGTCGGCGGCGGAGGTTTCCCGGGCGTTTCTCGCTTGGCAGCGGCAGCACGACGATCGTCCCTTCTTCGCGTTCCTGAACTTCTTCGACGCTCACGAGCCGACCTTTCCGCCGGGGTACTCCGGATCGCTGTTCTGGCCCGGCCGCCGCTGGACCGACTTCGAGCACTTCGCCTCGCTCATGGTTGGTGAGGCGGCCGTGATCCGCGACAAATGGACGCAGTCGGCGGAGGAGACCGACATCTTCGCCTCCGGGTACGACGCCGCGGTGCGCGCCGTCGATGCGGAGGTCGGCAGCTTGCTGGACGAACTGGAGCGTCGTGGTGTGTTGCGGAACACCGTCGTGGTCATCACCAGCGATCACGGCGAACAGCTCGGGGAACATGGACTCTTCGAGCACAACAACAGCCTCTATCTCCCGGCCCTCCACGTGCCCCTGCTGATCCTGCCCGCCGGCGGTCGGCAGTCACCGATCAGCGTGCCGCAGGTCGTGAGTCTTCGCAACATCCCCGCGACCGTGCTCGATCTGATTGGGGAGTCACCGAACGAGTTCCCCGGCCGCTCCCTCGTCCCACTCTGGCGCACCTCCGGGGACGGCGACCCGGCGGCGGTCGCCGGCGACACCGCGTTCGCCCACCTGGTGGGTGGCTACATCGGCGACGACGGGCGTCCCTCGTGGTATCCCGTGAAACGCGGGCGGGAAATGTTCTCGCTCACCACGCGCAGGCACCACTACATACTCAGTGGTGACGGGAGCGAGGAGCTGTACGACTGGCAGAACGACCCGGCGGAATCGGTGAATCTTGCCGGACGAGAGGATGCCGACTCGCTCGTCGCGCCCTTCCGTGGCACGCTCGACGCAATGTACCGAGTTCGCTAGCGGTCCTCGATCAGGGGGTCGTGGTCTCCCCCAAATCAGGATAGAGCTCGGCAAGCGGAAACGTCGTCCCCTGAAGCTCCGCGGCAGACCATGCCGCGATGCCGCGTCGCACGGGCTCGGCCACGGCGCGGTGGCGCTCCTTATCCCCACGAACGAACAGCGTGCGGTCGACGGCAAAGAGCCTGGGGGGATGCATCTCAAACATCTCTTCGTGTTGGCGCATATAGTCGAACGAGCATTTCGCCACGACGCGGTGGAGCTCGTCCGCCGTCATCGGTTGCAGATCGAGCCAGGCTGCCACCCGCTGCGCGAGCGACGGGAGGTCATCGAGCAGCTCCTCGAATCGCAGGAACAGGACGTTGTCGCATCGCTCCGCACGGTTCCACCATCCGCGCACATGTTCCGTCCACGGCCCCCACCACATCTCCTCGGAACAGAACCACGCCTCGAGCGCGTCGAGCGTGGGAGCGAACGGTCCGGCGTTCGTCGCGACGAAATCCACGCAACTCGCGAAGCACGCCACGGGATGTCGCACGACGTACACGTACCGCGCGTGCTCGTCGAACGGGCACAGGTGCGCCGGAAGGTGGGTCTTGATGATGCGGGAGGGTCGCTCGTCACCGATGCGTGGGGCGTCGGCGACCGGCACCCCCGTCTCGGCCTCCAACCAGGGAGACACGCTGTACAAGGCCCGTCCCGATTCCACCAAGTCTCCGGCGCCGCGTTGCAGCAGTTCATACACCAAATGCTGCAACCACGTCGTCCCGCTCCGCATCTGCGTCACGATGAAGACGTCCTCGGGTTGGGGCACATACCGTGTGGCGCGCTCGAAGCTCTCTCCACTGCAGGTCCCGACCGGCCCCGTGATTCCCAGGTGTCGAAAGCTCACCTTCGCGAGGACGGCGCGTGAGAACCGGCTGATCAACCACGCCAGCGGGGTGAGGAGGCGCGAGTGGAAGCGCAGCCGGCGCTTGACGCGCCTGCGATGCTCGAGCGACAGGCCCAAGTAGGCGAGCCCCTTGATCTGGCGTTCCTGCCAGTAGAGCACCGCGGCCAGGTAGCCGACCGCGGCGAGCACCGCGAACGCGGCAGCGAGAATCGTCGGGAGCATCGCAGGCGATCGCGACCACTACCGGAAAACGATGCGGTCGATCAACCCTGTTCGTCTATCGGTCAGCGGGCCGCTTCGGCCATGGCGCGCCCTGATTGGCCGCCGGCACTGGCCCGACGCCGCGATATACGAACCGCTGCACGCGTTTCCCCTCGTACGTCTCGGTTGTGAAGATGTTGCCACGCGAGTCCGTCGCGATCGAGTGCACCGCAAAGAACAACCCCGGCTGGCGCCCGCCGTCACCGAAGCTCGTGAGGACTTCGAGCGAGGCGCGATTCATCACGTACACTTTCATGTTCTTGCCGTCGGCGATGTACATGAAGCGCTGCGCCGGGTCGCGCGAGAACGCGATGTCCCAGGTCGACCCATCTCCGAGGGTAAGTGGCGCGATGATCTTCTCCGTGACGAACGTTCCATCGGCGCGAAACACCTGGATACGATCGTTGGGACGGTCGCACACGTACACCAACCCGTCGTTCGCCGGTTCCGCGCAGTGCACCGGGTTGCGGAACTGCTGCGCCGGCGGCGCGGATGGGTCGTACGGCCCGAGATCGGTGTCGTCCGGCCGGTGACCGTACGCGCCCCAATAGCGCTTGAACGCGCCCGTGGTCGCGTCCAGCACCACGACCCGCCGGTTACCGTACCCGTCCGCCACGTACGCTTCGTCGCCCGCGGCATCGAACGAGATCTTGGCCACCCGCCCGAAGTGCTCCGTGCTGTGACTGTTGACCGGTTGGCCCGGCATCCCGATCTGCATGAGGAAGCGGCCGTCGCGGGTGAACTTGAGGATGTGGGAATCCGACTCGCCGTTGCCGCCGATCCACACATTGTCCTTCGGGTCGATCGTGAGCCCGTGATTGGACACGGGCCACGTGTACCGCTCGCTCGGTCCACCCCACGTGTTGACGAGGTTCCCCTCCGGATCGAACTCCAACACGGGCGGCGCCGGCACACAACACTCGCCGGTCGGCGGATCCTGGGCGGCGCCGAGTTCCGTGCGCGCGTTGCCGTTGCCCCGATGCACGATGAACACATGATCCCGGGAGTCGACACCGACGCCGATCGCCGAACCCAGGATCCAGTGGTTGGGCAACGGCTTCGGCCAAAACGGATCCACCTCGAACAGGGGAGCCTCGACCGTGGCCTGCCGCGCGGCGCGCTCGATCGCGCCCGATCCGAACCCCAGCAGGCCGATCATGGCGACGAGTCCGAAGCCAAGGACAAAGGTGCGGTGCGGCATCGATTGCTCCGGATGAGGGGTGGACGGGGCCTCGCCTGTCGGGCGTCGCGCGATGCGGATAGACTATCTCTCTTTCCCGAGTCCGGCAATCGGCAGGAGGCAGTCCGCATGGAGGACGCCCGCACGGGGGATCGCAGAACGTGATCCGGAACCGCTCGAGCACTCGCGGATCCACGGTCATCGTGTCGCTCTGGCTCGCCGCGATGTTGCTGGCGCCGCCGGCGCCGCGGGCCCATGAGATTCCCAGCGACGTCATGGTGCGAATGTTCGTCAAGCCCGACGGCGATACGCTCCGGGTGCTCGTTCGCGTCCCTCTGATCGCGATGCGGGACATCGATTTTCCGGTGCGCAGCCCCGACTATCTCGATATCTCGCAATCCAGTACTGCGCTGTACGACGCGGCCGAGCTGTGGATCGCGAATTACCTCGAACTGTATGAGGGCGGCTCCGAACTCACCGCTCGCCGGATCACGGGCGTCAGGGTGTCGTTGCCGTCGGACCCCGCGTTCGGGAGCTACGAATCGGCGGTCGCGCACCTCGGATCGACGCCGTTGCCCGACGCCACGGACCTGCCCTGGCAGCAGGCCATGCTGGACGCGCAACTCGCGTATCCGATCGGCGCGGCCGAATCGGAGTTCTCGATTCGCCCCGCCATGGCGCATCTCGGACTCCGAACGGTGACGGTGTTGCGCTTCCTGCCCGCGGGAGGTGCGGAGCGTGCATTCGAGTACACCGGCGACCCCGGGCTCGTGCGGCTCGATCCCCGCTGGCACCAGGCCGCGTTCCGCTTCGTCGCCCTTGGCTTCGAGCACATCCTCGACGGGTTCGACCACCTCCTGTTCTTGCTTTGCCTGGTGATTCCGTTCCGGCGCTTCTGGTCCCTGGTGCCCATCGTCACGTCGTTTACGGTCGCGCACTCTCTCACGCTCCTCGCCTCCGCGTTCGGCCTCGCTCCCAACGCGCTGTGGTTCCCCCCGCTCATCGAGATGCTGATCGCGCTTTCCATCGTCTACATGGCGATCGAGAACGTCGTGGGCGCGAAGCTCCATCGCCGGTGGATCGTCGCCTTCGGATTCGGGTTGGTGCACGGATTCGGTTTCTCGTTCGCCCTGCGCGAAACCTTGCAATTCGCGGGATCCCACCTGCTCACGTCGTTGGTGTCCTTCAACGTCGGGGTCGAACTCGGGCAACTGTTCGTGCTGGTCATCACCATTCCGGCCCTGGAGTTCCTGTTCCGCCGGGTCATGTCCGAACGTCTGGGCGCGATCGTGCTTTCGGTGATCCTGGCACACACGGGGTGGCATTGGATGACCGAGCGGGGGGCGAGACTCCTGCAGTATCAGTTCCGCTGGCCCGCCATGGACCTGATGCTCGCCGCCGCCGTGATGCGGTGGCTCATGCTGGCACTCATCGTCGGCGGCATGCTCTGGGTGTTGCGGGGAGCGTTCGGGCGCCTCGCCGCGCTCACGAAGGCGGCGAGTGCCTAGCCGGCCCACCGCGGACGGGTAAATTGTCACGTCCTCCCTCTCCGACGAGGAACAGCACGATGATGCACGTGGGCTCCCGCCCGTACGGGCTGCTGGCCGGATTGATCGCTGTCACCGCAATGGGCGGCGACCTCGCCGCGCAGATGACGGCACCGAACCCCTATCGCGCGGTGGAGGGGGTCTGGGCTCCGCTGCCCGACGGCCGAACGTGGGGAGCTACCAGTGCGGTGTACCCCGCGCCGGATGGTCTGTCGATCTGGGTCGCCGAACGCTGCGGAGCCAATTCGTGTGTGGGAAGCGGTCTCGATCCCATTCTGCAGCTGGACCTGTCCGGCCGCGTGCTCCGGAGCTTCGGCGCCGGGCTGCTCGCGTGGCCGCACGGGATGTTCGTCGACCGCGACGGCAACGTGTGGGTGGCGGACGCGGTGGGGTACGCGCCGGTCCCCGAAGGGATCGGGCATGTGGTGCGCAAGTTCAGTCCCGACGGCGAACTATTGCTGACACTGGGCACCTCGGGTGTGGCGGGGAGCGGGCCCGACACGTTCACCAAGCCCTGCGACGTGCTCGTGGCGCCCAACGGCGACATCTTCGTGGCGGACGGTCACGATCCCGACGGCAACCATCGCATCGTCAAGTTCGCGAGCGACGGCACCTATCTCATGGCGTTCGGTGCGGAGGGCAGCGGGCCTGGTCAATTGCGGTTCCCTCATGCCTTGGCCATGGACTCTCAGGGGCGGCTGTTCGTGGGCGATCGTTATAACAGCCGGATCGCCATTTTTGACCAGAGCGGCAAGCACCTTGCGAATTGGACGCAGTTCGGGCGGCCGAGCGGGCTCTTCATCGACAAGAACGACATGCTGTACGTCGCGGACTCGGAATCCAACACCGCCCGCAACCCGGGATGGCGCCGCGGCATCTACATCGGGAGCGCGCGCACCGGCTGGGTGACCGCGTTCATTCCCGATCCCGAGACGGACCCCGACAACCGGGGTACCAGCGCGGCAGAAGGCGTGGCGGTGGACGCGCAGGGCAGCGTATATGGCGCCGAGGTCGGCCCGAGGGTGTTGCGGAAGTACGAATTGCAGGGACGGTAGGAGACGATCAGAGACGCTTCCATGGGAGGTACAGATGACGAAGCTTGCGATGGTGCTTGCCCCGCTCCTGCTGCTGGGCGTGCAACCCTTGGCGCAGCGACCGCAGACGCCGATGACGTTCTTCATCACCAGCGTCGGCCCTGGCAACGGCGCAGATCTGGGAGGCCTTGCCGGAGGCGATCGGCACTGCCACATGCTGGCCGAGGCGGTGGGAGCCGGGGATCGCGAGTGGCGGGCCTACCTCAGCACCATCAATGAGGGCGGCAGCGCGGCTGTCGATGCCCGCGACCGGATCGGCACCGGCCCGTGGTACAACTCCAAGGGCGTGATGGTCGCCGAGAGCGTGGCGCAACTGCACAGCGACGCCAACAAGCTCGGCAAGGAGACGTCACTCACAGAGAAGGGTGGGATTGTCAACGGCCGCGGCGACAGCCCCAACATGCACGACATCCTCACGGGGTCGAACCCGGATGGCACGGCGTTTACCGGCGAGGGCTACTCGAACTGCGACAACTGGACCAGCAGTGGTGAGGGCTCGGCGCAACTCGGTCATCACGACCGCACGGGGGGTGGACAGAATCCCACCTCGTGGAACTCCGCCCACGGCTCGCGAGGGTGCGGCCAGCAGAACCTCCAGGCCACGGGAGGCAACGGGTTGTTCTACTGCTTTGCCAGATGAGGCAGGCTCTTCTGGGATTGTCGCTTGATCGTCTCCTGTCAGAACGGTGAGTTGTTGCCGGTGAACTCCCCAACGCGTTCCACCGTCAGCTCCCGCGTGAACGTCCGGTCGCCGATCTTGAGCGTGAGCGTATAGGTCCCGGGCTCCACGACGGGCCCTCCCCCCGCGCCGCCGCGGCCACGAAACATGCGGAAGAACGCTCGGGTGCTCTGTCCCGGCGCAATGATCTCGCCGAGTTCCCGCATCTGGCTGAAGCTCCCGAATCCGCCGGGACCCGCGCCCGTCTGTTCCGCCGGGCGCTCGACGAATGCTTCCGGATCCCGGCCGCCACCCCCTCCGCCGCCCGTGAACGCACTGATCACGGCCTGCGGATCGGTTTGACCGGTGAAGATCCCCGTCGAACGTCGTACCATCATCGAATCCCAACCCGCCTCGATCAGCGAATCGGCAACGAACTTGGCACGCTCGGCCATCTTCTCGCGCTGATACACCGCGTACGGCGACGGTGCCTCGGGCGCGGCCGCCTGGCCACGCATGTTCCACCTGACCGTATGAATGCCGGCTCCGGCGGGTCCCCTCACCGTGTTGACCACTGCACCGTCGGCGTTGGTGACGGTGATCTCGACCTGGGGACCGCGTTGGCCTCCTTGCCCACCGAATCCCGGACCCCCACCGGCGCCGGCCTGAGTGGGCGCCCGCCGCGCGGGGGCTCCGGCTCCGGCCCCCGCACCTTGCCTGGCAGGCATCGCCCGGGCCGCCGCCCCGCTCTCCCCTTGGGCAGCCCCGGCTTCACGTGCCGGCATCTGCAGGCCCGCGGCAGCTTCCCCACCGGCACCCGGCCCCTGGGCGGCGGCCTGGGCCCGGACGGAGTCGAACGCGGCCTGAAGCTCGGCCGCGGCCTGCTCACCGATGTAGTAGCTCACCTCGGCCACGGCGCCAGGGGTTGGCCGCTGGAACCAGAACTGCGCGTAGAACTCACCACCGCGCGGCGGCATGCCGAACTGGAACGCGGGCTTTGGATCGAACAGCGCTGCGCCGTCGGCGACCACGCGATCGGACAGCCCCTCGAGCGGAGCGATGTCCACGATCCAAAGCGATCGACCGTGCGTCGCCGCGATGAGCTCGCGGTCGCGCGGGTGGATCTCGAGATCGTGCACCGGAACGGCGGGCAGACCCTCCATGAAACGCCGCCAGGACCGGCCGCGGTTCGTGGACACGTAGGCGCCGAGATCCGTACCGACGAACAACAGGTTCTCGTTATGCGGATCCTCACGGATCACGTGCACGTAATCGAGCGAGCCCGTGGGCAAGTTCGACGCAATCGATCGGAACCGTCGTCCACCGTCGTCCGTCACATACACGTACGGCGTGAAATCGTTGGTGCGATGGCTATCGAAGGTCACGTAGAAGCGATCGATATCGACGTGTGACGGCTCGATCCTGCTCACGTACGTGTTCTTCGGCACGCCGCGGAATCGATCGGTCAGATCGCTCCAGTCGCCACCGTCGTTGCGGGTGATCCAGACCCGGCCGTCGTCCGTTCCCGCAAACAGCATCCCCTGCCGCAGGGGCGACTCCGCCAGGGAAACGACCGTCCCGTACGTTTCCGCACCGGTCGCGTCCGTCGTGATCCCCCCGGTGGTCGTGAGGCTGATGGCGACCTTCTCGGCGTCGTTGTAGCTGAGGTCCGGCGAGATCGGCGTCAGCGTGTCACCCCAATTGGTGCTCTTCACGACCATGTTACCGGCCGCATAGAAGTGGCGGCGGTCGTGGACGGACTGGAAGAACGGCGTGCTCCAGTTCCAGCGCATGTCGTACGCCGCGGAGTCGCGGGACGCGCGCGTTCGCAGGGATTGGATTCGCGGGTCGCCTTCCGGCACCCCCTCCTTCATCAACGTCACGATGGTGTCCTGATAGGGTCGCCAGACCGCTTCCCAATCCGGCCGCACCAGCGAGGTGCGCTCACCGGTGGCGAGGTTGCTGCGACCCATGTTGCCGCCCTGCGATTCCGACCACACGATGTTCGGATTCTCGGGGTCCTGGGCCGTGAAGAACCCGTCGCCGCCGCTGATCGTCGCCCAGTGGTATTTCCCGATCTGCCCGTCGGCGACCCGGCTCGGACCGCACCACGTGTAGTTGTCCTGCAACCCACCACACACGCGGTAGGGCACGTCCATGTTGTAACTGACGTGGTAGAACTGGCCCAAGGCCATGTTGTTCAGGTACTGCCAGTTGCCACCCCGATCGTAGGTGATCGCGACCCCGCCGTCGTTTCCGAGGATGATGCGCTCGGGATCGTTCGGGTCGATCCACATGGCGTGATCGTCCGTGTGGACGCCCACGGCCGTGGACCCGTACGTCTTGCCGCCATCATCCGAGAACTGGAGCGGCACCGACGAGAAGTAGACCCGATCCGGGTTCGACGGATCGACCCGCACCATCGAGTAGTAGAACGGCCGCGTGTTGATGTCGTTGCGCTTCTCCCACGTGGCGCCGCCGTCCTCCGAGCGATACAGGCCGTTGCCGCCCGTGCCATCCGCCTCCTTCTCGGCTTCGACCATCGCATACATGACGTCGGGATTGCTGTGACTGATCGCGAGCCCGATGCGGCCCTTCATCGCGGTCGGGAACCCGCCGCCCACCACTTCGGTCCACGAATCACCGCCGTCGGTGGACTTCCATAACGCGCTCCCTGGCCCGCCGCTCTGCAGGAACCAGGGGCCGCGGACACGCTCCCACGAGGCGGCGAACAGCACGTCCGGATTCCGCGGATGCATCGCGATCTCCACGAACCCGGCCTTGTCGCTGATGAACTTCACCAGCTCCCACGTCGTACCGCCGTTCGTGGTGCGATACAACCCGCGCTCGGGGTTGGAGTCCCAGGCGTGCCCGAGCGCGGCGACATACACGATAGCGGGGTTGCTCGGGTGCACGAGCACGTGACCGATGACCTGCGTTTCCTTCAGCCCCTTGTACTCCCAGGTCATGCCTCCGTCGGCCGACTTGAAGATCCCGCCGCCGACCGAGATCGAATTGCGCGAGTCTTCCTCTCCGGTTCCGGCCCAGATCTGGCTGGGATCGCTTGGCGCGATGGCGATGTCGCCCATGGCCACCACCCGTTGCTCCGTCCATGCGGGCCGGAACGTGATCCCGTTGTTGGTCGTTTTCCAAATGCCGCCACTGGCCGCGGCGACATAGAACGTCTTGGACGGGCTGGGGACTCCTTCCACATCCGTCACTCGACCGCCCATGTTGACCGGCCCGATCGACCGCCAGGTGAAGGCGGACAACGCCTCGTCATCGAGTGGTTGGCTCAACTGACCCTGGAGTCCGCCGGCCGCGGAGGTCGCGACCGCCACGGCGAGAATGAGGCTTCGCTTCATCATCCGAGTGTCCTCCTGAGTGCTGCCGCCCGAGATGCGGGCACGGTACATGAGGGTTCCGTATCGGAATACGCCGTAAGGGGAGGATTTGCTGGGGGCGAACGTAGCCGTCCGGCCGCGCCCCTGCAACGATCGCAAGAACCCCGCGCTCAGGCCTTGCCGAGCACGCGATTGGTGGCTCCCAGCACCGCCAACGCCGCCGCCCGCCCGCGATCGTCTTCGGTTTGACTGAGGCCAAAGAGCGTGCGTTTCTCACCACCCGCGCGCAAGCGAAGCGAAACGGCCACCGCCGGGCCCTCGTCGATGGTGAAGGCGCTCACGTCCTTCAGCCGCAGATCTTCTTCCGGGAGCCCCAGCGCCTTCTGCAACGCCTGCGTCGTGGCCTTGGCAACGCTCCACAGGTCGTGCTCGGCGCCGGCGTGCTCGCCGACGCCCTCGTATGTGCGGTTCGCGCGATCCGCGAGTACGACCGTCGCACGCGATCGGTCGGCGTCGAGCGCGTCCAGCCGACACTCGACGAAGAGCGTCCGTTGTTCGGTGCGATCGGTCATCCGAATCCCTCCAGGAGCAGTGCCCGCGGCCGATACCGGCGATCCATGCGTGCCACCACTATACGCGCGCCGCGCGCCATCGGCCAGCGACGCGGGGTGAAGCGAGTAGCGAGACCCGTGACTACCTTTGTAGAGACTTTCACCGTAGGAGGGCCGATGAAGATCCTCGCCACCATCGCGGCGCTGTGCCTGGTGGGCGGCACGGCCGCGACGCAGCAGCGCGAGCGAGTCTTCCCCTTCGAGTACCAGACCGTCCGACTGGACAACGGGTTCACGGCGTATCTCATCAAGGCCGGAGCGCCCGGACAGATCGCGTACTACTCCATCGTGCGTACGGGAAGTCGGGACGAGGTTGAGGAGGGGAAGTCGGGGTTCGCGCACTTTTTCGAGCATATGATGTTCCGCGGCACCGAGAAGTACCCGAATTACGACGCCATCACGAGCGCCATGGGCGCCGACCGGAACGGGTTCACCAGCAGCGACATGACGGTGTACTACCTGGTGACGGCGTCGGAGTACCTCGAGCAACTCATCGATCTCGAGGCCGACCGGTTCCAGAACTTGCGCTACAGTGAGCCGGATTTTCGAACCGAGGCGGGGGCCGTGCTTGGGGAGAAGATGCAGAGCATCATGAGCCCCTTCAATTACCTGTACGAGCGCCTGAGCGAACTGGCGTTCGACAAGCACACGTATCGGCACACGACCATCGGGTTCGAGCGCGATGTCCGGGCGATGCCCGAAGGGTACGAGTACAGCAAGTCGTTCTACCGCCGCTTCTACCGCCCCGAGAACGTCGTGCTGGTGCTCGTCGGCGACTTCGACCACGCGGAAGCGGAGCGGTTGCTGCGCGCGCACTATGGGAGCTGGCAACCCGGCTACGTGACACCGGACATCCCGGTCGAACCCCCGCAGCAGGGGGAACGGCGCGAGACGATCACCTACCCCGGTCGCACGCTGCCGACGCTCACGCTGAACTACAAAGCCCCGGCGTGGAGCGCCACCGATCGCTCGGCCGTGGCGCTCGAAGTGCTGGGCGACCTCGCCTTCGGCTCGACGTCTCCCTTGTATCAGCAGCTCGTCATCGACGAGCGTATCGTGCAGGGCCTCGGCGGATTCTTCGAGCTCCAGCGCGACCCGGCGCTCGCCACGGTGTATGCGGCCGTGCTCGAGGAGGCGAACGTCCCGCGTGTCGAGCAGCTGATCGCCGAGACGATCGCCGCGGCAAAGACGCAGCTGCCCGACGCGCAGCGGCTGGCGGACACGAAGCGGGCGCGGCGCTACGGGTTCCTCATGGGACTCGAGACCGCCGGAAGCGTCGCGAGTGCGACGATCTCCTTCGTGGTCAACACGGGAGGCATCGAGGCGATCGACGACTACTACACCACGCTGGAGGCGCTCACGCCCGAGGACATTCGGGACGCGGCGCGGCGCTACCTCATGAACGAAGCCAAGACCGTCATGACGATGATGCAGGCGACGGGAGGTGACCAATGACACGCTTCATGATGGTGCTCGCGGCGGCGGCCTGGGGTTCCACCGCGACCGCGCAAACCGACCGGTTGATCACGCTGCCGGAACCCGAGTCGCCGTTCATTGCGTTCAACATCTGGGTGCAGGTCGGATCGCAGAACGATCCCGAGGGCAAGGAGGGCCTCGCGTCGCTCACCGCGAACTTGCTCAGCGACGGCTCGACGACGACGCTGGATTATCAGACCATCCTGGCGCGGCTGTATCCCATGGCCGCCGGGTATGGGGCGAACGTGGACAAGGAAATGACCGTGTTCACCGGTCGGGTCCACCGCGACAACCTCGACGAGTACTACGGCCTCTTTCGCGACGCCCTGCTGCACCCGGCGTTCCGCGAGGAGGACTTCAACCGGGTGAAGACGCAGACCCTGGCGTTCCTCGAACGCAGCCGCCGCTACTCGCGCGACGAGGAACTCTCCAAGGACGTGCTGTTCTGGGCGGCGTATCGAGGGACACGATACCAGCACCCCTCCGAGGGCTACGTCGAGTCGGTCCGCGACATCACGCTGGACGACGTGCGCGCGTTCTACACGAAACACTATCTCCGTAACGGTCTCGTGGTCGCGGTGGGCGGCGGGTATCCGACCGGATTCCCCGCCAAGGTGCGGGGCGAGTTCGACGCGCTACCGCAGGGGGCCGTCGCGCGCGTCCCCGCCCCGGAGCCGGCGATGCCCGACGGTATCAAGGTGATCATCGTCGAGAAGCCGGCGGACGCGGCGCCCATCTCGATCGGCGCCCCCACCCCAGTGCTGCGCGGCGGGCCGGACTACTGGGCCATGGTCGCCGCGGCATCCTGGTTCGGCGAACACCGCAATTCGTTCAGCCGTCTGTACCAGGTGATCCGGGAAGCGCGGGGCATGAACTACGGTGACTACGCCTACATCGAGGCGTTCCCCCGTGGCTACACGACCCAGCAGCCGCCGGTCAACATCGCGCGGCGCAGTCATCTGTTCGAGATCTGGATCCGCCCGATCTCGCGAACATCGCCCACGGATTTGCATGACCGCACGCTGTTCGCGACGCGCGCCGCCCTGAGGGAATTCAACGCCCTCGTGAGGAACGGCATGACGGCCGACGCCGTGGAGGCCACGAAGCGATTCCTCCACAACTACTCGGTGAAGTACGGCTCCACCATCTCGCGGCGACTCGCCTACGCAGTCGACGATGCGTTCTATCGTCTACCCGCGCCGGGGTACCTTGCCTCCCTGCGGCCAGGGATCGGGGCCTTGGATCGGCAGCAGGTCAACGCCGCGATCGGCAGGCAGCTTCAAACGGATAACCTGTGGTTGGTATTCGTGACGAGCGATGCGGAAGGGCTCAAGCAGAAGCTGTTGAGCGGTGCGCCGACCCCCATCACGTACGCCGGTGAGAAACCGGCCAGCTTGCTGGCCGAAGACATCGAAATCGCCGCGTATCCGATACCGGTCGACGCCTCGGATATCACGATCATCCCCGTCGACGAGATCTTCGAGCGGCGGTGATCGCACCGCGGGTGGGAGCCGGGCGGCGCCGGTTCCCACCCGTGGCCGTACTCTCCTTCCCCCTTGCCGCGCAAGAACTCACGGCGCATAGCGACTGGCGCCCACCGTCCAGTTGTCCCCCCCCGCTCGCTTGGCCCGATTCGCTCCGAACGCCGCCGTGCTCTCGCGGGTGAGATCATGGCGCCGCAGGGCACTGACGCGTGCGTTGGCGACTCGGGCCGGCGCGCGCGCGGCGTCTCCAACGCCCGCGTACGGCGACCCACCGTCCAGCGTCCCTCGCCCGGCCTACCGGCAGATCGGGCACATCGCCATCTCCGGCGCCCGCCCATATCTCAAGGAGACGGGACCGAACGACAGGGTCGTGTCGGTGAGGACGATGGTGAGCGTCATCCGCGCCCCGGTGACCTGGCCGATGAAGCGTGCGGGGTGGAGGATCCCGAGATCCACGGGGTACACGTTGACATTGTACTCCCCCAAGACATCGAAACGCCCGAACGCGTCGGCCAGGATCCGCGCATGCACGTCACCTTTGGTGCACCCCATGTGCGCATGGGCGCTCGTGTCGGTCACAATGAACCCGGCATCGTCGCCACCCCACGTGCCGACCAGGGATCCCTGGGGCGGACCCAAGCCGCCATCGAAACACGCGGCCACCGATACGGCAAGGAGGAGGGACAGGACGGTGCGCATCAATAGATATTACCCTCGCGGGGACGGTGGGGACACAACGCCTCCCACTCCCCGACCCCTGAGCCCAGACGCGCGACTCACAAACCGCGCGTCCAGCGCCCCGGTGTGGTCAGTGTTCCGCTCCCGTGTCCCATTC
>DASWII010000028.1:0-1769 GCA_036397755.1 Gemmatimonadales bacterium | reverse complement strand
CTCGTGAATCAGGATGAGGGCCGGAAAGGGCCCCGCGCCGTCCGGAACCGCCAAGTATCCCGTGGTCGCCTCGTCACCGGGTACGTAGTGGATCGCTGCACCGTGAGGCGGAGGCGCCTCACCGAGGATCGCGCCGGGAATTGAGGTGGTGACCGGGATGCTCGCCGCCACGCTGGCGGTGTCGGAGGCCGGTTGTTGCTTGGTCGACGTGCAGGCAACAATGCCCAAACCGAGAGCGAGCGGGAGGAGTCTCAGGTTCATGGGTTCATCCTCTGGGTTTGCCAGCGCGCGAGGCGCCGTACGCTTTCCGAGATCCATGCTGCGATGGCGGCATGGGGGCGGGCCGCGAGATTGCCGTACGTGTTACTCCGTCCGTGCGACACCAAGATGCACGATCCCGGGCTCGACGGGAATCACCCAATCGACCGCCACGATGTCACGGGCGACGAACAAGTGACGATGCCCGGTCCCACGTTGACAACGCGCGCTGCTAGTCCGCAGTGCCAGCCTCCGCGGTTTCGATACATCCCGCGATAGAATGATGCCGGTTCGACGGAGGGCCAGGTCCAGATTGCCTCGTGCCACACGCTTGCCGTCTCGGCCGAGGAGTATCCATACTATGGGCATGCCCGACACCGCCCGCCGCTACACCGTCGAAGAAGTCCTGGCCTTCCCCAACGACGGCAACCGCTACGAGTTGGTCCACGGCGAGTTGCTGGTGAGCCCGGCACCGCGCTACCTGCACCAGCTTGTCGTGACCCGCCTGTGCGGGCTTCTTGTGGCATACCTGAACCGGTATCGAGATCTCGCGCAGCCCCTGGTCTCCCCCGCCGACATCACATGGGGCACCGAGGACGACCTGGCCCAGCCCGACGTCTTCGTGGTCCCGGTGCGCGAGACCGGCTACGAGTGGAGCGGCATCCGCACGCTGCTCCTCGCGGTCGAGGTCCTCTCCCCCAGCACCGCGCGGTACGACCGGATCACTAAGCGGCAGCTGTATCAGGAGCACGGCGTGCTTACCTATTGGGTGGTGGATCCGGACGCCCGGTTGGTGGAGGTCTGGCACCCCCGGGACGATCGGCCGGAAATTGTGACCGATCGGCTGGTGTGGGCCGTGGCGCCGGACGCGCCAGAGTTGGACATCCGGCTCGAGGACTTGTTCGCCCCTACCGGATAGCCGGACTCGTGATCGCCAGCCGCACACGCCTGCGGGCGAATGGCCTGCGGCGACGATGCTGGCCCGCGCGACGCCGCTACCACGATATCCCGAAGTTCATCGGCTCGCAGGTGGCGATGCAGACGACGATCCAGGTGACGGCGTCCACTGCGCTTCCCACCCAGCGCCAGGTCGTCCCGGTCCGCTCCAACCGGGCAACCGCGTTTTGGGGCGAACCGTCCCTCCTGCTTCCGGGAGAACTCGAGAACGAGCGATGATCGAACCGGCAGGGTGCCTGCCTTAACCAGGCTGTCGAGTGCGCCACCGGTGACGAGTGATTCCCCGGGCACCCGAACGGAGGTGAGGCCATGGGCGGGCTCGGCGCGGGTCCGGCTTTGCGCGGCGGGCCGTATCAACACGCCATCGAAGTCCATGCCAAGGTACTCGGCCGTGATGCTGTCACCGTTCTCCTGAAGGAGGTAGACGGTGGCACCGAGCGACGGGATCCAAAGCGATTCCGCGGCGACGGTCTGCCGCGCGGCCCCGTACCGCGCCGCGTACTCCTCCTCGGGGAATGGCTCGACACGGCGAAACCTCGCCGTCACCCGCTCAC
>DASWII010000027.1:0-20519 GCA_036397755.1 Gemmatimonadales bacterium | reverse complement strand
CCACAAATCCCACCGCACTGAAATAACTCACATCGAGGGTGTCATTCCTACCCCCATGGTATACCCGCGAAATGCCGCAGGAGGTCACCACCGGCATGGTCGCCTCCGGCGCCGAAGCAAACGCGCGCGGTTCGATCGCGGCGGTATTCCGACGCTAAAGCGTCGGCTCGGCGCTGACGCGACGCGTCGTAAACGACGCACGCCCATCGCGCGCCCTTCACGGCGTGCGGCGGGCTGTTCGCCACCATCGACCGCGGTTTACAGTCAGAGTAACATCCACGCGAGCAATACTACGGCCGCGCGACCCGAAGCGGCTCTGAGGTGCTAAAAGACCTGTTAGAGCCGATCCCAAGGGTGCCACTGCCGTTGTACCCCCAGCATCGGACGTCTTGAGCGGTGACTCCGCAGATCGTATTCAGGCCGGCCGTCAAAAACCAAAAGCGCGCTTCTCCGGGCAGTGAGACAAACGCCGGGTTCACCGGGTCATTGTTCGCACAGTACACATGCCCGTCCATGTCCAAGGCGCATGAGTACCCGCCTCCAACCTCAAGGGTCGAGTAGCCTTCATAGGGGAAGACACTCGTTGGTACTGGGGTGAAGTTGCCCCCCCAACAGTGCGGGAGACCGTCTGTCGCTAGCGCGCAACCCACAAAGAAGCCCGCTCCAATGCTCTTGAAGATCGCCTCAGTGGCGAGCGCCACCGGTTCGCTGACCCATTCGACTGTCGTGCTGCCGGTGCCGAGGTTTCCCTCCCACTGGTTCGCACCCCAGCAGTATCCGACCCCTTCGGCGGTCAAGCCGCACGTGAAGCCCTCTCCCGCGTCCATCGTCACGAATTTGATCCCGCCCCCCACGCGTTCCGGCTCCAGAATCTCAGGATCCGGCCTTCCCCAGCAATACACATCCCCGTCACTGGTCAACCCGCAGGTGTGACGGCGACCCGCGGTGAGGCGTTGGAAGGCCGGTGCGTGCACTCGAAGTGGTTGTGCGCTGGCAGTCCAATCTCCGGTTCCGAGGTAGCCCCCCTCACCCCAACAAAACGCGAATCCATCCTGATCGAGCCCGCACGCGTGGGTCCCGCCGACGACTATCCCCCGCAAGCCGGCAGTGGCACTCGCGGCGACCGGTCGCGTGGCGTCGACCCGACTCGCACCGGTGCCCAGGAGGCCGTTCTGGCCTGCTCCCCAGCAGTAGTTCCCCGCGATATCCGTTCGTCCACAAACCGTCCACACGCCCATACCCAATTCCACGAATCGTGCGACGCGGATTTCGAGCGCGTTGCTGGGTGTGCCTCGAACCCTAGCTCGGACGGTCGACTGTCCAAAACCTACCGTTCTCAGAAGACGCGAGGAATCGACCAGGACCGTATGTGCCCCTGAGATTTCCCATTCCACGTCCGTCATCGACGGTCGGGACGTTCGGCCGTTCGCGTATACCGTGATGATCAGTTGCGCTGTGTCGCCGATCGCGAAGAAGACGATTGGGTCGGTGAGGTCTGCGTTAACCGTATCGCGCTGGAGGAGCACGCTTTCTGGTTCGGTTGCGCACGACGCGATCGACAGTGTAAAGGCGGCGGCTCCACACATCCCAGATACACTGCAGAAAGCGGCCAACACCCCCGTCGTGCGTGGAGCCCCCCTCCGCAAGGGTTCCGCAAGAGAACTCCGTGCCGCGCTCCACGGGAATCGATGTGCGGCGCGGGTCCGGGTCCGCGATTGTTCGCGAACGCAATGCTGATTTGTGATAAGAAATGAGTGTGGCGTGGTTGTCTCCTCAGCGTGCGGGTACTTTCCCAGCTAGGGTTGTCCGAAGACGCGGGTGGGGGATGCCCGGTCCAAGTACTCACCGTTGCCGAGCTTCCCGTCCCGATAGGCCCCCCAACAATACAGGGTGGCCTCCGTATCAATGAGACAACTGGCATCGTTTCCGACAGTCAACCAAACGACCGGGTACTCTGTCGTTACCCGGACCGGTGTCGTGGAGTACTCGCGACTCGTCGTTCCAGTACCGAGCACTCCGCCGTCCACGCCCCAGCAAAACACCCGGCCCGTCGTCGTGAGTGCGCAGGAATGCGCGCGGCCCGCATGAATAGACCGAAAGACGTGGTCCCCAACAACTCTCGCCGGCACCAACGAACTCGCCAGGTTTCCGAGTCCCAGCCGGCCGTACTCGCTCAAACCCCAGCAGTATCCTGCGCCGTCCGCCCCAACCGCACAGGTGTGCACCGCACCCACACTAATCGCGATGAGCGGGACCTCTGACATGACGCGGGCAGGTTCGTAGGTCGACTGACCCCAGTCTGAGCTGTCCCGACCGAGATATCCTGAGCCCCAGCAATAGGCCGTGCTATCGCTTGCGATGGCGCACGTGTGCTTCCAACCGGCGTCAATCGCCGAGAACTGCAGTCCGCCCAAGACCACCTGCGGAGTCGGGAAGCTGCCGCCGTTCTGTCCAATGCCCAGCCGCCCGTAAATATTGCCGCCCCAACAGTAGGCAGTCCCGTCTCCGGTCAGGCCGCACGTGTAGTCGTCACTTGCCGAGAGTGCCGCAAAGGTCAGTTCGCCTTGCACCGGGAGCGGGCTAAGGCTCGTCTCCCTGGTGCCCGTTCCCAGCTGGCCCAGTTCGTTGAAACCCCAGCAGTACGCATGCCCGCCAGGATCCAACGCACACCCATGCGCGCGCCCAACCTTGACGTCGGCGAAGGATAGTTCCCGAGATACTAGAAACGGGGTTTCGCGAATCACGCAGCAGCCCGTGGCTTCACCAGACCCCCAGCACATCAGGGCGCCACCAGTTCCAATCCCACACGCGCTGATCTCGCCCATGGCCGTCGCCGAATAGTCCGACACCACCCTGAGGCCCTTATACGTCACACGGTACGGCACCCTGGCGGCCAGCTCGGTTGTGCCGACGCCACGCGCGTACACTGCGCCCGTATCATCCATGGTCACGACGCGCGTGTCGTAGACCTGCCAGCTGACGGTCCGATCCGTGAGGGTATCGCGCCCCGCCGTAAGCAATACGGCACGCACCATCTGTTCATCCCGAATCCACATCGTGTCACGCTCGGTCACGATCACGATGGTATCGACGGGAATCAGCCGAACGGCCACCGCAGCACTCCCCTGGAGAGCTTGCACTCGTGCGGTAATCTGGGCGTCGCCTTCCCTTACTCCGCTTACGAGGCCGGTGGAGTCGACGAACGCCACAGCGGTGTCGCTCGAGGCCCACTGCGCTGTCACGTTCGACAACTGGATTCCCTCTGCATCCCAGGCGACGGCATGCAGCTGCGCGGTGTAGCCCACATAGACCAGCATGCTCGCTGGACCCACCGTGACCGATGCGACTCTGTCAAGAGGTAGGATTTCGCTGCACCCGAGCACAGCCACTGCCAGCGCCGTGACGTACACAGCACCCGGCCCGGTCGGACGACGCATGCCACGTGCACGGCACGACGATGCAAGCACGGGTCACGCCCCTGGTGGAGAGCTGGTTCCCGCGGGAACTAACCAGAATCCCAAGCCCGCAACGTGAGATTCCATTGGTGAAGGCAGCGTGAGCCGGAGGTGAAGACGGGCGATCAGCCAAGGTTCGCGAGGTCCTATCCATCCAGACGGTGAAGATTCGGGTTCCCATCGATCGCCCTTCAGGGCGTGTCGCCTGCGGCGCCGCGCGGCGGGTTGATCGGCGGACGCGGAGCGGCCTCGATCGGCTTGCCGGCTTCGCCGGCACCGTCCGCGTTCGCGGACGGGCGCGTCACCCGCCGAACATGCGGCGAGTCCCTCGCTCCGGCATGTAATGACGTGCTCGCGCTCTTCAGCCCGACGGCACAGCGCCTATTGCCGCGCTGACGACCTCAATCTCGAAGATCACGTCTGGTCCGCACCGGGTGGACCGTCGTCCTCGTTGCCGTGGGGTGCTTTGTCAGGCACGAGTCTGCGCTCAGTGGCGCCCCCCTGGTCGTCAGCGAGGTCAAGAAACGCCAGGCCAGCACTGATGCTCTGCTCTGCTGCTTGGGCATCCGCCCCACGTTGCAAACCTTGAGCAAGCAACAACCGGATTCCTGCATCGTCTGGGCAAAGGTCGGCGTAGTTCTGCAACGCTTCAAACGCCTCGTCAATGTCACCAGCGTCGAGCGCCCGACGACTGTATTCGAGGAGGTATTGTCTCGCCTCAACCAAGACGCCCCGACGGATCATGAGCTTGGAGAGTGCGAGATAGGCTGGAGTGTGTTCAGGGGATGTCCGAAGAATCTTCCGGAATAATGCCGCGGCGTTCTCGTGGTGCCCGTTGTCAGCGTACAGCGTCGCAGCACGTTCCCACGCCTCGACAGCGTCTGCCGTGTTGCCGAGCTTGCGGTGCAGGTCACCGATCTTGTTGAACACCCCAAGCGCTTCATGGAGCAACTCTGGAGCTTTCTCCAGCGTCCTCACGATCTTGAGGTAGGTCTCGACGGCTGCCTCGAACTCTCCGCGCTCTTCCAGTCGTGACGCATCCCGCTTATGCACCACGATGACTGATTGCAGATTGATAAGACTCTCCGAGCTCGTTGTGCCGCCCGGCGCCAAATTCTTATGGGAGGAGGAGGGTCGCCGGGCGGGCCTAAGGTGCATGCGCGCAGCTGATCTGTCAAACGGGGCGCGTTGTGGACGGACTGGCACGCCCCGATGAAGCAGGTCGAGCGTGCGGCTATTGCAAAGCGTGTCTCCGAGTGTGAAACACCCGAGCGCTCCCTCAGCACAATCGGCGTACTCGGTGCGGACGACGTCAGTAGCGATCGTCGACGGGCCACCACACCTTGAACAGTCGCATTCCGACGCTGACGCATCCCATCGATCGCCCTTCAGGGCGTGTCGCCGCCGGCGCCGAGCGGCGGGTTTACCCGCCGAACACGCGACGCGTCGTAAACGACGCATCCCATCGATCGCCCTTCAGGGCGCGTCGCCGCCGGCGCCGAGCGGCGGGTTTACCCGCCGAACACGCGGCGCGTCTTGAAAGACGCGCGAGGAGTCGGCGCCGAACACACGCCTGGCGCGCGTCCCTCACCCTCCACGGCGCACGCGAAACTCCGCGAGCAGGTCCCCTTCCGGATCCAGGAGGATCTCGGTGGGCGCTCGGGGTGCTGGGACGCGAATGACGGCGCCATTCGTGAGCCGCACGGTCGTCAGGCGCTCGCCACTCCCCACCACACTGACCGGAACGGAGAGGACGTAGCGTCCCCAGTCCGGGCGCTGCACTTCCCGCACGGTGAGCTCGACACTGTCGGTCCCCGCCACGGGCTGCCACGCGACGTCGAGGACGGGGTACCCAGGTTGCGTGAGCCACTGCTCGAAGAACCACGTCAGGTCTCGACCCGCCAGCTCGGACGCGATCGCGGCGAGGTCACCCGAGAGGGCGGTGGAGTCCCGATACCGGCGGTAGTACTCCCGCACGATGCCGCGGAACGTGGTATCGCCGACCTCGCGGCGCAGCATGTGCATCACCAGGGCACCCTTGTCATAGTGGTTCGCCGTGAGCAACTCGCCCGGATCGACCTCCGACGTATCCAGGATGGCAACCGCGACGTCCTCTGACGCGAGGTAGCTATCACGAGCATCGCCGAGACGTTCGTGAAAACGCTCGCGCTCGCCAATCAGGTCGTAGAACAGCGCGGCCATGTAGGTGGACAGGCCCTCCGAAAGCCACAAGTGATGCCAATCTCTTTGCGCGACCGCGTCGCCGAACCACTGGTGCGCCGTCTCGTGGGCGACGGTGCCCTCGCCCAGACGTCGCTCGGCGTAGGCCGCCTGGTTGTAGAAGATGGCGCTGCTGTTCTCCATGGCGCCGAAGCGGGTGGTGGACTCCACGTGGACCAGCTTGTCATATGGGAACGGACCGATGAACGCAGTCAGCACGTCCAGCATGGTCTGCACTCGTGCAAACGGTTTCGTCGCGGCGAAGGCGGAGTCTTCGGGATACGTCCACAGTGCATGCGGGACGGCGCTTGACGAATCGACCAACCCGATGGCGAACGCGCCGGCGCCGATCACCATCGTGTGGACGGGGATGGGACGCGACTCGTCCCAATGCCACACCGTGCGTCCGTTGCCTCCGGGGATCGTGTCCACGCCCTCGGGCGCTCCGTTTGCGATCGCCTCCCATCCAGCGGGCACGGCGATGTGCCACGTGACCAACGCCTTGTCGCTGGGATGATCGTGCGTCGGCAGCCAGGCCCGGGCGTGATTGGGCCAGTTGTCCGCGAACGCTACCCGATGGCCGTGGACGTTCGTTCCGATACGGAGACCCCGCGTGGGTGTCCCCGCGTAGGACAACCGAACCGCGACGGTGTCGCCAACGCCGTCGCCGAGCGCGAGAATCAGCGTGTCGGCATGCTGTCTCCAGCGATCCGGCGCGAGCGGTACGCCGTCCACCTCCGCGGCGGAGACCGTCATCGCATCGTCGAGATTGAGCCGCAAGACCGGTGATGCGCGCAGCCGGAGGACGGTGAGCTGCGCCGTGGCGTCGAACTGCGCCCCCCGGTCAGGCAGCTCGATCGTGAATTCGTAGTGCAGGACGTCGATCGATGTGTCGATCTTGTCGGCGATGACGTTGAGCGCCGCCGTTTGGAACAGGGTGGCGCCAAGCAGGAGGGAGACCATCGCTTCCCTAGCGGCGTCGCCGCTCACCCAGGAGCGGCCAGATGTCGGGGTCTTCAGCGCCGAGCACCCACACCGAGATACCGCGCAAACCGGGGAACTCGTCGAGCAGTGCGAGCTTGGTTGCGAACGATCGGTGGTCTTCGAGGAACAGCCACTCGAACGTGCCGGAGCGCTCCCAGTACGCCAAGTGGCTGCCTTGGTCCGGAAGCCACGTAGCCTCCACTTGATTCTGGTCGAGCAGGGCCCGCGCTCTGCTCCACGACACCTCCGCCCCCGCCGCCTTCGCGCCCTGCGACGCGGTGTAGTCGGGTCGCCAGTAGCCGGAGTATGAGGGAATCCCGAGGGAGATCTTGGCCGCCGGAACACCCTGGTCCAGCGCGTACTGCACCATGCGCCGCATCCACGGGAGTCCCGCAATCGGCCCGGGCGTCGTGACACCGCCGTGCTGCGCGTACGTCATGAGCGAGATAAAGTCCCCCGCTTCGGCCAGGGCGGCGACGTCGAAGTTCCCGCGCCAGTTGGCCAGCATGTAGCGGTGAAACGGAAGGTGGCCGGGCCGGCCGTCGGTCGGGACCACCGCGACCGACAGCGTCATGCCGGCCGCGTGGAGCGCCTCGGCGGCTTCACGGTAGAACGCCGTGAAGCGGTCGGTGTCGCTCACGTGCACGTTCTCGAAATCGAACTGCCAGCCCCAATATCCGAACTCGCGTCCGAGCTGCACCATGGATGCGATGGTCCGGGCGCGGGCCGCCGAGTCCGCGAGCAGCGTGTGGATGCTCTCCTGATTGAATCCGGGATTGTGAATCAGCGGCATGACCTTGACGCTCGCCTGCTTGGCGAGAGACAGCACGCGAGGGTCCACCGCGCCCCAGACGACACCGTCCCCTTCAACCGCGTACACCTGAGGTCCGATCACGTCGATCTGATCGACATGGTCGCGGAAACTGTCGAACGCGGCATCACCGCCGGTCATGTAGAACACGGTTTCGCGCACGGCGTTCTGCGCGATCGCCGGCGCGCTGAACGCGACTGCGCAAACCGTGACGAAAGGTGCGTTGCGCCAGGTCATACGACTCCTCCACGTCGGTCAACAAGGTGGCGAGGTTCGCCTGCGGGCGCCAGCAGTGCGTCGCCAAGTCGGGCGCGCTATGTTTCAATCTTCGCGCTCACCCCGAACGATAACGGAGGTCGGTGATGCTGCTCTCTCGCGTTCGCACAGCCTGTCTCGCCGTTGGCACCGTCACGCTGCTCACCGCACCCGCGCTGCAAGCGCAACAAACGCAGAAGCCGGCGCTGCACGGACGGCATTGGGTGGCCATCACGGGCAAGCCGCTGTCGGCTGCGGCGGGGTCGATGATGTTTCAACAGGGTGGGAACGCCGTCGATGCGGCGTGCGCCATGCTGGCGGCTGGGGCGACGATGTTCGATGTGCTGAGCTGGGGTGGCGAGACGCAGGCGCTCATCTACCACCCGCACGAGCAACGTGTCATCGGCGTGAATGCGTTGGGTGTGGCTCCCACCGGAGCGACCGCCGAGTACTACAAGTCCCACGGCTACGAGTTTCCCCCGGAGTATGGACCGCTGGCGGCGGTCACCCCGGGAACGCCCGGTGGGTTGTTCACCATGCTGGCGGAGTGGGGCACGCTCAGTCTCGAAGAGGTTCTGGCGCCCGCGAGACAGATGGCGGAGGGATACGCGATCGAGGCGCAGACCGCCAACTCGATGCAGCGGTACGCGAGGCGGATCAAGCAGTGGACGTACTCACCGGGTGTATTCCTGCCGCATCTCGGTGCCGAGCGTGAGGCGCCCGAAGCCGGGGAGATCTTCAGGCAGCCCGATCTGGCCATCACGCTGGAGAAGCTCGTGGAGGCGGAGCGGCAAGCGCTGGCGGCCGGGCGCACCCGAAAGGAGGCGATCTACGCGGCCTACGACCGCTTCTACCGTGGGGACATCGCCGAGGAACTCGTGCGCGGCGTGCGCGAAGACGGCGGACTCTTCACGATGGAAGATCTCGACCGGTGGCAGGTCCACATCGAAGAGCCGGTCATGACGACGTACAAGGGCGTCGAGGTGTACAAGCTGACGACGTGGGTGCAAGGCCCGGTCCTGCTCCAGGCGCTCAACATCCTCGAGCCGCTCGACCTGGCCGGCATGGGCTACAACAGCGCGCGATACATCCACACGCTCTACCAGGCCATGAACCTGGCCTTCGCGGACCGGGACTTCTACTATGGTGACCCGTACTTCCCGCCCGAAGAACCGATCGCGGGGCTGTTATCGAAGGAGTACGCGCGCGATCGCGCGGCGCAGATCAATCCGAATCGCAACGACCCGAATGTGCGTCCCGGAGATCCGTATCCCTATCAGGGCGGCACGAACCCGTTCAGGCACCTGTTGGAGCAATGGCCCCGCGGGCGGGCCGCGACGACGACGAGCGCGGCGGATGATGCGCGGTTCCTCGAATCGTTTACCCTGGGTACGACCACGATCCAGGCGGCGGACGAGGAGGGGTGGGTCGTGTCGATCACGCCGAGCGGCGGCTGGGTGCCGGCGGTGATCGCGGGGCGCACCGGTGTGGGGCTGAGTCAGCGCGCCCAGAGTTTCATCTTCGATCCGGTGGACGATCCCTTCAACGTGATCGAGCCGGGCAAACGTCCCCGCGCCACGTTGACGCCGAGCCTGGCGCTCAAGGACGGCAAGCCGTTCTTGTCGTTCGCGGTGCAGGGTGGTGACACCCAAGATCAAAACCTGCTGCAATTCTTCCTCAACATCGTCGAGTTCGGCATGAACGTGCAGGAGGCCGCGGAGGCGGCGAACTTCAACAGCTACCAGATGCGCAATTCGTTCGATCTCCATGATGCGCGTCCCGGAGACATGCTGGTGAACGAGTCGCTGCCGCCGTACGTGAGAAAGCAACTGCGCGAGATGGGATATGACCTGACGTACGGCGGCCGAACGTCGGGGCCGATCAACGCCATCTTCTTCGATTGGCGGCACGGTACGTTTTGGGGCGGGTCAAGCAACCACGGCGAGGACTACGGTATCGCCTGGTAGTGCCTGGCAGTGCCCGCCGCCCTCCGTCTTCAATTCGCTGCCGGCGGAGTTCCTTATGTCGCGGTCGCAGCCGGACTCCGGTGCACCCGACCGACGATCACGGTGACGTTGTCGGTACCGCCGCCCTCGAGCGCGTCGTCAACCAATTGGCGACAGGTCGTGCGCGCCGACGTCATGGTCCGCAGCCGGGTCTCTATCTGCTCGTCCGGGACATGCTTGGTGAGCCCATCGCTGCAGATCAACAGGACGCTGTCCCAGGCGTGGTCGATGCGGGTGACCTGCGGCACGGCCGAGGATCCGCCGATGGCGCTGGACAACACGTGCGCCCACCGGCTGTCGAAGGCCTGACCCGACGTGAGGACACCCTGGTCCACAAGTTCCTGGGCCATCGTCTGATCCCGCGTGATCTGCACCAGCTTCCCATCATGGAGCAGATAGCACCTGCTGTCGCCCACCTGCAGCACGTACGCCCGAGGCCACACGCCGATGGCGAGCGTCAGGGTCGTGGCCATGCCGCGGTACTCCGGATTGGTTTCTCCCTCGCGCAGCACGGTCTCGTGACACTGCAGGGCGGCTTCGTGAAGCGAGTTCAGGAAGTCGGAGTCCCCCGCGTCGTCCGAGTAGTAGGCTTGCATGCTCTTCTGCACGTAGCGCGCGACCGCTTCGAGGGCCGCCTTGCTGGCCTGCTGCCCCGCGGCGTGCCCTCCCACACCATCGGCAACCATCGCCAGGTACGCGAGGCGTTCGGATTTCACCAGGTCGGAAACGTCAGGCAAGCTCGTGGAGTACACCCGGAGATGCTTGTGGAGTGCGCCGATGAGAAACTGATCCTGATTGACCTTGCGTTCCTTGCCGACGTCCGTGATACCAAACACGTCCATGTCACTATCCGTGGGCATCGATTCCGGATGGTCGGGAGCGGGGAGTTCGGGAGCGTTCATTCCTCACAGTGCCGTGGGCGATCTGCGATTCTATCATACTCGCATCTCGCGGGCCAGTCCCGGCGGGGGCACGTCATCGAAGGGTAGGGATCGGAAGCACCGGGCTCGATCTCTGGTGCTGCGGTGTGACAATCTCGAACGAAGGAGGACGGACAATGGCAGGCGACATGAGGCGGGAAGTGGCCAGGTCGGGCGTCGGATTCGGCACAGCGCTGGCGATCGCCATCTCCTGGTCACAGCACCAGTCGATTCTCTGGGCGATTCTGCACGGTGTGTTCTCGTGGTTTTACGTGGTGTACTACGCCATCGTCAGGGCGTAACCTCAGTCCGGCTCAAGCAAGGGCGGCGAGCCCGTCACGGACGCGAGCGGGCAGTGCCACCTTGGCGCGGGCGGCATAGTCGAACGCCACGACGACACCGGTGCCCTCGGCGGCAATCGCGTCTTGGCCGAGCGAGACGACGACATACTCCATCGTGAAGCGGTCCTCGGCGATCGCCGAGGACCGTCCGCCCACCTGGACGGTGTCCGGGTAGAACAGTGCTCGGCGAAACCGGCAGCTGGTGGAGTGCAGGATGGCGCCGATGCGCTCCTCCTCGTAGGTCGTGAGGAAGCCGCACCGGCCCAGGAACTCGACCCGCGCCGACTCGAAATAGCGGAACAGCACGGTGTTGTTGACGTGCCCGTAGGCATCCAGTTCACCCCACTGCACCGGGATCGTCAGCACCACAGGAAAGGCGCGCAGGAGGGGATGTGGAGTGTCGGGCATGGCGCGGGAGACGTCCGGGTTGGATTCTGCCGTGGAAGATGGTGCGGCACGCGGGCCGGAACAACCGGAGGCGCTTGTGTCCCACCCCGGGGTCGTGCCGGCGGTTTGGCAGGTCGCCCGGCGACCGCAATCTTCCGTGTCACTGAACCTCGCCGTCGGGAGAGACCGTTCTGACCTTATCGAGGGCCGAGCGACTGACCATGCTGGCCGCATTGGCGGCGTCGGCGTCCGTAATCGGATTCCAGACGGCTGCCAAGGCGACCCGGGACGCGTTGTTCCTCTCGACGTTCGATGTCTCGGCGCTTGTCGCGAGGTCCAGCACCTCGACGGCGATGGGTGTTGTCCAGAGGTCGCGATACTCGTTGCCGAAGAGCCACCGGTGCAGCGCACCGGCATCGTACCGGGCGCCGGCGGGCGCGCGAACGATGCCCCCTGGGGTCTGCGCGCTGGCTGCCGGTGCGAGGATCGTGAAGCCGGCCAGCGCCAGGGCGGGTAACTCGCGAAGGCCGGGCATCCTCCATCTCCCGAGCGGCGAATCGAGACCCAAACATACGGCCCGGAGCCGCCGAATCCAGTGGCGCTAGTCGGCGAGTGTCTTACGGATCCGCGGGAGTTCGCCGGAGGTCCAATAGTCAGATGACGCCTCGAAGTCGCTGTCGGACACGGCGTCGCGGGAGTCCGCACCCCCGAGCAGGAACACGCCGGCTCCGAGCCCGATGGACGCGGCGAGCGCCGTCGCCCCGAGCACGGCGAGCTTTGCGATTGCGAGGAGGGTCGGGTCGACGAAGGCGAGTTCGGCGATGAAGATCGCCATCGTGAATCCGATGCCGGCCACCGCGCCAATCACGAATACACTGCCCCATCGCACGCCGGTTGGAAGCACGCACAACCCCAGGCGGACCGCGAGCCAACTCGCGAGGAGCACGCCGAGCGGCTTGCCTACGGCGAGACCCAGCCCGACCCCGAGCATGACCGCGGCGGCGCCCTCACCCCCGAAGGAGAGGCCCCCGAGGTGCACCCCCGCGTTCGCCAAGGCGAATAGGGGCATGATGCCGTAGGCGACCCACGGGTGCAGGGCGTTCTCGATCCGCAACGCGGGCGAGATCGCCTCGCGGCGCGCGAACGCCATCTGCTCCAGGGGTGCGAGGAGATCGTGGTCGGACGCCCCCCGGGCCGCCCGATCCTGGAAATTGTCGAGCGCCTCGTGCGCCAGTTCCATGAACCCTTCCGAACCGACCCACGAGCGAACGGGTGCCGCCAGACCCACGATCACACCGGCGATGGTCGGGTGGACGCCCATCAGGTACATGCCGATCCAGATCACGCCAAGGGGGACCACGGAAACCCACCCCGGTCGCGTTCCCAGCCGACGCAGCGCGAGGAGCAGTCCGAGCCCCGCGCCCACAACGACGACGCCGACCGCGTTGAAGCCCGACGAATAGAAAAGCGCGATGATGAGGATCGCTCCGATGTCGTCAATGATGGCGATGGCGAGGAGCAGGATGCGCATGGCCGGAGCCACGCGATTTCCGAGCAGCATGAGCACGCCGACCGCAAACGCGATGTCCGTCGCCATCGGTACGCCCCAGGCGGACTCACCCGGGCCACCGACGTTGATCGAGAGGTAGATGAGGGCCGGTACCAGCATGCCGCCCACCGCACCGGCGACGGGCAGCGTGGCGCGCCGCAGGTCCGCGAGGGCCCCCTGCACGATCTCGCGCTTGATCTCCAGTCCGACGACGAGAAAGAACACGGTCATCAGGCCGTCGTTGATCCAAAAGTGGAGATCGCGGGTGAACGCCCAGCGGCCGAGGCCGAGCGTGATGTTGGTGTGCCAGAGGGCCTCGTAGCTCGCGTGCCAGGGAGAGTTGGCCCACACGAGCGCCACGGCCGCGGCCGCCAGCAGGATGATGCCGCCGGCAGCTTCCACGTGCAGGAAGCGTTCGATCGGCCGCCGCAGCGTCTCGGCGAACCGCCGCGCCGGCAGCCAGGCTTCCGGTGGAATACTCGGGTGCGTGTGCCGCGCCTGACGGGTGGGCTGGTCGCTCACGAGACGATCGTGTCGCGCCCGCCTAGCCTACCACGTTCCACGTATGCCCGCTGTGCAGCAACTCGTCGATCGACCAGATGTCGGTCGCGCCCGCGCGATCCAGCTGCGCGAGCACTTCGCCGTCATAGCTCGGTGCCGGGTCGCAGTACAACACGCCGATGACCATTGGGAATGCCGGTGGACGAAGCCCTGCCAGCAACGTCGCGAGGGTCCGGTTTCGCTCGTCGTGCACGAGCACGTCCGATTCGGTGATGCCGTCCCGCCCGATCTCGACGATCTCGATCTCGAGTCGACCGGGCTTCAAATGAAGACCCTTGGTCCGGTCGCTCCCGAACAGCAGCGGCCGGCCGTGCTCGGCGACGATCTGCATGTCGGACGCCACGGCCCGTTCCGTGAACGCCGCGAACACCTGGTCGTTGAACACCACGCAATTCTGAAAGATCTCGACGAACGACGCGCCGCGATGGGCATGTGCGCGCTTCAGCACCTCCACCAAATGGGACTGCTGCGTGTCCACCGACCGCGCCACGAACCGTGCTCCCACACCCAGCGCGAAGGACGCCGGCACGACCGGAGCGTCGACGGAGCCGAGTGGCGTGGACGGTGAGCGCGTCCCCCGTTGCGATGTCGGCGAATACTGGCCTTTCGTCAGACCGTAGATCTCGTTGTTGAACAGCAGGATCTGGAGATCGACGTTGCGCCGCAGCACGTGCAGCATGTGGTTGCCGCCGATGCTCAACCCATCCCCGTCGCCCGTGATGACCCACACGTCGAGCGCGGGATTGGCGAGCTTCACGCCAGTGGCGACTGCCGGCGCACGGCCGTGGATGGTGTGGAAGCCGAAGGTGGACATGTAATACGGGAAGCGCGCCGCACACCCGATCCCCGAAACGAACACCGTGTTTGAAGGATCGATGCCCAGCTCCGCCATGGTCTTCTGGATGCCCTTCAGAATGGCGTAGTCGCCGCATCCGGGACACCACCGTACCTCTTGATCCGAGGCGTAGTCCTTGGGCTTGAGCGGCACCGGCGCTGTCGTGGTGGTCATCGCGCGCCCTCCAGTCGATCGCGCACTGCCTGCACGATCTCGGAAATCTTGAACGGTTTTCCCTGCACCTTGGGGAGGCTGTCGGCCGGCGTCAGATACGCACCGCGAAGCAAGTGGACGAGCTGGCCCGTGTTCAGTTCGGGCACGAGTACCTGCGTAAACCCGGCGAGCAGGTCGCCGAGATTGCGCGGAAACGGATGCAGATACCGAATGTGGATGTGGGATACATCGAGTCCGCCGGCCCGCAGTTCGCGCACCGCCTGATGAATCGCGCCATACGTTGATCCCCACCCGACGATGGCCAAGGGGCCCCGGTCGGGTCCGATCGCGACCGACTGAAGCGGCACGTCGTAGGCGATGCCGGCCACCTTCGCCGCACGCTCGTCGGTCATCTGCTGGTGATTTTCCGGATCGTAGCTTATGTGTCCCGTGAGGGCCTGCCGCTCCAGGCCACCGATGCGGTGTGCCATCTGTGGCGTTCCTGGTCGCACCCACGGGCGGGCGCCCGTCGCGGGATCGCGCTCGAACGGGAGGAAGTCCTCGGGATCCGTGCGAAAGGTGACCGGGAACTTTGGCAGGCTGTCCCCGTCAGGGATAAGCCACGGTTCCGCGGCATTCGCGAGGTACCCGTCGGTCAGCAACAGGACCGGCGTCATGAAGCGTGTTGCGATTCTCACGGCTTCCAGCGCCACGTCGAAGCAATCGGCTGGTGTGGAGGCGGCGATCACGGGCATCGGCGTATCGCCGTTGCGCCCGTAGACCGCCTGGAACAAGTCCGACTGTTCCGTCTTCGTGGGCAGCCCCGTCGAGGGACCGGCGCGTTGGGCATTCACAATGATCAACGGCAGTTCTGTCGCGACCGCGAGACCCATGGCTTCCGTCTTGAGCGCGATCCCCGGACCCGAGCTGGCCGTCACGCCGAGTTGTCCGCCGTAGGATGCGCCGATCGCCGCGCAGATGGCCGCGATCTCGTCTTCGGCCTGGAACGTGATGACACCGTATCGTTTGAAGCCGGCCAATGTGTGGAGCAGCGGCGATGCGGGCGTGATCGGGTACGAGCCAAGGAAGAGCCGCAGTCCGGCATTCCTGGCACCCGCAGTCAGACCCCAAGCCAGGGCCTCCGTGCCGGTGACCGTCCGGTAGGTGCCGGGAGGCACGTCGGAGCGGGCGACCGTGAACCCGACGATGTCGCTCGGCGCTTCCACCGTCTCCCCGAACGCATGTCCCGCGTTCAGGGCGGCGAGGTTGGCCTCCGCGATGTCGGGGGTCTTCTGGAACTTCTTCCGGAGCCATTCCATCGTCGCCGAGCGGTCGCGGCCGAACATCCAGAGCATCAAGCCGAGCGTCCACATGTTCCGCGATCGCAGCGCCTCCTTTTGCCCCAGCCCGAACGGTGCGACGGCGTCCAGCGTGCGCTGCGAGATGTCGAGCCGCAGGACCTGGAAGGGCGCAAGCGTGGCGTCCTCGAGTGGGTTCGTGCTGAATCCCGCTTTGGCGAGGTTCCGGGCATTAAAGGCCCCGGTGTCGACCACAACCATCCCACCCGGCCGGATGTCGGCGATGTTGACCTTGAGGGCGGCGGGGTTCAGCGCCACCAGCACATCCAGTTCGTCGCCCGGGGTCATCACGTCCGAGCCGAAATGCACCTGGAAGGCCGACACCCCGAAGGTCGTGCCGGCGGGCGCCCGGATCTCGGCTGGGTAGTCGGGGAACGTCGCGAGATCATTGCCCCCCAGCGCGGTCTCTATCGTGAACTGCGACCCGGTCAACTGCATCCCGTCGCCGGAGTCCCCAGCAAAGCGGACCACGACCGTATCGCGCGGAACGGGCTCAACGGCCCGAGAAGTGGATGTGGTCACTTGGGAGGACATGCGCTTGGAAGCCTGGCTCTGTGATGCTTGAATAGTTACGCATGCCTGGGGCGAAATGCCAACGGTCAGGTATATTTGTGGTCCCAATACCCACCGATCGCAGGAGCGAGGGATCATGCAAAAGTCGATTGTGGAGGCCATCAACCAGCACATCGGGCGTGAGTTCGGGGCCGCCTATTTGTATCTGTCGATGTCCGCGTATCTCGAAGGCCAGAACCTTGCCGGGTTCGCGCACTGGATGAAGGCGCAGCACGCCGAGGAGATGGGACACGGGATGCGCCTGTTCACGTATCTCCTGGACCGCGGGGAAAAGGTCGTGCTGGAGGGCATCAAAAAGCCCGCGGCGACGTTTGGAGGCCCGCTGGACGTCCTGGAGAAGTCGCTGGCGCATGAGCGGATCGTGTCCGCGTCGATCACGGCGCTATATGAGTTGGCGGTGAAGCACAAGGACTACGCGACCCAGCATCATATGCAGTGGTTCATCGACGAGCAGCTGGAGGAGGAGCGTACCTTCGAGACCTTAATCGCCCGGCTCAAGATGGCGGGAGACAAGGGACCCGGGCTGCTCATGATCGATCGCGAGCTTGCACAGCGGGGCGGGGCGTAGCCCGTACGAAACTGCGGCGCGACCGGTGGGGCCTGCCGGCCCACTGCACGAGCGTGTCTTGATGGCCGATCGCATTCACGTCACGTACGAGATTACGGCGTCGGACGCGCAGGCCGGGTTGATTGCGGAGGCCATCAGCCGCGAACAGACGGTGGAGCTGCCACCGGGCGCCTATCCCGAGCACATCGAGCGCGAGATCGTCGGGCGGATCGAGGCCCAGACGGCGTCGCGGAACGGCCGCTCCCGGGTCGAGGTCTCCTACGACGCTCGCATCGTCGGCGCCGATCTCGCCCAACTCCTCAACCTGGTCTGCGGAAACGTCTCGCTGTTGGAGGGCGTTCGGGTCGTGGATCTCGCGCTGCCCGCCGAGCTGACGAGCGTGCTGGGAGGGCCGCGCCTTGGGATCGCGGGGCTTCGCAAAGTCACGGGGACGCACCGCAGACCGTTGTTGGTTGGCGCCATGAAGCCCGTGGGCCTGACGGCGCGGGAGTTGGCCAACCTGGGAGCGCAGTTTGCCCGGGGGGGCATGGACATCATCAAGGACGACCACGGCCTGGCGGACCAGCCGTGGGCGCCGTTCCGCGAGCGCGTGGCGCGCTGCAGCGAAGCCATCGCCGCCGCCGCGGAGCAGTCGGGGACGACGACGCTTTACGCCCCGAACATCACCGGCCCCAGTGATTCCCTGCTAGAACGCGTCGCCTGGGCAGTCGATTGCGGTTGCCCCGCGGTCATGGTGTCCCCGTTGTTGCAGGGCCTCGATGCGGTGCGGCTCGCCCGTGACGCGGGGGTGGCCGTGCTCGCCCACCCGACCATGAGCGGCGCGGTGTTCTCCGAGGGCCGAGGGATCGCACCGCACGTGCTGTATGGAACGCTCTTGCCCGCGGCCGGCTGTGACGGCGTGATCTTCACGGTCGCCGGCGGCCGATTCCCCGTCAGCAGAGAAACGTCGCTCGCCGTCGCCCGGCGGATTGGGGGTCCGCGGACGGCGGGTGAGCCCGCGCTCCCGATCCTCGGGGGTGGGATCGATGTTGCGGATGTCCCGTCATGGATCGATCGCCTTGGCACGGAGATCGGGTTTCTGGTCGGCAGCAGCCTCTATGCGTCGGGGAATATCGAACGCGCGGTGCGGAACTTGGTCGCGACCGTGGAGCACTCCGTTGGCTGAACAGTCTCGCGTGCTTCGTGACCAGGGAGGGTTTCGCTGGGACGGAGTTGCGGTGCGGCAGTACGAGGGTCTCGCAGCGGATTACGAAGGCGTCACGCGGCAGGTGCTCTCGGGCGCGGAGGCGGATGCCGTCGAGTTCGAGACACGCTATTTCGAGGTCGCCCCCGGCGGGTTCACGCGACTCGAACAACATGGCCACGCGCACGTCGTGGTCGTCGTGCGAGGTGCGGGCGAGGTCCTGCTGGGCGATCGGACGGAGCAGATCAAGGCCTTCGACTGCGTGTATGTTGCCCCGGGGGAGCGACACCAGTTCAGGGCACACCACGCCGCGCCTCTTGGTTCCTCTGTGTCGCCGACCGGTCACGGTCGCCAAGGCTGGACTTCAGGGGGTCTTCACGTTCCCCTTAGTGGGTGACGGCAGTAGTGTAGCGGTCCTCGGCGGAGTGGGAGATGGCTGGCGAACTCGGAACCATCGTGGTTGGGGTGCTTGGCAGCGCTGCGGTGCTGTTCGCCGTTGTGGGGATTGCGGCGCTCGTGATGGCGGTGCGTCGGGCCGCGCGCGTGCAGCGGCGTTTGGTCGACGAAGTCTCCCGCCTCCGCCGCGACGTGGACTCGCTGGTAGGCGCAAGCAAGGTGACGGCGTCAACACCTGACGTCTCCCAGGCAGGAATCGACGGCTCCCCGGACGCCCGACGCGATCGGTCAACCGCGGCGCACCGCGGGCTCCGCACCGATTCGGGGCACCACAACTCACCCTCGTAAGGGCCGACTGCGGCAATGCAGTTCGCAATGGCGGGGTCGACCAGAACTGTTGACCTGCCGCAACGGTTACGTCGTATACTGCCAGCATCGCGTGAGGTGTGATAATGTAAGTATAGTGAACACAACACGTTAGAAGGTATTGATGGGATAGTGTTCGTTGCTCGTGATTGGGGCGGGTGTGGCACAGGCGTTGCCCCTTTGGACGGCACCCAACCCAAGTGGCGGGGCGGTCTTACGATTCCGACCCCGCCGGGAATGGACCATTTGGTGAGACCAACACGGACGCCACGGCAGACCCGTGCGCCCGTTGCCAGTCGCCTGGCAGCGGGCGCAGTGGTCTTGGCGTCCGCGTTGCTCGTCACCACCTGTCAGCTTGGCGACCTGGTCACGCCGCCCCCCGCGGGGACACCGGCCGCATCCCCTTCATCGCTCAGGGACTCGGTCGCGGTCGGGAGTACAGCGCTGGTCACCCACGAGCTCACGATCACCAACGCGGGCACGGGCACCCTGCGCTGGACGCTCTCCCGAGCCCAAGGCAGCCCGTGGATAGCGATCAGCGCTACGAGCGGCACGGCGCCGACGACGGTGGATGTCACCATCGATCCTGTCGGCCTCGAGATCGGGGAGTATCGCGACACGTTGGAAATCGGTGCGCAGGGCACGCCGGACGTCACCCGCGTGCCGGTGCTCCTCACGGTGCACCCGTGCCTCTCCCCCCCGATCGCGCCCGGAGACTCACTCCAGAGCGTGCTCACCACAGCCGACTGCAAGTCCCCTCATCGTCCCGGGAGCTTCGCGCGGCTGTACCGATTCACGGGACTCGAGGGCGACTCCGTCACCGTCGCGCTCACCGCGGAGTTCCCGGCGCTCCTCCTGATCGACAGCGCTCCCGACGGCAGTGCCCCGATCTTTCTCGAGACCCAGTTCTGTCGCACCGCCGGACCGGATGTGTGCGTCATCAACCTCCCGCTGCCGGCGACGGGGCCGTACGCGATCGAGATCACGACGATCGACGCCGCCGACACGGGGTCGTTCTCTCTCGCCGTGGCCACGCCGCGACCGCCGACGTCGCCGACCGGCATCCAGCAGTTGCGGCGGGATGGGGTGACCGTGTTGGCCGTCGGAGGCGCCGTCGCCGATTCGGGGTTCATCGCGCGTGGTGTGACCGACGATCCTGATCTTGCGGACTCGGTTCGCCTCGATCTCGAGGTCGTGCCCGTCGATTCCAGCTTCACCGGCGCCATCACGCGGTCGGGGCTCTTCGTCCCATCCGGGCAGACGGCGACCGTCGCCGTCGCTGGTCTCACGGATGATACCGAGTACCACTGGCGACTCCGTGCGACCGATCTGAGCGGCCGGTCGAGTGCGTGGGTCGATTTCGGCGGCAACCCCGTGGGCTCGACGGACATGCGCGTCGCGGTTCCCGAGACCCCAGGCGCCCCGACCGGGCTCCGCCAGCTCAAGTCCGACGGAGCTACGGACATCGCCGTCGCCGAGGCGACCGACGAGAAGACCGTGATCTTCGCGGCGGTGCCGACCGATGCCGATCCGGGTGATCTGCTGCGCGTTGAGGTGGAGCTGCAGGAAGTGGGAGTGGTGTTCGGTGGGACGGTCTC